>NZ_JBVKDS010000007.1:0-392019 GCF_055633695.1 Kitasatospora sp. NPDC114501 | reverse complement strand
GCATCGCCACCCGCTGCGACAAGACACCCGACAGCTACCTCGCCGGCCTCCACCTCCGCGCCGCGATGATCTGGATCGACGACCTCCTACGAACGGCTCGTTGATCACAACCTCACACAGGCCCTAGGCGTACAGCAATCACCGGACCCGCCGGTACCTGCGGCGACGCGGCATCCACCACGTCATCCCCGAAAAGAGCGACCAGGCCGTGAACCGCGTACGCCGGGGCCGGGCAAGGGGTCGCCCACCCGGCTTCGACAAGGAGCGGTACAAGAAGCGCAACACCGTGGAACGGGCGATCAACAAGCTCAAGAACTACCGATCTGTGTCCACGAGGTACGACAAGCGCGCATACGTCTACCTGGGCACCGTCACCGTCGCAGCAGCCATCACCTGGCTCCGGACATGATCGGCGGGGCAGAACCTAGGCGGACCCCGTACGGCGGGAACCGGCGGCGCCCGGCCCCGGGGGGCGGGGTGCCGTCTACGGTGCGGGGGGCGTGGCCGCTGCGAGGAGTGCGTCGAGCAGTCCGGGGAAGCGGGTGTCGAGGTCGGTGCGGCGCAGGCTGACGAAGCGGTTGCGGCCGGCGACGCGGGTGGTGGTGACGCCGGCTTCGCGCAGGACCCGCATGTGGTGGGAGACGGTCGACTTGTGGAGGTGTTCCAGGCCCAGGCCGCGCGGGTCGCAGGAGTGTTCGCCGCCGTCGGCGTAGCTGAGCAGCAGGGTCATGCGGACGGGGTCGCCGAGGGCGTGCAGGACGGTGACGAGGTCGATGTCGGCGGTCGCGGGCTGGGGTAGCCGTTCGTCGTCGTTCACGGGGCGTGCTCCTCGGGGGCGGTCGCGGCGGCGGGTACAGGGGCGGGGGCGGGGCGGGCGGGCGGGGAATGAATGGTTTGACAATCATCCACCCATCCCCGAATGTTTGACGAGTGTCCAACTGTTGCATGGATGTCCAACAGTTTCGTCCGGCGGCACGCGCCGTCCGGCGACACGTCCCGTCCGACGATCCGTTCCTGCGCCCCGGGGGCCCCGCCGTGCCCGTACCTCTGCTCCTGCTCGCCCTCGGCACCTTCGCCGTGGGCACCGACTCGATGGTCGTCGCCGGCATCCTCGGCCCGGTCTCCGCCGACCTGGGGGTGTCGGTGCCGGCGGCCGGCCAGCTGGTCACCGTCTTCGCCCTCGGCTACGCGCTGCTGGCCCCGGTACTGGCCGCGTTCACCGCCCGCTGGCCGCGCCGGCGCCTGCTGCTGACCGCGCTGGCGGTGTTCACCGCGGCCAACGCGCTGTCCGCGCTCGCCCCCACCTACGGCCTGCTGCTGGCCACCCGCGTGCTGGCCGCGGCCGGCGCCGCCCTCTACACGCCCACCGCCAACGCGGTGGCCACCACCCTGGTCGCCCCCCAGCGGCGCGGGCGGGCGCTGGCCACCGTACTCGGCGGGATGACGGTGGCCACCGCGCTCGGCGTGCCGCTGGGCACCTGGGTGGGGCGCGCCGACTGGCGGCTGACGATGTGGCTGGTCACCGCCCTGGGCCTGGCCGCACTGGCGGGCCTGGCCGTGCTGCTGCGCGACCTGCCCGCCCCCGCCGCCGCCCCCGCCCTGCGCGCCCGCCTGGCGCCACTGGGCCGCGGCCGGGTCCTGGGCGCCGCGGCCACCACACTGGTGTTCTTCCTCGCCTTCCAGAGCGTCTACATCTACCTGGCCACCGCCGTGGAGGGCGCCACCGGCGCCGATGCCGGCCGGCTGAGCGTGATCCTGCTGACCTGCGGCGTGATGTCGGTGGCCGGCAGCTGGCTCGGCGGGCGCCTGGTGGACCGGATAGGGGTGCGGCGGGTACTGCTGGCCGGCTCCGCACTGGCCGCGGGCGCGTTCGCCGCACTGCCGTGGCTGGGACTCACCATGCCGGGCGCACTCGCCTACGCGACGGTGGTACCGCTGGCCGGATGGGCGGTGTCGGTGGCGCTGCCGCACCGGCTGGCGTCCATCGACCCGGGCAACGCGCCGCTGCTGATCTCGCTGAACAGCAGCGCCCTGTACCTGGGCACGGCGGCCGGCGGCGTCGCCGGATCGGCGGCGATCACACTGCTCGGCGAACGCTGGTTCCCCCTCGCCGCGGCCGCACTCGCCCTGACGGCGTGCGCGGTGGCCGCCGCGACCACCCGCGACGAACACCCGCCGCGAACCCGGGCGCCGCAGCCGGCCCAACCCGCCCGCACCTGAGCCGACGCCCGTACCCGAGCGGACGCCCGCCGCCAAGGAGGCGCCCCCAGCCGGGAAACGCCCGCGCCCCGGTCCGGCACGAAGCCGGACCGGGGCGCGGTGCCACGCGCCGGGGGCTCAGCCCCGCAGGACCTCCCCGACCAGGGCACGGGCCTCCTCCTGCACCCGGGCGAGGTGCTCATCGCCCAGGAAGGACTCGGCGTAGATCTTGTACACGTCCTCGGTGCCCGACGGGCGGGCGGCGAACCAGGCGTTGGCGGTACAGACCTTGATGCCGCCGATCCGGGCACCGTTGCCCGGCGCCTCGGCGAGGACGGCGGTGATCTCCTCCCCCGCGATCTCACCCGCCCCGACCCGCTGCGGCGACAGCCGGGCCAGACGCGCCTTCTGCTCACGGTCGGCCGGGGCGTCCACCCGCGCGTAGGAAGGGGCACCGTGACGCTCGGTCAGCTCGCGGTAGCGGACGCTGGGAGTGGCGCCGGTGACAGCGGTGATCTCGGCGGCCAGCAGGGCCAGCAGGATGCCGTCCTTGTCGGTCGTCCACACCCCGCCGTCACGGCGCAGGAACGACGCCCCCGCGCTCTCCTCACCGCCGAAACCGATCGAACCCTCCAGCAGGCCGTCGACGAACCACTTGAAACCCACCGGCACCTCCACCAGGACGCGCCCCAGGTCGGCCGCGACGCGGTCCAGCATCGAGGAGGAGACCAGCGTCTTGCCGACACCCGCGTCCCCGGGCCAGTCGCCACGGTGGCGGTAGAGGTAGTCGACGGCCACCGCCAGGTAGTGGTTCGGGTTCATCAGACCGGCGTCGGGAGTGACGATGCCGTGCCGGTCCGCGTCGGCGTCGTTGCCCGTGGCGATGGCGTACTCGTCCTTGCGGCCGATGAGGGAGGCCATCGCGGCGGGCGAGGAACAGTCCATACGGATCTTCCCGTCCCAGTCCAGCGTCATGAACCGCCACGTCGGATCGGTCACCGGATTGACGACGGTCACGTCCAGACCGTGCCTCTCGGCGATGCGCCCCCAGTAGGCCACCGACGCCCCGCCCAGCGGATCGGCCCCGATCCGCAGACCCGCCCCCCGCACCGCCTCCAGATCCAGGACCGAGGGCAGGTCCTCGACATAGGCGCCGAGGTAGTCGTGACGCCCCGTGGTGGCCGCGGCCAGCGCCCGCGCGTAGGGCACCTTCCTGACCCCGCGCATCCCCTCACGGATCAACTCGTTCGCACGGTCCTGAATCCAACCGGTGGCCTGCGAACCGGCCGGACCCCCACTGGGCGGGTTGTACTTGAAACCCCCGTCCCGCGGCGGATTGTGCGAAGGCGTCACCACGATGCCGTCCGCCAGCGCACGCGGACTACGCCGATTGTGCGCCAGAATCGCATGCGAAACCGCCGGAGTAGGCGTATAACCGTCCGCCGCGTCGATCAACACCTCCACACCGTTGGCCGCCAACACCTCCAACGCCGTCACCTTCGCCGGCTCCGACAGCGCATGGGTGTCCGCCCCCAGGAACACCGGACCCGCCACACCCTGCCCCGCCCGGTACTCACAGATCGCCTGCGTCGTCGCCGCGATGTGATCCTCGTTGAACGCCCCGTCCAACGACGAACCCCGGTGCCCCGAAGTCCCGAACGCCACCCGCTGCCCAGGCTCCTGCGGATCCGGACTCAGCGCGTAGTACGCCGTCACCAACCGCGCCACATCCACCAGATCACCCGACTGCGCCGGCTGCCCGGCCCGCACATGTGCCATCCGTCCACTCCCGCCGAAAATCGGAACCCGCGATACGTCCTCGCCCCGCACTCACCGATCGTAACCACAACACCACCGCATCCCGACGCCCCGGACGGGCACCGCGGACGGCGGGTGGGCGCGAGGCCTCAGGCGGGCAGCTGCTGGCGGTGGGCCGCCAGCGCGGGAGCGGTGGTGGTGGCGAGGAACTCCGTCACCCGGTACTCGGTCAACCCGGCCCGCACGAACGGGTCGGTCGCCACCAGCGCCTCCATCGCGGCCCGGTCCCCACCCACCGCGAGGATCACCCCGCCATCACGCGGCACCTTGCGCCCCGAAGCGAGGAAGGTACCAGCCGCGTAGTGCGCCTCCAGCCACTCGATGTGCCGCGGCAGCACAGCCTCGACCGACTCCAGGCCGGCGGTGTACGTGAGCTCCAGTACGAACATGCCACCCAGGCTAGACCCCCGACCACCAACCCGCCCCGAACACCCCCCACCCACCCCGACCCGCCCCGGCAGGCCCCCGGCAGGAAGCCCCCACGCGCCCCGACCGCGGATACGGGAGCACCCGGTGACCGAGCCGCCGCCCGTCGAGCAACCTGTTCGAGGCAGTACTCGCCGGCGGCGGCCAGGCCGCCGTCATCGTGCGCTCACGGGCCCCCGGGCCAGCCCGCCGGCCGGCACGTACCGTGCCTCCCATGCCCCATCAGCGGAAAGAACCCCGAACCCCGCAAACACGCAGCCCGCACCCCACACATCCGACAGCGGGCCCGCCCCCGCCATCCTCCGCCTCCCCCGGCCACGGGACCTGCCGTGCGGGTGTCGCGGCGGGCATGCCGCCCGGGTCGGGCATAGTAGCGTCGTGTGCGCGAAGTCACGCGCACGGCAAGGACTTTGACCGACGAACCGGACGGGGGCCGAGCATTGGGGAAGGGATGGTGGGTGTGGGACGGACACGCCCGGCGGCACGAATGATCGTGCACCCCGACATCGAGGACATCAGCATCCAACAAGTACTGGAGGCACTCACCGACCCGGCCCGCAGGACAGTAGTACGCACACTCGCACACTCCGGAACCCACCTCAGCTGCGGCTCCTTCGACCTCCCCGTCGGACGATCCACCGCCAGCCACCACTTCACCGTCCTACGCCAAGCAGGACTCCTCCACCAGTACTACAACGGCACCACCAAAATGAACGCCCTCCGCACCGAAGAACTGGAACGACGCTTCCCCGGCCTCCTCACAGCAGTCGTAGCCGCCACCGACACAGAAACCCGACAAGCCCACCGGACATGAACGGTGGTCAGCCGCCAACCGTCACGACCACCTCACCGCCCCGGACACCCGCCTCGACAGAACGGCGGACACCTGTCAGCGGACACGGCAGACCGGCTCCGGCGCGAGTTTCGTGAAAGCCACTGCTCCAGTGACGGCGTCAGGACAAGTCGGGTAGGAAGAGGTCCAGCGACGGGCCCCTCGACGGCGAGGACGCCGGTCTGATCGACGGCCTCGGGCTGGCCCTGCGGTACACCGCTACGCAGTGGCGGGACCATCCCGGTTTCCGGCCCGAGTGGGCCGCGCCCGCGGCCCGGCCCACCGAGCTGCTGGAGCACGACCACCGATGGGTGCCCCGGAGTCCGTGTCGCGGCCCGGCGCGCGCTCGTTCAGGTAGGAGAGCAGTGCGGCCTGCGCCTCGCTCAGGTCATAGGCGGCCACCAGGGTGTTCGCCGTGTCCGGCCGGTCCGGCTTCGAGGGCTGACGTCCACTCGGCCGCGGCCCGCCGCTCCGGTGCCTGCGGGAAGCCGTCGAGCCCCGCGGCACGGGGGCGTCGGCGGCGGCCGTTCCGGGGCGGGGCCGGTCCTGACCTCGGGTGCCGGGTGATTGGCAGGGCCGTTCGGGGTTAGACGGTGGCCGTGTGGAGATTCCTGTGGGTTGCCGGGTTGTGGTGCGGGGCGGTCGCGGCTGCGGCGGCTGCCGTGGTGGTGTCGCCGTGGTGGTGGGCCGTGGCCGGGTCCTCGGGGGCCGTGGCGGTGGTCGCGCTGGCGGACGTGTTGCAGACCCGGCACTCGGTGCTGCGCAACTACCCGGTCCTCGGGCACCTGCGGTTCGCGCTGGAGGGCATCCGGCCGGAGGTCCAGCAGTACTTCGTCGAACGCAACGTGGACGGACGCCCCTTCGACCGCGACACGCGCGGCATCGTCTACGCGCGGGCGAAGGGGAGCGACGCGGAGGAGCCGTTCGGTACGGAGCTGGACCTGTACGAGAGCGGGCGCGAGTTCCTGGTGCCGTCGATGGCCCCGGTCGCGGTGCCCGACCGGGCGCCGCGGGTGCGGGTGGGAGGGCCGCACTGCACCCAGCCGTACGAGATGGCGCTGCTGAACGTGTCCGCGATGAGTTTCGGCTCGCTGTCGGCCAACGCCGTGCTGGCGCTGAACACCGGTGCGGCACTGGGTGGTTTCGCCCACGACACCGGTGAGGGCGGCCTGTCCGAGTACCACCTGCGTCCCGGGGGCGACCTGGTGTGGGAGATCGGCACCGGCTACTTCGGCTGCCGTACCCCGGACGGGGGTTTCGACGCGGCCCGGTTCGCGGACAAGGCGGCGCACCCGCACGTCAAGTGCGTGTCGCTGAAGCTCAGCCAGGGCGCCAAGCCGGGCATCGGCGGGGTGCTGCCCGGCCCCAAGGTCAACGCCGAGATCGCGGCGGTCCGCGGCGTGCCGCAGGGGCGGACCGTCGTCTCGCCGCCCTACCACCGGGTCTTCTCCACCCCGCGCGAGCTGGTGCGCTTCGTCGCGCGGATGCGCGAGCTGGCGGGCGGCAAGCCGACCGGCTTCAAGCTGTGCGTCGGCTCGCGCCGCCAGTTCCTGGCGGTGTGCAAGGCCATGCTGGACGAGGGGGTGACCCCGGACTTCATCGTGGTGGACGGCGCGGAGGGCGGCACTGGCGCCGCTCCGCTGGAGTTCGCCGACCACGTCGGCATGCCGCTCACCGAGGGCCTGATGACGGTGCACGACGCCCTGGTGGGCACCGGTCTGCGGGACGTGGTCCGCATCGGTGCCAGCGGCAAGGTGGCCACCGGCAGCGATCTGGTGAAGCGGCTGATCCAGGGGGCCGACTACACCAACGCCGCCCGGGCCATGATGTTCGCCGTCGGCTGCATCCAGGCCCAGCGCTGCCACACCAACACCTGCCCCGTCGGCGTGGCCACCCAGGACCGCCGCCGGGCCCGTGCCCTGCACGTGGGGGACAAGTCCCAGCGGGTGCGGCGCTACCAGGAGGCGACCGTCAAGAGCGCCCTGCAGATCATGGCGGCGATGGGTGTCGACGAGCCGGCCCGTCTGGGCCCGCACCTGTTGCAGCGCCGGACCGACCCGCAGACCATCCGCTCCTACGCGGACCTCCACCCCCGGCTGGCCCCGGGCCAACTCCTGGACGAGGCGCCGCAGTCGTGGGCCCGGGACTGGCACGCGGCCGACCCCGACCGCTTCACCCTCTGAACACCCCCGAAAGGAGCCCTCCGTGGCACGTACCGTTGCCTCAGTGATCGTCGACGCCCTGCGCGAGCTGGGCGTGCGCCACGTCTTCGGCGTGGTCGGTGACGCGTTGAACCCGTTGACCGAGGCCGTCCGCACCACCGACGGCCTCGAGTGGGTCGGTTGCCGGCACGAGGAGGCGGCGGCGTTCGCGGCCGGTGCGCAGTCGCAGCTGTCCGGCACCCTGGGGGTGTGCATGGGCACCGTCGGCCCCGGCTCGGTGCACCTGCTCAACGGCCTGTACGACGCCGCCAAGAGCCGGACCCCGGTGCTGGCGATCGCCGGCCAGGTCCCGTCGGCCGAGATGGGCGGCGACTACTTCCAGGAGGTCGACAACGACCTGCTGTTCCGGGACGTCGCGGTCTTCCGCGCCACCGTGACCTCCCCGGACCAGCTGCCGCGGATGCTCGAGACGGCGGTCCGCACGGCGATCGGCGAGCAGGGCGTGGCGGTCCTCACCGTGCCCGGGGACCTCGGGGACCGGGAGCTGACGGAGGACCGGCCGGCGCGGTTCCCGCGCACCCGCCCGGTCACCCGCCCCGACGACGCGGGCCTGCGGGAGGCCGCCGACCTCCTCGCCGCGGCCGAGCGGGTGACCCTGCTGGTGGGGCGGGGTGCCCGGCACGCGCGCGCGGAGGTGCTGGAGCTGGCCGAGCGCCTGGGCGCGCCGATGGTCCTCACCCTCAAGGCCAAGGAGGGCTTCGAGGAGGACAACCCCTACCAGGTCGGCCAGACCGGGCTGATCGGCAATCCGGCCGCCGCCCACGCCCTGGACACCTGCGACGCCCTCGTGATGCTCGGCACGGACTTCCCGTACCGCGACTGGTACCCCGAGGGTTGCAAGGTCGTCCAGATCGACGTGCGGGAGCGCAACCTCGGCCGACGCACCCCGGTGGACGTGGGGCTGGTCGGCGACACCGCCGCCACCCTGCGCGCCCTCCTCCCCCACCTGCGGCCCACCGAGGACCGCTCGCACCTGGACGACGCCCGGCAGCGCTTCGAGGACTGGCGCACCTCTCAGCTGCACCTCGCCGACCCCCGCCACGACCACCGCCTGCTCGGCCGCCTGCGCAGCGCGCTGGACAACCGGGACCACGACGTCCGCCCGGAGGCCCTGGCCGCCGCGGTCGACGCCTGCGCGAGCGACGACGCGATCTTCACCTCCGACACCGGCATGGCCACCGTGTGGCTCTCCCGCTTCGTGACCATGCGCGGCAGCCGGCGCCTGCTGGGGTCGTACAACCTCGGCTCGATGGCCAACGCCATGCCGCAGGCCCTCGGCGCGCAGCTCTGGGCCCCCGACCGGCAGGTCGTGGCGTTCTGCGGCGACGGCGGTCTGAGCATGCTGCTCGGTGACCTGATGACGATCAGGACCCACCGGCTGCCGGTGAAGCTCGTGGTGTTCGACAACCGGCGCCTGGGCATGGTCAAGCTCGAACAGGAGCAGGCCGGGCTGCCGGAGTTCGGTACCGAGCTGGACAACCCGGACTTCGCCGCGGTCGCCACCGCGCTCGGCCTGACCGGAATCCGCGTCACCGGCCCCTCCGAGCTCGCGGACGGCGTGCGGCGGGCCTTCGAGACCCCGGGTCCGGTCGTGCTCGACGTCCTGACCAACCCCCGGGAACTGGCGGTGCCGGGCAAGCCCACCGTCCAGCAGGGCTGGGGGTTCGCGATCGCCAAGGTCAGGGAGACCCTCCGCAGCCACGAGGGCTGACGTCCCTCGGCGCCCCCTCGGCCGGGCGCGGGCCTGCGGGTTTGCCGCCCCTGCCGCCGGGCACACGCGCCCGGCATGGTCACGAGCGCCTGCGCCGCATCAGCGGGCACCACGAAGCGGGCGGCCCGCGGTGAGCGGCGGCGCCGCGTCACGAGCCCCGCACCCGGCGAGCCGGGGGCGGGGCGGGGCGGGTCGAAGCGGCGGGCGGCGGGCGGCGGGCGGTCTCGCACCCGGGGCGCGGGCCGGCCTGCGGGCCCGGGACGCCCTCGCGCCGGTGCTCCGGACCACCGTGCGGAAGGAGGCGGGCACCGTGAAGCCTGCGAACCTGGCGTTCAAGGCGTTCGGCCTGGTACCGGGGCCGTGGAGCGGCGTGGCGGCCGGGTGGGCCCTTCGACGGCTGCGGCACCGTCGCGGCCGCCCTGAGCCGGGCCGGCACGTTTCCGGCCACAAGCGCGCCTGGCGCCGCCGCCTGGCCGTGGCCGCCGTCCAGGCGGCGGCGTTCGCGCTGCTGAGGGCGGCGGTGCGCGGCCGGTCGGCAGGGGCGCCCCGGGTGCCGGGTAGGGGCCGCCGGCCGCCCGGCGAGTGAGAACCGGGGCGGCAGCCGGCGGCGGGGCCCAGGAGCAGCGGTCCACGGCTCGCACGCCCCGTCCGGGGGGGCACGCTGCGCCGCCGACCCGGGTCCGAGCCCGCGCGGGAGGAAGCCCGGAGCGGCCCCGGCGGGCGCGGCTCCGGAACTCCCGGTGACGGCGCGTAGCGCAACGGCCCGTCGGTCAGGCTCGGCCCGGCTCAGTCCGGCGGCTCGGGGGCGCGGGGCTCGCCCGGTCCCGGTGCGGCCGGTTCGGGGTTCGGCGGGGCCGGAGCGCGCGGCTGCGGTTCCGGGGGCGGTACGGGGGCGCCGGGCGGGGGCGGCGGATCCGGCACCAGCGGGGGGCGGGCGGGGCCGCCGGGGTCGGGAGGAGGTGCGGCCTCGGGGGGCCGGGTCTGCTCGGTCACCGCGGATTGCTCCATTCGTCGTCGGGCCGGGCCCTGGATGTGCCGGCCGCTCTCCGCGTCCGCCTGCCCCTGGTCTGCGGATTCATGCGTCAGCGGGCGGTGCGGGCGCCCGGCGTCCGCGCGCGCCGGGTGAGCCACGCCGCTCGCCCGCCCCTCCCTCGAGCCGCCCGCCCCGTCCGCCCCGCCACCGACGAAAAGTGCGGGTTGCGGGGGAATGTTCCGCCGCGACGGGGGAAACCGGCAGCCGTACCAGGAAGAGGAATTCCGTTCGACGAGGAGGCAGTTGTGACCAGTGGACTGTGGGATTACGGCAACGCCGAGGGTTACGCCCCGGGCACCGACCTGACGGGTTACCGGGTCGAGGCCGAGGACGGTCACATCGGCAAGGTCGACCGGCACACCGAGGACGTGGACTCCGCGCACATCGTGGTCGACACCGGTCCGTGGATCTTCGGCCGTGAAGTACTGCTGCCCGCCGGCACCATCCGGCGCGTGGACACCGCCGAGCGGACGGTGTGGGTGAACCGGACGAAGGACGAGGTGAAGAACTCGCCCGAGTTCCACAAGGACCGGCACACCGCGGACCCGGACTACCACCAGGCGATCGGCGGGTACTACGGCGGAGCCTTCTGACCACCCTCACCGGCGCACGCCGCAGGGCCCGACCCGGTGGTCGGCGCCCTGCGGCCCACCCGGCCGAGTGGCGGGAAGGCCCGTGCGCCTGACCGGTCGCCGGCCGACGGACCGTGAGGTACGTCGCATGCGGTCACCGGCTGCGGGCAGGCGCTGGACGCACGCGCCCGGAGGTTCTCGAAGGCATCCGAAGGTGGAGGGAGGTCCGCATGGCCAGGATCCACGGAGTGGGGTGGGCCCGACGCCTTCCGCTCGGCGCGGGAGTACGGGCCGGCCGGGAATGGGCGCGGACGCATCTGGAGGCCCTGGGCTGGAACCGGGACGCGCCGGCGGTCGCGGACGCGGTGGTGCTGGCCGTTTCCGAACTGACCACCAACGCCCACGTCCACGCCGGGAGCGACGCGGAGCTGGTGCTGACGTGGGACGGGCGCTGTCTGCACCTGAGCGTCCACGACCACAGCCCTCGGCTCCCCCGTCCGCGATCGGCCTCCCCCGACGCCGTCGGCGGGCGGGGCCTGGCGCTGGTCGACGCGCTCGCCGACCACTGGCACACCCGCCGGCAGAAGAACGGCAAGACGGTCACCGCCTGTTTCCACCCGCCGGGCGTGGGGCCGTCCCACTGAGCGGTCCGGCCCGGTGGCGGCCGGCCCGGCTCAGCCGCCGCAGCACCCTGCTGTCGTGCCGCCTGTACGGAAGTGCCGCGGGAGACCGTCGCAGGGACCCCGAGCTCTGCCCTGACGTACCTTCCGCCACGCCGTGGCCGTCGGGTTGAGTGGGACGTTGCCGACGATCCCAGAAGGAGCGGAGCCCGATGCGCAAGCGGGAGAACGAGGAAGCCACCGGGGCCAAGGCCGGCCGGGAGGCGAGGCACGCGCCCGCCCAGGCCGGGCACCCACGGTCACAACTGCTCGCCCTCCAGGGCACCGTGGGCAACGCGGCGGTCGTCCAGATGCTCCGCCGGGCCGGCCGCGGCCTGGACGGGGAGGAGCACCGGCACGGTGACGGCTGCGGTCACGAGGGCTCCGATGGCCCCGCCGTCCAGCGTGCCGCGGCCCCGGCCGTCCAGCGCTCCTCCGTCCACGATGTCCTGCGCGGCCCCGGCCGGCCCCTGGACCAGGCCACCCGTACGGACATGGAGTCCCGCCTCGGCGCGGACTTCTCCGACGTACGCATCCACACCGGCGGCGCCGCGAAGGCCTCCGCCGCCGAGGTCGGCGCGCGTGCCTACACCTCCGGCAACCACGTCGTCATCGGTGAGGGCGGGGGCGACGCGCACACCCTCGCCCACGAGCTCACCCATGTCATCCAGCAGCGCCGGGGACCGGTCAGCGGTACCGACAACGGCGACGGGCTGAAGGTCTCCGACCCCGCCGACCGCTTCGAACGCGAGGCCGAGGCCAACGCCCGCGCGGTGATGAGCCGTCCGGCCCCCCAGGCCTCCTCCGACGTGCAGCGTTCGGCCGGCCACGGGACCGGGACGGCCGTTGCGGCGGAGGCACCCGTACAGCGCACCCTCGCGGCGGGCCTCCCGAAGGGGACCCAGGTCGTCAAGCACACGGACGAGGAGGACGTCACGGGGCACACGATCCTCGGTTTCAGCTTCGGGTCCTACCTGATCTCCGCGGACGAGGACGGCAAGAAGCCCCGGGCGTCCCTCAAGGACAAGTCGTGGGGGACGGTCGAGGACCGGGTGGCCTCCCGCGCGGAGTACGACGCGGCTCGCGCCCTGGAGTTGGACCCGACGGTCCTCGCGGCCAAGCAGAAGCAGAAGGACCTCGACCTCGGCGAGAACTACCTCAGCGCCGACTACCGCCGGATCAACCCGCTCCTCGCGGCCCTCGGGCAGGTCGGCTTCACCCCCGGCGAGATCGCCGCCCCCGGCTTCTCCTACAAGTCAAGGGAGAGCGAGGTGCTCGACACGTGGCGCAGTGTCGCCATGGCGCGGGGCTACGCGGACGAGCAGACCACGGAGTCGTGGGACGAGAAGCACCTCGCGGACACCTTCGACATCTTCGCCCGGATCAACGGCGTGTGGGACGACTTCACGACGCCCCGCGCGAACGACGAAGGCAACGTGGTGCGAGGCGACAGCAAGCACGTGTACGACTCGTTCGGCGGCATCCTCAAGCAGCAGGAGAGCCACCCGGACGGCGGCTACGTCTCGGTCGACCAGACGATCGAGTGGCCGGCGATCCTGTCGACCACGTACGGCGATCCGTTGACCCACACGTACGTGGCCGGCAAGGAGATCGTCTGGGAGTTCAGCCTCCCGGAGAACCACCGGGGAAGGGCGCTCGGCCGGAACAACCAGTCCGAGGAGGAGATGACCTTCCCCATCGGCACGAAGATCCACATCAGCCGGATCCTCGTGCGCAGCGGCGATTTCCGGCAGGAGCGGTCGGCGCAGTACGGCGAGAGCGCGGCCGTGATCGTCTTCGCCGACATCGTGGCGGGACAGGGGGCGAATTGAGGGGGCCAGGACCCGCCGCCAAAGCCCATCACATGCTGAACTCACAGAAATTGACCCCGACTCAGCGACCACCGACGCCCGCCCGGAATCCGCCGGCGCTCCCGAGCCGGGGGCGACCAGGGGCCGGCCGGGGCGGGGGCGTAGGCTTGCCGTCCGTGATCGACAGTGGGGACCTGGACCAGGGGTGGGACGGCACGCGCCGGTGGGTCGAGGGACACCTCGCGCCCGGCGAGCGCATCAGCGCGGTCAGCGCGCTCAAAGGCGGATGGACCTCGCGCATGCGCCGCCTGGAGGTGACCCGCCCCGACGGCGCGCACCCCTACGCACTCGTGCTGCGCTCCTTCGTCAAACCCTTCTACCGCCGCCACGCCCCCCAACTGCTGGCCCGCGAAGCCGCCGTGCTGCGCCGGCTGGAGGACAGCGCCGTCCCGGCCGCGCGACTCGTCGCCGTGGACGCCCACGGGGCGGTGTGCGAGCACCCGTCGCTGCTGATGACCCACCTGCCCGGCAGCGTACGCGTGGACCACGACGACGACACCGCCGCCCGCGCCGACCTGCTGGCCGCGCAACTGGCCGCCGTCCACGCCCTGCACGTCGACGACACCCACCGGCCACGCACCTGGCAGCCGTGGACCACCCCCGAACGCGTCACCCCACCCGAGAACACCACCCGCCCCGAACTGTGGAAACGGGCCGTCAACGCGATCGACACCCCCGCGCCCCCGCACCAGGCGTGCTTCCTGCACCGCGACTTCCACCCTGGCAACGTCCTGTTCACCGGCACCGGCACCACCCTCACCCTCACCGGAGTCGTCGACTGGGTCGAAACCTCCTGGGGCCCGGCCGACCTCGACGTCGCCCACTGCGCCACCACCCTGGCCCTCCTGCACGGACCCCAAGCCGGACTGGCCTTCCCCGACCACTACACCGCCAACGGCGGCCGCCCCCTCGCCCAAGGCCGCGACCACCTGTACTGGCGACTGCTCGACACCCTCGCCTTCGCCCCCGACGCCGAAAAAGTCGCCACCCCCTGGCGCGAACTCGGCCGTACCGACCTCACACCCACCCTCCTGACCCAACGCCTCGAAAACTACCTACAGGCCCTCCTCGACCACTACTCCTGACCCGACCCGGCCTGTGGGCGGCAGCGTCATACACACCGGTCCCTACCGGGCAGCAGTCCCTCCCAGCCTCCCCGCCCGAACCGAAACCGATCACGCGGGGCCCGGCCGCTGATCGGCTGGTCAGCACCCCGCCACCGTTGGGCGCGCCAGCCGCGAGGTCCACCACCGACCACACCGAAACGCCGACGACGGTGAACAGTGGGCGGCCGGGAGCCGTGCGGATCCGGCGCGGCGCGGAAATCCGGTACCCCGCGCCGGGCACCTCGGGCAGGATGCGCCCATGGACGATACGGCGGGACTGACAGGGCGGGTGACGGCCGCCGCGCGAACAGCGCAGGCCTCGCAGGCCGACGACGACTGGCACGCCTACTGGGCGCTGGCCCGGCAGGCGGTCACGGGGGACGGCGGACAGGTCGCGTGGCACCACGGTACGCGGTTGCTGCAATCACCCGACGCCCTGGAACGGATGGTGGGCTGCGACCTACTGGGATGCGTCGCCGACGAACACGAGCACCTGCGCGCCGGGGCGGCCACCGCCCTGACAGCGCTCGCCGAGGCCGAGACGGCGCTCAGCGTGTTGTCCTCCCTGGTCTGCGCCCTGGGCCGCACGCACGACACGCGCGCCGTTGCCGTACTGGTCGCCCTCTCCCGCCACGAGGACGCCGCACTGCGGTGCGACGTCGCCTCGCAGTTCGCCTCCGTCCACGGCGCACTGCCCGACGGACCCGATGTCCGGGCACTGATCCGCCTCACCCGCGACCAGGACCCCGAAACCCGCAACTGGGCGGCCTTCACGCTGGGATCCCAACTGGACCACGACACCGCCGCCATCCGGGACGCGCTGTGGAGGTGCACCACCGACGAGTACGACGAGGTCCGCGAAGAAGGCGCACGAGGCCTGGCCAGACGGCACGACCCACGGGCCGTCCCCCTGATCGCGCAGCTGCTGGGCACCGACAACTGGTCCCACAGCGCCACCCTGGACGCGGCGGCGATCCTGGGCGTCCCCGAACTCCTGCCCGCCCTGGCCGCCTGCCACCTCGACCCGCCCGAGACCGACCGGGCCCTCGCGGCCTGCGACCCGGTACGGCGGGCCCGGATCCAGGACGACGCCTGGAAGATCGTCCTGGAACTGCAACGGCGGCACCCGGACATCGACGCGGCGCTCAGCTCACCGCGCTACGAATCGGTGCACGCGATGGAGATGACAGTGACCCACCGACAGGCCCCCGACGCCCGCTACCACGCGGCCGCCCTGCTCGCCCGCGCCGACGGCGACCCCGGACGGGCGGCCGACCTCGTGGCCGCCGACCTCGCCGCGGCCGACCTCGCGCGGGCCGACCGCACCGGCCCCGCCGGGAGTACACCGACGACCTGACGGCCTGCCCGGAACACGCGCCGGCGAGGACGTCAGCGGGAACCCGACCGCCACTCGCACGCCCCGCCCCGCCCCGCCCCGCCCCGCCGCACTCTGACCCCGCCGGGTCACGGGCCCCGGGTACGGGGCCTCGCGCGGACGGGAGGTCAGTGGTACTGGGCGATCTGGATGAGGTTGCCGCAGGTGTCGTCCAGGACCGCGGTGGTGACCGGTCCGAGGGCGAGGGGGGCCTGGGTGAAGCGCACACCCAGGGCGCGCAGGCGCTCGTACTCGCCGTGCACGTCGTCCACGGCGAAGGAGGTGGCGGGGATGCCGTCGGCGGCGAGGGCGGCGACGTAGGCCTTGGCGGCGGGGTGCTGGTCGGGTTCCAGGACCAGTTCGGTGCCGTCGGGCTGTTCGGGTGAGACGACGGTGAGCCAGCTGTGCCCGCCGAGCGGGACCTCGGTCTTCTTCACGAATCCCAGCACGTCGGTGTAGAAACGCAGGGCCTTGTCCTGGTCGTCGACGAAGACACTGGCCAGGTTGATCCTCACAGGGCGTCCTCGGGTGGTTCGGGCCTGAGCCAGCGGGTGGCGATGCGCTCAAGCGGTTCGGTGTTCAGGTCGTGGAACTTGTAGCGGCCCTCGCGGCGCACCCGCACCAGGCCGGCCGCCTCCAGCACCGCCAGGTGCTGGCTGACGGCCTGCCGCGACAGGCCCAGCGCGTGCCGGGTGGTCAGCCGCACGCAGATCTCGAACAGCGACTGGCCGCCACGCTGGGCCAGCTCGTCGAGGATCAGGCGGCGGGTTGGGTCCGCCAGCGCCTTCCACACTCCATCGTCGGTCACCACTCCACCATAGGCAAGCCGAGACTTGCCTATCAAACGAGGCGGACGGCGCGCACCCACCGTGCCACGCGAACCCCGGCCCGCCCGGCGCAAGGAGAGCCGTCATGCCCGCAGTCCGGATCCGACCGACCCCGGGGACGGATCCGGCCGGGCCCGGGGCAGGGCGTCAGGGCGGCGCGTCCCGCAGGGTGACGACGCGGTCGGGCCGCCCGAGGGCCGTCGAGCGGATCCCGTACCCGGCGCCCGGCGCGCCGTCGGCCGGCCCGCCGGCAGCCCGCAGGCGCTCGCGCCGCTCCGGCGGGGCGAGGGCCTCACGGTACGCGTCGCACCAGCCGTCGCCGTCGCCGACGAACAGGCACCGGTACGCGTAGCGCCGGCCCTCGTGGTACCACTCGTGACGCACCACGGGCATCCGCAGGACGCGCTCGAACCAGTCGGCCGTCAGCGCCGCCAGCACCTCGGGGGTGCCGGTGGCGTCCAGCGCCAGGGCGCTCGGCGGCTGTACCGGCCAGTAGAAGTTCTGGTGGGCGAGCCGGTCCCCGCGCACCGTGGCCCCGCTGAAGTGCACACCGACGCGCAGCGGCCACCCGAGCACGCCGTCCCCGACCCCGGCGCACACCACCAGCGAGGAGTCGTCCTCGGGCCGCCCCACCCAGCTGACGGCCGGCGTGACCCGCCACTCCCGGGCACGCCCGCGCAGCACCGTCACGAAGGCCCGTTCGGCCCCGTCCAGCTCGGACTCGGTCTCCGGATCGTCACTCACGAACCACCACTGCGCCGACACGCGGCCACTGTACGACCCGCACCGGGACGCCCGGCCGGGCACCTACCTTCGCGCTGCCGCCCGCTGACGCGCCGACGCAGGAGCCGCGCGCCCGCGCGCAGGTCCTGCGACGAAGGCGTGCGCCGGCCGGGCCGGAGCGGTCCCGGTCAGCCCGTGGCGGGGGTGCGCACGACGGCGTCCAGGGCCGGGGCGATGACGGCGAAGCAGTCCCGCGTCAGCACCGCGACGTCCACCGAACCACCCGCGCCGCCGTCCGTACCGCCGGTGCCGTCCGCCCCGGCGGTGCTCCAGCGCTGGAGCACCGTGTGGAAGGCCGCCAGCGCCATGTCCGCGGCCAGCCGCGGGTACAGCTCGCGCCCGGCGTCCAGGCCCAGGCGCGCGGCGAGTTCCGCGGCGAGCTCGTCGCGCCACTGCGCCTGGCGCTCCAGGAAGCGGGCGAGCAGCGCGGGGGTGGACAGGACCAGCCGCACCACCTTGCGGGCGCGCTCCTCGTGTCCGGCGCAGTCCTCCACGCAGCGCCACACCGCCTGCCGCAGCGCCACCGAGGGCGCCTCGTCGGCCGGCCGGCGGGCCAGTTCCTCGCGCATGGCGGCACCGAGCGCGGCCAGGAACTGGACGACCACGTCCTCCTTGGACGCGAAGTAGCGGAAGAACGTCCGCTTGGACACGCCCGCGGCGGTGGCGATCTCGTCGACCGTCACGGCGTCGAACCCGCCGTCCGCCAGCAGGTCCAGGGCCGCCTGGGTCAGTTCGTCGGCCACGAGCTGGCGCTTGCGCTGGGCCAGCGTGGCCGCGGGTCGGGAGGTCACCGCCCCATACTAGCCCCCAACGCCGCGCACGACACCAAACGTCATTCTTGACACTTGGTGACAGGCGGGGCACCGTGAGCCGTATGATCCGAAGCAACCGGACCCCCGACCCCGTCCCGGACCTCAGCGGACGGGTGTTCGTCGTCACCGGCGCCAGCAGCGGCCTGGGCCTGGCCACCACCGACGCCCTCGCCCGCCGCGGCGCCCACGTCGTCCTCGCCGTACGCGACGAGGCCAAAGGCCGCCGCGCCGCAGCCCTCCTGACCGCCGCACACCCCGCCGCCCGACTGGACGTGCGCCACCTCGACCTCGGCGACCCGCACTCCGTCCACGCCTTCGCCGCCGGCCTGCGCCACGACGGCCCCACCCCCGACGTCCTGATCAACAACGCCGGCGTCATGGCACCCCCGCGCACCCTCACCCCGCACGGCCACGAGCTGCAGTTCGCCGTCAACCACCTCGGCCACTTCGCCCTCACCGCCCACCTCATCGACCTCCTCGCCCGCGGCCGCGACCCCCGCGTCGTCACCGTCACCTCCGCCAACCACCGCCGCGCCCGCCTCGACTTCGACGACCTCACCGGCGAACGGGCCTACTCCCCCATGGGCCACTACAACCAGTCCAAGCTCGCCAACGCCGTCTTCGCCCTCGAACTGCACCGCCGCCTGCACACCGCCCACAGCCCCGTACGCAGCGTCCTCGCCCACCCCGGCTACGCCGCCACCCGGCTGCCGCACACCGGCGCCGTCGGCCCGGTGCGACTGCTGTTCGGCCATATGCTGCGCCCCCTCGCCCAGTCACCCGCACGCGGAGCGCTGGCGCAGCTGCACGCGGCGACCGCACCCGACGTGGGCGGCGGCGAACTGTACGGACCCGACGGCCCCGGCGAACTGCGCGGCACCCCGGCACGCACCTCCCCGGCCCGGCACGCACAGGACGAGGAGACCGGCCGGCGCCTGTGGGAGGTGTCCCAGGAGCTGACCGGGATCACCTTCACGATCCCGGAGGCCCCCGGCACCTGACCTCTCGCCCCTCCCCCGGGGCGGGCAGTGAGGCGGTATCAGCACCCCCGCCCACGCACGGGACCGGGGGCCGGGTCGCCCGGGGCCCGGGGGAAATCCGGGTGCGCGGCGGCGGGACGCTCTGCTACGACACCGGCATGGACGACGACACCGGTACGCACGCACCCACCGGCCCGGACCCGATCGTGACGGCACGGCTGGTTCTGCACCCGCTCACCACGGCCCTGGCCCGACGCATCACCACCGCCGACCCGGACAACCCGGGCCCGGACGGTTCCCACCCGGACGGTTCGGGCCCGGGCGGGCTGTGGGCGCAGGGCTACCCGACGCCCGCGGACGTCGCCGGCGCCCGCCGCTTCCTCGAGGTGTCCGCCCAGGACGGCGGCCAGGGCCGGTACGGCGCCTACGAGATCCGTCGCCGCGCCGACGGGCTCGCCATCGGCGGCGCCGGCTTCCACGGCCCCGCCGACGACGAAGGCACCGTCACCGTCGGCTACGGCCTCGTCCCCGCCGCCCGCGGCCACGGCTATGCCCGCGAAACCCTGCACGCCCTGCTCGCCCACGCCCGCCACACCGGCGCCCTCCGCGTACGCGGCGACACCGACCTGCACAACACCGCCTCCCGACGCGTCATGACCGCCTGCGGAATGCGACAGATCGCCGACGACGGACGCCTGGCCCACTACGAGACCACCTGGCACCTCACCCCCACCTCGGGCAACGCCCCCGGCTAGCCGGGCACGGCCTCACACGCGGAGCCGGGCGGCCAGGTCGCCCGGTACGGGCGCGCGCGTCACGATGAAGAAACCATTCGTCGCGGTGGCGCACCGCCGGCCGGGCGCCGCACCGGCGCAGTGCGCGACCGTGTGGAGGACTCCGATGGACATCGCATGGGACCTGCTCGTTTCGGGGCCGGCCGACGCGCACCGGAGCGTACTGCTGCTGCCCGGAGGGCTGAACCCCGCCCGGTCGTACGCCGAGGTGATGGCGGAGCCCGCGCTGGCCGGGACCCGGCTGGTCGCGGCGACGCTGCCGGGGCACTGCCGAACGGCGCCGCCGGAGGACTTCACCGTCACCACCCTGGCCCGGCACGCCGCCCGCCTGGCCGACCAGCAGCGCTGCGGCGTGGTCGTGGGCTTCAGCATGGGCGCCACCGTGGCCCTGGAGATGGTCGCGACCGGCGCGTTCACCGGCCCGACGGTGCTGCTGGGCATCAGCATGTCGCCCGCGGACGAACCCGCGTTCTTCCGTGCCGTGTGCCGGCTGGGCAGCGTCCTCGGCCCGCTGCCCGTCGCCGCTCTGCTGAAACTCATGGGCCCGGCCACCAAGGGCATGCGGGTACCGCCCGGACGCCGCACCGAGATCCTCGCCGACCTGCGGAGCAACGACCCGCGCGTGGCACGCCTGATCCTCCTCGGTTACCTCGACCACCTGCGCGCCCAGGAGCAGCCGGCCGCACGCCTGTGCGCGACCGGGGTACCGGTCTGGATCGTGCACGCCGAAAAAGGCGACGGAGGCCTCACCCCCGACGAGCGACGCACCCTGAACGCCTGTCCACAGGCAACCCTCATCACGATCCCCGGCACCAGCTTCTTCCTGCCCAACGAGGAACCACGGCGCGTCGCGGAGGTCATCGCGGAAGCCCTGACCCACACGGGACCGGACCCCCGCTGAGACGGACGACCGATTCCCGACAGAGCACGGCCCCGCACGCCGGGCACGACCACACGGGTTCCCCCGTGCCGGGAGCGCGGCGGGCAGTAGGATCAGCGGCGTTGCATCCCGTACACACCGCTGGTAGGAGGCTTTTCATGGCTCAGGTCACGCTGAAGGGGAACCCGGTGCAGGTCGGTGGCGCACTGCCCGCCGCCGGGACCCAGGCACCGGCGTTCACGCTCGTCGGCGAGGGACTCGCGGACGTGTCGCTGAACGACTTCGCAGGCCGGCGCAAGGTCCTGAACATCTTCCCGAGCATCGACACCCCGACCTGCGCGACGTCGGTGCGCACGTTCAACGCCAAGGCCGGCTCGCTGGACAACACCGTCGTGCTGTGCGTGTCGGCCGACCTGCCGTTCGCCCAGGCCCGGTTCTGCGGCTCCGAGGGCCTGGAGAACGTCAAGACCCTCTCCACGCTGCGCGGCCGGGACTTCCACGACGTCTACGGCGTGGCGATCGCCGACGGCCCGCTGGCCGGACTCACCGCCCGCGCGGTCGTCGTCCTGGACGAGAACGACACCGTCCTGCACACCGAACTCGTCGCGGAGATCGCCGACGAGCCCGACTACGAGGCCGCACTCGCCGCCCTCAACTGACTCGCTCACGCGGCCCGCCCCCACGGAACAAGGCCACCGGGGGCGGGCCGCCCCCTGGCTCACGGGGCCAGCGCGCCACCGGGGTTGAGGGCGAGTTCGGTGAAGCGCTCCGCGATGAGCCGGTGGGCCTCCGGGGAGGGGTGGAGGCCGTCGGGGAGCGGGTGGGCCTCGTGGTCGGGCTCGCCGTAGAGGGCCAGGCCGTCCAGGTGGTGCAGGTGCTCGTCGCCGTCGGCCCGGCGGTCGGCGACGATGCGGGCGAGTTCGGCGCGGATGACGGTGAGGGTGAGCCGTCCGGCGGCGACGTCGGCCGGGTCGCCGGTGGCGCGGAAGCGCAGGGTGCCGGTGCTGAAGTCGGGGGCGAGCGGGCCCGGCACGGTTTCGTGCAGCGGGCACAGCAGCGGGGAGACGACCAGCAGCGGCGTGGTCGGGTGGCCGTCCCGGACGGTGTCCAGGAAGCCGTGGACCGCCGGGGTGAAGGCGCGCAGCCGCATCAGGTCGCTGTTCACCAGGTTGATGCCGAGCTTGAGGCTGATCAGGTCCGCCGGGGTGTCGCGGATGGTGCGCGCGGTGAACGGGTCGAGCAGGGCGCCGCCGCCGAAGCCGAGGTTGGTCAGGTCCAGGCCCGCCCCGATGGCCGCCAGGGCGGGCCAGGTGCCGGTGGGGTGGGCGGCGTTGGAGCCGTGGCTGATCGAACTGCCGTGGTGCAGCCAGCGTTTGCGGGTGCCGGCCGGGAGCGGCTCGATCGGGGCGTCGGTGTCGAGGGCGATCAGTTCGGTGGTCTCGGTGTGCGGGAGCCAGATCTCGACGGTCTTGTCCCGTTCCGGCAGACCGGTGAACCGGGCGCTGCCGGGCGGTCCTTCGGTCAGCTCGACGCGTCCGGTGGCCAGGTCGACGGTGCGCAGGTTGCCGCCGGGGACGCCGCTCTGCGCGGTGAGCCGGCCGTCCACGAGGAGGTCGTAGACGCCGTCCGGGACGTTCGGGACGCCCGGGTAGGCGCGCTTGGTGGGGACGGTGTGCAGCGTGACGGCGGTGGCGCGGGTGCGGAAGGCCAGCCGGACGCCGGAGGGCTGGGACTCGGCCATCGCGAGCTGTTCGTCCGGGATCCGTCGGCGGGCGCCGGCGGGCAGGCGGTGCGGCAGCAGGCCGCGGCGGGTGTGCTCGACGTCGAGGTGGCCGTGGAGGAGGTCCTCGGTGACGGGGGTGGTGATCGTCGTCATGATGCTTCTTCGGGTCGTCGTACGGAATGGACGAGTCATGCAGGGCGTGCGGGGGCCGGTCAGCCGGCCGGACGGGCTCCGCCCGCGCGCAGCAGGGCGTCGAGGGAGTCGATGATCCAGTCCCAGGACTGCCGCGGGTCCACGGCGGTGTGGCTGAACCCGCCGGCCGCCTCCAGGCTGATGTAGCCGTGGAAGACGCTGCCGAGCATCCGCACGGCGTGGGTCTGTTCGGGTTCGGTCAGGTCGTAGCCGCGCAGGATCGCCCTGGTCATCTGGGCGTGCCGGACGCCCGCGCTGGCGGCGGCCGTCTCGGCGTCCAGGCGCAGGCGGGTGGCGTCGTAGCGGCCGGGGTGGCGGGCCGCGTAGTCGCGGTAGGCGTCCGCGAAGGCCGCGAGCGCGTCGCGGCCCGCCCGGCCGGCCAGGGCGTCGGCGACGAGGTCGGCGAGTTCCTCCAGGGCGTGGAGGGCGATCCGGGTCCTGAGGTCCTGGGAGCCCTTGAGGTGGGAGTAGAGGCTCGCCGTCTGCACGCCGAAGCGGCGGGCGAGCGCGGCGACGGTCACCTGGTCGAATCCGACCTCGTCGGCGAGCTCGGCACCCGCGACGACCAGGCGTTCGACGGTCAGCCCTGCCCTTGCCATCTGCGTTCTCCCGTACGGTCACGTCGGCTGTCTATGGACAGTATGGGATTTCCTATAGGGTTTAGGCAAATGGCGAACAGCTGGCCCTGCGGGCCGTGGGGCGCGGCAGTACCGGCAGTACCGGCAGCACTGCCGGCGAGAAGCGAGGGGCACACGACGATGGAAACGGCACGCACACTCGTCCTGGTGGCGGCCACGGTCACCTGTGGACTGACCGCGGGACTGTTCTACGGCTACTCGTGCTCGGTCATGCCGGCGCTCGCGCGGGTCGAGGACCGGACCTTCATCGAGGTCATGCAGCGCGTCAACATGGCGATCCTGAACGGCTGGTTCTTCCTCGGCTTCGTCGGGGCCCTGCTCGCCACCGCCGCCGCGGTCGCCCTGCACCTGCCCTCCGACGGGCACGACGTCCTGCCCGCGACCATCGCCGCGCTGGTGCTGTACGTCGCGGTGATCGGCATCACCCGCGCGGTCAACATCCCGCTGAACGACGGGCTCGAAGCCGCCGGTGAGGCCCGGCGGATCGCCGACCCGGCCGCGGTGCGTGCCCGGTTCGAGGCGCGCTGGGTGCGCTTCAACGTGCTGCGCGCCGTGCTGTCGACGGGCGCCCTGGCCTGCCTCGTCTGGGCGCTCGTCCTCGACGGGCGGAGCTGACCGGGGCGGCTCGGCTCAACCGCAGAGGGTGGCGAAGCCGTACCCGCGTGCCTTGAGCGTGGAGATGATCCCCGGCAGTGCGGCCACCGTCTGACTGCGGTCGCCTCCCCCGTCGTGCAGCAGGATCACCGAGCCGGGGCGGACCTTGTCGAGCACCCGCGACCGGATCGCGGCGGTGCCGGGACGGGACCAGTCCGCCGGGTCCACCGACCAGAGCACGACCTGCTTGCCGAGCGCCCCGGCCTTCGAGCGCACCGTGCCGTTGACCGCGCCGTACGGCGGGCGCAGGCAGGTCGGGGTACGTCCGGTCTGGGCCCGGATGGCCTTGTCGGTGTCGGCCACCTGCGCGTTGAGCGCGGAGGCGGAGAGCTTGCGCAGGTCCGGGTGGGACCAGGAGTGGTTCTGCACGCTGTGGCCCTGCTTGGCGACCTGCGCGGTCAGCCAGGGGTGGGCGGCGACGTTCTGCCCGATCTCGAAGAAGGTCGCGCGCACCCCGTACCGGGCGAGCGTCGCCAGGACCTTGGGCGTGTGGGCGGGGCTGGGGCCGTCGTCGAAGGTCAGGTAGACCACCTTGCCGCCCTTGGCGGCGGCCGCCTCCGCCTCTGTCACCGGGAGGGCGACCGCCGCACCCGCGGCCAGGGCGACGACGAGTGCGCCGATCGCGGTCCGGAGCCTGCCCACTGCCTTGCGCCTGCCGGGTCGTACGGTCATGCCTGCCCCCTGCGGTCGGAACTCCCGTGCACCGGCCAGTCTGCTCCCGACGGCCCGTCCACCGCGACCCGCCGTCGGTCGCGAGCGAACGGAACCGGCCAGTCGGGCTGAGGACCCGAAACAGGAAGCAGGCGCCTCAGCGGAAGGCGGCGATGTTCTCGGACACCCAGCGGTGGAACGGCCTGGCGGGGGCTCCGGTGACCGCTTCGACGGTGTCGCGCACCTCCAGCAGCCCGTCGTTGACGTCCCCGCCCGTCACGTCCAGCACCGCGTCCGCCGCCTCGGCCCCGAAGACCGCGGCCAGCTGCCGATGAGCCTCCTCCCGGCCGGTCTGCTCGAGCGCGACCTCCCGTCCCAGCGCCGCCGCGACGGCCGCCACCTGCTGCCGGGCCGTCACCCGCTCCGGGCCGGTCAGGGCGTAGGTCCGTCCCCGGTGGCCGGGCTCGGTCAACGCCACGCGCGCCACCGCCGCGATGTCCGCGGGGTGGATCGTGGGCAGCCCGGTGTCCGCGTACGGCACGCGGACCGTGCGGCCTTCGCGGATCGACGGCGCCCACCAGAGCGCGTTCGAGGCGAACTGCGTCGGCCGCAGCACCGTCCACGCCATGCCGCTGTCCTCGAGCAGCCGTTCGACGGCGAGGTTCTCGCGGGCCGGGCCCAGGTGCGGATGGGTCTGGACGGTGATGGACGACACCAGCACCACGTGCTCGACACCCGCCCGCCGGGCGGCGTCCAGGATGTCGGCGTCGGAGCCGATCCGGGACACCAGGAAGAGCGAGCGCACCCCGTCGAGGGCGGGCGCCAGGGACGCCGGGTCGGCGAAGTCGCCCTCCCACGCCTCCACCCCCTCGGGGAAGCGGGCCCGGGCGGCGTCCCGGGTGAGCCCCCGCAGGGGGCCGGCACCACGGGCGTGAAGCTCCTCGAGCAGAGCCCGTCCGACGTTCCCGGTGGCTCCTGTCACAAGAATCATGTGCCCTCTCCCGTCATCCGATGGATCATCGGTCGAAGGCTAGGAGTTCAAGTGAGCTTGAGGTCAAGACGGCGGGGGAGCAGCTGCTCGGACACCGCGGTCTCCCGGCTGCGGCGGTTCCGGTAGCGCGGGCGGAGGAGTCCGGCGGCCGGGCTCCTCCTCCCGCGGCCTGGCGCTCAGCGGACCATGGCCGCCAGGACGCTGCGCCAGTCCTCGCCCGGTTCCGGGGTGAGCGGGCCGGCCAGGATGTCCGCCCGGTAGTGCCAGGGGCGGCGGAGTTCCTCGTCGGCGTCGGCGGCGGGTTCGACCGGGCTCTCGGAGCCGAGCAGGCGGACCAGTTCCGCGGTGAAGTCGGCCCAGGAGACGTGTCCGCTCACCGCGTTGACGACCCGGCCGGCGGCGGGGTGGTCCGGGGCGAGGCAGGCGGTGAGGGCGCGGGCCAGCGCGGCGGCGTGCACCCAGGAGGCGCCGTACCACCGCGGCGAGTCCGGCAGGCCGATCGGCCGGCCGGCCAGGGCGGCCTGGTAGAGGGCGCTGGTGGAGCCCCAGCGGAGCTGGTCGCGCAGGCGGTGGTGCGGGCCCCAGACGATCGGGGCGCGTACGGCGGTGGCCGGGCCGCGACCGGTGGCGGCGGCCTCGAAGAGGATCCGCTCGCAGTCCAGCTTGGCCTGCCCGTACGGGGTGACGGACCCGCCGCCGGGGCCGCCCTCCGGCACCTCGGTTCCCGACGGTCGGCCGTACGCGTCGATGCTGCTGACGAAGACGAACGGGCCGCCCCGCCAGCCGTCGACCAGCGCGCGCATCGCGGCGAGGTCGGTGGCGTGGTCGGTGAAGGTGCAGGCGGAGTGGATCACGGCGTCGACGCCCTCGACGGCCCGGCGCAGGCTGTCGAGGTCGCCGAGGTCGCCCGCCGCCACCTCGGCGCCGTTCAGCGCGGGCAGGTGCGCGGACTCCGGCCGCACCAGCACCCGGACCGGCCGGCCCTGGGCCATCAGCTCCTGGAGCACCGCCGCGCCGACACCGCCGGTGGCGCCGGTGAGCAGCACGGTGCCGACGCGGGCGCCGGTGGTCCGCGGGCGGGCGCCGGCCTGGGCGAGGGCGGCGCGGCGCTCGTCCTCGCGGCCGGCGAGCAGGGCGGCCAGGGCGCGCGGGGTGCGCTGCTCCAGGATGTCCAGGCCGGTGAGCGGCAACCCGGTGCTGGTGCGCAGGCGTTCGGCGAGCTGGACGGCGACCAGGGAGTGGCCGCCGAGGGTGAAGAAGTCGCCGTCGGCGGGCGGGGTCGCGCCGAGCAGTTCGCCGAAGGCCTGCCGTACGGCGGCCAGCGGGCCCTCCTGCGACGGGACGGCGCCGGGCAGCGGGCCCGTACCGGGAAGCGGGCCCACCCCGGGCAGCCGGTCGCGGTCGGGGGTGCCGTCGGGGTGGCGGGGCAGCCGGTCCACCAGGGTGACCGCGAGCGGCAGTTCGGCGGCCGGGAGGCGCCCGCGCAGGGCGGCCCGCAGGTCGGTGCCGCTCGGGGCGACCGGCCCGCGCACCACCGCGTAGGCGAGCGGCGGGCCGTCGGGGTTCTCGACCACGGCCGCCTCGACCACCGACGGGTCGGCCGACAGGGCCGCCACGACCGGCTGTTCGGCGGGCACCAACCGCTCTCCGGGCAGTTCGGACAGCCGCTGTTCCGGGTCTCCGGCCACGGCGGTGAGCAGCGCGGCGAAGGCGTCGAGCAGCCGGGCGGCGGTGTCCGGGTCCAGCACGTCCCGGTCGTGCTGCAAGAGGCAGCGCGGCCGCGGGCCGTCCTCCAGCAGCAGGGTGAGGCCGAACTTGGCCAGCCCCAGGTCGATGTCCACGTTCTCGGTGTCGAGGCCCGGCAGCACCAGCGGGTCGACGACCTGGAGCAGGTCGCAGCTGACTGAGAGCAGCGGAGTGCCGTCGGCGCCGCGCGCGGCCGCGCCGAGCCGCTCGACCACCAGGTCGAGCGGCACCTCGTGGTGCTGCTGGGCGTCGAGCAGGGCGGTACGGACCAGGCCGAGCAGTTCGGCGAACGTCAGGTCACCGGACGGATTCGCCCGCACGGCGAGGGTGTTGACCGCGAGTCCGACGGTCCGGCGGAACTCGGGGCGCCCGCGGTGGCCGCTGGCGCAGCCGAGGACGACGTCGTCCTGCCCGGAGGCGCGGTGCAGCGCGGCGAACGCGGCGGCCAGCACGACGGTGAACAGGGTGGCGCCGTGCCGCGCGCCGAGGCCGCGCAGCCCTTCCACGACCGCCGGTTCCAGCGGGGCGGTGTGCAGTGCGGCGCGGCGCTCACGGGTACCGGGCGGGACGGGCCGCAGCAGCGGCAGCGGTCGGGCTCCGGACAGCCGGGCCGCCAGGGTGTCGGCGGCGGCCGTCAGCTCGGCGTCCCGGGCGCGCTCCTGGCGGGCGTAGTCGGCGTACGAGGGGGCCGGCGACGGGAGCCGGTCCGGCACGCCGTCGCGCGCGGCGCGGTACAGCTCGGCGAGGTCGGCCGCGAGGAGACGCAACGCGCCGCCGTCCACCGCGATGTGATGGATCGTCAGCAGCAGTGTGTGGTCCTCGGGCCCGTGCCGCAGCAGCACGGCGCGCAGCACCGGGCCGGTGGCGAGGTCGAACGGGCGGGCGGCCTCGGTGGCGAGCTGCTCCGGGCCGGTGGCGTCCAGCACCGGCAGCGGCACCGGGGTGACCGGGTCGATCTGCTGGTACGGCTGGTCGCCGCGGCGCGGGTAGCGGGTGCGCAGGACGGCGTGCCGTTCGGTCAGGCCGGTGATCGCGGTGGCGAGGGCGGCGTGGTCGAGCGGGCCGCGCAGCCGGGTGGCGAGCGGCACGTTGTAGAGGGCGCCGCCCTGGCCGAGGTGGTCCATCAGCCACATCCGCTGCTGGGCGTGCGACAGCGGGGCCTGGTCACCGTGCGCAACGGGCCGGGCGGGCTCGACGGGCGGGGCGGCGGCGCGGCGGCTGCGGGCGCGGCGCAGCAGGTCGGTCTGGTCGACGGTGCTCATCGGTCGGCTCCGGGGGTGTCGTCGGCGGCCAGCAGGGCGCGTTCCAGCAGCTCGGCCTGGGCGGCGACGGTCGGGTGGTCGAGGAAGTCGGCGAGCGACAGCTCGACCCCGAGGTCCTCGCGCAGGTCGTCCACCACCCACATGGCGAGCAGCGAGTGCCCGCCCTCGGCGAGGAAGTCGGCGGCCGGGTCGGTGATCGGGCGCTCCAGGGCCCGGCTCCACGCCTCGGCGACGACCTGCTGGATCGGGCCGAGTTCGGCGCCGCCGGACGGCTGCGCCCCGGACGGCTCGTCGGCGGCCAGGGCCCGCCGGTCCACCTTTCCGCTGCCGGTCAGCGGCAGCGCGGCGAGCACGGTCCAGGCGGTGGGCACCAGGTGGGCGGGCAGCTGCTCGGCCAGCCGGGCGCGCAGCGTCTCGACGGCCGGGCGGGCGCCCTCGGCGAGCACCACGCAGGCGGTGAGCGCGGCGTCGTCCTGCCCGGCCCGGCGGACCACGACCGCCGCCTCGGCGACCTCGGGCAGCTGGAGCAGCGCGTGCTCGACCTCGCCGGGTTCGATCCGGAAGCCGCGGACCTTGACCTGGTCGTCGGTGCGCCCGTGGTACTCCAGGGCGCCGTCCGGCCGTTGGCGGACCCGGTCGCCGCTGCGGTAGGCGCGTCCGATGCCCGGCAGTTCGCGAAAGCGCTCGGCGGTCAGCTCCGGCCGGTCGAGGTAGCCGATGGCCAACCGGTCGCCGGCGATCCACAGTTCGCCGACGGCGCCCGGCGCCACCGGCGCGAGCCGCTCGTCCAGGACGTACGCGCGGGCGCCGCCGAAGGCCCGGCCGATCGGGACGGAGCCCGCGCAGTCGGCCGGGGTGACCCGGTGCAGGGTGGTGAAGGTGGTGGCCTCGGTCGGCCCGTAGACGTTGACCAGTTCGAGCCAGGGGAAGGCCCGCAGCACGGCGCCGGCGTGTTCGGCGGAGATCGCCTCGCCGCCGACGGCCAGGGTGCGCAGCACCCCGAAGACCCGGGAGCGGCGGGCGGCCAGGTGGTGGAAGAGCGCGGTGGTGATGAAGAGGGTGGTGACGCCGAAGCGTTCGACGTCGCGGACCAGGTCCTCGGCGGTGGGCCGTTCGCTCGGCGAGACGGCCACGGCGGCACCGCGGGCGAGCGGGGCCCACAGCTCGAAGGTGGCGGCGTCGAAGGAGACGGTGGAGTGGAAGAGCACCCGGTCGCGCGGGCCGAGGACGAACGCGCCCTCGGTGGTGACCAGGTCGGCGACGGCGCTGTGCGGGACGAGGACGCCCTTGGGGCGGCCGGTCGAGCCGGAGGTGTAGTAGAGCAGGGCGGGCGCGGCCGGGTCGGCGGCGTCGGGTGCCATGCCCCCGGCGGCCTCGGTGCCGCGCTCGGTCAGGACGAGGGTGCGCTCCTCGGGGAGCCCGGCCTCGGCGAGCAGGCCCTTGTCGCCGAGGACGAGCCGGACGTCCGCGTCGGTGGTCATCTCGGCGATCCGCGGGCGCGGGTAGGCCGGGTCGATCGGGACGACCAGGGCGCCGACCCGCCAGGCGGCGAGCTGGGCGACGACGAGCCGGGTGGAGCGGGCGCACAGCAGGCCGACGGCGCTGCCGGGGCCGATCCCCCGGTCGGCCAGCACGGCGGCCAACCGGCCTGCGGCGTCGACGAGTTCGCGGTAGGTCAGGACGGTGGAGCCGTCGGTCACGGCGAGCGCGTCGGGCCGGCGCTCGGCCTGCCGGGCGATCAGGGCCGGGACGGCCTCGACGGTCCGGACATCGGCGGGCGGGGTCGCGGTGGTGGTCATGTGGTTCCCTTCCGGGCGCCCCGGCCGGATGGGCCGGGGCACCCCTGCTGAGGAGGTTCGGGCGGGGTCAGGCGGTCGCGGCCAGGGCGGCCACCCGCTCCTCGACCAGCCGGGCGACGGCCCGCAGGTCGGGCTGGCGCAGCACCAGGGGGGCGCGCAGCCGTACGCCGTACTCGTTCTCCAGGGCCTCCAGCAGTCTCGCCGCGGCGAGCGAATTGCCGCCCGCGGCCAAGAAGTTGTCCTGCGGCCCGAGGTCGGCGCGGCCGATCAGCTCGCGGCAGAGCTTCAGCACGGTGCGCTCGACCGGGGTCGCCCCCTCGTCGTCCAGGGCCTCCTCGGCCGGTTCCGCCGCCGACGCGTCGGCCAGCAGGGCCCGGCGGTCCACCTTGCCGTTGGCGTCCAGCGGGAAGCGCTCGACCAGCCGGACGGCGGACGGCACGGCCTGCTCGGGCAGCCAGGGGCGGACGGCGTCGAGCAGCGCCGCGGGGTCGGCGCCGTCCTCGGCGCGGACGAAGGCGAGCAGCCGGGCGCCGCCGGTCGGCGCCTGCTCGGCGGCGACCACCGCCCGGTGCACCCGCGGGTCGCGTTCGAAAGCGGCCTCGACCTCGGCGGGTTCGATCCGCACGCCGCTGACCTTGACCTGGTCGTCCAGGCGGCCGTGGAACTCCAGCACGCCGTCGGGCCGCATGACCACCCGGTCGCCGGTGCGGTAGACCCGGTCGGTGCCGACCACGCCGGCGGGCGCCTCGACGAAGCGGCGGGCGGTCAACTCGGCGTCGAGGTACCCGGCGGCCAGTCCGCGGCCGCCGATCCGCAGTTCACCGGCCGTGCCGCGCGGCACCGGCCGGCCGTCCTCGTCGGTGACCAGGACGACGGCGCCGTCGATCGGCAGGCCGATCGGCGGGGCGCCGGTGCCGTGGTCGGCGCCGGGGGCCATGGTGTGCATGGTGGTGGTGACGGTGGCCTCGGCGGGGCCGTAGGCGTTGTGGACGGTCGCGGTGACGTCGGGCCCGGGGGCGCGGCGCAGCCGGTCGCCGCCGACCACCAGGTGGCGCAGCGCCAGTCCGCCGGGCCAGGGCCGGCCGAGGACGGGCTCGGCCAGCGGGGTGGGCAGGATGGCCACGGTGATGCCGGCCTCGCGCCACCAGTCGGTGAGCGCGCCGGTGTCCCAGCGGACCGCCTCGGGGGCGACGACCAGGGTCGCGCCGGAGGTGAGGCCGGCCCAGAGCTCCTGCAGGTGCGGGTCGAAGGAGACGCCGATCAGCAGGCTGTGCCGCTCGCCGGGGCCGAGGCCGGTCAGCCGGCGGTACCACTGCAGCAGCGCGCCGAGCGCGGGCTCGGTGACGGCGACGGCCTTCGGGGTGCCGGTGGAGCCGGAGGTGAGCACCGCGTAGTGGGTGCCGGCCGGGACGCTCACCTGCTCGCCGGGGGTCAGGGCGGCGACCACGCCGCCGCCGGTGGGCAGGTCCAGCGGCAGCCGCTCGCCGCCGGGCGGCAGCAGGTCCGGCTCGCCGACCAGGCAGGCCGGGCGCAGCTGCTCGGCGACGGCGCGCAGCCGGTGCTCGCCGGGGCGCGGGCCGAGCGGCAGGTGGACGGCGCCGAGCTTGGCGGCGGCCAGGGTGACGGCGACCAGCGAGACCGAGTGGGCGAGGCAGACGCCGAGCAGGTCGCCCGGGCCGACCCTGCCGCGCAGGGTCTCGGCGACGGCGTCGGCGAGGCGGTCGAGTTCGGCGTAGCTGTAGACCTGCTCGCCGTCGATCAGGGCGGGCGCGTCGGGGGTGCGGTGCGCCCAGCCGGTGAACAGGTCGAGCACCGCGCCGTCCTGGTGCGGACGGCCGTAGCCGATGCTCGGGGATTCCGTGCCGAGGTTTTCCATCATCATCTCCAGGTAGGTGACGTACCGTCAGTTCAGGCCCATGGAACGGGCGATGATCACCTTCTGGACCTCCGAGGTCCCCTCGATGATCGTGGTCATCCGGACGTAGCGGTACAGGAACTCCAGCGGGTGCCCGCGCACCCAGCCGGTGGCTCCGTGCACCTGGAGCGAGCGGTCCACCGCGCGCACGGCGGTCTCGGAGGCGGTGAGCTTGGCGAGCGCCGCGTTCTCGGGCGACTCGGTGCCCTCGTCGACCAGTCGGGCGCAGGCGAGGGTGAGCAGCTTGGAGGCCTCGACCTCGGCCCGGGTGGCGACCAGGTGCTCCTGGACGTGCTGGTAGTCACCGATCACCCGGCCGAAGGCGCGCCGGTCCTTGGCGTACTCGACGCCGATCCGCAGCGCGTGCTCGGCGATGCCGTTGCACATCGCGGCGACCACCAGGCGGCCGCGCGAGAGGCTGTCGATGGCGAGGGCGGTGGCCGCGCCGACGCCTTCCTCGCCGCCGATCACGGCCTCCGGGCCGACGGTGACCCCGTCCAGCAGCAGCTCGAACAGCGGCTCGCCGGACATGCCCTCGTAGCGCTGGCCGATCCGCAGGCCGGGCTGGTCCATCGGCAGCACGAAGGCGGTGGCGCCGGCCGTGGGGCCGGCCCCGTCGCCGAGGTCGGTGGCGGTGACGACCAGGGCGATCCCGGCGTGCTCGGCGTTGCTGACGAAGGTCTTGCGGCCGTTCAGCACCCAGCCGTCGCCGGTGCGCACGGCGGTGGTGGTGAGGCGGAACGCGTCGGAGCCGGCGTGCGGCTCGGTGAGGGCGAGGCAGCGGGTCTGCTCGCCGCGCACCAGCGGGACGAGGTGGCGCTCGACCTGCTCGGGGGTGCCGTGCCGCAGCAGCGGGCTCGGCCCGTCGGAGCCGGCCAGCGCGTACGGGGCGAGCACGCAGCCGCTGCGCCCGGCGGCGTGGTGCAGCAGGACGACGGCGGTGAACGGCATGTCGGCGCCGCCGAGTTCCTCGGGGTAGTCGCCCGCGTAGAAGCCGAGGGCGGCGGAGCGCTTGCGGACGTAGGCCCGCAGGTCGGTCGGGACCTGGTCGGCGGTCTCGGGCAACTCGGCTGCCAGCGGGACGAGTTCGCGGCGCACGAAGGACTCGAAGGCCTCGACGAGTTCGCGGTGGCCGTCCTCCAGGACGGCGGAGGGGGCGGTCACTTGGCGTCTCCGGCGGTGAGGGCCTTGGCCTGGTCGGCCAGTACGGCGTGGCGGAACAGGGTGCGCAGCGGCGGGCGGCTGCCGAGGTGGGGCTCCAGGTAGGCGGCGAGCTGCGCGGCGAGCAGGGAGTGGCCGCCGACCTCGAAGAAGTGCGAGTCCGCGGAGAAGCGGTCGTGGCCGAGCACCTCGCGCCAGGCGGCGGCGACCAGCCGCTGGCCGGGGTCGGTGAACTCGCTCGGCGCGCTCTCCTCGGCCTCGGGTGCGTCCGCGGCCTCGGCGGCCAGGCGGGCGAGGGCGGCGCGGTCGGGCTTGCCGCCGGGCAGGGTCGGCATCGCGGCGACGGCCGTCCAGCTCGCCGGGACGAGTCCGCCGGGCAGCCGGCGGCCGAGTGCCTCGTGCAGGGCGGCCTGGTCGGGGCGCTCGGTGCCTTCCAGGAAGCCGATCAGCCGGGGGCCGTTCTGCGGGTCGGTGTGCAGCAGTACCGCGCAGGAGCGTCCGCCGAGTTCGGCGGAGGCGGCGGCCTCGATCTCCTCCAGCTCGATCCGGTGCCCGCGCAGCTTGACCTGGTTGTCGGCGCGGCCGAGGAAGCGCAGCCGCCCGTCCAGGTCGCGGTAGCCGCGGTCGCCGGTGCGGTAGACACGGGCGCCGCCGAGTGCGGGGACGGTCGTGAAGCGGGCCGCGGTCGGCTCCGGCAGGCCCAGGTAGCCCTCGGCCAACAGCGCCCCGCCGACGGCGAGTTCGCCGACGCAGCCGGGCTCGAGCGGGCGCAGGGTGTCGTCCAGGACGTGGATCCGCACACCGTCGAGTTCGGCGCCGAGCGGGATCTCGCCGTCCTCGGCGACGTCGGCGGCGGTGACCTCGTACACGGTGGAGGTGACGGTGGCCTCGGTGACGCCGTACGCGTTCAGCACGGTGGTGGCCTCGGTCAGCCCGGCCAGCGCCCGGGCGGGCAGCCGCTCGCCGCCGAGCACCAGCAGCCGGGGCGCCCAGCGGCCGTCGCCCAGCGCCTCGCGCAGGTCCTCGCGGACGGCGAGCAGGTAGCTGGTCGGCAGGTTGGCGACGGTGACGCCGCGGGCGGCCAGCACGGCCACCAGCTCGGGACCGGTGGGCACCTCGCGCTGCGGCACGACCAGGGCGGCGCCGGCCGCGAGGGCGGGCAGCACCTCCTCCAGGGCCACGTCGAAGGACGGCCGGGCGAACAGCAGCACCCGGTCGGCGGAGGTGAGCCGGTAGCGGTCGACGATCGCGGCGACGTACCCGGCGAGGGCCTCGCGGCCGACCAGGACGGGCTTGGGCACGCCGGTGGAGCCGGAGGTGTGGATCACGTAGGCGGCGCCGTCCAGCACGGCGGCGGGCTCGGCCTTGGGGAAGGCGGGGCCGTCCAGCAGCGCCGGGGTGACGCCCTCGGCGGGCAGCGCCAGCGCGCTGTGCCGGGTGGCCAGCACGAGCGCCGGGCTCAGCCGCTCCAGCAGCAGCCCGAGCCGGGCGGCCGGGTCCTCGGTGGACAGCGGCGCGTACACGGCGCCGTACCGGAGGCAGGCGAGCAGGGCGACCACGCTGTCCGTGCCGCGCGGCAGCACGGTGGCCACCGGCTGGCCGGGGGCGACTCCGGCGGCGCGCAGCCGCTCGACCAGCTCGGTGACCCGGCGGTCGAGTTCGCCGTAGCTGATCCGCTCGGTGCCGGCCAGCAGGGCCGTCGAGGTCGGGTCGTGGGCGGCGGCCGGGTCGAGTGCGGCCGGGACGGCCGGGGTAACCGGGGTCGCCGGGACGGCCTCGGGCGCGGAGGCCAGTTCGGCGATCGGCACCTGCGGGCGGTCCAGGTAGCAGCGCAGCAGCTCCAGCAGCCGCTCGGACAGCAGCACCGCCTCGGACTCGTGGAACAGGTCGGCGTCGTAGTCCCAGACCAGGGTCATCCCGGCGGCGCCGTGCTTCTCGCCGACCACCCGGCGGTCGTCGGGCAGCAGCACCAGGTCGAGGTCGAAGCGGGTGGTGCCGGTGTTGAAGCCCTCGTACAGCGAGACCTCCAGCCCGGGCGCCTGGACGTCGGGCAGCGCCGCGTCGTGCGCGCTGAACATCACGTTGAACAGCGGGTTGTCGGCGCCGGTGGTGTGCAGCCCGAGCCGACGGGTCAGCTCCTGGACCGGCAGGTCCTGGTACGGCAGCGCGCGCAGCAGGACGTCGGTCACCTCGTCCACGGCCTCGGTGCCGGGCGCCGCCGGGTCGAGCCGCAGGCGCAGCGGGACGGTGTTGACGAACATGCCGACGGTGCCCTCGAAACCCTCCGGGCGGTTGCCGACGGCGGTGCCGATCACCATCTCGCGGTGGCCGCTGTGCCGGCGCAGCAGTTCGGCGAGCAGGGCGAGCAGGGTGCTGAACGGGGTGTGGCCGTCCGCCTTGCTGCGCTCGCGCAGCCGCTCGGCCAGGTCGGCGCCGACCGACTGGCGCAGCTGGCCGCCGCGGTGACGCCGTTCGGCGCCCGGCCGGGCCAGCCCGGGCAGGGTGACCTCGCGCGGCGCGTCGGCCAGTTCCCTGGTCCAGAAGTCGAGTGCGCGGTCCCGGGGAACGTCGGCGGCGGTGCGGGCGTGCTCCTCGTACGAGGGGGCGGCGGCCAGCTGGTACGGCTCGCCGAGGACGGTGGCGCGGTAGACGGTGAACAGGTCGCGCAGCAGGATCGCGAAGGAGTGGCCGTCGTGGACGAGGTGGTGCTCGACGTGGATCAGCCGGTGGTGGTCCTCGCCGAGCCGGACCAGGTGCCAGCGCAGCACCGGCGCCCGGCCGGTGTCCAGCGGCTCCTCGGCCTCGGCCGCGAGCAGCCGGCGGAAGGTGGCCTCCGGGTCCTGCTCGGCGGTGAAGTCGCTGTGGCGCAGCTCCGGCTCGCAGGCCTCGGCGACCCGCTGGCCGGGCAGTCCCTCCGCGCTGGGCACCAACTCCAGCCGCAGACCGGGGTGGTGGGCCAGCACGGCGGTCAGGCCGGCGTGCAGCGCGTCCCGGTCGAGGGTGCCCCACAGGTCGAGGACGGCGGTGAAGTTGTAGGCGCGGCTACCCGGCAGCATCTGCTCGTGCAGCCAGACGATCTCCTGCGAGGGAGAGAGTGCGAACATCGTCGATTCCCTTGTGTGGTGGGCTTGTCGGCACTGTGGTGGCCGGAGGCGGGCGTGGGGTCTTCCCGCACCGGCCGGTGGGCCGGGCCGGGCCGCGCCGGGGTGAGGAGCGGCCGGAGGCCCGGGGCCCCGTCCGGGGCGTGTCGGACGCACGCGGACGGGCGGGGCGGATCCGTCGTGCTGGATCCGCGGTGGGCAGGGGAGTTCGGGGCCCGCGGCATCGGACGTGCGGACGCGGGCGTACGGGCAGGGGAGTTCGGGGCCCGCGGCATCGGACGTGCGGGCGCGGGCGTACGGGCAGGGGAGTTCGGGGCCCGCGGCATCGGACGTGCGGGCGCGGGCGTACGGGTGGACGGGTTCGGGTGGGCGGGCGCGCTCAGCCCTGCGGGGACGGGACCGGCCGGATGCGCAGGTGGTGCCGCAGCCCGGCGAGCAGTTCCTCGAAGGCCGCGTGGGCGTCGGCCTCGGGGAAGCGGTCGCGGTCCCAGGCCAGCCGGATCAGCAGGTCGTCGCCGTGCGAGGCGGAGACGGCCAGCGGCGCGGCGAGCGGGCGTCCGTCCAGGTGGGTCTCCCGGCCGGGGGTGCCGCCGAGCACCAGCGGTGGGCGGCGGTGCAGGTCCTCCAGGGTGAGCAGGGCGTCCAGGGCGCCCGACCACGGGGCGCCGGCGGTGCGGGCGGCGCGGACCACCTCGTCGAAGGGGGTGCCGGCCTGATCCAGGTCGTCCCACCAGGCGTCCGCGAGGGCGTCCAGGTCCGTGGCGAGGCCCGGAGTCGTCGGGTGCACCAGGGTGTTGAGGAAGCAGCCGAGCGCGGCGGGCGCGCCCGCCGGTCGGCCGCCCCACGGGTAGCCGAGCGCGAGCGGGTCGTCCGTCCGGTGCAGCCGGTGCAGGGCCGAGCCGACCGCGTCCAGCAGCGCCGGGAAGACGGCGCCACGGGCGGCGCCCTCGGCGGCCGGCAGCCGCTCGGAGAGCATGCCGGTGGAGGTGGCCGTGCCGCCGCCCGCCCCGGTCACGCCGCCCAGCCGCCGCCCCCAGTGGGCCTGGGCGGCGGGGCCGCCGGCGGCGTCCTCGGCGGCGAGCTGGAGCTCGACGGCCTGCCGGTAGTCGGCCAGCGCCTGGGGCGAGGGCCCGTCCGCGGGCGGCTCGTCCTGCTCGTACGCCGCGCCGAGTTCGGCGGCGAGCGCGCCGAGCGACTGCTCGTCGCAGGCGGCGTGGTCCAGTGCGAGGGCGAGCAGTTCCTCGTCCCCGTCCGGGTCGGCGGCGACCAGCAGGCGCAGCGCGGGTCCGTCGGCGGGCCAGTCCAGCAGGGCCGCGCGCAGCGCCGCGCGGGCGGTGCCGCCGGGGGCGACGGCGATCCGGGCGGCCTCGGCGGAGGGTCCGCCGGTGCGCAGCACGGGTGTGCCGCGCACGGTCGCGAAACCACCGCAGAGCGCCGGGTGGTGGGCGGCCACCGCGGCGGCGGCGCGGGCCAGCCGGTCCAGGTCGAGGGTGCCGCGCGGGTAGGTGAAGAACAGCGGGACGACGTCGGTGCGGCTCTGCGGCGCGAGCCGGCGGGTGATCAGGAACCGTCGCTGGGCGCCGGTCAGCGGGAGCAGCTCCACCGGGGATTCGGCGGCGGCGGTGCGGAACCGGGCGAGGTAGGCGGCGGTGATGCTGGCGTGCACGGGAACGGTCTCCGGTTTCCGGTCGCGGCTCGGGTCGGGGATCGGTCGGGAGAGGTCGGTTGGGGGGATCGGTTCAGGGACCGGTCGGGAGGATCGGTTCAGGGCGTGCCGGGGCTCACGGCGCCCTCCTCGGCGGCGGCGTCCGCGTCCGCGCCCGCCTCCGGGTCCTGCCCGGCCGTGCGGTCGGGGCCCGGCAGCTCGCGCATCCGCCGCAGCGGCGAGAGCAGCAGCGGCAGCGGCACCAGCAGGAAGCCGACGGCGCAGAGCCAGAGCGCGGCCCGCGGCCCGGCCGCGTCGGCGACCACGCCGCCGATCAGGGCGCCGATCGGCAGGGTGCCCCACACCAGGAAACGCATGGTGGCGTTCATCCGGCCGAGCAGCTCCGGCGGGCAGACGCTCTGCCGGAAGCTCACCTGGGCGACGTTGTAGGCCACCGCGCCGAACAGCACCACCCCGGAGGCCAGGCCGAACAGCACCACGCCCGCACCGCCGCCGGACAGCGGCCACAGCAGCGCGAACGGCGCCGTCACCAGCGTGGACAGCCAGATCAGCCGGGCCTGCCCGACCCACCGGGCGAGCTGCCCGGCGCACAGCGCGCCGGCCAGGCCGCCGATGGCGGAGACCGACAGCAGCACGCCGATGGCGCCCGGCGACAGGTCGAGCACCCGTACCCAGAACACCGTCTGCACGGCCGTCAGCACGGCAGAGAACAGGTTGGACGTGGCGGTGGCGGTGGCGATCGCCCGCAGCAGCGGGTGGCCGAGCACGAAGCGCACGCCCTCCCCGACCTCGGCGCGCAGCGAGCGTCCCGGCTCGGGCTCCGGCCGCGGCTCGTCGACCTTGATCCGGGCGAGCAGCAGCGCCGAGGCGAGGTAACCGCAGGCGTCGGCCACGATGGCGAGCGGCGCGCCGAGCAACTGGACCAGTCCGCCGCCGAGGCCCGGCCCGGCGATCTGCGCCGAGGAGCGGACCGTCTCCAGCGCTCCGTTGCCGCCGACCAGTTGGTCGCGCGGCAGGACGGCGGGCAGGAAGGACTGGTGGGCGACGTCGAAGAACACCGTCGCCACCCCGGTGACCAGCCCCACCAGGTAGAGCTGCGGCATGGTCAGCACCCCGAACGCCGCGGCCGGCGGGATCGACCCCACGGCCAGGCAGCGCACCACGTCGGCCCGGATCAGCACCGGCAGCTTGCGCATCCGGTCCAGCCAGGCACCCGCAGGAAGGCCGACGAGCAGGAAGGCGGCGGTCTCGGCCGCGGTCAGCAGTCCGACCTCGAACGGCGTGGCGTCGAGCACCATCACCGCGACCAGGGGGAGGGCGACCAGAGTGACCTGACTGCCCGTCTGGGCGGCAGCGGCTCCGGTCAGCAGGAGCCGGAAGTCGCGGTGGCCGAGCAGACGGGCCTGGCGGGAGCTGGGCTTCTCGTTCATCGATGCGACTCTCGGTCACGCATTCGACACGGGGCAAGCACCAGGTCCGTTTCCGGACGGACCGCAGGTCGGCCGAATCCCGCCACTCCCCCGGTCGGTCTTTGCATGCTCCTTACGGCCGCTCAGGGCGCAGCCGCACCGTCCGCACCACCCGTCCGCCTAGGCGGCACGGCCCGACGGACATCCCGGCCGCCTCCGGGTCCGCCAGTCCATTTCCCTGTCCGGTATTCGGACGCCACCTTTCCAGCCACCGGACGGAGAGGCTCAACTTGGCCGGATCCCATGGAGTACCGCGCGGCTGTCACCTCATCGTGATATCGGCGTGACCGAAGCGAGCCGTAGAAGGGGATCACCAGGCGGATACCGGCCGCCCCGGGTCACCCGGGCCACCCCGGGTCGTCGACGGACCGGCCCGGTCCGTCGGCTCGTGAGCCGTGAGCAGTGAGCTGTGAGCCGTGAGCCGTGGAGCGTGAGCCGTGGAGCGTGAGCCGTGGAGCGTTCAGCCGTCCGCCGCCGCCCCCTCCGAGGCCCGGCGGGTGATCGCCAGCACCGCCATGTCGTCGTCCCGGGGCCCGCCGGTCCACCGCTCGACGTCCGCCACCAGCGCGTCCAGCACCTCCCCCGGCCCGGCGAACGGCCCCAGCGGGGCCAGGCCCAGCACCGGGTCGTAGAACTCCCCCGCCGCGTCCCGGGCCTCGGTGACCCCGTCCGTCACCAGCAGCAGCGTGCACCCGGCCGGGAAGGGCCGGCACTCCGGCGCCGGACGCGCCACACCCAGCCCGCCCATCCCCAGCGGCAGCCCGGGGTCCGCCGCGTCCAGCCGGCGCACCCCGGGCGCGGCCGATCCCCGTGGGTACGGACCCAGCAGGTACGGGCCGGGGTGCCCGCAGTCGAGCGTGCGCACGCTCTCCTCCCCCGGCGGGAACTCGACCAGCAGCGCGGTGATGAACCCCTCCAGCCGCAGTTCCTCGCTCATCCGCTCGCTCTCCCGCAGCAGCGAGTCCTCCAGCGCGTCCGCGAGCGCGGCGAGGTCCGGCAGCCGGTGGGAGTGCTCCCGGAAGGCGCCCAGCAGCACCGAGACCGCCCCCACCGCGTGCAGCCCCTTGCCCCGCACATCGGCGATCAGCCCGCGCACGCCGTACGGGGTGGCCTGCAACGCGTACGCGTCCCCGCCGATCAGCGCCTCGTCCTGGGCGGCCCGGTAGCAGGCCGCGACCGACAGCGGCCCGACCTGCGGCGGCGGCTCCGGCAGCACCGCCCGCTGCGCCGCCTCGGCCACCGTGCGCACCCGCGCCAGCCGCCGGCCGTGGCGGGCCACCACCCGGTTCACCCCGATCCCGAGCAGCGCCGCGAACACCGTGTTGCCCAGCTCCAGACAACCGGCCTCGGTCCCGATCGACGCGTCCTGGGTGGACAGCACCAGGATGCCGAGCACATTGGCCACCCCGACCGCGACGGTGTCCCGCAGCGTCAGCAGCGCCCCCGCCAGGACGGCGGCGGCCGCCAGCATCGGATCGCCCCAGTAGTCGGTCGGATCCAGCGCGTTCCACACCAGCCCGCCGACGGTCAGCAACCACGGCGCGACCCGCACGTACGGCGGCCACTGCACGGATCTCGGGGCCATCGGCGACCTGACTTCCGTCTCACCACCATCCGGAAGGGCTTCCTCCGATCGTAGTCACGGGCTTCCGGCCCCCGCATGACGGCCGCCCTCGCCCGTCGGCCGCCGGTTGTCCCGCAGGTCGGCCCGCAGGTCGTCACCTGGCGGGCCCCGGGTGGGCCCGAGTGGGCCCGGTCACCGGCTCGCGGTGAACCGCCCCGCGCCGGACCCCGCCGGCACCCGGCGTCCGTACGCCACCAGCAGCAGGTGCTCCGTCCTTCCCCGCGCGGTGAGCGGCCCGGGCCCGTACGACCAGTCGGCGTCCGTCGCCTCCAGGCGGACTCCGTCCACCCGAGCCCCGAAGAACCGCAGCGTGCGGGCGAGACACCGGCCAGCAGGGCCGCCGTCCGCGCCACCGGCAGCCGGGCGGGCAGACCGAGCGCCACGGTGATGTCGAGACCGTGGACCGCGTCGTGGGCGAGGGCCGCGATCCGGCCGCCGACCGGCGGGCGCCACGGGTGGTGGGCGCGGTCGGCCATGGCGGCGGCGAGTTCGCGCTCGCTCATGGCGGCGGCGTCCCGGCGGGCGATCCGGTCGGCCATCCGGTGGCCGTTGCCGCCGGAGCGGGCGAGTTCGAGGAGCGTACGCGCCGTCGAGTGCCGGAAGCCGGTGCTCATCTGCGCGGCAACCTCGCGGACCCGCCAACCCCCGTACAGCGAGGGCGCGTTCCACTGCTCCGGGGTGAGGTCGGCGAGCACCCCGGCGAGCGCGCGGCGTTCCGCCAGGAGCACCCCGGCATCGACTTCTCGCTCTCCGAGGACACCACCGCGCGGATGCTCGCCGACCTGCGCGACGGCCGGTTGGACCTCGCCGTCGTCGCCCTGCCCGCCCCCGCGAGCGGGCAGGAGGGTGACGACGGCTCGTCGGCGCTGACCGGGCTCGCGCTGCACACCGTCCTGGAGGTCCCGCTGGTCGCGGCCTGCGCGGCGGACCACCCGCCGGCCACCGGTGCGTCGGACCGTCCGGTCGCGGCCGGTGCGTCGGACCACGACCCGCTCACTCCGGGATCCGGCGGCCCCGACCACGGCCGCGACGCGCTGCCGGTCGCCGCACGCCCGCTCACCGACCCCGTCCCCCGGGTCCGGATCGCGCTGGCCTGGCCGTCCGGACAGCCCGCCTCCCCGCCGACCGCCGCCCTGGTGGCCCACCTGCGGCAGGCCTACCCGGGGCCGGCTCCCGCTCAGTCCCCGGCCGGCACCGCCGCGCCGTCGGCGATGTGGAGCAGCGCGGCCGCGCCGTCCAACACCTCCCGGTCGAGCGGGAAGTAGCCCTGCCGAGGGACCGTGTCGGTCCGCGTCCGGGCGTCGCCGGGCAGCGCGGGTTCCGTCAGCTCCCAGACCGCGCCGCTCCCCTGGAGGTGGGCCTCGTACGTCCCCGACGCCGGCTCGGCCAGCCCAAGCGCCGCGCTGCGCCCCAGGCTCCCGGCGACGAAGGCGTACCGCTCGCCCAGCAGCGTTCCCAGGATGTGGCCCGCGCCGGTCCAGCGGCAGTCCAGCTCGCCCATCGCCCAGGCGCTGGGGTTCCGTTGCAGGTGCCGGTTGTGGGAGAAGAGCAGGGCCGGTCCGCGCCGGGCCTCGATCCCGCGGATGTCCAGGAGGTTCTGCGCCATCAGCGCGTCCCGCACGCCGAGCAGGGCGCTGATCCGGGCGCTCCGGGTGCGGCCCCGGACCGCCGACTGGGCGTGGTAGCGCAGCAGTCCGATCCCCGCGGCCAGCCGGGCGCGGGCCGCGAACCACTCGGCGGAGGAGGTGGCGGCGATCAGTTCCGGTGCCCGCATGTGGAGTTGGAGCATGAGGTCGTCGGCGAGGCAACGCAACCGCGCGGCGTCGGCGGAGTCGCCCGGAGACCGGGCCGGATCCGTCACCGCCTCCGTACGGCTCCAGCGTTCGTCCTCGCCCGCCACACCGGCGACGTCGAGGTCGAGCCCCAGGTAGTCGCGGGCGTGTTCCAGGTAGCGGCGCGGGCTGGGGGCGCTGGTGTTCTCGGTCGGGATGTCGAACCCGTGGAAGGCCAGCCGCTCACCGGGCGGCCGCTCCCGGTTGAACTCCCGCATCCAGGCGACGAGTCGGCGGTTGGGCTCCAGTTCCCCGAAGCCGTGGGTGAAGCCCTCCCCCATGGCCGAGTCGAGGGTGCCGACACCCTCCCGGACGTAGGCGTCCACGGCGAACGCGGCCACCCGGTCGGTCTCCAGCGCGATCGACCGGAAGCCCCGGTCGACCAGCCGGGCGAACAGCTCGTTGCGGGCCCTCCCGAACGCCGGCTCCTGGTGCGTCGGCTCGCCGAGGCCCAGAAGCTCGCACGCCGGGGTGACGAAGTCATGCAGGTGCTGGTTCATGGGCCTCAAGCGTATCCTTGAAAGAACGGTTGAGACTTTTGCCTCCACGACCGCTCAGCCACTGTTCAAAGCCTCAAACAGCTCTGAACGACCCCAGCCGACTGCGAACACCCACCCGGCCCGGAACGGGAGACGACCATGCGCCCCGCCGACCTCGCGCGCGAGCACGGCATCTCGACCCAGGCGGTCCGCAACTACGAGCGCGACGGCTTCCTCCCGCCCGCCGAACGCACGCCCACCGGGTACCGGATCTACGCCGAGCCGCACGCGGCAGCCCTGCGCGCCTACCTCGCTCTCGTCCCGGCGTACGGGCACGCGACCGCCGGACCGGTCATGACCGCCGTCCATGCCGACCGGCTCGGTGACGCCCTCACCGAACTCGACCGGGGCCACGCCCAGTTGCTGCGCGACCGGGAGACCCTCGCCGCCGTCCGCGCGGCCGTCGGCCATCTGACCGGCGGCGCCGCACCCGGAACCGGCCTCCCCGCGCTGCCCGGCCCCCGCTCCGTCGGCGAGGTCGCACACCGGCTCGGCGTCACCCCCGCGACCCTGCGGGCCTGGGAGGCCGCCGGCATCCTGACCCCCGGCCGGGACCGTGCCACCGGCCACCGCCGCTACCTCCCGACGGACGTCCGCGACGCCGAACTCGCCCACCTGCTCCGCCGGGGCGGCTACCGGCTTGAGCACATCGCCACCGTGCTCCGGCAGATCCGCACGGCGGGCGGCACCGGCGAGCTGGCCGCCGCGCTCGACGACTGGCAGCAGCGCCTCACCACCCGGGGCCTGGCGATGCTCACCGCCTCGGCCCGCCTGGACGACTACCTGGCGCTGCGCTCCGCATCGCCCCGACGGGCTTGACCTCAAGTCCACTTGAGGGATCAGGGTGATCCCCATGAACACCGAAGCCACAACCAGCGAGTCCGCCCGCCCCGAGCACCCGGACACGGACACCTCGGCCGTCTCAGCGGCCTCGGCCATTTCAGCCGTCTCGGACGTCGCGGCCATCGAGCAGGTCGTGGCCGCCGTCGAACGCGCCCAGCGCGCCAAGGATCCGGATGCGTTCCTCGCCCTCTTCCACCCCGAGGCGATCTGGACCACCGCGCACGGCAAGGTCCTCCTCGGCCTGGACGCGATCGCCGAGTTCACCCGCGCCGTCCTGCCCGCCGCGGCCTGGGACGGCGAAGTCACCTACGAGCCGGCGCACATCCAGTTCCTCCGCCCCGACGTGGCCGCCGTCAAGGTCCGCCAGGTCTACCGTTCGGCGGGAAGCGACGGGGAGGGCGGCTCGGAGGGCGCCCCGCTGTACGTGATGACCAGGCAGGACGACGGACGGTGGCTGCTGCACGCCTGCCAGAACACCGGCGTGCTCGCCGACTAGGCTCGCCCGGGCGAACCCGGTCGGCCCGCAAGCCCGCCCATCCCTGTCCAAAAACAGGACAGGCGGTTTGTCAGGACAAAACCGAACGTACTGTTTGTTCTTTAACGGGAGTCATCCCCCCTGGCCGGGACACCAGACCGATCCGGACGGCCCCGGGCTCAGGCCGGGACGGCCTTCCTCCCCGCCCCGGCCTCCCGGGCCGCCTCGTCCGCGCCGACCTCCGCCGACTCCACCACCTCCGCCGCCCGAGCCACCCGGGCCGCCGCCACCTCCGCGGCCACCCGGGCGCCCCGGTCCACCGCGAGGTCGAGCGTGGCCAGCACCCCGGGCACCGCGATACTGGGCATCACGTGCTGGTACAGCGCGGCGACCCGGCGCTCCAGGTCCGTCCGGCCGGACATCTTCTGGGACTGGATCTGCACTCCCGTCCACGCCCCGGTCACCAACCACGCCGTCTCGGCGGGAACCACCTGGGGCAGCAGTTCCCCGCGCCGGCCGGCCGTCTCGAGCACGCTCTCGGCCCGCTGGATCCAGCCGGGCGCCGCGCCACCGCTGAGGTCGCCGAACACGTCCTGGCCGAGGGAGAGCCGCGCGCCCGCGCTCAACACCCGGTCATGGGGCATGAGATGGGCGACCACCATCCCGAGGTCCACGAACTCCTGGAGCTTGCAGTGCCGTTCGGGAATCTCGTCCCGGCCGAACTGCTCCTCGACGACGCCCTGGGCGAGCTCCCGCTTGGAGGCGAAGTGGAAGTACACCGCGCCACGGGTCACCCCGGCACGGGCCACCACCTCACCGATGGTCGCCCCCACGTACCCGTACTCGTCGAAGACCGACGCCGCCGCCTCCAGGATCAGCCGACGCGTCCGGACCGCCCGTTCCTGTCGCACCACCGCAACCACCCCACCCGAAACGCTCGGCAAACAAAACCAAACACCCCGTATCTTACCCGCCGTCATCGAAGTGACCCGGGAGCCCGAGGCCCTTTAGGGCCGTCCTCGAGCGGACCGAAGCCGTTGCGAGCGGCCCGGGGCGGGCAGGGATCTCGCCACCAGGCCCACAGCCGGAGCCCCGACTCCCACTTCCCGACAGAAGGACAACGGGCGGCCGTCCGGAGATAATGAACCTGTCAAACATCGTCGGTATCATTCCCGCAGGTCAACGAGGTCCGCCCTAAGGAGCCGAGCTCCGACGGTGATCAACAACCACCCACCGTGCCCACCCGACCACGCTCGGCCGCTGACGAACGTGTGCTCTGACTCCTTGAAAACCAAACCGGCAGGTACGTATCTTACGAGCCCTGAGCAGCCCACCCCGCCCGTCACGGCCCTTCGGAGCGCTCCTATGACTCTGCTTGCCTTCCGCACGCCCACCTCCCCCCTCGCCACCGGCACGGACTCCGGGACGATCCCCGGCCCGGCCGCAGCAGCGGTTCCGGCGCCTCGTCTGACCAGCACCGTTGCCAAGGAGTACGTCCACCGGGCCTGCCATGCCGAGGTCTTCCTCACCGGCAGCGAACGGTTGACCGATACCGCCTTCGCAGTCACCGCGCAGTGGCCGCGGGCGCACACCTTCTTCAGCACCCCGGACGGCACCCACCACGACCCGCTCCAAGCTGCTGAAACGATCCGTCAAGCCGGGCTCTACCTCGCCCACACCCGGTTCGGCGTACCGCTCGACCACAAGTTCATGATGTGGAACCTCGACTACACCACCCGGCCCGGCCGGCTGAGGATCGGTGCGGCACCGACCGACCTCACCCTGGAGGTCCGGATCGCCGCCCAGCCCCGCCGCTCCGGCACCACCGTCGACTTCACGCTGGACACCGTCGTCCGGCGGGGCGCACAGCTCGCCGCCACCGGATACGCCCGCTTCACCACCGTCCCGGACGCCACCTACCAGCGGCTGCGCCGGGGCCGCCACGACGCCGAACTCCCCTCGGCACCGGTCGTGACCGCCGAGCCGCTCCCGCCGGCCCGGGTCGGCCGGCTCCGCCCGTGCGACGTCGTGCTGGCCCCGGCCGGCACCCCCGGCAGCTGGCACCTCACCCCCGACTTCCGGCACCCGATCCTCTTCGACCACGCCAACGACCACATCCCCGGCATGGTGCTGCTGGAAGCGGCCCGGCAGGCGGCCAACGCGCTGAGCACCCCGGTCACCGTCACCCCGACCGCCGCGGCCACCACCTTCCACCGGTACGCCGAGCACGACACGCCCACCACGATCACCGCCCGGCGCACCCCCGGCAAGGAGCCGGACACCCTCACCACCACCGTGACCGGCCACCAGCACGGCGAACCGGTCTTCACCACCGTGCTCACCGGCCACCCGGACCACCACTGACCCGACGGCCGCCGCCCCGCCCCCGGACGGCCCGCCCGACCTCCCCGGCCCGGCGGGCCGTCCTGGTCCCGGACCGGCACCCGGCGACCTGCGCCCCAACACGCGCACTCGGAGGCTGTTCGGCTCCACCGTGCACCTCTTGCCTGCCCGCCGGCACCTGTCAGGGCTCATGGTGCTGAACCGGACATCCAGGCACAACCGGGGTGCCTGACATCATGCCGTCAGGTTCCCCCAGGCCCTGCCGGTCGGCTGAGCGAACGGTCGGGCAGGGTGAGGAGGAGGAGCAGGGCCGCGCTGCCGAGCATGAACAGGGCGAGGTGGTGCAGGCCGCCGGTGGTGGCGCCGTGCGGGAAGAAGGCGGCGTTCGCGGCTGAGGCCGCCATGGCGCCGAGGTACATGAAGGTGCGGAGCAGCCCGGCGGCCGAGGCGATGGTGGTCGGGTCCGCCTGGTGGTAGAGGGCGGTCTGGGTGCCGAGGCCGATCAGCCCCTGTGAGACGCCCGCCAGTACGCCGACGCCGATCAGCAGGGCGCCCGGGCTGCTCGCGTGGACCAGCAGCAGGACGGCGCAGGCCGCGATCTGGCAGGCGGAGCCGACCAGCAGCTTTCCGCGCACGCCCGGGCTGCGGCCGGTGGTTCCGGCGACCGTGAGCGCGGTGAGCGAGAGCGGCAGCAGCACCAGTCCGGCGGTGGCGGCGGACAGGCCGCGTCCCTCCTCCAGCCACTGGGTGTAGCCGTAGAGGAAGGCGTAGACGGCGGTGTAGCCGAGGAGTTGGCGCAGGTAGGTGGCGATCAGCGGGCGGTTTCCGGCGAGCGCTCGCAGGTCGATGAAGGGGGTGCGGGCCCGCCGCTCGCGAACGGCGAAGCCGACGGCCGCCAGGACGGCGAGCACCGGCAGGTACCAGCGCGCCGGGTCCGGGTTCATCAGGAACAGCATCAGGGCGAGCAGGAGGACCGCGAACAGCGCGATCCCGGCGTAGTCGAGGCGGTCGGGGCGGTCAGGGCCGTCACTGCGGTCGGGGTGGCGCTGGGCGGCGGGCAGCCGGGCCGCGCCGAGCGCCAGACAGGCCAGTGACAGCGGGACGTTGACGGCGAAGACCGTCCGCCAGCCCCCCGCGCCGATCAGCAGACCGCCGAGGGTGGGACCGACCACCGCGACGGTCTGGTTGGCGACCGCCAGCACCGTCAGCACCCCGGTGGGGCTGGACTGCCCGGTCCGCTCCGCCTCGCTGCGGGTCAGGTGCATCGCGGCGGGGTAGGCCGCGGAGGTGCCCAGCCCGAGCAGCACCCGGGCGGCGATCAGCAGCCCGAGCGACGGGGCGAGCGCTCCGAGCAGTCCGGCGAGGCCGACCAGGGCCGTCCCGGCGAGGTAGAGCCGGCGCGGGCCGTGGGTGTCCACCAGCCGCCCGATCACGGGCTGGCCGACGGCGGTGGCCAGGTAGAGCGCGGTGACCAGCCAGGCCGTCTCGGCGGGCGGCGCGCCGAAGGCGGCGCCCACCGGCACCAGGGCCACCGCGATCATCGACGAGTTGACCGGGTTGAGCACCGAGCCGAGCACCATCGGTGCGATCAGCCGACGGTCGAACCCGCTGTCCGGAGCGGGCTGCCGGCGGCGGGCCCTGAGTCGGGCCGGCCGGGCGACCGGGCCGCTCATCACCGGTTCAGCCGGTCCATCAGGGCCAACGCGTCCAGCACGGTGGCGCGCTCGGCCTCGGTGTACTGCTCCGCCATGGCCCGGGTCAGCCACTCCTGGCGGGCCTGGCGGCTGTCCGCGACGTGGGCCAGGCCCGCCTCGGTGAGGCTGACCACCTGACGGCGGCCGTCCTCGGGGTCGGGACGGCGGCCGACCAGCCCGTGCTGTTCCAGCGCGGCCAGGGTGGCGGCCATCGACTGCGGGCGGACCCGCTCGGCGGCGGCCAGCACGCTGGCGGACGCCGGGCCGTCGTTGATCAGCCGACTGAGCACGGCGGTCTGGGAGGGGGTCAGGTCGCTGGTGCCGCTCGCCTCCCGGAGGGTGCGGCGCAGCCGGCTGAAGACGGCGCGCAGCTCCCGGGCGGCCAGCGCCGCGGTGTCGGGCACCCCGGGCACCACGGGTTCTGCGGACCCGGCGGACTCGGCGGATCCCACGGAGTCGGCCGGGGCTGGACGGGCCGCGGCGGCGGCACGGGCGGTTCGCTTCTCGGTCACGACCTCACGGTAATTTCATCAGCCTGAACTGTCCAGCCTGGACTGAAGGTTTTCCCGGAGCGACGGGCCCGGCCCGGATAATGACGGCATGATCGACAAGCAGCTTCGCGTCGTCCTCGCCGAGGACTCGGTGATCCTCCGGGACGGCATGGTCGAACTCCTCACCGCCCGTGGGTGCGCGGTGGTCGCCACCGCCGGCACGGCGCCCGAGCTGACCGCCGCCGTCGCCGAACACCGGCCCGACGTGGCCGTGGTGGACATCCGGATGCCGCCCACCCACACCGACGAGGGCATCCGGGCGGCGGTGGAGATCCGGGCCGCCCGGCCCGAGGTCGGCATCCTGGTCTTCTCCCAGCACGTCGAGACCGCCTGGGCGGCCCGGCTGCTGGCCGACGGCGCGGCCGGCATCGGCTACCTGCTCAAGGAACGGGTGGCCCGTACCTCCGAGTTCGTGGACGCCCTGCACCGGGTCGCCGCGGGCGGTACGGCACTGGACCCGGAGATCGTCAACGGCCTGATGCACGGCGGGCGGCGCAGCCGGGTGGACGCGCTCACCCCGCGCGAGCGGGAGGTGCTGGAGCTGATGGCGCAGGGGCACTCCAACCGCTCGATCGCCACCAGGCTGGTGGTCTCGGAGCGGGCGGTGGAGAAGCACGTGGCCGCCGTGTTCGGCAAGTTCGACCTGCCCGCGACCGACGCCGACAACCGGCGGGTCAAGGCCGTGCTCGCCTACCTCGCGGAGAGCGGCACCTCCTGAGCCGGCACCTCCTGAGGCAACGCCCCCGAGGGCGGGCACGCCCCGAAGCCAGCGGCCCCGAATTTCCTCGCTCGTGACTCCCCGTCAGAGCCGCGCCGGCAGCTCGGCACCGACCACCGTCGGGCCGCCGGGCGGGCTGTCCACCCGTAGCGTCCCGTCCACCGCCGCGAGCCGCTCGGCCAGCCCGGCCAGCCCGGTGCCCGCGCCGATCGCGGCGCCGCCGCGCCCGTCGTCGCGCACGGTCAGCCGGACCCTCCCGTCGGCCGCGCTCACGCTCACCTCCGCCGATCGCGCGCCGCTGTGCTTGGCCACGTTGGTCAGCAGCTCGGCCGCGCAGAAGTAGACGGCCCGCTCGATCACCTCCTCCGGACGCTCCCGCAGGTCCAGCCGGACGTCCACCGGCACCGGCGAGGTGGCGCTCAGCCCCGGCAGCGCCTCGGCCAACCCGCCGTCCAGCGCCACCGGGTGGATGCCCCTGGTCAGTCGGCGCAGGCCGGTGATGGTGTCGTCGGTCTGCCCACGGGCCCGCTCGACCAGGGTGCGCAGCCGCCCGAGGTCCGGACCGCCCGGCCCGCCCGAGCGGTCGGCTCCGCCCCCGGCCGGAACACCGTCCGCCAGCATGTCGTCGGCCAACACGTCGTCGGCCAGCGACAGCGTGATGGCGAGCGCGACCAGCTGCGCCTGGGTGCCGTCGTGCAGGTCGCGTTCCAGGCGCCGCAGCCGATCGGTGTTCTCCGCCAGCAGGGTGGCCCGGGCGTTCTCCAACTGACGCACCCGCTGCTGCGAGCGCACCGGCCCGAGCAGGGTACGGGCCGGCGTACGGTTCGCTCCGCCGAGCGCCCGCACCGCGGCGGGGACCACGGCGAGCACCGCGAGGCCGACCGGGATCGCGCCCAGGTCCAGCAGGCCGACCGGCCGCGGGCCCGGCTCCATCAGCCGTACCCAGAGCGGGAAGCCCACCAGCCAGACCCCGCCGAGCGGAAGTCCGGCCACGGCCAGGAACCCGAGCACGCCCAGCGGCAGCCGCAGGAGGAGGTAGAGCAGCGTCCGCCAGGCCACCGGGTCGGTCAGCACCGCCCGGCCGCGGGCGACCACCCCGGACGGGCGCGGCAGCGGCGGCGGTGCAGGCACCTGCTCCCCGAGCAGCCGCCCGACCAGCCACCGGTGCAGCCCTCCGAGCCGCCTCGCCCCGAGCAGCGCGGCCACCACGAACGGCAGGCCCAGGACGGTCAGCGACAGCAACGCCCCGGCGTAGAGGACGGCGACGGCGTACGCCCCGCCGAGCACCCCGAGCGGCAACCCGAGCACCGCGAAGGCCAGTTCACCGCCTCGCACCGACCAGTACCGCCGCCGCTCAGCCACCATCCACCTCACCACTCACTCACTCACTCACCCGCCGACCGGCCCCAGCATCCACCAGGCACACCCCTGGAAGCACCGCACCCACCTGCCCTTCCGTGCGGTCGGGCCCGTCGGACGACCATCACACCCGACCCCGTGTCCCGCCCGCCGTCGAGCCCTGCCTCCCTCGCCTCACCCCCGTTCCCCGCCCGTCGACTCCACCGCCGAACCGCCGACCGCCCACAGCGCCGTGCCCATGATCCCCGGCACGGTGAGCACCGCCGCACCGAGCGCCACCCAGACGCACGCCGCGACCGGCACCACCGGCACCGCCGATCCCGTCACTGCCAGGCTGAACGCCCCCGAGGCCGCGCCCGCCACCGCCGCACCCAGCAGCACCCCGATCGCCGTGGTCAGGGCCGCCTCCACGGAGAGCATCCGCAGCAGCTGCCCCCGCGTCGCCCCGACCAGGCGCAGCAGCGCGAACTCGCGGCGCCGGTCGGCGGTGAGCGCCACCAGGGTGTTGACCGTGGAGACCGCCGCGAAGCAGACCAGCAGCCCGAGTTCCATCTCGCGCAGCCAGACGTCGCTCTCCTTGGTGACGGTGGCCGCGGTACCCGTCGCCCGGGCGACGTGCTCGGCGGTGCTGGTCAGGATCAGCATGGTGCCGGAGAGGCCGACGAGCAGCGCCACCGGCACCACCGCCGACGAGAGCCGGGCCGCGTAGCCGCGCAGGTTGGCGTCCGCCAGCCAGCCGGCCCGGGACCCGAGCGCCCGGGCCGGTGCACCGAGCACGGCTGCCAGGACCCGCGCCGCCACCGGCCCCAGCAGCCCGACCGCGACCAGCAGCACCAGCGAGCCGAGCAGCGAGGCCTGCCCCGCCTTGTCCGGTTCCCCGGCCGGACGGCTCGCCGCCAGCCGCAGCAGCAGCCCGCCGCCCGCGAGCACCGCCAGCCCGGCGAGCACCCTCGGCACACCCGTCCGCCCCGGCCCGCCCGCGCCCTCGGTCAGTGCGACGGCCGGGGCGGGCCGGGTGATCCGGCGGGCCGCGACGGCGGTGGCCGCCAGGCCGACCAGCAGGGCCACCGCGAGCCCGACCAGCGCCGCCACCGGCGCCCCGGGTATGTGCAGCCCGGGTGCGGCCATGCCGCGCCGCTGAAGCGCGGTGAGGAAGGCCCGGGCGGCGAGGAAGCCCGCCAGGCCGCCCGGCACGGCCACCAGCAGGGTGGTCGCGGCCACCTGCGCGCGCACCACCCGGCGTATCTGACGGGGCGTCGCCGCGACGGTGCGCAGCAGGGCCAGGTCGCGGTGCTGCTGGCGCAGGGTGAAGCCGAGCGCGTTGACCACGACGAACACCGCGACCAGGACGGCGATCTCGCCGAACGCCCCGGCGATCACCACCAGGCCCGGTCCGGACACGGGCGCCCGCGTCACCGCGGCCGGCGCCGTGACCTGCGCGGCGACCAGCGAGCCGAACAGCGTCACGGCCGCCACCGCCAGGAACAGTGCCGTTCCCAGTCCGGCGAAGGAGGCCGGACGGCGGCGGATCTGCCCCGCCGAGAGGCTCAGGACAGGACTGCCCATCACGCTCACCCGCCCAACCGGCTCAGCCGCTCGCCGACCTGCGCGGCCGTCGGCCTGGTCAGCTCGTCCACCAGCAGGCCGTCGGCCAGCAGCAGCACCCGGTCCGCGTACCCGGCGGCGACCGGGTCGTGGGTGACCATCACGCACGTCCGCCCGTCGGCGTCGACACCCGCGCGCAGCAGTTCGAGGATCTCCTGCCCGGTGGCCCGGTCCAGCGCACCGGTCGGCTCGTCGGCGAACAGCACCTCCGGCCGGGAGACCAGCGCCCGGGCTATCGCCACCCGCTGCTGCTGTCCGCCGGACAGCTGCCCGGGCCGGTGCCGCTCGCGCCCGGCCAGCCCGACCCGGGCCAGCGCCTCGCGCACCCGGGCCCGCTCCGGTGGCCGCCCGGCCAGCCGCCCGGGCAGCTCGACGTTCTGCGCGACCGTCATCGCCGGCATCAGGTTGAAGGCCTGGAACACGAACCCCACCCGGGTGCGGCGCAGCTCCGCCAGCCGCCGCTCGGGCAGGCCGGACACCTCGGTGCCGCCCCACCGCACGCTGCCCCTGGTCGGGCGGTCCATCCCGGCCAGGCAGTGCAGCAGGGTGGTCTTGCCGGAGCCCGACGGCCCCATCACCGCCGTGAACGTCCCCGGCGCGAAGCCCACCGAGACCCCGCGCAGCGCCCGTACGGCCGCCGTGCCCCGCCCGTACTCCCGGTGCAGCCCGGCCGCGCTCAGGGCCGCGCCCGTCACCCCGTCGTACGCCGCCGTGGCGGCGGCTGTCGTCATCCCGTTCATGCCCTCCATCGTGGGCGTCCGGGGCCGGGAGATCGATTGTGCTGGCACCCGAATCCGGGGTTCGGAAAACCGAACCCCGCAGGTGGTGCTACACCCCTCTGGCCGGGCGCGGGGCCGGCGGGCCCGGGCGCGCGCTCTCCCGGCCCGCCCCGTTCCGGCCGTCCCCATCCCCGGCTCCCCACCCCGGCTCCCACCCCCGCCTACCGGTCCGGCCGCCCGACGGGCGATCATGACCCGGTGACCATCGACCTGCTGCCCGGCCGAGGCGTCCGGCTGCCCGCCCCGCTGCCCGAGCTCCGCTTCGGGCTCACCGAGGCGGAGGTGCGTACGCTCCTGGCCCCGCACGGCGAGCTGCTGCCCCACGGGGTGCGGGACACCTTCGTCTGCGGCTGCCGGTGGGCGCTGTTCCTGGAGCTGCCCGGGGTCGGCGTGACGCTCTGCGCGGACGAGCGCGACCGCCTCGGCAGCGTCGTGGTCGGCCGGAACCCGAGCGACGACCGGCCGGCCTGCCCGGTCGGCTACCACGGCGTCGACCTGCTCGGCTGGCCGGCGCACGAGCTGGTCGAGGCGCTGCGCGCCGAGGGCCTGCCGGTGCCCGACCCGGTCGGCGGCAGCCTCCGCCACGACACGCTCCACCTCCACCGCGCACCCGGCGCCCGGCGACGGCCGGCCGCTCCGGGCCGCAAGCCGCGCCACCCGGAGCCGTTCACCTTCGACGTCGTCTCCCTGTCCGCCCCCACCACGTCCGCCGAGGCCACCGCGTGATCCCGCTCCCGACCGGCACCGCCGCCGGACCGCACGACGCCGCCTTCCTCCCCCGCCGCCGGCTGTCGCCGCGCCCGGCGCCCGGGGCCGTACCCTCTGGCGCTGCGGGCCCGACGGTGAGCGCACCCCGGTCGAGTACCACCTGGACCTGGCACCGCTGTCGGACGACGTGGACCGGGCGATGGACCAACGGGCCGCCTTCCAGCGGTACCTGCGCGACGAGGGCCCGCAGGTCCCGTTCCCGGACGGCGACCACGCGCACGACCACCTCGGCGGAGACCCGTCCCACCCGAACGGCCGGGCCCGGCTCCCGGCGACCTGGCGGTACCTCGTCGCCCTCTCGGACGCCCCGGACGAGGGCGATCCGTACTTCCTCGACTTCGGTTACGGCAACGGCTTCGGCTTCCTCGGCCCGGACGGCCTGGAGGGCCGCTTCTCCTGGGAGTCCCGGTAGCCGCGCCCGCCCTCCGCTCCACCCGTACCCCATCCACCCACGGGAGTCACCATGACCACCACGCCCCTGACCGTCGCCGTCCTCGGACCGGGCGGCGTCGGCGGACTGATCGGCGGGCTGCTCGCCCGCGACGGCCACCGGGTCGTCTGCCTGGCCGGCGAGGAGACCGCCGCCACCGTCGCACGGGACGGACTGCACGTCCGCAGCGCCCGGTTCGGCGAGTTCACCGCCCGGGTCGAGGCCGCGACCGAACTGCGCGAGCCGGTCGACGCGGCCTTCGTCACGGTCAAGGAGACGGCGCTGGCCGCCGCGCTCGACCGGATGCCCCCGGAGGCGCTCGGCACCGGGATCGTGGTGCCGCTGCTCAACGGCCTGGACCACATGGCACTGCTGCGTGAGCGCTACCCGGCCGGTCGGGTGGTGGCCGGAACGATCCGGGTAGAGGCCACCCGGACGGCGCCCGGGCGGATCGAGCACACCAGTCCGTTCGCCACCGTCGAGCTCGGCGCGACCGCCGAACCCTCCTCCGCCGTCGCCGAGTTCGCCGAGCGACTTCGGCACGCCGGGCTGGACGTCACGCTGCGCGAGGACGAGACGGCGATGCTCTGGAGCAAGCTCGCCTTCCTCGCGCCGTTCGCCCTGCTCACCACCCGCCACGCGAGCGGGATCGGCACCGTGCGCACCGAGCACCGGGCCGAACTCCTCGCCGTCCTGGACGAGATCGGCGCCGTCACCCGGGCGGTCGGCGCACCGGCGGACACGCAGACCCTGCTCGCCTCCTTCGACCGCATCCCCGGGACGATGAAGTCCTCGATGCAGCGCGACGTGGAAGCCGGCCGGCCGACCGAGCTGGACGCCATCGGCGGCGCCGTCCTGCGGGCGGCCGACACGCACGGGGTGGCCGTCCCGACCATCGCCCGCCTGGTCCGCGACCTGTCCGCGCCCGCCGACCAGTAGCGCCCGACCGGGCGTTCACCCCACCGGCCACCACCGGCGGGGTGAACGCCGCGAAGACCTCGGAAACTGACGGAACATCATCTCCGGTCACTGGTGAAGACCTTCCCCACGGCTCACGCGCTCCTCCGGAACATCCGTACGGCGGACGGGCGTTGACACGACGGGAGGGATAGAGACATGACAAGGAAGCCGTACCGTCTGGCCGCCACCACGCTCGCACTGCTGCTCGCGGCCCCGTTGTTCACCGCCTGCGACGCCGACCAGGCCCTCGACTGCGGGAAGCGGGCGATCAGCCTCACCGGCGACGTCCAGGACCTCGCCGATTCGGCGGTCAACGTCGGACAGCTCGCCGACGAGAGCCGCCGCACCCACACCGTCGAGGCCCTGCGGAAGGTCGCCGAGGACGCCAAGAAGATCCGCCAGGACGGCGGGGGCAACGTCGACGCGGCCGCCGACCGGCTCTCCAAGGCCGTCAACGACGCCATCGACCGGGTCGCCAAGGGCAAGCAGCCCGACTTCAGGCCGATCACCGCCGCCGCCGGCGACATCGGGAAGGCCTGCGCCGACGCCTGACGCACCGGGCGCGCTCCCCGCTGCCCGTTCCATCTGCTCCCGGCCGACGCACCGGCCCGGCCGGGAGCGCACCACCCGTACACCACGCCTGGTACGCCACCTCGGCCGAGGGCGGGAGCGCCGCACAAGCCCGTGCGTTTCGGCGAGGGCGGCGCGGCGCAGCTCCGGTCCGGCCGCGCGACGGTGCGGTCGGCGGTTCAGGCGAGTTCGTGCCGGGCGCCGTCGGCGACGGCGTGGAGCTTGTCGGGGTTGGCCACGTTGTGGATGGTCCGGATGCGGCCTTCCGGGTCGAAGTCGAAGGTCATCGTGGCGACCACGCGGTCCGGGCCGCGGAAGACCAGTCCCGGGCCGCCGTTGATCCAGGTGAGCTCCGCCCGCATCTGGTCCGGCTCGATGCCCTGGTAGGTCGCGGTGCCGAGGGCGGCGAACCAACCGGCGACGGTCTCCAGGCCGACGACCGGCTTGAGGGCCTGGCGGACCTTGCCGCCGCCGTCGGTCCACAGCGTCACGTCCGGGGAGAGCAGCTCCATCAGGGTGTTGATGTCGCCGCCCGTCGCCGCCGCGAAGAACCGCTCGGTGACGTCGCGTTGGCGTGCGGGGTCCGCGGTGAAGCGGGGTCGGCGGGCCTGGACGTGCTCGCGGGCGCGGTGCGCGGCCTGCCGCACCGCCGCCTCCGAGCGTTCCACCGCCTGGGCGATCTCCGCGTAGCTGAAGGCGAAGACCTCCTTCAGCACGAAGACCGCGCGCTCCAGGGGGCTCAGCGACTCCAGGACGACCAGCAGGGCCATCGAGACCGAGTCCGCGGCGGCGACGCCGTCGGCGGTGTCCGGGCCGGTGAGGATCGGCTCCGGCAGCCACGGCCCGACATAGGTCTCGCGCTGGTGACGGGTCGAACGCAGCCGCTCCATCGCCAGATTGGACACGATCCGCGTCAAATAGGACTTGGGGTCGGCGACCTGCGAACGGTCGGCCGCCGACCACTTCAGCCAGGCGTCCTGCACCACGTCCTCGGCGTCGGCGGCGGAGCCGAGGATGCGGTAGCCGACCGAGAAGAGCAGGGTGCGGTACTGCTGGAAGGCGAGCTGGTCGGGGTCGGCCTGCTGCGGCTGGGTCACTTGGCGCTCCTGATCCGGGTGTAGCGGCCGCCGTGCGGCCAGAGGGCGCCCGAGGCGGGCATCTTCTTCATGCGGGCGAAGGTCGGCCACGGTGCCGCGGTGACCGTCTCCTTGTACTTGACGGCCCGCTTGCCGGTCAGCACGATCCGGCGCGGGCTGTCGTCGGGGTGGGTGAACTGCACGACGGCGTCGCCGCGGCCCAGGCTGACGGGTGTGTGATAGTAGCCGAAGCGGAAGGGCTTGGGCTCCTTGCCGGCCAGCACCCGCAGGATCGACAGCGCCGCGTGCACGCCGGTGGGCATGCCGCTCTGGCAGGTCCCGTGCATCACGCCGAAGCCCTGACGGATGGCCGCCGCGTCACCCACGGCGTAGACCTCCGGGTGCGAGACCGAGCGCAGCGCGCTGTCGGTGACCACCCGGCCGCGCTCGTCGACGGCCAGGCCCGCGGCCGCGGCCAGCGGGGACACCCTGGTGCCGCTGGTCCACAGCACCGCGGCCGCCGGGACGCCGGAGCCGTCCGCGAGCTCGACCCCGTCCGGCAGCACCTTGGCCACCTCGACGCCGCTGCGCACCCGCACGCCGAGCCGGGCGAGCGCCGCGTCCAGGTGGGCCTTGGCCTTCGGGTGCATGGTCGCGCCCGGCTCCTGCCGGCCCAGCAGCACGACCTGGAGTCGCGGGTGGCGCTCGGCGATCTCCGCGGCGGCCTCGACACCGGTGAGGCCGCTGCCGCCGACCACGACCGTGCCGCCGACCACGACCGTGCCGCCGTCGAGCCGGGCCAGCCGGTCGGCGAGGGCGGCGGCGTCCTCCGGGCTGTTGAGGGTGTAGGCGTGGTCGTCGACGCCGGGGACGGCGGCGGTGTCCGCGATGCTGCCCAGGCCGTAGACCAAGGTGTCGTAGCGCAGCACCCGGTCGTCGTCGATCCGGACGGTCTTCGCCTCGGCGTCCACGGCGGTGACCCAGCCGCGGACGAAGCCGGCCCCGGTGCCGTCCAGCAGCTCCGGGATGTTCATCTCGGCCGTCTCCTGGCCGGTGGCGGTCATGTGCAGCCGGAGCCGCTCGGTGAAGGTGTCGTACGGGTTGACCAGCGTCACTCGCAGGTCACCGCGCTTCCTGCTGCGGGCGGCGAGCTGGATCGCTGCCGAGAGCCCGGCGTAGCCGGCGCCCAGGACCAGGACCTCGTGCTGCCGCTCTGTCGCTGTCGCGTTCATCGCTCTGTCTCCTTCGTGTCGGTCGTTCCCGCCGTGCGGACGACCACCAGACGCGAGCTGCCCTTCCGTTCGTGACATGGAGCCGATGTGACCCGCGTCACGCCACGATGGAGGTCGGGCGCACCCGGGTGGACGCCCCGTCACTCGGGGCCCGGCCGCGCGGGTGTTTCCCCGAGATCCTGGCGCTGGTCGCCGCCGGGCACATCGTGAGCCCGCTCAGTGGTCACCCCTGACAGCCGGTCACCCGCCTTCGTCCGCCTGCGCAGCCGCGTGAATATCCGCCTGGGCACGGCGCCCGGCTCGCGGTACGGTCGGGGTCACGGTTGTCGACGAGGGGGACTGGGCATGCTGCCCGAGGCACTGACCGCGCTGGCCATGACCGGTGGGACGGCGGTGATGACCGCGGCGGGGACCGAGGCATGGGAGGGGTTCCGAGGCCGGGTGGCCGCCTGGTTCGGGCGCGGGGACACCGAGCGGGAGAGAGCCGAGCTGGAGCGGCTGGGTCGCACCGCCGCCGAGCTCGCGGCAGCTGAGGGCGGGCAGCTGGAGCAGCTCCGGATCCGTCAGGAGGCCTCCTGGCAGGCCCGGTTCGAGGCGTTCCTGGAGAACCTGCCGGAGGACGAGCGCGAGCGCGCCGGCGAGGCGCTGCGCGAACTGCTGGCCGAGAGCGCGGCCCAGGCCCAGGTGTCGGCCGGGGCCGGCGGGATGGCGGTCGGCGGAAACGTGCACATCAGCGCCCAGGAAGGCTCGGTCGCCGCCGGTGTGATCCACGGGGGCGTGCAGATCGGCCACCCTCAGGTGCCGGATCCGTTCCAGGGCTGAACGGACCGGCGACGCCGAGCCCGTCACAAGCCTCGCCACCGCCGCCGCTCACAGGCGTGCGGGCGAGCAACCACAGCTTCGCCGTCGGCCACGCCGACCAGGTGGCCTACTACGCCGGCCGGCATGCCCCGGCCGCCTGGCCGCACCGGGTCGGGGCGGTCCCGAACACCGCGCACTGCTTCCAGCGCCGGGCCGTTCTCGACGATCCCGACGCCCCTGCGCGCTGCCGGATACTGGTCGGCGCCGTCGGGGCCGGCAAGACCCAGCTGGCCGCGAACGAGGCCCGCACCGCCTGGCAGGCCGGGCGACTCGACCTGCTGGTCTGGGTCGCCGCCGGCAGCCGCGCGGCGATCCTGACCGCCTACGCCCAGGCCATCGCCGAGATCACCGGTAGTGACCCGGCCGATCCGGAGCAGGGCGCGCGGGAGTTCCTGGCCTGGCTCCGGCCGGGCGGGGCCGGGGAGACGGTTCGCCGGCTGATCGTCCTGGACGGTCTGGTCGACCCCGACGACCTGCGCGGACTCTGGCCGCCGGACCAGCCCGTGGGGCGGACCCTGGTCACCACCTGGCGCCGGGACGTGGCCCGCGAGGGGCTCGGCCGACAGGTGGTCACCGTGCCGTCGTTCAGCTCCGCCGAGGCCTTCGGCTACCTCACCGCGGTGCTCGCCGCGTCCGGCCGGACCGAGCCGCCGGAGCACCTCGAAGCGCTCGCCCGCGAGCTGGGACACCTGCCGCTCGCACTCGCGCAGGCCGCCGCCTACCTGGGCAGCACCGGTCTGAGTTGCGCCGACTACCTGCGCCTGCTCGGCGACGGCGGTCGGCGGCTGGCCGACCTCGTGCCGGACCCGGGCGGACTGCCGGACGAGCAGAGCCTGCCGCTGCCGTACGCCTGGGACCTCGCGCTGGAGCGCGCCGACGCCCTGGCGCCGGTCGGGACGGCGCGGAGGCTGCTGGAACTGGTGGCGCCGCTGGCTTGCGACGGCATCCCGGCCGCCGTGCTGAGCACCGCGGTCGAGTACCTCGACCGGCAGCGGACCGACCGCCCGGCGCAGGACGCGCCGCCGGACGAGCGCGCCGACCAGACGCTCGCGCTGCTGCACCGGTGGAACCTGCTCGACTACGATCCGGCGGACCGGGACCGGTCGGTGCGGGTCCACCCGATGGTGCAGCGAGCCGTCCGCGAGGGCGTGCCCGCGAGCCGGGCCGCAGAGCTGGCCGACGTGGCCGCCGACCAGCTCTTCGTCGCGTCCCGGACGTCGGCGGACCAGGCGAACTCGATGACGTTCTTCCTGGTGCCCCCGAGGGATCAGGCTCCGCACCTGCGTTCGCGCGCCCTCGACTTCCCTCCGGACGTGCTGCGCTCCAACGTCGAGGCGCTGATCCGCAACGCCCCGGCCCTGATGCTGGGCTCCGGCGAGCCCGGGCTTCGGTACGGGTGGGATACCGGCCAGGAGCTGCACGACCTCGTGCTCCGGGTGGGCGACACGCTGGCGGACGACGGCCGGCCACAGGCCGCACTGGACTACTTCGTAGCGCTGCTGCCGACGACGGCCGACCGGTTGGGAGCCCGGCACGAGTCGGTGACGAAGCTGCGCGGCCGGATCGCCCGGCTGCGGGCGGAATCCGGCGACCTCGCCGCCGCGATCGCCGAGTACCGCCGGATGATCGGCGAGCAATTGGCCCTGCTGGCACCGGAGTACGAGCTGTACCCCTCCCAGCGGATCCGCCTGGTCGAGGAGGTCACCGAGCTGCGCTACCGTCTGGCCTACTGGCTCGAACAGGCCGGCGACCTGCCGGGCGTCGCACTCGTCTATCGCGACCTGCTCGCCGATGACGGCTACCTCGCGGCCGTCGGCGGACGGACGGGCCCGCCCGACTTCGCCCTGCGCCGCGCCGCCGCCGAGTGGCAGGGCAGGGCGGGAGACGCGGCCGGGGCAGCGGTCGCGTACCGCCGGCTCGTCGACGAGCAGCTCCGCATGCACGGGCCGCAGGACCCGGGCACCTTCGACACCCGTTTCCGCTTCGGCCACTGGCTGGGCGAGTCGGGCGACGCACGGGGGGCCGTGACCGTCCTGACCGACCTGCTCGACGACCAACTCCGCCTGGAGGCACGCGAGATCGCCCGGGGCACTCGGTACCCGGTGGCCAACCCGTACGCGGTGGCCACCGGCACCGACCGGTCCGCGATCTTCCGCACCCGCGCCGCCCTCGCCCGCCGGCGCGGCCAGTCCGGCGACCCTCGCGGCGCGGTGGCCCTCCTCTCCGACCTGCTGGACGAGCAACTGCGCGTCCTCCGCCCGGACCATCCCGACCTCGCGACCACCCAGCAGGCACTCGCGTACTGGCGGGAACAGTCCCGGCGCAGGGGGTGGCTCCGGAGGAGGTAGCCCTTGCCGGCCGCTTACCCCGGTGGCGGCCGGCGCGGGCAGCCGGGCCGGCGGTCGGAGGCGGTCAGCTCTTTCCAGCGCTGGTGCTCAGTCGTCAACTTCGATGGACGGTGCCTGGTGCGCGGCCGGAACATCGACGGCACTGCCCGCGACCACGGTGGCGTCGGCCGCCGGCAGTACCCCGCCTCGATCCGCGCCTACGTCACGGATGACGAGTCCCGATGGGTGACGCGCTGTACTGACCGCCCTCGCCCGGCCCGGGCGGCTCAGGCCTGCCAGTGCGGCTTGCCGCTGACCATCCGGCAGTAGATCATCCGGCCGCCGGCGTCGTGGGTGCTCCTGCCCAGGTCCGCGGTGCGGCAGAACTGCCCGGCCTCGTAGCAGTTGCCCGCGTTCGAGCGGATCTCGCACCCGGTTCCGGCACCGGCCGCCGCGGGGGGCTCCGGGTCGGTCGGCGGCTGGGCGGTGGTCACCTTCGGCTGCGGCGCCTTGGTGACGGGCGGCTGCGGCTTGGCGCTGGGCTGGGCCGGGGGCTCGGCGGGCGGGGGCGTGACCACCGGCGCCGGGGGCGCCGGCTGGGCCGGCGGGGTGCTGGCCGGGACCGGCGCGGCGGACGTCGCCGGCGGGGTCGTCGGCGCGGACGGGGCCGTGGTGGCGGCGACGGTCGGCGTGGCCGAGGCCTTGGCACCGCCGTCGGCGGCCGACGGGTCGCAACCGGTCAGCGCCAGACCGACGGTGAGGACGAGTCCGGCGAATCCGGCCAGGCCGGCCCGGCGGCGACCGGGTATCCGTGAAGACATGGGAGGAGAACGCTCCGTTCCGTTTGGACGAGTCGTGCGATTGAAACAGGAATCGCACACGCACCGTCCACGGAACCCCCACTCGTTTGCAGATCGAGACCTTCCGGCCACCGAGCGTCGCCACCCCGCGCCGCCCGATCCCCCTGACCGACCGTCAGCGCAGCCCCGCCGTCCGGCGCTCGAACACCTCGGGGCGGGCGGTCTCCAACGCCGTGGAGACCGCGCCGAGGAGCACCGCCTCCTCCCCCAGGAGGCTCGGCGCGAGCGTCGGACGCATCGGGGCGAGCCGGTGCAGGGCCCGCTCCAGCGGCTCCAGGAGCAGGTCCGCGCTGTTGCCGATCCCGCCGCCGAGCACCACCAGGTCCGGGTCCAGGACGGCCGAGAGCACGGCCACCGCGTAGGCGAGCCGCTCGGCCTCCCGTTCCACCGCCCGGACCGCGGCGGCCTCCCCCGCCCGGGCCCGCTCGAACACCTGCTTCGCCGTCAGCTGCCGGGCCGCGGACTCCCCGTCCAGTCCGAAGTCCCGGGCAGCGCGCACCACGGCGTCGGCGGCGGCGTCCTGTTCGATGGTCACGGTCGGCTCGCCGGCCCGCCCGGGCAGCGGGACCAGGCCGATCTCGCCCAGCGCGCCGTGCGCGCCGAGCAGCAGCTCGCCGTCCTTCACCACGCCCAGCCCGAGCCCGGTGCCGACCAGCAGGTAGGCGAACATCCGGCTGCCCCGCCCGGCGCCCAGGGTGTACTCGCCGAGCGCGGCCAGGTTGGCGTCGTTGGCCACCGAGACGGGCGCCCCCAGGCCCTCCGCTATCCGGTCGAACAGCCCCGGTCTCCCCCAGCCGGGCAGACTGCTGGCGTAGCGCACCCCACGACGCTGCTCGTCCCACACCCCCGGGGTGCCGATCACCGCGTGCACGATGTCCCCGGCGGCCGGGCCCGCCTCGGCGATCGCCTCGTGCGCGGCGGCGACCACGGCATCCGCGACGGCGTTCGCCGAGCGCCCCCGGTTGGCCACGTCCCGGCGGGCGACCACCGTCCCCGCCAGGTCCGCCACCGCGACCCGCAGCCGGGCCCGGCCGATGTCCACGCCGAGCACGTGCCCGGCGGTCGGGTCGACCTCGTACAGCACGGCGGTACGGCCGCGCTCGGGGGCCAGCAGCCCGGCCTCGCGGACCAGACCGGCCCGCTCCAGTTCGGCCAGCGCTGCCGAGACGGTCGGCTTGGACAGACCGGTGTCCCGGGCCAGCTGGGCGCGCGAGGATCCGCCGCCGGTGCGCAGCAGCTCCAGCAGCAGCCACTCGTTGTTGCTGCGCAGCCGCTGCCGGTTCCACGGCACTCCGGGGACCCCGGCCGCCCGTCGACTGGTCGGCTGGTGGGGACTCATCGGGTTCCTCCGGTCTGGCTCCGCGGGCGCGGGTCGGGTCGGTCGGTCGACCAGGTCGGTCGGGTCGGTACGGGTCCGCACGGTCCGGTCGGGTCGGTACGGTACGGCCCGGTGGGCCCGGTCCGGCCGGCGGCGTCCCGGGTCGGACGCCGCCGCCCAAGTATGACCGGTGATCATCCGGTGTTCGCCTGCCGTATCCGCACGACCGCGCTTTACAACAACCGTCTCCGGCCAGTCAACGTCTCACCCACCTGTGGGCGTGCCGCACCCGGGCGCGTGATCATGGGTGTACGCACTTCCGGCACGGCAACCGAGCGGAGGGCCCACGGCCCGCGAAACCCGATTCCCGGTCCCCGGCGGCGACCGCGGCAGCCCTCGCCGCGCGGCTCGGCGCGATCACCGGCGGTCACAACGGCGGTCACAGCGGAAGCGATCCCCGGCGATGACAACAGCGGCGACCGGCTCGCCGACCTCGCCACCGTGGACGTACTGCCGCCGTCCCGGCCTTCACCCCGGACGAGGCCGCGCTGCTCAGCGAGCCGGGCGACCCGCACCAGAACCTCTCCCTCGCCTCCCGCTACCTGCCCTCCGGCAGCACCTCGGTGGTCGGCGGCGACTGGTTCGAGACGGTACGGCTGCCGTTCGGCCGCACCCTGCTGGCGATGGGCGACGTCATGGGGCACGGCGTCGAGGCCGCCGTCGACATGGGCCGCTACCGCTCCGCGCTGCGCGACCTCGCCGGGATGGACCTGCCGCCGCACCGGATCCTGCACCGGCTCGACAACGTCATCCCGGCCGACGACTCCGCCCGACCCGCGACCTGTCTGCTGGCCCTCGCCGACCCGGGCCGCGGCCGCTGGACCTTCTCCAGCGCGGGCCACCTGCCGCCCGCCCTGATCGCCCGCGACCGTCCGACCGAGCTGCTGCGCGTCCCCACCGGCCCGCCGCTCGGCACCGGGCTCGGCGGCTACCAGCAGACCGCCCACCCGCTCCTCCCGGACCAGACTCTGCTGCTCTACACCGACGGCCTGGTCGAGCGCCGGGGCGAGGACATCGACGTCTCCCGGGAACGCCTCGCGGCCCTGCGCCTGCCCGCCACCGGGGACCTCGACGACCTGCTCGACGCCGTCCTCGACTCCCTCGCCCCGGCCCAAGCCCAGGCCCAGGCCGCCGAGGACGACATCGCCCTCCTGGTGGCCCGGCCCCGGCAGCGCTGACGGGCCGCCGGGCACGCCCGCGTCCGGCATCCTCCGGAACGCGGGGCAGCCGCCGCGGAAGGGTCCGACCGGACCGCCGACCCGGGCGGACGGGCGGCGGCGTCGAACTCGACGCGGCGCCGGTCCTCCCGGCTCCCCTGCCCCGACGGCTCCCCCTCCGGGCTCACACCTTCGCCAGCGCCCGCTGGAGGTCCGCCCAGATGTCCTCCGGGTGCTCGATGCCGACCGACACCCGCACCGTCCCCGGGCCGATGCCCGCCGCCGCCAACTCCTCGTCCGACAGCTGCCGGTGGGAGGTGCTGGCCGGGTGCAGCACCAGGGTGTGCACGTCGCCCAGCGAGGGCGCGAGCGAGGCGAGCCGGACGGACTCGGTGAACGTCGTGGCCGCCTCGCGCCCGCCGGCCAGGTCGAAGGCCAGGACGCCGCCGTGGCCGTCGGGCAGCAGGCGGCGGGCGCGCTCGTGGTCGGGGTGGGTGGGCAGGCCCGGGTAGTGGACCGCGGTGACCGCGGGGTGGGCGGCGAGCCGGCCGGCCAGGTCGAGCGCGGTCTCGCAGTGGCGGCGGACCCGCAGGGCGAGGGTCTGCATGCCGCGCAGGGTCAGCCAGGCGGCGAACGGGTCGGCGGAGGCGCCGAGTTCGAGCGAGCGCCGCCAGACCTGGTGGTGCAGCTCCGGGTCGGCGAAGACGGCGATCCCGCCGAGCACGTCGGAGTGCCCCCCGAGGTACTTGGTCACGGAGTGGATCACGATGTCCGCGCCGTGCTCGATCGGGCGGCACAGCAGCGGGGTCGCGAAGGTGTTGTCCACCACGCTCACCACCCCGGCCCGCCGGGCGACGGCGATCAGCCCGGGCAAATCCGTGACCCGGGTGGTGGGGTTGGAGACGGTCTCCAGGAACAGCACCCGGGTGCTGGGCCGCAGCGCCTCGTCCACCCCGGCGGGGTCGTCGCCGCTCACGTAGGTGACCTCGACGCCCCAGCGCTCGGTGAGGTCGGTCAGCGCGCTGACGGTGCCGCCGTACAGGCTGCGCTGGGCGATCACGTGGTCGCCGGCGCGCAGCAGGGCGAGCAGCGCGGTGTTGATCGCGCCCATGCCGGAGGCGGTGGCGAGGGCGCCCGTGCCGCCCTCCAGTCCGGCGACGGCCTGCTCCAGCGAACGGACGGTGGGGTTGCCGAAGCGGTTGTAGAAGAAGGCGCCGTCCGGTCCGCCGTGGGCCTCGGTGAGCGCCTCGCTGGTGTCGAAGGCGAACAGGTGGCCCTGGTGCAGCGGGACGCCGAGCGGACGGCTGCCGGTCACCTCGGCGAGCGGCGGGTGGACGACCCGGCTCTCGGGGCGCAACCCGTCGTTCGTACCGGAGGTGGCGTGCGGGGCCCCGTCGGGGTGGAAGTCGTTCATGGCGCTCATCCTCGGGCCGCCCCGGCCCCCCGACCAGGGCCAATCGCCGACAAGTGGCCCTGGTCGGATGGTCGTTCCGGCTCCACTGTCCGGAGGACGCCGACGAACGCCGGGGGCGCGGCCGCGTGCGGCCCTCCCAGGGCTCCGCATGCGGACCGCGTGCGGCTCACCTCCGGCCTCCTCGCGGCTACTTGCGTCGGCTGAAGATCCGCTTGGCGGCGTAGACGATCCCGACGATCAGCAGCACGACGAGCACGATGAGCAGGATGACCACGACCAGCAGGAACTTGCCCAGCTTGGCGAAGAAACCCTTCTTCTTCTTCTTTTTCTCGTCCTTGGACGCGAGGTGAGCGGCGTCGACGGCGGCCGCGGCGCGCGCCTCGGTGCGGACCTCCCGGCCGGAGTCCACGGCCTCGGCACCCGCGCCCTGCGTGCCTGCCGCGCCCGGGTTCGCGGCGGCGGCCGCGACGGTTCGGGGTGCGGCCACCGCCGCCGCGCCCGAAGCCGCGGCGGTGAGGCCGACGGCGGCCAGCAGGGCCACCAGGGCGCCGGCTATCGAACGTGCGATCCGATCAGTCATCGTGCTCCTCATACGAGTCCAGGCAGTCATGGTCTGACCAGCTGGTCTTCCCATCCGCGCCCAGTATGCTCCACTGCTTTTCCACGGCAGTGTGAAAATCCAAACGCCGGTCCCTACCCGGACCGGCTCCGGCCGCGGGCCCCGCGACCCCGCCGCTTCGACGGGGGCGCGTGGCGACTGCGGAGGATGACGCCGCGTCCGGCCGCAAAGGTTCCCCCGGAGCCGGGAACGGCGATCCGGAAGCCGCACGGATCGCGGTAGTTGCCGCCGACGCAGACGCCCCGGCCGCTCGCAGGGACGACAGGGATCTCCGATCGGCGCCGCCGGGACGTCCCGGCCGGGCCCGTTCAGAGCCCGGACACCGGCAGCAGCTGAATCCGCGACGGGTCGAACGGCTGCCAGAGCGCGGGCTGTCCGCTGCGGCCGACCCGCAGCCGGCACCAGCGCCGCCCGGCCGCGTCCTGCCACCACGCGCTGATCCGGCCGACCGCCCAGGTGCCGCCGCCGAGGTGCACCTCGACCGGCTGGTAGACCCACCGGACGTCCCGGCCCGCCGGTTCCGGGTCCGTCCGGTCTCCGGCGCCCTCGGGACTGCGCTGACTCTCCATCACGGCTCCGCCTCCCCGGCCCGGACCCGGCCGCCGGACACCCCCTCGGGGCGGCCGTCAGCCGGGGTACAGCTCACGCCCTGAACTCTACAGGCGTGTAGATGTCGATGGGGGAGTTCCGTCGAAGACGATCGATCGGGCCGGTCTGCCGGAGCTGCGGCGGGCGAGGCGGCCTCAGCCGTCCTGCCGCGCCGAGGCCCCAGCCGCTTCGTCTCGCGCGTACGTCCGTGCGCCTACGCTCCGCGCGACGTCTCCGCGGGCGCCGACGCCCGGCGCGCCGACCGCCGCCGCTGCCACAGGGCGAGCGGTACGATCCCGGCCAGTGCGGCGGCCTCCGGCGCCGGCGGCACCTCGAACGGCGCGCCGACCGCGCCCGCCGCGCCCGCCGCCCCGTCCGGCACCTTGTCGAAGGTGTCCGGGACCGGCAGGGTGGACCAGTCGGACACCGGCCAGGCGACCACGAAGGCCCGGCCGACCACGTTGCCCACCGGCACGAAGCCGTCCCCGCTCTGGTTGTGGTGCCAGCGGGAGTCCCGCGAGTTGTTGCGGTGGTCGCCCATCACCCACAGCTTGCCCTTGGGCACGGTGATGGTGCCGACCGGATCGTTGTCGCAGGGCGTCGAGCCGGGGAACAGGTACGGCTCGTCCAGTGCGACGCCGTTCACCTTCAGCGGCTCGCCCACCTCGCAGTCGAGGGTGTCCCCGCCGACCGCGATCACCCGCTTGATCAGGTCCTTCTCGTCCGCCGAGGGCATCAGGCCGACGGTGCTGAGCGCCTTCTGGACGGTGCCCGTCACGGAGTCCCCGGAGGTCGTCGGCGCGCCCTCCAGCCAGCCGCCCGGATCGCGGAACACCACCACCTCGCCGCGCTCGGGCTCGGCGCCGAACCACGGGGTGAACTTGTCCACCAGCACCCGGTCGCCGATCGCGAGGGTCTGCTCCATCGAGCCGGAGGGGATGGAGAAGGCCTGCACGAAGAAGGTCTTGATGCCGAGCGAGAGCAGCAGCGCGATCACCAGCAGGATCGGCAGCTCCTGCCAGAACGGGCGCTTCTTCCGGGCGCGCTCGGCGTCCTCGCCGGTCTTCGCGGGAGCGTCGGCCTCCTCGGGAGCACCGGCGGCCGAGCCCGCGCTCGCGTCCGCGTCCTGCGTCTCCGCGGTGCCCGGACCCGCCTCCGACCGGCCGTTCCCGGCCTCCCCGCGTTCCCCGGCTCCGCCGCTCTCCCCGGACTCCGCGCTCTGCTGCACACTCATGTCCTCGGCCCCTCCCGGCGGCCTGATGGGAGCCGGTACGAAGACCCCCTGTCAGGAACGAACCTACCGAACAGAGGTTCCCGGGCGCGCCCTGACGTGGATGCGCTCGCCCTGCGGGCCGAACAGGCTGAGGAACTCCACCGGCTGCGGGCCCGCGTTGCCGAAGGCGTGCGGGGTGCGGGTGTCGAACTCGGCGGCCTCACCGGCCGTCAGCTCCAGGTCGTGGGTGCCGAGCACCAGCCGCAGCCGTCCGGACAGCACGTACAGCCACTCGTACCCCTCGTGGACCTTCAGCTCCAGCTCGGGCCCGGCGTTCCGGCCCGGCGGCACGATGTGCTTGTAGGCGTGCAGCCCGCCCAGGTGGCGGGTGAGCGGGACGATGGTCTGGCCGTTCCTGGTCACCGGGCGCGGGTGGATCCGCGGGTCGCCGGTGGCCGGTGCGCCGACCAGTTCGTCCAGCGGCACCCGGTACTCCCGGGCCAGCGGCAGCAGCAGCTCCAGCGTCGGCTTGCGCTGCCCGGACTCCAGCCGGGACAGCGTGCTGAGCGAGATGCCGGTCGCGGCGGCGAGTTTGGCGAGCGTGGTGCCGCGCTCCCGGCGCAGCGCCCGCAACCGCGGGCCCACCGTGGTGAGGACGTTCTCGAACTCTTCGTCGGCCATGCCTGCCATTTGCCAGTACGGCAAGGCTGCTTGTCAATCCGGCACACGGGTGAGGCCCCGGCCGCCACCCCTGGGGGTCACCACGGCGGCGCCCGCCGATCCGGCCTATCCTCCCGTCATGCGCATCCTCCTCACCCGGGACAGCGTCGCGGCCGGCGACGACGCCGACGCCCCGCACGCCGAGACCGTCGCCCTTCCCGACGGTCTGGACGCCCCGGCGGCGCTCACCGCGCTCGGGCTCCCCCGCCCCCGCCTCCCGCTGATCGGCGGCGGCCGCGCCACCTGGGTGGTGCGCGGCGCCGACGGCTCCCCGCTGGCCGTCCTCGCCCAGCAGTGGCCGCGACCCCGCCCGCTCCCGGCCGCCCGGGGCCCGCTCGACCGCCTGGCCGGAGCGGACGGCGCCGTCCGGCTGCACGTCGAGTACCGGCGGCAGCTGGACCCGGAGGCCGAGTACGAGCGGCTGCTGCACGGGTGAGGCCCGGGGCGTCAGGGCGTTCAGGGTCCGGCACTCGCGCGTCCCGGCACGCGCCAGGACGCGGGCCCTACAGCCAGTCCCGCTTCTTGAACACCAGGTACAGCCCGGTGCACACCAGCGCCATCAACCCGATCGCGAACGGGTAGCCGAAGGCCCACTTGAGCTCCGGCATCTCCTCGAAGTTCATCCCGTACACCGTGCCGATCAGGGTCGGCGCGAAGAGGATGGCCGCCCAGGAGGAGATCTTCTTGATCTCGTCGTTCTGCGCGTGCCCCGCCTCGGCGAGCTGCTTCATCTCCTCGTTCTGGCGCTGCGAGACCAGCGTCGCGTTGACGGTCAGGATGTTCTGGAGCATCTGCCGGAAGCCGTCCACCCGCTCGGCGGCGTAGGTGGCGTGGTCGGCGACGTCGCGCAGGTAGCGCTGGAGTTCCTCGTCGGTGCCGTACTTGCCGAAGCCCGCCTCCAGGCTCTTCATGATCTCCAGCAGCGGGCGGGTGGCGCGCTGGAACTCGATGACCTCGCGGGACAGTTCGTAGATGCGGCGGGAGACCTGCGGGTCGCCGCCGAACACCTCGGTCTCGATCTCGTCGATGTCGTGCTGGAGGCCGGCGATCACCGGCGCGTAGCCGTCCACCACGGCGTCCAGCACCGCGTACAGCACCGCCTCCGGGCCGAGCGCCAGCAGCTCCGGGTCGTCCTCCAGGCGGCGGCGCACCGCCGACAGGTCCGGCGCCTGGGAGTGGCGGACGGTGATCACGAAGTCGGGGCCGACGAAGAGGTGGATCTCGCCGAAGTCGACCTCCTCCGCCTCGTCCAGGTAGCGGGCGGCGCGCAGCACCACGAACAGGGTGTCGCCGTAGCGTTCCAGCTTCGGCCGCTGGTGGGCGACGATGGCGTCCTCGACGGCCAGCTCGTGCAGGTTGAACCGGTCGGCGGCCTCCAGCAACTGCTTCTCGGCGGGGCGGAACAGGCCGATCCAGGCCATCGTTCCGGGCCGGTCGGGCAGCTTGCGGTAGATGTCCGCGAGGTCGGTGGGCGCCTCGATCCGGTGGCCGTCCCGGTAGACCGCCGCGTCCACGACGGAACGTTCCAGCGTCACCGGTTCGACCGGCTGGTCCGGGCGCGGGTCCATCGAGTGCTCGGGCGCCGGCTGGGTGTCCGCGGGCCGGACGATGGAACGGGAGAACGGACGCTTGCTCGCGCGCACGGCGCGCACACGCCAGTCGGACATGGCGGGACCTCCACGGGTGAATGCCCGGCCGCCGTACGGGAACACGGCGGACCGGAGGCGCCCGGCCGGCCGCCACGCGCACGGCGCGACCGGCGGTGCCTCGCCGGGAGGGCGAGATCAGTGCCGCGCGGGAGCCGTACGGGAGGAGGTGTGCCGGGGGCCGCGAGTGGTGCGGGACAACCGGGATCGGGGCCGACTTCGACCCGTACTACTGCACTCCACAGCTCTCACCTCCTGGGCTCCGCGTGCTCACGCACCGGAAAGGCGCCAGCACAACCCCGTCGAGTCTAGTACCCGCACGCGCCGGGCACCGACCGGGGCCCGTCGCAGGGAGTGGCCGACGCTCGCGACCGCGCTCCGCGAACCGCGCGACCACCGCCCGGTCCGGTTGGGTCCGGCTCGGTCCGGCTCGATCTGGTGCGGTCCGGTGCGGTATGGCTCAGTCCAGTTCGGTCCGGTCCGGCCAGGCGTCAACGACCCTGCGGGACAGGGACGTTCGTCCGGAGCGAAGCGATCACGCGGAGGCGACCGCACCACTACGCTACGTGTCATGACTTCTTCGGAGAGGGCCCCGGGGCGGGGTACGGCGGTGGTGATCGGCGGCGGGCTGGCCGGGATGGCGGCCGCGTGGGCGCTGCGCGGGTTCGCGGAGCGGATCGTCGTGGTGGAGCGGGACCGGTACCCGGCGGGGCCGGAATTCCGGGCCGGCGTGCCGCAGGGCCGGCACGCCCACCTGGTACTGGAGGCCGGGCACCGGCTGCTCGAGGAGATGATGCCCGGCATCAGGCAGGAGCTGGCGGCCGCGGGCGCGCGGCGGGTGTCCGTCTCGGACATCAAGTGGCTCTGCTCCGCCGGGTGGCTGGCCGAGTACCCGGCCGAGATGAGCTTCCTCTCCTGCACCCGGCCACTGCTGGACTCGTTCGTGCTGGACCGGCTCCGCGCCCATCCCGCGATCGAGCTCCTGGAGGGGACGGACGCGGTCGGACTGCTCGGTTCGGCGACCACCGTGACCGGGGTGAAGGTCCGCGAGCGCGGCCCGGAGCGCGGCGAAGTCCGGGAGATACCCGCCGAGTTGGTGGTGGACGCGACCGGCCGCTCGTCCTCGGTGCCGAAGTGGCTCACCGAGTCGGGGTGCCCGCCGGTGCCCGAGGAGCGGGTGGACGCGGGCGTCGCCTACGCCTCCCGGATCTTCCACCGCCCGCCCGGGGCCGATCTCGGCGACCGGGCGGTCTACATCCAGACCAAGGCCCCCGACGCGCCGCGACTGGGCGTGCTGCTGCCGGTCGAGGGCGACCGCTGGATCGTCAGCCTCGCCGGGATGCGCGGCGCCGAGCCGGCGGCCGGCGAGGAGGGCTTCACCGAGCACCTGGGCCTGCTGCGCGACCCGCTGCTGCACGAGGTGCTGCGGGACGCCGAACCGGCGGGCGAGGTACGGGGGTTCCACCCCGGACCGGGCGTGCGCCGGCACTACGAGCGCAGCTGCCCGGACGGGCTGGTGGTGGTCGGCGACGCCGCGAGCACCTTCAACCCGGTCTACGGGCAGGGCGTCACCGTCGCGCTGTTCTGCGCCCGGGAGCTGCGCCGCACCGCCAAGCGGTACGGCGGCATCGGGCACCCCACGGCCCGGGCCGCCCGGCGCGCCGTGGCCGCGGCGTCCAGGGTCCCGTGGATGATCTCCTGCGCCGAGGACGCCCGCTTCCGCACCACCACCGGCGCACCCTCCGGGGCCCTGATCGAACTCCAGCACAGCTTCTTCGACAAGGTGCTGGCCCGCAGCACCCGGGACCCGGCGGTCACCAAGGCGTTCCACGAGGTGATGTCGCTGGTGGAGCCGCCGTCGCTGCTGTTCCGGCCGTCGGTGCTCGCGTCGGTCCTGCGGGGCTGAGGGGCCGAGGGGGCCCTCGGGAGGCGCTGCCGGGGCGGGCGGGGTCGGCCGGGCAGGGCGGGTCGGCCGGGCAGGGCGGGGCGCAGCGCGGCGCGGCGCGGCGCGGCGCGGCGGGTGCTACTCGCCGAGGTGCGCGGCGACGTACGGCAGCGCCACCTGCTCCAGACCGCGCCGGCCGAAGGCGGGGTGGACGTTGACCTCGAAGACCACACCGCCGCTCTCGGCGGCGAGGTCCACCCCGGCGAGGTCGAGCCCCAGGGAGGCGGCCGCCGCGACGGCCGACTCCGCGAGCCCGTCCGGGAGTTCGGCGTAGTCGAGCAGGGTGGACACGGCGCCGCGGCTCTCGTTGCAGGGCGCGTCCGGGTCCGCCTGGACGTGCTCGACCGCGCGGACCACCCGCCCGTGCAGCACCACCACCCGGTACTGGTGGCGCCGCCCGTCGGGGAGGAAGTTCCGGGCGTCACGGGCGAGCAGCCAGTCCGTCTTGGTCTGCGCGTAGTGCCGTGCGGCGGCGTCGAGCTGGGCACCGGTGGTGACGTGGAAGACGTCGTCGCCGCCCATCCCGACGCAGGGCCGGGCCCAGACGTCGCCGCCGAGGGCCGCGAAGGCCTCGGCGGCGGCCTCCGGGCTCGGCTCGGAGAGCGCGATGCTGGGCATGTGCGGTACGCCGTCCCGGACGAAACGGGCGACGGTGAGGTCCTTCTCGGTGGCCGCCCGCCACGCCGCGGCGTCGGTGCCGAGCGAGCGGGCGCCGAATCCGCGCAGCCGCCGCTGGCAGTCCTCGAACGCACGGCGCCGGTGCGGCGGGATCTCGTAGACGATCACCGTGTCGGCGGTCACCGTCCGGCCGCCACCCGCCAGCCGGATCCCGCCCGCGTCGTCGGCCTCGATCAGGCCGTTGCCTCCGGTCATGAAGTGCCGGGCGTCCAGTTGGACGGGTTCCCGGCCGATCAGCGTCCGCGCGGCGGCGGCGAGCACCTTCCGGCTGCCTTCGGTCGAGCTGTGGTCGGTCAGGAGTACGAGATCGCGTCGGGCCATGCGGCCATACAAGCGATTGCGACGTGGCCACGACAAGACGGCTCCGTGCGCCATCCGCCGCGCGACGTGGCCGAAACCGCGTCGCCCGATCCGGGCGCGCCTGCCGATCCGGGTGTGCGCCCGCCCGTCCGGGCGAGCCCGTTGGTTCGGATGCGTCCGTCAATTCGGATGCGCGACTCCATTCCGCCCGCTACCGTTCCTCTCATGTCCACGCCCCGAATCTCCTAGCCAGACGGCCCGCTTCCACGCCACCCGTCTGTCCGCTAGTCGTTTCGGAGCGTTATCCCATGATCACCACCCGTGGTGTCGACGTGCGCGTCGGCGCCCGCCTCCTGCTGTCCGACGTCACCCTGCACATCGCCCCCGGCGACCGGATCGGCCTGGTCGGCCGCAACGGCGCCGGCAAGACCACCCTGCTCGCCACCCTGGCCGGACAGCTGGCGCCCGCCGCCGGAACGGTCACCCGGACCGGGGCCGTCGGCTACCTCCCGCAGGACTCCCGCGCCGCCGACCCGTCGGTCACCGTCACCGACCGCATCCTGTCCGCCCGCGGCCTGGACACCGCCGTCCAGGCCCTGCGCGCCGCCGAGGCGGCGATGGCCAGGGCCGGGTCACCGGCCGAGGAGCGCCGGGCGATGGACGCGTACGTCCGGGCCGACGCCGCGTTCCAGTCCCGCGGCGGCTACGCCGCCGAGGCCGAGGCCGCCCGGGTCGCGGCCGGGCTCGGCCTGCCCACCCGGGTGATGGACTCCCCCGTCGGCACGCTCTCCGGTGGCCAGCGCCGCCGGGTCGAGCTGGCCCGCATCCTCTTCGCCGACCACGGCGTCCTGCTGCTGGACGAGCCCACCAACCACCTGGACGCCGACTCCGGCGCCTGGCTGCGCGGCTTCCTCGCCACCCACCAGGGCGGGCTGGTGCTGATCAGCCACGACCTCGGCCTGCTGGCGGAGACCGTCAACCGGGTCTTCCACCTGGACCCGCAGCGCGCCGCGATCGACGTCCACAACACCGGCTGGCAGGCCTACCTGACCCAGCGCGCCGCCGACGAGCGCCGCCGCACCCGGGAGCGGGCCAACGCCGAGCGCAAGGCCGCCTCCCTGCACGCGCAGGCCGACCGGATGCGGGCCAACGTCGCCACCGCGACCAGCGCCCGCAGCATGGCCCGCCGGGCCGACCGGATGCTCGCCGAGCTCGAACCCGTCCGGCAGGCCGAGCGCACCGCCCGGATCCGGCTGCCCGAGCCCGCCCCGTGCGGCCGGATGCCGCTCGGCGCGATCAGCCTCGCCAAGTCCTACGCCGGGCGGCCCGTGCTGACCGGCCTGGACCTGGCCGTGGACCGCGGCAGCCGACTGGTCGTGCTCGGCCTGAACGGGGCCGGCAAGACCACCCTGCTGCGCATCCTGGCCGGCCGGGAGACGCCGGACTCCGGCCGCGTCGTCCCCGGCACCGGCCTACGGCTCGGCTACTTCGCCCAGGAGCACGACACCCTCGACCCGGCGCTCAGCGTGCGCGACAACCTCGCCGCGGCCGCACCGGGCCTGACCGACGGCGAACTTCGGCACGTGCTCGGCGCGTTCCTCTTCCGGGGCGACGACGCCGACAAGCCGGCCGCGGTGCTGTCCGGCGGCGAGAAGACCCGGCTCGCGCTGGCCGCCCTGGTGCACTCCGGCGCCAACGTCCTGCTGCTGGACGAGCCGACCAACAACCTCGACCCGGCCTCCCGTACCGAGGTCCTGACGGCGGTCGGCACCTACCCGGGCGCGATCGTGATGGTCACCCACGACCCGGGCGCCATCGAGGCCCTGCGGCCGGACCGCGTACTGCTCCTGCCGGACGGCGACGAGGATCTCTGGCACGACGCGTACCTGGACCTGGTCGCGCAGTCCTGAGGTACGGCGCCGGCCACGAGCGGCGCGCCCCGATCGGGAACCGCGCCGAGTGGGCACGGACGGCCCCTCGGCGCGGCTTCCTGGTCACGGACCGCCACAAGACCGCCGGGTACGCCGGCACCCCGGTGGTGTTCGGCGTCCTGCCCGCGATGCCGGCCGCCCAACGCGTGACGCCCGACGCGGTCAGGCGTCGGGCGTCAGGCGTCAGGCGTCAGGCGTCAGGCGTCAGGCGTCAGGCGTCAGGCGTCAGGCGTCAGGCGTCAGGCCGGACGGCGGGGTCAGAAGGTGAGGTTCCAGGCGTCGATCGTGCCGGTGTCGCCGGAGGCACCGTCCTTCACCCGGAGCTTCCAGGTGCCGTTCGCCGCACTCGCCGAGGCGTTGACGGTGTAGGCCTTGGCGACGTTGTCGGTGCTGTCGCTGTTCGGGAAGTCCTCCAGGAGGTAGACCGTGCCGTTCGGGGCGACGAGGGAGAGGACCAGGTCACCGCGGTAGGTGTGCTTGATGTCCACGCCGACCTTGAGCGTCGCGGGCGCGTTGCCGGTGACACCGGTGACGGTGAGCGGGCTCTCCACCGTGGTGTTGTCGGCGATCGCCACGTCGGCGGTGTTCTCGAAGTACTTGCCGGTGGGCGGGGTCCCGCCGCCGACGGCCTTCAGCGCGTCGACCTGGCCCTCGCCGAAGAAGGAGTTGTTGGCGGTGGTGCCGGTGCAGCGGCTGTCGGAGGCGGGGCAGGCCAGGTCGTTGGCCTGGCTCGCCAGCCGGGCCCGGATGTCGGCCGGGGTGAGCGAGGGGTCGGCACTGGCGATCAGCGCGGCGACGCCGGTGACGTGCGGGGACGCCATCGAGGTGCCGCTCATGGTGCCGTACTTGCCGCCGGGCAGGGTCGAGTAGACGCCGGTGGCGCCGTCGCCGCCGGGCGCCGCGACGTCGATGACGCCCCGTCCGAAGTTGGAGTAGGACGCCTTGCCGCTGCCGCTGCCCGTGGCAGCGACGGTCACCACGCCCGGAAGTTCGGTGGGGATGTCGAGGCAGGCGTTGCTGATGGTCCGGGTGGTCGGGGTGGAGTCGTTCGGGCTCGCCGTGTCGGTGGTCTTGTTCGCCAGGTCGTAGTTGGAGTTGCCGGCCGCCGCGACCTGGAGCGAGCCCTTGCCCTCGGCGTACTCCTGGGCGCGCTTGACGCCCTCGATGATGGCCGCCTGGTCGAGGTCGTCCGGGCAGTTGAACTGCCACGGGTCGGTGTAGTAGCTGTTGTTGGTGACCTTGAAGCCGTGGTCACCGGCCCAGACGAAGCCGCAGACGGTGTTCTCGGCGAAGAACAGGGTACTGGTCGGCTCGGCGATCCGGACCGCGGCGACCTTGACGCCCGGCGCGACGCCGATGACGCCCTTGCCGTTCTTCGCGGCCGCGATGGTGCCGGCGACGTGGGTGCCGTGCTCGTCCACGTCCCGCCAGGCGCCGGTGCGGGTGTCGGGCTTGCCGTACGCGCAGGAGACCGAGTCGGCGGCGTCGAAGTTCGGCGCGATGTCCTGGTGCTGGTCGTCCACTCCGGTGTCGAGCACGCCCACCTTGACGGTCGGCGAGCCGGTGCTGACGCTCCAGGCCTGGTCCGCCTTGATCTGGGTCATGTCCCAGCGGTTGGACTCGGTGAGCGTGGTGGCCGACTGGGCGGGGTTGGCGGGCAGCGCCGGGCTGTAGGCGTCGGCCGGCACGTCGGAGGTGCGGGTCGCGCCGACCTGCTGGATGCCGGCGACGGTCCGCAGCGCGGCGGCGAAGCCGGTACTGGTGGAGTGGGCGACGATGACGCCGATCGCGTCGTAACTCGCGAAGACCGTACCGCCCTTGGCGGCGACGGCGGCCTTGGCGGCGGCGATGTCGGCGGGGGCGCTGATCACCAGGTAGGCCCGGGTGCCGGCGGCCCAGCCGGCCGCGCTGCCCGCGACGGCGGGGGCGGCGGGGGCCTGGGCCGCGGCGGCCTGGGCGGCGGGCGTCTTGGCCGCGGGCGCGGAGACTGCGCCGGGGACGGTGGGGGTGGTGGCAGCGGTGGCGGCGGTCGCGAACGCGGTGGGGGTGGCGAGCGCCATGGCCGAGAGCACGGCGAGGGCTGCGGCCGGGCGGCCGAGCCGCCGGGATATCAGGGGTGACACGTGTCCTCCGATTCGGCCCATGCGTGAGGGGGATCGCACGGGAATTGAAGGAAACATGCCAGATTAGACCGGACTTGGGGAAGACTTTACGCCTGCCGACTTTTCACGGAAGCGTTACGTTTTGATGTCATGGGCCCCGGCGCCCCGGGCGGGTTGCCGGAGGAAAGTCGGACCCGCCGGCTTCCCCCCGGGGCCCCCAGCCGGCCCGACGGGCGCGTCGCGCGTTACGGAACGGGAATGGCGCCCCGGTTCCGGGGTTTGACCCTGGCGTCCTCACGGCGCAGCTGCGCGTCGTCACCGGCCTGGCTGCCGGGGCAGTCGAGGGCCGTGTAGGTGTTCGGGATGGTGATCGTCAGGCCGCCGCCGGCGTTCCGGGTGACCTTCCACTTCTGGTACGGGTCCGCCGGGTTGTACGGCCGCAGAATGGCCCGAGGCGGTTCCGTGAAGTCCGCGGTCAGGGTGAGCGCGGTGGAACAGTTGTCGGAGATCTGCAGCGTGCCGTCCGGGTTCGGGCCCGACTTCCAGCGCTGCAAGGGGCGGGAGGCGTCGTAGGCGTTGAGGGCGCCGCGCGGACGGTTGGTCGCGGCGCGGCCGCCGTCGCGTTCCGACGCCAGGCCGTTGCCGCCGGTGAGGCTGTGGTAGCGGCCGTCGCCGACAACGGGCCCGTAGTTGATGGTGCGCCGGGCCGGGTGGTCGAGGGCGGCGCCGGTGGTGGCGAGCGGCGGGGTGGCGGCGGGGCGGGTGTTCTTGACGTAGTCGGCGAAGGTGCCGGGCTTGCTCGCGGCGAGCGCCTTGATGGTGCCCGGCCAGCCGCCGTCGTCTTCCTCCACAGGTTCGAGCAGCGGACCGGTGACGTTGCCGGAGACCGTGTCACCGGTGTCCCAGCCGCCGCCGTAGGTGAAGCCGGCATCACGCCGTCGTAGCGGCGGTCCATCAGGAAGTGGCCGCTCTCGTACAGCACGGTGTGCTCGGAGTCCGGGTCACCGTCGGACAGCCTGACGGTGTTCTGGTGGTACACCGGCCCGTCGGTGGAGCCGGGGTACCACTCGAGGGTGAGCCCGGTGCACGCGGCGGGGTCGCGCTCCTGCGCGGTCCAACAGGCTGCCCTCCTCCGCGTTCGCGTAGTCGTAGCGGAACTTGCCGCTCATGCGGATCGGGTTCACGGCGGCAGCCGCGGGGGCCGCCGCGAGCGGGACGGCCGCCACGGCGGCCAGCAGTGCCGTGCCGAAGACGGCGAGGCGGCGGGTCAGGCGCGACGTGCACGAGGGTATGGTCATCGAGGGCCTCTCCCTTACTGACACACCGCCAGACAGCGCGGCGTCGTCCACCGGCGGAAAACCAGCTGGAGCCCGGACTGTTCCACGGCCCCGAGGCATGGCGACCGTCCGCCGGCCCTTCCACGGCGACAGACCGCCACCTGCCGACCCGGGTCGCCGGGCCCGACCCGACCCCCGCCCGCTGAGCCGCCTTCCCGCCGACCCACCTATGCCGCCGACGTCACACGCCGCCTCGCTCTACAGCCGCCACGGACGACGCCGTCATGCCACAGCTCCTTGCGTCATCGACGTCCGGAACCGGCGCCGCCCTTGTGCCACGGGAGCGGGGAGGCAGGCACCACGAGCTACCAAGGCGGCCCCCTCCCCGAACGGCCCTCAGTGCTGCTTGGCCTGAGCCTCCTTGGCGGACTCCTCCAGCCGGTTCCAGTAAGCCTGGTACCACGCCCCGTCGCCGCCGTCCATGTTGCTGTTCTCCACCCGCATGCCGACCTTGCCGTCGATCAGCTCGCGGACGATGTCGGCGTGGCCGGCGTGCCGGTTCGTCTCGGCCGTCATGTGCAGCATGATCCGCTGGAGCGTCACGTCTCCGCTGTCGCCCCACCACTCGACGTGGCCCATCGCGTCGAGCGGTAGCGCCTCGATCGTCGCGTCCGCGTGCTCCCAGGCGCGGCGGTAGAGGCCGACGACATCCTCGCGCGACTCGTCGGCGGTGGCCCACATGTCCGAGTTGGGCTCGGCGCCCTCCTCGGTCCAGGGGAGGGATTCGTCGTGCGGGCGCCCGAAGGTCGGGCCGAAGTACCCGAGCTCGACGCTGGCGAGGTGCTTGACGAGGCCGAGGAGGTTGGTGCCGGTCGGCGTCAGGGGGCGGCGGATGTCGTACTCGGACAGTCCTTCCAGCTTCCAGACGATGGCTTCGCGGGCTGCCTTCAGGTAGCGGTGCAGGTCGTCCTTGGGATCATTGGGCTTCATGGGAGCGAGTCTCCCACCACCCGCCGACAACCGTCGCGTGAGTTTGCCGGCGACGCCTGGCCGGCGGATCGCCCCGCTGCGGGCTCTACCCCTTGGGTCGATCGGGCCGGTGGGGGGCCGACGGGTAACGGAGGACGGTACCGACCCGCACCTCCAGCCTCCCGGCGGCGATCAGCCCGCCCACCGGGTCCGGGCCACCGCCGTCCGCCTCGAAGGCGATCAGCACGCCCGCCGCCTCCCCACACTGGCGCTCCACCAGCCGCCGTTCCTCGACCGTCGGCGGACGGAACACCGGGTCCTGGAAGGACTCCGGGCAGCGGACGTACAGCGGATCGTCGAAGACCAGCTCCAGGCCGTGGTGGTAGCAGAGGTCGTACCCGGCGGCCAGTCGGCACTCGCCAGGGCGCCAGGACCACACGTCCCAGTCCCCCCAACTGCCCTCCGGCAGCTCGATCACTCCGGGCATCGGTCCGGCCGGCCCGTGTCGGCCGGCCCGTGTCGGCCGGCCCGTCTCGGTCGGCCCGTCTCGGTCGGTCGGAGTCGCGGCGACGGGGGGCGAGGCGACGGTGCGCCCGTTCGGTCCTCGTCCGGTACCCGGGTCATGTGCCTGCCTCCTCGGTGGCCCCGAAAACCGGTACTCCGCGCCGGTACGTCCGGGTGAGGATAGCGACGTGGCGGACGGACCGGTCATCGTGTCCCACTCGGCGTCGCGCCACGGCCAGGGCCCGGCCTTGGCGCGTCCGCTCTCCGCCCGGCCTACACCGCTCTTCCCGCTCCGCCGACGCCCCGTGGAGACCCGCCGCCATGACCCAGTCCTCCCCCGGCCGCTTCTACGACGATTTCGCCGACGACTACCACCTCCTCTACAGCGACTGGAACGCGTCGCTCGCCCGGCAGGGCGCCGCGCTGGACGCCCTGATCCGCGCGGGCCTCGGCGACCGACCCGCCGAGGTGCTGGACTGCGCCTGCGGCATCGGCACCCAGGCGATCGGCCTGGCCGCGCTCGGCCACCGCGTCACCGGCACCGACCTCAGCCCGGTCGCCGCCGCCCGCGCCACCGCCGAGGCCGCCGGGCGCGGCCTCCGGCTGCCCGCCGCCGCGGCCGACATGCGGAAACTCCCCTTCCCGGACGGCCGGTTCGACGTCGTGGTCTGCGCCGACAACGCGCTGCCCCACCTGCTGACGGCCGAGGACGTCCGCGCCGCGCTCGGTGAGATGCGGCGGGTCCTGCGCCCGGGCGGACTGCTGCTGGTCAGCACCCGCCCGTACGACGAGCTGCGCCGCACCCGGCCCGCCTCCACCGCGCCGCAGACCACCGAGCACGGCGGCCGACGGTCGGTCGCCTTCCAGCTCTGGCAGTGGCACGAGGACGGCGAGCGGTACGACCTGGAGCTCTTCCAGCTCCTGCCGCACGCGACCGGTCAGTGGCAGGTCTCAGTCCGACGCTCCACCTACTGGGCACTCACCCAGGAGAAGTTGAGCGCCTTCGCCGCCGAGGCCGGCCTGGCCGCCATCCACTGGGAGCAGCCCGCCGACACCGGTTTCTTCCAGCCCGTCCTGATCGCCCGGGCGCCACGACGTGCCACCTCCTGACCCCTTCTGACCCTTCTGACCCTTCTGACCCGTCTGCCCCTCCGGCTCTCCTGACGTCTCGACGCTTGACGGCCGCGGGCACGGCTCTTCGCACCCACGGTTTTGCCGATGCATGTTAATTTTTACTCATGCGAGTAAAACCTGACCCGGCCCCGGCCGCTCCCCCGGCCGCCCACGGCTCCGGCCGGAGCGTCACCACCGATGCGCGGCGCGCCCAGATCGTCGCCGCCGCGATCGAGACCGTCGCCGAACTCGGCTACGCCCGGACTTCGTTCGCCCAGATCGCCAAGCGGGCGAGACTCTCCAGCGTGCGGCTGATCTCGTACCACTTCCAGGACAAGGAGGACCTCTTCCAGGCCCTCGCCGACACCGTCCAGGAGGCGGCGCGGACCTTCATGCAGCCGCGCATCCACGCCCAGGCCGGACCGGCCGCGCAGCTGGCCGCATACATCGAGGCGAACCTGGAGTTCCTGGCGGAGCACCCCGTCGAGGTGCGCGCACTGGTGGACGTCCTCGCCAATGCCCGCCGGGAGGACGGCAGCCCGCTGGTCAGCTCGGCGGGCTTCGACACCCCCGTGGCACTGCTGGTCCAGCATCTGCGCGACGGACAGCTCAGCGGTGACTTCCGATCGTTCGACGCCGAGGCGATGGCCACGGCGATCCGCGCCTCGATCGACGCGGCCGCCAACCGGCTGTCCACCGGGGACGACTTCGACGCCCGCGCCTACGGGCGCGAGCTGGTCACCCTGTTCACCCTCGCGACCAGGAACGCGGACAGGAACGGGGAGGCGACGTGACCCTCCACGCCGCCCCACGCCGAACCGCCGTGCTGTTACCCCTGCTGATCGACCTCGGCCTGCCGCTCGCCGTCTACTACGGGCTGCGCACGGCGGGCGTGGACCGGTGGTGGTGCCTGTTCTGGTCCGCCGCCGTACCCGCCGTCACCGTGCTCGTACGGCTGGTCCGCACCCGTCGCGTCGACTTCCTGGCCCTGCTGATCCTGAGCATGATCCTCCTCGGTCTGGTGCTCTCCGCGCTCACCGGCGACCCTCGCACCCTGCTGATCCGCGAGGCCTGGACGGGCATGCTCGGCGGACTCCTCGGCATCTGGCTGCTGGCCTCCGTCGGCTACGGCCGCCCGGCCCTGATGGTGGTCTTCCGTTCCTTCGTCCGGGCCAAGGCCGGCGAGGACGGGCTGCGTGCCTGGGAGGCCCGCTGGGAGCGGGACGCCGCGTTCCGCCGCGGCCTCCGGGTACTCACCCTGGCCTGGGGCGCCGCCAGCCTGCTCAACGCCGTCGCCCAACTCGCCTTCGCCTACCTCCTTCCCGTCGACGCCGCCCCGGCCGCCATGAACCTGAGCTGGCCGGTGATCGCCGCACCGCTGCTCCTGTTCCACCTCGTGTACACCAAGCGCCACGGCCTGCGTGCCTGACCGGAACGGACCGAACCGCGACCACCGGACCGCTGGAACAGCGACTCCGCAGCACCGCGCTGCCCGACCGGCTGGAGCGGACCCTGGCCTGAGGACCTTCAGCGGCCCGCTCCCCTTCTCCCCTACCGGCCCATTGCCATCACCGCCTCCGCGACCAGGCCCGCGCCGTCCTCCTTCGCCATCGCGCGGGCCGCCTGCTGCGCCCGTTCCCGCAGCCGCTGCCCCTCGACGGCCTGACGGATGCCCTCCGCCAGCCGGTCGGCGGTCAGGCCGGCGAAGGGGAGCGGAGCGGTGGCGGCACCGAGCCGGGTCAGTCGGTCGGCCCAGAACGGCTGGTCCGCCGTCACCGGGACCGGGACGCTCGGCACGCCCGCGCGCAGCGTCGCGGCCGCCGTGCCCGCGCCCGCGTGGTGGACGACGGCCGCCATGTGCGGGAACAGCCTGGCGTGCGGCAGTTCGCAGACCGTCAGCACGTCGTCGCCCTCCCCGGCGATCCCGGCCCAGCCGGCCTGCACCACGCCCCGGACGCCCGCCCGTCGCAGGGCCCCCACCGCCAGGGCGCTCAGCCGCCGGCCGTGTCCCGCCGCCATGCTGCCGAAGCCGATGAACACCGGCGGCGGCCCGGCCCGCAGGAAGTCCTCGACCTCGGCCGGGAGGCGGTAGTCCTCCGCCACGTGCGGCCACCAGTTGCCGACCACCCGCAACCCCTCCCGCCAGTCGGCCGGACGCGGTACGACGGTCGGACTGAAGCCGTGCAGCACCGGCCAGTTCACCCGCTCCACGGCCCGCCGTCGCGCGGTCTGGGAGAGCGCCGGGAGGCCCAACCGCGACCGCAACCGGCGTGCGGCCTCCGCGTGCAGACGGTCGACGACCCGCTGACCGAGTGCCCCCGCCGTCCGGTTGGCCCAGCTCCCGAGCGAGCGGCCACCTCCGACGACCGGCGGGAACTCCCGCGTCGGCAGCGTGGGTTGGAGGTAGACCCCCATGCTGGGGACGTCCATCGCCTCCGCGAGGTGCCAGCCCAGCGGCGCGGTGGTGGTGCTGAGCAGGAGCAGATCGGCACCGGGTGCGGCGGCGTCCGCGAGCGCGTCGCCGAGCTGCCCGATGAACGCCGCGGCCCGGGCGAGCAGTTCGGGGCGCCCACCGGCCGACTCGGCGCCCGCCCCGCGCGGGTCGACCGGGAGCGGGCGGAAGTCGAGACCGCTGTCGGCCACCAGCCCGCGGAAGGCCTCGGGCGCCGCGAGCGCGACCTCGTGCCCCGCATCGCGCAGCCGCGCTCCGAGACCGGTGTAGGGGGCGACGTCGCCGTGCGATCCGGCGGCCATGACGAGGATCCTCATCGGGCCACCCCGTCGAGGTCGCTCTCGTCGTGCCGCTCGGCGTTGGCGCCGATGGCCGCGCGGAGGTAGCCGGCCAGGCCGGGGCGCTGCTCGGCCGGCGGGACGACGAGGGCGAAGGCACGGGCGTCCGCCTCGTAGTCGTCGGCGATCCGGCAGTGCATCTCCGGCGGGCAGGGCGTGAACCACCGGGTGATGTGCTGCCGGTGCTGCTCGGCGAGGTCCAGCACCGTCCGGTGGTCGACCGGCAGCCCCTCGTCGAAGGCCGCCAGCAGCCGGACGCGCCACTGCGCCGCCTCCGCCATCAGCTGCTGCCAGTCCTCCTTGGAGTGGGTGGCGGCGCGGGCCAGGGCCTCCTGGTGGCTGTCCCGCTCGCCCCACTTGAGGTGGGCGTCGGCCGCGTAGCTGAGGTCGAAGACCACGTCTCCGAAGACCTCGAAGCGCTCCTCCGGGGTCAGCTCGACCCCGGTGCGCTGGACCTCGATGGCCCGCTCGGCGACGTCGACCAGCTTCTGCAGGCGGCCGATCTGCTCGGTGAGGGCCTGTCGTCTCGCCAGCAGGTGGTCGAGCGCGTTGACCTGCGGGTCCGCCAGGATGTCGGCGATCTCGTCGAGCGGGAAGCCGAGTTCCCGGTAGAAGAGGATCTGCTGGAGCCTGGCGAGGTCCGCCCCGTTGTAGAGCCGGTAGCCGGCCGGGCTGCGCTCACTGGGCGAGAGCAGCCCGGACCGGTCGTAGTAGTGCAGGGTCCGGATCGTGACCCCGGCGAAGCCGGAGACCTGGCCCACCGACCAGCTCATGCGTCCCTCCGATCATCCGTGCGTTCACTGCGCCCCACCGTGCGGCCTGACGTGGGGTAAGGGTCAACACGCGCAGCCCGGGGGCCTGCTCCGGATGCCGGGAGGCACCCCCGGTCAGGTCTCGCGCTGCGGGTGGTAGGCGCTCTCGGGTATGCCGAAGGTCCAGGCGACCCCGGCTCGCGCGGTGCGGGTGCTCGGCGGGACGCGCAGCCAGTAGGTGCGGTGGGTGCCGTCCGGCTCGGGGGTGGAGTTGACCACCTCGACCATCACCACCGGCTCGTCGTCGGGCAGGACGATCCGCCACAGCACCCCGGTCTCGTCGCGGTGGACGGGCTCGGCGCCGGAGTCGGCGAGGTAGCGCTCGTAGCCGTAGTGCTCCAGCAGGACGCGGCGCAGTTCGGCGTTCTCCTCGGTGCGGATCCGCTCGACCGTCACCCCGGCGAGGCCGGCCAGGAACTCCGCCGGGACGGGCATGCCGCGCCAGGCGTGCAGGGCGAAGCCGTCGGCGTACTCCAGCGCCGGCCCGTCCGCCCGGTCGAGCCGCCCGGCCTCGTCGCGGTGCAGGGCGGTCGGCCGCTCGCTGAGCAGCGCGACGTCCCGGTACGGCCACCACCAGCCGACCTCCCGGGCCAGCTCGGCGAGCGGTGCGACGGCGCCGGCGCTCGGCCCGGCGGCCTCGAAGGCGGCGAACCACGGCGCGTCGTGCTGACCGCGCACGGCGTCCAGCAGGGCGAGCCGGACGGTGGTACGCCGGCCCCGGGCGTCCTCGGCCACGGCCGCGTCCTCCTCCCGGTCGGCCTCGGGGGCGAGCCGGTCGAGCACGGCGTTGCGCAGCCGGTCGGCGAGCGGGGTGGTGACCGGGCCGAGCTCACCGCCGGTCAGCGCCCAGTGGCCCGCCCACCCCGCGGTGCCGACCTGCTCGACGGCCCGTCGCCTGGCCTCCTCCCAGGGCCCGGTGCGCACGGCCTCGCGCACGCTCTCCGCACCGGCGGACCGCAGCGCCAGCGCCGCCTCGGTCGCGGCGAGCGGCGAGCCGAACCAGCGGACGGCCGCGGGCTCGGGCAGCCCGGCCGCCCGGTACGCGGCGCGGACGGCGCGCTCGGCCGCCGCCCGGTCGCCCGCCCCGGTGGCGGCCGCGGCCGCCCGCCAGCGGGCCGTCACCTCGGCCGGCCCGGGCAGCGCCCGTGCCTCCGTCCGGTCGCCGTGGACCTCGTCGTGGATCACCGTCTCCATCCCTGCTCCGTTCCCGGCCGGGCTCCCCACCCGGCCGTCCGTTCCCGTTCCGTTCCGTGCCGCGGCCCCGGCCGCGCCCTGCCCTCGTGTCCGCCACCGCCCGCCGACCCCCGTACGGCGGGCGGAGCCGTCATCAGTCCGCGACCACCCGCACCGCGCCCGGCACGTACTCGCGCTGGCGGACCACCCGGTACCAGCCCCGGGGCAGCGGTATCGCGGCGTGCTCCTCGTGCACCACCCGGCCGCCCTCGGGCAGGTGCAGCCAGCCCGCGCCGAACGGCCCGGTCTCGCGGCGCAGCTCACCGGGGCCGACCACGGCGTGGGCGTGCCCGGTGACCTCGCCGAGCGCGAGCACCATCCGCCCCCGCGCGTCCCGGGGCTGCACGGCCAGCTCTGCCACCCGCGGCGGGACCGCGCCCTCCTCGACCGGCACGATCAGTACATCGCCCTGGCGGTACATCAGTCCTCCCTCGCCGTACGGCCGGACCCCGGCGGACACCGGAACCCACGGCTCCGCCGCACCTGCCGCGGTCACTCTCCGGAGCCAGGACCCGAACATAGAGCAAGGGTCTGACAACGCGCCGGGGCGGCGACCCGGCCACCGGATTGTCAGTCCCGGCTGGTAGACAGTTGTTCGGCCCAGACCCCAGAGGGAGCAGCGCATGACTGTCAACGCCCACATCGAGCGGTTCCACGGTCTTCCCGTCTTCGACTTCGTGGAGGCCTTGGAGGAGGCCGACGAGAAGGGCGGATCCGGCGCCGTCCAGCTGCCCGACGCCGCGTCGGTCGCCTGGCGGATCAAGCTCGACTACGAGTCCGAGGCGACGTTCGTCGAGCGCTGGGAGCAGTTCCTCGGCACCGTCGACACCGAGCGGGTCACCGCCCTGGTGATCGGCCAGTGGGCTCCGGAGGAGCCGGACGGCTTCCAGGAGCCGATGGAGGCGATCGTCGCCGCCGCCGGCCGACTGCCCGCGCTGCGCGCGCTGTTCGTCGGCGACATCACCTACGAGGAGTGCGAGATCTCCTGGATCCAGCAGTGCGACATCACGCCGCTGCTGACGGCCTTCCCGCGGCTGGCCGAGCTGGTGGTGCGCGGCGCGTCCCAGGACTGGGACGGCAACGGCGGTCTGGCTCTGGAGCCGCTGCGGCACGACGGGCTCAAGGCGCTGCGGTTCGAGGCCGGCGGGCTGCCGGGCTCGGTCGTGCGCTCGGTGGCGGCCTGCGACTTCCCGGCCCTGGAGCGGCTGGAGCTCTGGCTGGGCGTGGAGAACTACGGCGGCGACGTGACGATGGCCGACCTGACGCCCTTCCTGGACGGCACCCGCTTCCCCGCGCTGCGCCACCTCGGCCTGCAGAACAGCGAGTTCCAGGACGACATCGCGGCCGCCGTGGCGCACGCGCCCGTCGTCGCCCGGTTGGAGTCGCTCAGCCTCTCCATGGGCGTGCTGACCGACCAGGGCGCCACCGCCCTGCTGGAGGGCCAGCCACTCACCCACCTGCGCTCCCTCGACCTGCACCACCACTTCGTCACCGAGGAGGTGCAGCAGCGCCTGCGCCAGGCCCTGGCCGGGGTGGAGGTCGACCTCTCCGACGCCGGCAAGCCCGACGACCGGTGGCGCTACGTGGCCGTGGCCGAGTAGCCGTCACCCCCCGCACCCACCGGCCCGACCCGCACCGACCACCCGTCCGACCACTCGACCCACCAGGATCCGACATGGCCGTCTCCCACCACCTGGAACGCTTCCACGAGCTGCCGATCCACGAGTTCACGCCCGACGACGCCCGGCCGCGCCCCGCCGCGGGCGCCGTCGCCTGGCGGCTGTCCCTCGAGTACGGCTCCGAGCAGGACTTCGTCCAGCTCTGGCAGTCGTTCCTGGAGAAGGTCGACCCGGCCGGCGTGCGCGCCGTGGTGATCGGCGCCTGGTGGCAGGACGGCTACACGTCCGTGCGCCCAGCGGTCGAGGCCGTCACCGCCGAAGCGCGGCGCCTGCCCGCGCTGGAGGCGCTGTTCCTCGGCGAGGTGACATACGACGAGTGCGAGATCTCCTGGCTGGAGATGGACGACGTCACCCCGTTGCTGAACGCCTTCCCCGGGCTGAGGTCGCTGACCGTGCGCGGCGGCATGGACCTCTCCCTGGAGCCGGTGCGGCACGACCGGCTGACCAGCCTGAGCTTCGAGTCCGGCGGCCTTCCGGCCACCGTGGTGCGCGCGGTGGCCGGCTCCGAACTGCCCGCGCTGGAGCGCCTGAGCCTCTGGCTCGGTGTGGACGAGTACGGCGGTGACGCGTCGATGGACGACCTGGCGCCGTTCCTGGACGGCTCCCGGCTGCCGGAGCTGCGCCACCTCGGGCTGGCCAACAGCGAGCTCCAGGACGAGATCGCCGCCGCCGTCGCCCACGCCCCGGTGGTGGCCCGGCTGGAGTCGCTCGACCTCTCCATGGGAATGCTCTCCGACGAGGGCGCCACCGCCCTGTTGGAGGGCCAGCCGCTCACCCACCTGCGCTCGCTCGACCTGCACCACCACTACCTGAGCGACGCGATGATGGAGCGGCTGTGCGCTGCCCTGCCGGGCGTCGAGGTCGACCTCGACGAGGCCGAGGGTGCCATGGACGACGAGGACGACCGCTACGTCTCGGTCGCCGAGTAGTCGGGCGGCGGAGACGATGACTGTGCGGCTGACCGTCCTCGGCAACCCCGGGCACCGGCGGGTGACACTGTTCGCGGCCGCCGCCCGGGCCGCCGGGCTGCCCGAGCCCGCCGTCCTGCCCTGGCTGGACGTGCTGCGCGGCCGGTACCGGCTGCCCGAGGGCGGGCTGCTGCGCATCGAGTCACCCGGCGAGGAGCCGGAGGTCGACCGCCTGCTGCGCGGCCCGGCGCTCGGCCCCGGCTACGCACCGACCAGGGTCGAGGGCACGGCCGTCTGGTACGCGGGGGTCATGGCCGCGCTGCGCGCGCTGGCCGCCCGGCCCGGGGTACGGCTGCTCGGCGATCCGAAGGAGATCGCCGTGATGTTCGACAAACGCCGGGCGCACGCGCTGCTCTCCGGGGCCGGGGTGCCGGTGCCCAGGGCCCTCGGCGGCGAGGTCACCGGCTGGGAGCACCTGCGCGAACGCCTCGCCGACGCCGGTCTGCACCGGGTCTTCGTCAAGCCCGCGCACGGCTCCTCCGCCTCCGGGGTGATGGCTCTGGAGTTCGGGCCGCGCGGCCGGTTGCAGGCCACCACCTCGGTGGAGCTGGCCGACGGCCGGCTGCACAACTCGCTGCGGGTGCGCCGCTACCGCAGCGAGCGGGAGGTCGCCGCGATCGTCGACGGCCTGGCACCGGACGGGCTGCACGTCGAGCAGTGGGTCCCGAAGGCCTCGCAGTCCGGACGCTCGGCGGACCTGCGGGTCGTGGTGGTCGCCGACCGGGCCACCCACGCCGTGGTGCGCACCAGCGCCCAGCCGATGACCAACCTGCACCTCGGCGGCGCCCGGGGCAGCGTCGACCAGGTCCGTCAGGTCGCGGGGCCGGCCTGGCCGGCCCTGCTGGAGACGGCCGAGCGCGCCGCGGCCTGCTTCCCCGGCTCGCCGATGGTCGGGGTCGACGTACTGCCCACGGCCGGCTGGCGGCGCGCCCTGGTCGGCGAGGTCAACGCCTTCGGCGACCTGCTCCCGGACCTCACCGGCCTGCCCGGCGGCCCCGCCGAGGGCCTCGACACCTACGGCGCCCAGCTGGCCGCGCTCACCACCCGCTCCCCGTCGTCGCCCGCGGCGTCGGACCACCAGATCACGGAACCCGCTCGATGAACCACCGGACCACCGTCCCGGCCCCCGACATGAACGCCGTCGTGGGCACCCACGACCTGCTGCTCGTCACCCTCGACACGCTCCGCTTCGACGTCGCCGAGGAGCTGGCCGCCGCCGGCCGCATCCCGAACCTCTCCGCCGTCCTCCCCGGCGGCCGCTGGGAGCGCCGGCACGCGCCCGGCAGCTTCACCTACGCCTCCCACCAGGCGATCCTGGCCGGTTTCCTGCCGACGCCGGCCTCCCCTGACGGCCCGCACCCGCGCCTGTTCGCGGCCCGCTTCGCCGGCTCCGAGAGCACCGCCCCGCGCACCTGGGTCTTCGACGCCCCCGACCTGCCGACAGCCCTGGCCGCGGCCGGGTACCGCACGGTGTGCATCGGCGGCGTCGGGTTCTTCAACAAGCAGGGCCCGCTGGGCTCGGTGCTGCCCGGCCTCTTCCAGGAGAGCCACTGGGCGCCCGAACTGGGCGTGGCCTCGCCGACGTCCTTCGAGGAGCAGGTCGCCCGGGCCGAGCGGGTCGCCGCCGAACAGCCAGCCGGCCGGCCGCTGTTCCTCTTCCTGAACGTCTCGGCGCTGCACCAGCCGAACTGGTTCCACCTGCCCGGCGCCACCCGGGAGCACGGGGACTCCCGGGCCAGCCACGCCGCCGCCCTGGAGTACGTGGACGCGCACATCGGCCGGCTGTTCGCCGCGATGAGCGCCCGCCGCCCCTGCTTCGCGGTCGTCTGCTCCGACCACGGCACCGCCTATGGCGAGGACGGCTACACCGGGCACCGGATCGGCCACGAGGTGGTCTGGACGGTCCCGTACGCGCACTTCACCCTCCCCGCCCGAGCGGCGGACGCCACCGCGACCTCCGAGGAAGACGCATGACCACCGCACCCCCGCGCCCGGACTCGCCGTACCAGTCGTACGTCTACGCGTACCCGCACAAGACGGCCTACCGCCCGCTGCCCGAGCGCCCGCCACTGCGCGAGCTGTGGGCCGGCGAGGCGCAGCACGCGCTCTCGCTCTACCTGCACATCCCGTTCTGCGAGGTCCGCTGCGGCTTCTGCAACCTGTTCACCCGGATCGGCAGCCCCGAGGGCCTGACCATCGCCTACCTGGACGCCCTGGAACGCCAGGCCACGGCGGTGCGCTCGGCGCTGGACGAGGGGGCTCGGTTCGCGCTGGCCGCGTTCGGCGGCGGCACCCCAACCTATCTGACGGCCGGTGAGCTGGAACGGCTGTGCGACATCGCCGAGCGGCGGATGGGCGCCGACCTGCAGGCGATACCGCTCTCGGTGGAGGCCTCGCCCGCCACCGCGACCGCCGACCGGCTGGAGGTGCTGGCCGCCCGGGGCACCACCCGGCTGAGCCTGGGCGTCCAGTCCTTCGACGACGCCGAGGCGCGTTCCGCCGTCCGTCCGCAGAAGCGGGCCGAGGTGGAGGCCGCCCTCGGCCGGATCCGGGCGGCCGGGTTCCCGGTGCTCAACATCGACCTCATCTACGGCATCGACGGCCAGACCGAGGCGAGCTGGCTCCGCTCGCTGGACACCGCGCTCACCTGGCAGCCCGAGGAGCTGTACCTCTACCCGCTGTACGTCCGCCCGCTGACCGGCCTGGCCCGGCGCGGCGAGCAGGAGAGCCCGTCCGCCTGGGACGCGCGCCGGCTCTCGCTCTACCGGGCCGGCCGCGACCACCTGCTCGCCCACGACTACCAGCAGGTGTCGATGCGGATGTTCCGCCGCGCGGCCTCCCCGCAGGCCGGGGCGGGCGAGTACGCCTGCCAGACCGACGGCATGGTCGGCCTGGGCTGCGGCGCCCGCTCCTACACCTCGCGGCTGCACTACTCCTTCGACTACGCGGTGAACGCCACCGAGGTGCGCGGCATCATCGACGACTACGTCGCCACCGAGGACTTCCAGCGGGCCGAGGTGGGCCACTGGATGGGCGGCGCGGAACCGCGCCGGCGCCACCTGGTGCAGTCGCTGCTCCAAGCCGAGGGTCTGCTCCTGGCGGACTACCGTGCCCGGTTCGGCGGTTCACCGGCCGAGGACTTCCCGGCGGAGCTGGCCGAGTTCGCCGAGCGCGGCTGGCTCGCCGAGGGCGATGCGCAGGTCCTGCGGCTCAGCCCGGAGGGGCTGGCGCACTCCGACGCCGTCGGGCCGATGCTCTTCTCGCCCGAGGTCGGGGCCCTGATGACGGCGTACGAGGCGAAATGACCTTCCTCGGCATGCCCTCCGCCCCACCGCTGCCGGAGGACGGCGCGCGGGACCTCACCCTGCTCTACCGCGGCCCGCTCTCCTCCTGCGACTACGACTGCCCGTACTGTCCGTTCGCCAAGCGGCGCGACAGCCCCGAGCAGTTGCGGGCCGACCGGGCCGCCTTGGAGCGCTTCACCGGCTGGGCCGCCGGGCGCGCGGGCACCGGCGACACCCTGTCGCTGCTGTTCACCCCGTGGGGCGAGGGTCTGGTGCGGTCCTGGTACCGCCGTGCGCTGGTCGAGCTGAGCCTTCTGCCGCACGTCCGCCGCGTCGCGATCCAGACCAACCTCAGCTGCCGCACGGGCTGGCTCGCCGACGCGGACCTCGACGCCCTCGCCCTCTGGGTCACCTTCCACCCGGGCCAGGTCGCCCGCGACCGGTTCCTCGCCAAGTGCCGCGAGCTGGACGCACTCGGCGTGCGCTACAGCGTCGGCGTGGTCGGCCGGCCCGAGCACCTCGCGGAGGCCCGCCGGCTGCGCGCCGAACTCGCGGGGAACGTCTACCTGTGGGTCAACGCCGCCGAGGGCCTCGCCTACACCGACGCCGAAGCCGCTCAGTGGACCGCCCTCGACCCGCACTTCGGCTACAGCCGGCACGCCCACCCCAGCGCCGGACTGCCGTGCCGCACCGGGGAGTCCGTGCTGTCGGTGGACGGCGACGGCACGGTGCGCCGCTGCCACTTCGTCCGCGACGTCCTCGGCAACCTCTACGACGGCAGCTACCGAACGCAACTCGGGCCGCGCGCCTGCCCGTTGCCGGCCTGCGACTGCCACATCGGCTACGTCCACCTGGAGACCCTGCCGCTGTACGAGCTGTTCGGCGCGGGAGTGCTGGAGCGCGTGCCGCACGGCTGGCCAGGGGGACGGTGATAAATCGGTTGCGAACCGGCCACGCTGTGTGAAAGCGTACGAACAACCGCGCAGGACCAGCTCGTTCGGAAGGGAGGCCCGCAGATGATCAGTGGCATACGGCTCGCGGTCGTGCCGGGCCTCGTACTCGGTGACACCCCGGCTCGCGCTTCGACGCGTGAGCCGCACCCGGCCTGACGCCCGCGCCCGCCGTCCCGGCGGCGCCGTCACCCGACGCGACTGCTGCTCACCTCCTCGTCGAAGTGCTCTTCGTGCCCCTGCACGTTCGACCACGAGGAGCCCCGGTGTCCGACACCCACCGGCCCAGTACCGTCACCCTGCCCACCCTCTCCGCCCTGCCCGCACCCTGGCACAGCGAGAACGGCACGCCCCCGCCCCGTCGCCTGATCGCCGCCGACGACACCCTCCGCGCCGAGGCCGCCTACCGGTTGGCCTGCGAGGGCACCGCCCTGCTCTGGCAGGGCGACTACCCCGGTGCGCTCCACCTCCTGCACGCCCTGCGCCGCCGCGCCGAGCGGCGCCGAACCCGATCCGCACCCGACTCACCCGCCGACGCCTTCCGCCGGCACCGACGGGAGCGCGCCCGCCTCGCGCGCGTTCTCGGCATGCTGCTGGTGCCGCTGGGCGCGGATCACCGCCTCCTGCTCCACCGGGCGCCCGACGTCCGCGAGGCCTGCCTGGCGGCCTACGGACCGCTCCTTGACAACAGAATCGTGTCCCTGCGCGAGCTCCTCGGTGTGATCGGCGCACACCAGTGGCGCCTCAGGGGCGTCGAGGTCCCGGCCCTCGACGCCCGCATCCACCCGCACTACGGGGTCTTCTCACCAGTCCGCGGCGAGTACGTCGACCTCGTCGCCCGGGCGCCCCTGCCGCCGGCCGCCCGTACCCGCTCCACCGCCTACGACCTCGGCACCGGCACGGGTGTGCTCGCCGCCCTCCTCGCCCGTCGCGGCCTGCGCAAGGTCATGGTCACCGACGCCAACCCGCGCGCCCTCGCCTGCGCCCAGGACAACGCCCGCCGTCTCGGCCTCGCCCGCCGCATCGAGACCGCCGGTACCGGGCTCTACCCGCCCGGCCACGGCCGGGCGGCCCTGGTCGTGTGCAATCCTCCATGGTTGCCAGGCCGACCGAGCTCCGCCCTCGACGAGGGCGTCTACGACCGCGACAGTCGTATGCTCCACGGCTTCCTCGACGCTCTGGCCGGGCGTCTGCTGCCCGGCGGCGAGGGCTGGCTCGTCCTCTCCGACCTCGCCGAACACCTCGGCCTGAGGTCCCGCGCCGACCTGCTGGACGCCGTCGCCGGGGCCGGGCTGCGCGTCACCGGCCGCCTCGACACCGTCCCCGCCACCCCCCCGGGCCACCGCCCCCGAGCGGGCCGCCCCCGTCCTCCGCGCCGCCCGCGCCGCCGAGGTCACCTCGCTCTGGAGGCTGGCCCCCGCATGACTCCCCGCGACCTGCCGCACACGGCCCGAAGCGGCCGCGCGCCCACCGGGCGGCACGGCCCGTACGTCCCTAGCCTGGTGACAAGGAGGAGGCGAAACACCATGCTTGGAGACGCTCCACTGCAAGCAGTCATCCCCGCCACCGATCTCGCCCGCGCCAAGGCCTTCTACACCGACACCCTCGGCCTCAAGCTCACCGAGGAGGGTGAGGAGGAGTTCGCCTGCGACAGCGGCGGCACCCAGTTCACCGTCTACCGCACCCCCAGCGGTGGACAGGCCGCCCACACCCTCGCCAGCTTCAAGGTCACCGACCTCGACGGCGAGATGGCCGGCCTCCGCGACCGCGGCATCACCTTCGAGGAGTACGACTTCCCCGGTCTGCAGACCGTCAACGGCGTCGCCGAGGGCGAGGGCATGCGCGCGGCCTGGTTCAAGGACAGCGAGGGCAACATCATCTGCGTGGCCCAGAGAATCGACCAGTAACCGTCCCGCCACCAGGCCCCGGCCGACGGGCGCTCCACGGAACCCGTCCGTCGGCCCGGGCACCCCGCTACACCGGTACACCGGTACACCGCCCATCTCACCCACGGCGCCGCGTTCTTCGGAGGCGGCGCCGCTGCCCGGCGCGCTCGCAAGGAGCGGGCCGGGCAGCGGGGGCAGGCGCCGGGCGAGTGCCGGGTGGGTGCCCAGCACCGGGTGGCGGGCCGAGCGGTCAGTCGTCCGTCTCGTCGGAGCGGCCGTGGCCGAGGAGGCGCAGGTCGAAGGACCAGATACCGCGCCCGAAGGTGGCCGCGTAGAGCTTGCCGTCCGGGCCGGTCTTCAGCTGCTGCACCGCGGTGGTGGGCAGGTTGCGGCCCAGGACGCGCCAGTCGGTGGTGCCCGGCGCGCGGTAGAAGGCGGCGAGGTCGGTGCCGAGTGCGAGGCCGCCGTTCGACAGGATCCTGACCGAGGTGGCGGGGACGTCCGGCAGGTTGGCCGAGACGTCGCTCCAGGTGGCACCGCCGTCACGGGTCTCGAAGACGTGGCCGACGCCCGCACCCGGCCCCTCGGTCCAGGTGCGCGAGAAGCCGTTGAAGGCGACGAGGACGTGCTGTGCGTCGTTCTCGTCCACCGCGAAGGAGGAGATGTAGCGGTTCGGCAGGGTGCCGTCGACCGGCAGGTCGAGCTGGTGCCAGCCGGTGCCGTCGGTCCTGCCCACCGCGATGCCGCGGCTGAAGCCGACGTTGTTGCACGGGCCGCACCAGCCCGCGTACACCGTGCCGTCGACCGTCGCCACCGCCGTGGCGACGTGGCCCTCGCCCAGGTCGTAGGCGTTCGTCCACTCGCTGCCGCTGCGGATCGCGTAGCCCTTGTGCTGCACCCAGACGTGCCGTCCGCCCGCGATCCAGGTGTCGCCGTCCTTCGGGTCGGCGGTGATCGGCGCGATGAAGCGGGCGGAACCGGTGTCCTTGTCCGGCGGGGCGACCTCGTAGGAGGTGGCCTTGCCCGGGTCCTTCGTCCAGCTGCCGTCGTTGGTCGCACAGTTCTGGGTGACCCAGATGTCGAGGTAGACGTACTCCTCGGCGATGTTGCAGCCGTTGGCGGGGTCCACGATCGTGTCGGCGCCGTCGCCGCCGAAGTCGGAGCCCATCACCTTGTCGTGGGCGCGCAGGATCGACTCGCCGTTGTCCTGGAGGCCGCCGCTGACGATCACGCCCCGCCCGGAGCGGTCCGCCGGGTCCTTGCCGACGCCGACCGAGTAGTACTGGAGGGTGTCGATGGTGCCGTCGTTGAGCGGCGTCCAGTCCTTGGCGTGCCCGTACGCGTCCAACTGGCCGGTGCCGGGCCGGCGGTAGATGCCGCCGTCGTTGCCGACGTAGACGTTGGCCTTGCCCTGGTAGCTGCCGAAGGCGACGGCGTGCTGGTCGGAGTGGGGGGTGGCCGAGCAGTCACCGGTCCGCTTGGCCGGATCGATGTTCCAGCACGGGAAGCCGAAATTCCAGTACGGCCCGACGGTGGCCCACCCGGAGCCGCCGTCGGTGGTCTCGAAGACCTCCTCCAGGCCCGCGTAGACGTGGTCCGGGTCGGCCGGATCGACTTGGAGGAACTGGTTGTACCAGGCCTGGATGCCGGGCTGGTACCCCTCGTCCTGGAGTGCGGAGCCGGAGTTCCTCAGCTTCTCCTTGTCCGCGACCAGCGTCCACGGGCCGAACGGCGAGCCGGACTTGGAGACGTAGATCCCCTTGAGCCCGGTGTCCGGGTCGTTGGCCATGACCTCCGGGGACTGGTCGATCGCGTAGTAGCGCGAGCCGTCCGCCGAGCGCGCGAAGGTCACGTTGCCGACGTTCGCCGCGTCCGTCGGCAGCTCGCCGAGCGAGCCGACGCGCTGCCAGCTTCCGTCCGCCGCCCTGCTGTAGAAGCCGTTGTAGCTGTCGCCGCCGCGCCAGCCGACCGCCAGCACGACCTTGCCCGGGTCCTTGGGGTCGATCGCGATGTCGTTGGCGATGTTCTTGTACGGCGCGGCCGGGTCACCGGCCTTCGCACCGCCCGGCAGGTACTCCGGGTTGGGCGCGAACTCCAGCTTCCACGGACCGGACAGGTCCGTCGTGGAGTGGCTCCACACCCCGCGGCTGGTGGCCGCCCAGACCCGGCCGCCGCCGAAGCGCAGCGCGTGGATGATGGTGGACTCCAGCTCGGCTCCGCCGACCCGGTTTCCGGGCTGGAACTCACCGTGCTTCGGGTCCGCGAGGACGTAGACACCGGTGCCGACGTACGAGGTCGCGCCGGTGTTGGACTCACCGGTGGCGTACCAGAGCCGGCCGCCCCCGTCGAGGTTCAGGGTTCCGGTGGACAGCGTGGGCAGCCTGTCGGCGATCGGCTCCCAGTGCCCCCCGCCGGTGCGGGAGCGGAACACCCCGCCGTTGGCGCCACCTGCGTACACGTAGCCGTCGTCGTCGGCCGCGAGGCCGGTGATCCGGCCCGTCACCAGGCCGGCGCCGCCGCTGGAGTTGGAGTTGACGTCCCGGTAGCGCGGGTCGTCGGAGTCGTACGGCTTGTCGGTGACGTGGTCCCAGGTGCCGCCGGTGCGCGGCATGGACCGCAACTGCGCCCAGGCCGCGCCGTAGGCGCCCGGTGCGACCACACCGGGGGCGGTGCGGGCCTCGGTGTACTGCGCGGTGCCCTCGGCGGAGTTCTCCGCCTCGTCCCCGCCGTCCCCGGGCTCCGTCTCGGCCTTCGGACTGAGGCTCGGGGCGGCGGTCACGCCGGCGGTGCCGCTGCGGACCTTCTCGGCGTGCGCCTTCCCGATCTCCGCCTGGTGCCGGACCTGCCACGGTTGCGGTTGCGGCGGCACCGGCGGCGCGGCGAACGCCTGGGTGGTGGTCAGTCCGATCACAGTGAGTGTGACGGCGCTCGTCAGCAGCCGTCGTCGTTGCCTGGTGGGCACGGTTGAGGTCCTCCCCTGAGGCCGGTCGCGCGGTCGCGCACACTCGGCGGAAACAGGGGGTCAGCCTGCTGGGCCCACCCGGGCAGGGGGAAGGGGCCTACGGTAAGAAGCCGGTAATAGCCCTACGGTTTCGAACAGTTGGCATTCACCGAATGCCGGATCACCGTCGCGCGGGCGGCCCGCTCCCGTCGCCCGGGAGGCCGGCGGCGCCCGCCGTCGCCAGCCCCGGTCACCGCCCACCGCCACCGGCCGCCGGTCATCGCCCGCCGGCTCGGGCCCGGGCCCGCCGCCGGAGCGCGCGGGCCGAGGCGACCGGGTCGAAGGAGCCCGGGCGGTCCCTGGTCAGCGGATAGCAGGCGAACCCGATCAGCGCCGCACTGAGGTGGCCGAGGCTGGTGTAGTCGCGGCTCTGCTGCACGCCCAGTCCGTAGACCGCCAGCACCCCCGCCGCGTACAGGTACCGCCAGGGCCGCACGATCAGATAGGCGAGTACCGCGACCACACCGGCCAGCGCGTAGCTGACGCCGTAGTCCAGGGTGTAGACGGCCCTCGGCGGGGCCAGCCCGCGGTGGATCGCCCAGCCGAGCACACCCTCGCTGAGGTAGGTGGCGCCGACGTGCGCGAGCGCCGCCACCGAGATCCAGCGCAGGGTGCCGAGCCAGCGTTCGGCGGGCACGTGGAAGACGTTGTACAGCAGGAAGTAGAATGGCCAGCCCCCGCCCGCGATCCACAGGGCGCTGGTCACCAGGACGCGGACCGGCGAGACCTGGAGGTGGTGGAGGTTGGTCGAACGCCGCTCCAGGATGTGGTCGGCGGTCGCCGGATCGACGTGGCGGATCACCTGGGTGGTGACGAGCAGGATCGCCAGCCAGACACAGGTACCCGGCGCACGCCGGACGTAGGCCCACGCCGCGTGGGCGGCCCGCCCCCACCGGGGCCGCCGGTGCGCCTCGGATCCCCTGGCGGTGCTGCCGGCCATCGACGCCTCCTCGCCACTCCTTCCCCTCACCCTCACCCCCGCCCGACCCCGCCGCCTCCCGACACCCGCCGCCTCCGAACACCCGCCGCCGGGAGCCGCCGCCCGGCTACGGCTCACCACCGGGTACGCCCTGCTGCTGACCGTGACGGCCTCCTCGCGCACCACAACCACAGGACCGACCAAGCGAGTTGGCCGGGCCACCGACCGGCATGCGCCGACCGATCGAGCCCCCGCAGCCGACCAGGGCTCCGTATGCTCTTGCATTACTCTGCAAATCTATGCCAGAGTTCGGGCATCGGATCGATTACGCCGAATCCCGTCACACATCGCTAGATCAGGGGCCCGCTCCACGCGGGTCAAGGGTGCATCCATGTCGAAGGTCTTGAGCAAGCTGCCGGTCGGTGAACGGATCGGCATCGCATTCTCCGGTGGGTTGGACACCTCCGTCGCCGTCGCGTGGATGCGCGAGCACGGTGCCTTCCCCTACGCCTACACGGCCGACATCGGCCAGTACGACGAGCCGAACCTCGCCGACGTCCCGGCCCGCGGCCGCGCGTACGGCGCCGAGCAGGCCCGGCTGGTGGACTGCCGGGCCGCACTGGTCGAGGAGGGCCTGGCCGCCCTCGCCTGCGGCGCCTTCCACATCCGCTCCGCAGGGCAGACGTACTTCAACACCACCCCGCTGGGCCGCGCCGTGACCGGCACCCTGCTGGTTCGCGCCATGCAGGAGGACGGCGTCTCCATCTGGGGCGACGGCTCCACCTACAAGGGCAACGACATCGAGCGGTTCTACCGCTACGGCCTGCTCGCCAACCCCAACCTGCGGATCTACAAGCCGTGGCTGGACCAGGCGTTCGTCGACCAGCTCGGCGGCCGCAAGGAGATGTCCGAGTGGCTCGCCGAGCGGGACCTCCCCTACCGGGACTCCGCCGAGAAGGCCTACTCCACCGACGCCAACATCTGGGGCGCCACCCACGAGGCCAAGCGGCTGGAGTACCTGGACGCCTCCCTGGAGATCGTCAGCCCGATCATGGGCGTCGCCTTCTGGGACCCGGCGGTCGAGATCCAGACCGAGGACGTCACCGTCGAGTTCGAGTTCGGCCGCCCGGTCCGGATCAACGGCCAGGAGTTCGCCAGCGCCGTCGACCTGGTCCACGAGGCCAACACCATCGGTGGTCGGCACGGTCTGGGCATGTCGGACCAGATCGAGAACCGCATCATCGAGGCCAAGAGCCGCGGCATCTACGAGGCCCCCGGCATGGCGCTGCTGCACATCGCCTACGAGCGGCTGCTCAACGCCATCCACAACGAGGACACCCTCGCCACGTACCACACCCAGGGCCGGCGGCTCGGCCGGCTGCTCTACGAGGGCCGCTGGTTCGACCCGCAGTCGCTGATGCTCCGGGACAGCATCCAGCGCTGGATCGGCCACCCGGTCACCGGCAGCGTCACCCTGCGGCTGCGGCGCGGCCAGGACTACTCGGTCATCGACACCCAGGGCCCCAACTTCAGCTACCACCCCGAGAAGCTGTCGATGGAGCGCAGCGTCGACGCCGCGTTCGTCCCGGACGACCGCATCGGCCAGCTGACCATGCGCAACCTGGACATCGCCGACTCGCGCAGCAAGCTGGAGCAGTACGCGGTGCACGGCCAGCTGGCTCCGTGGAGCGGCCTGATCGGCGAGCTCGCCCCGGGCGGTGCGGCCCCCATCGCCGCCGGCACCGGTGACGAGGAGGACTCCACCGCGCTCGACCACGCGGCGATCGAGTCCGGCACCGACTGACGCACCTCGCGCCCGCGGAGGGCCGTCACACCCCAGCGGTGCGGCGGCCCTCCGCCGTCGCACCCCCACCCCCCGCCCGCCCCGCTGCCATCCACCCTGCCTCACCCGGACACCCCCTCACCCGAACGGCGGCACCGGCCGTGCGCCGCCCGCCCGTCGGTAGCTGAATGGCGGACGGACGCCCGGCGGCGGGAAGGCAGGTCCGGGATGGGTGAGGCGATCGGCCCGATGCTGGCCTCCGCGGTGGCGGTCGCACTCAGCCCCCTGCCGCTGATCGCCGTCCTCCTGATCCTCGCCTCACCGCGCGGCCGGGCCAACGGGATCGCGTTCACCGTCGGCTGGCTGCTGGGCCTGGCAGCGGTGACGGCCGCCGTCGTGGCGGCGGGAAGCGCGCTGAACTCCTCCGAGGCCACGCCGACCTGGCTGTCCTGGCTGAAGCTCGCGCTCGGCGCCGTACTCCTCCTGCTGGCCGCCCGGCAGTGGCGGGAACGGCCGCGGCCCGGCCGGGTCACCGCGCCGCCGGTCTGGCTGCTCTCGATCGACCGGCTGACCGCCGCCCGGGCCACCGGCCTCGCCGTGGTCCTGGTGGTGGCCCACCCGAAGACCCTGGTTCCGGCCGTCGGCGGGGCCGCTTCCATCGCCGCCGCCCCGACCGGTGACGGAGGAAAGGCGGTGGCCGCCGCCGTGCTGGTGCTGCTCGGCTCACTGGGCACCCTGCTGCCGCTCGCGGTCCACTTCCGGGCCGACGACCGCGCGCGGCACGCCCTCGGCGGGTGGCGCGCCTGGACGGCCACGCACAACGCGGCGATCATGATCACCGTCCCGCTGCTGCTCGGCGCCGAGTACCTGGGCGCCGCCGTCTCCGGGCTCACCTGACCTCCCCGTGAGACCTCCTCTCCACGCCGCCCGGCCGACCCAGCCCCTCGGCCTGCCCGTACCCGCACCCCGGCCACACCCCACTCCTCACCCCTCACCCCTCACCGGATCCGCACCACCCCCCGCCCCCGCACCGCCCGGACCCCCAACCGCCCGGGATCGGCCGTCGGTCGCGCCGCCACCGCCTCCCGCACCGTCAGCAGGATCTCGCCGTCGTAGCGCTCCGCCAGCACCCGCGCCAGCTCCGCCGCGCCACCCGGCCGGACGTCGGGCGCGAGCTCCGGCAGCCGGCCGGGAGCGCTGAGGTCCTGGGCCTGAGCCGCCCAGCGGGCCGCGTCACGCCGCTCGCCCTCGGCGGTGTAGTGCACCGCCAGGCAGTGCACGGCCAGCTGGTCCCCGTACTGGGCGGCTATCCGCCACCAGAAGACGCCGTCCGCCGTGCGGCCCATGCCGTACAGCAGGCAGCCGAGGGTGCGGAAGGCGGTCTTCTCGGCGAGTTCGAGGTCCAGGGCCAGTTCCCCCGGCTCGACCGCGCCCGCGACCCCCGCGCACAGGTGCCGCAGGTCGCGCCGTAGCTCCGCCCGTCCCCCGGCCCACCGGGGCTGCCCCGGGACCGCCCCGGGACCGGAGCCGGATCCCGGACCGGAGCCGGCGCCCACCGCCGCCCCCGCACCGAGCCCGGAGCCCGCCCCCGCTGCCGTTCCCGGGCTCGGCCCCGAGGCCGGAGCGTGCGGCGGACGGGCACCGCCGGGCGGCCGGGCGGGGCGTTCGCGCACGGCCGGGGCGGGCCGTCGGGCGGCGGCGAGCCGCTCGGCCAGCCGACGCGTGAAGTCCACCGGATCGTGGTCGTCGAACTCCCGGTCCAGCTCGACGGCGTGCGCGCGCAGCAGGTCCACGATCCTCATGTCCGCGCCTCGCCGTCGTCCGGGTGCTCCAGCAGGTACTCCAGGTGGCGCCGCCCGAGGCTGTAGTAAGTCCGGGCGGTGGTGTGCGCGATGCCGAGGGAGCGTCCGATGTCGTGGTACGACAGTCCCGCCTGGCGCAGCCGTACCACGTCGGCCTGGACCGGGGCGGCCCGCGCGAGTTCCTCCATCGCCCAGTCCAGGGCGTCCAGCTCGGCGAGCTCGTTCAGCTCGTCCTGGCTGGTGTCGGGACGGCGTTGGGCGATCACCCGCTGTCGTTTGCGTTCGATGCGGCGGCGCTCGCGCAGCACGTCCACCACCGCGTCCTTGACGATCTTGAAGGCGAAGGCCTGCGGATCGGGGCTGGCCAGGGCCCGGCGCCAGTTCTTGTAGAGCGTGGTGCCCGCGTTCTGGACGGCGTCCTGGGCGTCCTCCCGGTGCCGCAGGCGCTGCTGGGCGTAACGGAGGTAGCCGGAGTTCTCGCGGGTGAAGAAGGCCTCGAAGTCGTTCGGCAGGTCGCCGAGCGGGTCGGCTCGCAGGCCCCGCTCCTCGCCCGGCCCTGGAGTGCTCACGCGGACCCCCCTTTCGTGGGTCAACTGGCCGACCCGCCCGGTGGCACGCCGACGGCCCCTTGGGGGCTCGTGGTGTAACCGTCCGGAAGGTCCGGGATGTTGACCGGATCGGGCGGACAATTGTCGAACGATTCCGTTCACTTCTGAACAGCACCGTTGACCTGCCGCTTCGCTCACACGAGCCCTACCGAAGCATCCGAAACGTGACCCAGATCACAGCCGCCGAGGGCGCTGCTTGACACGGCCCGGTGACGCCACCTCAGCACTCCTCCGCCCCGCAGACCCCGCCCCGCACCCCTACGGCGCCGGCTCCACCTCCGCGGCGTCCAGCGCGGCCGTCACCCGGTCCAGCAGCCCGCGCAGCGCGGCCAGGTCCTCGATCGGCAGGCCGGTGGCCGCGAGCAGTTGACGCGGAACCTGCCCGGCCCGCTCACGCAGCGCCGACCCCTCGGGGGTCAACCGGACGGTGACCGACCGCTCGTCCTCCGGACTCCGCTCACGGCGCACCAGCCCGGCCGCCTCCAGGCGCTTGAGCAGTGGCGAGAGCGTCCCGGAGTCCAGCCGCAGCCGCTCGCCGATCCGCTTGACGGGCAGCTCGCCCTCCTCCCACAGCACCAGCATCACCAGGTACTGCGGGTAGGTCAGCCCGAGTTCGCGCAGCAGCACCCGGTAGACGCCGCCGAAGGCGCGGGAGGCCGCGTTGAGCGAGAAGCAGATCTGCTGGTCGAGGCGGAGCAGTTCCTCGTCCGCCATGCCGGGGTGGGTGGTCATGGACCCATGGTACCGATCGCCATCGCGCGATTGAGTTGTGCGCAACTGAATTGCGTGCTCTACTTGTCACAGCGCAACGACGACCGAAGGGCCGCCGCGCAGCACGCCGGACCGGCATTCGCCGGACCACCGACCGCAGGAACACCCAGGACCCGAAGGGGACGCCACCATGGACGCGCTCTACACCGCCGCCGCCACCGCCAACGGCCGGGAGGGCCGTGCCGTCAGCTCCGACGGACAGCTGGACCTCGCGCTGGCCATGCCGCCCGCGCTCGGCGGCAGCGGCCAGGGCACCAACCCGGAGCAGCTCTTCGCCGCCGGCTACGCCGCCTGCTTCGCCAGCGCCCTCGGCCTGGTCGGCCGCCAGGCCCGGGTGGACACCAGCGAGGTCTCGGTGACCGCCGAGGTCTCCATCGGCAAGGACGGGGCCGGCTTCTCCCTCGCCGTCGTGCTGCGCGTCGAGCTGCCCGAGTCCCTCGCGGGCGAGACCGGCGAGCTGCTGGTCAAGCAGGCCCACGAGGTCTGCCCGTACTCCCGCGCCACCCGGGGCAACATCCCGGTCGAGCTGGTCGTCGAGTAGTCGCCCCGCCGACCGGCCGCCCGAGCAGCCGGCCGACGGGCCGGGCCCGCCGCACGCGAACCGCGGCGGGCCCGGCCCGGGTCGCCCCCGAGGTCAATCGCCGCCCGGCCGGTTCGCCGAACGCAGTGTCTCCAGTCGGCGCCGGTACTCCTCCGCGTCGATCTCGCCCCTCGCGAACCGCTCGGCGAGCAGCTGCTCCGGGGGCACCCCCTGGAATCCCGGGCTCCCGTGCCCGTCCCGGCCCCAGCCCGGCGGACCGCCCGCCCCGGGTCCACCGCCACCCGGAGTCGCCCGCCCGGGCGGGACCGCCTGCCGCGAGTGCGATACGTAGCGGAACAGGGCCACGGCCAGGAGCACGACGATCACCAGGAACAGCAGCGTCCCGAACGCCATCAGCCCGATGCCCCAGCCATCCATGTGGCCGTGTCCGTGCCAGTACCTCATCAGGACCTCCTCCTCCGGCCCCGTCGGGCCCGCCGAGGTGAGCAGCGCCTTACCACCATCGTGCGCCCGTCAGCGGTGAAAGCGGCGTGAGGGAGGCCTGGGAGAACGATCCGGCGATCGGGCCGGCCCCCACCAGGGGTAGCGTGCCGCTCGTGACCCACCACCCGCCGCCCGTGTCCCACCCCCAGCGGCCCCCGGCTCACCAGCCGTCCACGGCCCTCCACCTGCCGGACGACGACCGCTCCCCCGAGCAGCTCGTCGCCGCCGGGGTGCTGCGGCGCCACCCGGACCCGCGTCCCCACCCGGCGCTCGGCCACTCCCCGATCGACTACGTCACCGCCGCCCTCTGGGCCGAGCTCACCGCCCTGGCCATCGCGCCGACCGCCGCCGAGACCACCGCCGCCGCCCTGTTGCGCTCGATCGCCGACGGCGCGGTGGACGCGGCACTCGCCCCGGGCAACGAGCGCGCCCCGCGCGACGACCTTTACGTGACCGACCCCGCCCACATCGGCCCGCAGCGCCGGGCGGTCTGGTTCCAGCGCTCCGTCCCGCACAGCCCGTACAGCCCGTACAGCCCGTACGGCTCACACGGACCGCAGAGCTCGCACGGCCCCTACGGACCGAGCGGCCCACACGCCCTCCTCACCCCGCTCGACCCGCGCGGCGGATACGCCCCCCGCGGCCCGATCACGGCCGCGTTCGCGCCCCACGAGCCGTGGAAGCCGTAGGAGTCATAGGGACCCGTACCCTCCCCACCCGGCCGCTCAGCGCTCGACCCGGAGGCTGTGGCAGACCCAGGTCAGCCGGTCCGGCCCTCCGTACGGCGGCCGGTCGTGGTACGTGCCGTCCGCCACCGACATGTTGACGATCAGGTAGGCGTGCCACCCGGAGCCGACCCCGTGCAGGTCGGCGTAGACCAGCTCGTCCGCCACGTACCAGTCCACCGACTTCGCCCCGAGCACCACTCTCAGGTCGAAGGTCGCCCCCGGAGCGATCCCGGCGCCCGCGCCGTGCCAGTACCGGAAGCCGCCCCGGACGTGGTTGGAGATCTCCAGCATGTCCGGGTTGTCCGGGTGGTACTCGAAGACGTCCACCTCGTTGCCGCCGTCCCGCCAGGTCCAGATCGCCGGCCAGGCACCCAGTTCGACGGGCAGCGTCACGCTCGCCGACAACACGTCCCCGGTGCGGACCTGGAAGCCGTCCGGGCTCCCCTCGGTGGTCAGCAGGTTGCAGCTCCACAGCCCGCCGCTGTGCCGCCTGACCGCCGCGAACACCCCGTCGGGGCAGTAGTCGCGGCTGAGGTAGTCGAGCTTGTGGTCGCTCCGGTTGGTCGGCCCCATCCGGGGATACGCGCTGCTGCGCCCGGCGATCCACTGACTGGTCGAAGTGAAGTCCGCGTCGAAAACGACTGCCACGGCCGCCTCCCCGAAGCTCCGGCGCCCCGGCAGCCCACACCGCCAGGCACACAGAGTGAGTTACCCGATACCCTCCGCAGTATGCGAAGCGGATCGTTCGAGCCTGGCCGAACGTACGACGCGGGGGCACGGCCGGTCAGCCGACCGGCGCCGCACCTCCGGCGGCGAGCCGGTCGGTCACCGAGACCACCCCGTCCACCGAACGGCACAGGTTGAGGACGATCGGCACCAGGTGCGGCTCGGGCACGGTGCCGCTGAGCACCACCCGTCCCTGGGTGACCTCCACCCCGATCTCCGCCGGGCTGACCCCCTCGATCCGGCCGAGCACCTCCTCGACGATCTCCCGCCGGATCACCATGTCCTCGCGCAGGAACACCCGCAGCAGGTCGCCGCGGCTGACCATGGCGATCACGCGCCCCTCGTCGTCCAGCACCGGCAGCCGCTTCAGGCCGTGCCGGCTCATCAGCCGGGCCGCCGCGACCACACTGGTGTCCGGCGTGGTGCAGACCGGCTGCGCCGTCATCAGGTCGGCGGCGGTCACCTCGCCGTCCGGGCCCGCCGGCGCCGACTCCGGCGCGGGCAGCAGGCTGCCCGTGTCCTCCTGCGCGGCCAGGGTGCGCAGGAGATCGGCCTCCGAGACCACGCCCAGCGGCTGCCCCTCCGGGTCCACCACCGGTACGCCGGTGATGTCGTACTCGCTCAGCAGCGCCACGATCTCCCGGAAGCCGGTCTCGGGCGAGACCAGGACCACGGGGCTGGTCATCACGGATTCGACGGTGGCATGCCGCACGCCGGTTCACCTCGTCCAACGATGCTGGTCCGACCGAACGCGGATCGTCCAGGCCGGTACCCGCAGCATCGCTCGCGGCGGGCCCGATCGCCAGGGGCCAAGGGGCCGAACGGGTGGGACTTTGGGCCCCGACCTACGAACACCCTCCCGACCGGCGCCCTGATCAGGTCGGCTACGACCTCCCGCGCCTCACCGGCCGGGCCTTCCCCGGCGGCCCGCCGATCTCCCCCGACGGCGCAACCCTCACCTGATCGACTCGTGGAACCGACCCCGGCTCCCGGAGAACGCCTCGGTGACAGGGATGGCGAGCGCCCCCGCTCAGCCCGTGACCTTCGGACCACGGGACGGCTCCGCCTCGTACGCAGGCAGTTCGACGGTGCTGACCTGCCTGCCCAGCTCCAGCATCTTGTCCAGCGCCCAGCGGCGGTTGAGCAGCGCGTTGCGGAACCGCAGGCCCATGGCAGTGCGCGGCGCGAGGAACGGGCCGGTCCGGTCGCCGCCCTTCTGGCAGCCCTGCGCGTAGCCGCGCAGCAGCGTCTCGTAGCGCTCGAAGGCCGCCCGGTGGTCACCGCGCGCCCGGGCCAGCTCGCCCGCCAGGACGTACGCGGCCACCACCGCCGTCCCGGTGCCCATGCCGCCGATGGTCGCGCCGCAGGCGGCGTCGCCGATCAGGGCGATCCGGCCGGTCGACCAGGCGGGCACGTCGGCGCGGCTGATCGAGTCGAAGTACAGCTCCGGGGCGGCGTCCAGGCTCTCCAGCAGCTGCGGCACCCGCCAGCCGAGGCCGGCGAAGGCGGCCCGGACCAGCGCCTTCTGCTGCGCCGGGTCGTGGCGGTCGTAGCGCAGTTCGGGCGAGGCGAAGAGGCAGAACGCACCGCCCCGGCCCGGGTCGCGGTGGGCGGCGCCGACCGACATCAGCCGGCCGGGGACGTTGAGGCCGACCCCGCCGACCGGCAGCCCGGGGGTGTCGGGCAGTTGCCAGGTGGCCGCGTAGTAGCCGAGGTGGCGGACGTAGCGCCGCTCGGGGCCGAAGGCGAGCCGGCGGACGTTGGAGTGCAGTCCGTCGGCGCCGATCACGAGGTCGAACTCGCGCGGCGCCCCGTGCCGGAAGGCGACCCGGACGCCGCTCGGGGTCTCCTCCAGGGCCGTGATCGAGTCGCCGAACACGTACTCGGCGCGGGCGCTGCTGTGCCGGTGGAGCAGCTGGGCCAGTTCCCCCCGCGGGACCTCCACGTCGCCGCCGGCGAACTCGGCCGGCAGGTGCAGCAGTCGGCGCCCGTCGGGGCCGACGAAGGTCATCGGGCTACCGCCGGTGCCGAGCGCGCGCAGTTCCTCCAGGACGCCCATCCGCTCCAGCACGGTCAGGTGGGTGCGGCCCCGGAAGTCGACGTCCTGACCCCCGTCGCGCAGCGCGGGGGCCAGCTCGACCACGGTCACTTCGAAGCCGTACCTGCCCAGCCAGTGGGCCAGTGCGGGGCCGGCGATGCTCGCGCCCGAGATGAGGACCTTGGTGCTCATGGAAACCACTCCGTCCGAGGGTCGGAAAACTGTGTCTCGCGGACACTGTTCATTGCTGTGTACGGTAGACACAGTTGGATCGGAAGGGCAACCCCCCAGGTGGAAGCCCAGGCGGAAACAGGGTCAGCAGCCCAGGGCGGAACGCCGACGGAACCCCGACGGGACACCGGCGGAACATGGACCGAACCCGGGCGGGACCTCGGAACGGGAGCGGATGATGGCGGAGGCGGCGAACGACACGGTGCGGCTGCTCTGGGGCCCGCCGGCCAAGCCCACCCGGGGGCCGAAGCCGGCCCTCACCCTGGAGCGGATCGCGGCGGCCGGGGTCGAGGTCGCCGACGCGGAGGGGTTGGGCGCGGTCTCCATGCAGAAGGTGGCCGGGCTGCTCGACTTCACCAAGATGTCGCTCTACCGCTACGTCCCCGGCAAGGCCGAACTGATCGCCCTGATGGTCGAGTCGGCCGTCGACACACCGCCGGACACGCCGGAGGGCATCGGCTGGCGGGAGCAACTCACCACCTGGGCCCACCACTTGGCCGATTCCTTCGCCCGGCACCCGTGGCTGCTGGACGCCACCGTCGGCCCCCGGGCGCTCGGCCCCAGGGAACTCGCCTGGCTGGAGCGGGTGGTGGCGGCACTCGACGGCCACGGACTGACCGGTCCCGAACGGATGGACGCCGCCGTCCTGCTCACCGGGCACGTGCGCGGGATCGCCGCGCAGTCCCGCGCCGCCGGACCGGACGACACCCCCGAGGCCGAACTCCTCGCCGCCCTCGGCACCGTGGTCCAGGAGCACGCCGACCGATTCCCCGCGGTCGCCGCCGCCATGGCCGAACCGGGCGGCCGCGACCAGGCGCTGGAGTTCGGCCTGGACCGCATCCTGGACGGGCTGGCCGCCCTGATCGACCGCCGCGCGACCACCGCCTGACCCGCCGCGGACCGCCGGAGCCGGCCTTGCCGACCCGTCCGGCACCCGGAAAACCGCTCGGACCGCCGCCCGGCGCTCGCTAGGATCGCGCCCCATGGCGATGTTCGTGCACCTGACCGCAGCGGCGAACGCGCCGCGGATCCGCCGCGCCGGAATCCGCGCCGACAGCCGGGGCCAGGGCGGCGCGCGCGGGGTGTACTGCTTCCCCGTGCTGCCCTCGTACACGCTGACCCACCAGTGGCTGCGCGAGCTGGCCCGGTTCCACCCCAAGGGTCCGCTGATCGCGGTGCACCTCCGGCTGGACGACGGGCAGGAGGTCCTGGCCGGGCACTACGGCGACAGCGCCCGGGACGCCCAGCGGTCGCTGCCGGCCGCCGAGGCGGTCCGGCGGATCGGCGCGCTGGCCGACCCGCGCGGCTGGGAGGTGTTCCTGCCGCGCGCGGTGGGCGCCCGCGAGGTGCACCGGGTCCGCGCCGTGCCGCAGGTCACCGGCTGGCGCTACCTGCCGGGCGCCCACGGCACCCGGCCCTGCACCTGTTTCGGCTGCCGGGTCCGCGGCGAGTACGGCAGCCGCCGGCTGCGCGAGCGCCATCCGCACCCGCTGGACGGCCCGCCGCCGCCCGTCCCCGTGCTGCTCGCCCGGATCGCGGCGGCCGGAGAGCCGGGCGATCCGGCCGAACTGCGCGCTGTGCTGCACTGGTTCGGGCTGCGCCGGCGCGGTCCGGTGGACCTCCTCGCCCGACTGGCCGCCCATCCGGCCCCGGAGGTGCGCGGGGACCTGGTCCGGGCGATCGGCCACTGGTCCACCCCGGGCGTCGCCGACCTCCTGGACGGCCTCGCGGCCGACCCGCACCCGTATGTCCGCGAGGCCGTCGAGGCGGTCCGGGACCGCTGAGGCCCCGGCCGCGCCATCAGGTCGTGCGCCGTCGCCGGAGCGTGCACCGCCCCCAGGCCTCGGGCCTCAGACACCGTCGCCGGGCCCGAAGCCCCAGACGCCGGACCTGAGGCCCCAGGCCCCGACCTCAGGAGACGCGCTTGAGCTGCCAGGAGTTCTTCTCGAGGCTCGGCACCGCGGAGTACCGGCAGCTGGAGCTGTAGAAGCTGCTCACGATCGTCCAGCCGTCCGGCGGCCAAGTGGAGCCGCAGGCGTTGACCACGGTGCCGACCGGGTAGCCGGTGAGCTGCATGATCTTCTTGGTGTTCGGGTTGAACCCGGAGCCGCAGCCGGCGCTGTTCCACCACTGGACGTCGACGAAGCCGCTCGGCGTCAGCGAGGAGGAGCAGATGGTGCTGGTGTCGCCGGGCGCGGCCTGGGCCGTCCCCATGGTCAGGGTCAACGCGGCAGCGGTACAGCCCAGGGTCAGCGCGACGGAACGAAGGCGTATCACAGGGATCGGCTCCTCTCGCGACGCGGCTCGTCCGCGTCCCGCCCATTCCTATCCGTGCGGCGGCGAGGACGGACAGCTTCTTTCCGGCCCGACCTGCGGCGCGTTCTCGCCCCTCCCCTCCGTGCTCCGCCCGCCGACACGCCGCTGAGCTGCGTGGTCTCCTGTCGACATGCCCGTTCGCCCGATCCGGGTGATCATGGGACGAACCGCGTCATCGGCGATTCGGCGCACCGGGCCGTCGGCCCGGGAGCGCCCGAAAGGTGGACTGCGATGTTCCAGCTCCTGTGGATTCTGCTCATCGGTTTCGTGCTCGGCGTGATCGCCAAGCTGATCCTGCGCGGACCGCAGTCGATCCCCTGGTGGCTGACCATGCTGCTCGGCGCAGCCGGAGCCTGGCTCGGCAACGCCGTCGCCGGCTGGATCGGCGTCCGCCACACCTCGGGCATCGACTGGATCCGCCACATCCTGCAGGTCGCCTTCGCCGTCGCCCTGGTGGCTTTCGTCTCGCCCGCGTGGAGCAGGTCCCACCGGAGCCGCTGACGGGCCCGGGGACCACTCCGTCGCCTCCCCGGCCGGAGGGACCACACCGTCGCCACCGGCCGGGAACCGCTCCGTCGCCACCGGCCGGGCCGGTCAACCGACGTGGACGGCCGGGCGGCGCGAGCGGTCCGGCTCGGCCTCGCGCAGCACCTCACGGGTGACCGGGGCGATCTCGCCCTGCCCGAACAGGAAGAACCGCAGGAACTGGGCGAAGGGATTGCCCTCGGTCCACTCGAAGTAGATGTGCGGCTGCTGCCCGGTGAGGTCGCGGACCTGGAGCAGCAGGGCGGCCAGGGCGTTGGGCACGCTGGAGCTCTCCAGCGACAGCACCCGGTAGCGGTCGTGCAGCACCTCGCCGCGCACGGTCAGTTCGGCCTCGAAGTCGGACGGGTCGAGCACGGTGACCTCGACGAAGACCAGGTCGTCCTCGACCGGGATGTCGTTGTCCCGCCGGATCTGGTGCATCTTGTCGCGGTACTCGGCGAGGTCCCGGCTGTTCGGCTCGTTGGCGATCAGCCGCAGCGGGCGGTGGGTGTAGTCCCGGACGAACCGCTCCGCGACGTCGTCGAGCACCACGTCGGTGACGCGCAGTTCGAAGGCCCGCTTGAGCCGGGAGAGGAAGGACACCAGCATGATCCCGGCGATGAAGCAGGCACCGATCTTGACGCCGTCCGGCCGCTCGGCGATGTTCACCGCCGTGGTGTAGAGGAACACCGCGGCGATCACCGCGAAGCCGACCCGCCAGCGGTGCTGCCCGGCCTTGTGGGCGGCGATGGTGACGGCGATGGCGGCGGAGCTGATCAGCACCAGTACGCCGGTCGCGTAGGCGCCGCCCTGGGCGTCCACGTTGGCGTCGAAGATCCAGGTCACCAGGAAGGCGATCAGGGTGAGCACGATGACGGTCGGCCGCACCGCGCGGGCCCAGTGCGGGGCCATCCCGTAGCGGGGCAGGTAGCGCGGCATCAGGTTGAGCAGCCCTGCCATCGCGGAGGCTCCGGCGAACCAGAGGATGGCGATCGTGGAGAGGTCGTAGACGCTGCCGAAGGTGCTGCCCAGGTACTCGTGGGCGAGGTAGGCGAGCGCCCGGCCGTTGGCCTGGCCGCCGGTCTTGAACTGGTCCGCCGGGATGAGCAGGGTCGTGATGAAGCTGGTGGCGATCAGGAACACGCTCATGATCACGGCAGCGGTGGTCAGCAGCTTGCGGGCGCCGCGGATGCGGCCGGTGGGCTTCTCCTCGGTGTCGTCCGGGTCGCCCTCGATGTGCGGCATCACGGCCACGCCGGTCTCGAAGCCGGACAGGCCGAGCGCCAGCTTCGGGAAGACGATCAGCGCGACGCCGATCATCGCGATCGCGTTGCCGTGCTCCACGGTCAGCGCGTCCGTCCAGTCGCTGAACACGTGCGGGGCCCGGAGCACGTGCCACAGCCCGTCGGCCACCACCACGACGTTCAGCGAGAGGTAGACCCCGACCAGCACCACGGCCAAGCCGATCGCCTCGCTGAAGCCCTTGAGGAAGACCGCGCCGAGCAGCGCGATCATGACCAGCGTCAACATGACCTGCTTGCCGGTCAGGGCGCTGTGCAGGTGCGGGTTCTCCACCAGGTGGGCGCCGGCGTCGGCGGCGGACAGGGTGATGGTGATCATGAAGTCGGTGGCCGCGAAGCCCAGCAGGGTGAGCACGAAGAGCTTGCCCTGCCAGAACGACAGCAGCCGTTCCAGCATCGCGATCGAGCCCTCGCCGTGCGGGCTCTCCTGGGCGACCCTCCGGTAGACGGGCAGGGCGCCGAGCAGGGTGACGACCACCAGCACGATGGTCGCCAGCGGCGAGACCAGGCCGGCCGCGAGCGCGGCGATGCCGGGCTGGTAGCCGAGGGTGGAGAAGTAGTCCAGACCGGTCAGGCACATCACCCGCCACCAGCGCCGGCCCTTCACCTGCGGCAGCTGGGCGTGCGGGCCGGGGTGCTGTTTGGCCATGTCCGCGAGGCCTTCCAGCATCCAGGCCCGGAACCGCTCGCGCCGCGTGACCGGCCCCGCCCCCGGTTCGGCCGACCCCGACGACACCACGTGCACCCCTGTCGACTCGGCCGGGCGCACGGCCCCGGATCCCCTGTGGCCGCCGGACGGCGGGCCTGGTCAGGCTAGGGGACCGGCTCACCGGGGCCGGTCAACCGCGCGCACCGACACACCCGGGTGCGCCCGTACGGCCCTGCCCTGGTGGCGGGCCGCCTCCTCACCTGCTCGTTCCCACCGGTGACGGGTCCGCAGCCCCGTCCGGCGCGGCGCGGCGGTCTGCCGGGACCTCGCGGAACACGCGAGGATGTCCGCGCCATTGACGCACCGGGTCGGCGCACCCACGGGCGTCGGCACGGCGCCGACCCGGCCGACCCGGCACGGACACGGAGACAGGGAGGTCGCGGTGGTGGAGCCGAGCCGGCGGAGGATCCTGGGCCTGGGCCTGATGGCGGCCGCCGTCACCTCCTGCGGCCCCCGCCGCCCGAACCAGGCCCCCGCCCCGTCCCCGTCCGCCGCCGCCTCGGCGTCCGCCGAACCACCCACCGCCGAACCAGCCACGGCCGAACCAGCCACCACCGGCCCGGCCACCGACGGGCGCACCGGCCCGAAGAGCGAGCGCTCCCTCCCCGGCAACCCCGACTGGGAGATCACCGACCCCGGCCCCGACGACGCCATCGAGGGCTTCGCCGACCGGGTCAGCGTGCTGCCCGGTGAGCCCTTCGGCCTGCACGTCTCCACCCCCGCAGCCGCCTTCACCGTCTCCGCCTACCGGATGGGCTGGTACGACGGCGCCCGCGCCCGGCTGGTGTGGCGCCGCGAGCACGTACCCGGCGGCAGACAGCCCGCGCCGCACGTCGACCCGGCGACCCGCACCGTGCTGACCGGCTGGCAGCGCACGCTCGCGGTGGACACCGCCGGCTGGCCCGAGGGCGCCTACCTGCTGCGGCTGGACGCCGAGGACGGCTCCGGACGACGCTACGTCCCGCTCACCGTCCGCTCCGCGAGCACCGCCGGCCGGACGGTGATCATGAGCGCCCCCGCGACCTGGCAGGCCTACAACGAGTGGGGCGGCCACAGCCTCTACAACGGCCCGACCGGCGGCCTGGCCACCCGCTCGCTGCGGGTCGTCTTCGACCGGCCGTACGACTACGACCACGGCGCCGGGCTGTTCCTGGTCTACGAGGCACCGCTGATCGCCCTCGCCGAGCGGCTCGGCCTGCCGCTCGCCTACACCACCGGGATCGACGTGGCCCGCGAGCCCGGCCTGCTGGCCGGGGCGAGCGCCGTCCTGTCCCTGGGCCACGACGAGTACTGGTCGCCCGAGCAGCGGGCCAACGTGGTCGCGGCCCGGGACTTCGGTACCAACCTGGCGATCCTGGGCGCCAACTGCTGCTACCGCCGGGTGCGGTTCGAGCCGACCGAGCTCGGGCCGGACCGCACGGTGGTCTGCTACAAGGACGCCTGGGCGCAGGACCCGGGCCTCCGGGCGGGCGCCCCGGCGACCACCGACTTCCGGGTCGGCCCGGGTGCCGACCCGGAGAGCTCGATGCTCGGCGTCATCTACGACGGCTACCCGGTGGACGCCCCGTACGTGGTCACCTCCCCCGGGCACTGGGCCTTCGAGGGGACGGGTGTCGCTGCGGGGGCTTCCTTCCCGCACCTGGTCGGGGTCGAGTACGACCGGGTGGACACCGGCTTCCCGACCCCGCGCCCGATCGAGGTGATCGCCCACTCCCCGGTGGTCTGCGACGGCCGCCGCTCCCACTCCGACACCGCCTACCACACGGTGCCGAGCGGTGCCGGGGTGTTCGCCACCGGGACGATGCGCTGGGTCGAGGCGCTGGAGGCTCGCGGCCCCGGCGGCGGCAGGGCCGACCACGGCATCGACTCGCACGCCGGGGACCTGGTCCGCCAGGTCACCGAGAACGTCCTGCGCGCCTTCGCCGCCGGCCCGGCCGGCCGCACCCGCCCGGCGCAGGACAACCTCGCCGCCGTCTACGGCACGGCGTAGCGGCCCCGGCGGAGGCCTTCACCGGGGCGACGCCGGCGGGGTGAAGGCCTCCGCCGGGGCGACGCCCGAGAGCCGCTCCGTCGTCACGACGGCCCCGCCCCCGGCCGGGGCAGGAGCCGGCCGGCGCCCCCGATACACTCGCACAGTCCCATCCGGAGCAGGCACGAGGGAAACAGAACATGGTCGAGGCCTCCCCCAAGGTCGTTGTGGTCGTCCCCACGTACAACGAGCGGGAGAACCTCCCGGTCCTCGCGGGCATGCTCGCGGAGCTCCCGGTGCCCAACCTGCACCTGCTGGTGGTCGACGACAGCTCCCCCGACGGCACCGGCGAGGTCGCCGACAAGCTCGCCGCGGACTCCGGCGGCACCGTGGGCGTGCTGCACCGCACCGAGAAGGACGGCCTCGGCCGGGCGTACCTGGCCGGTATGGCGAAGGCCCTGGACGAGGGTGCCGACGTCGTGGTGCAGATGGACGCCGACCTCTCCCACCCGGCCTCGGCGATACCCGCGATGGTCGAGACGCTGCTCGCCGACGACACCGCCGTGGTGCTGGGCTCCCGCTACGTCGACGGCGGTTCGACCGCCGAGGAGTGGCCCTGGCACCGCAAGGCGCTCTCCGCCTGGGCGAACTTCTACGTCAACGCGATCCTCAGCCTCGGGGTGAAGGACGCCACCGCCGGTTTCAAGGCCTGGCGGGCCGGCACCCTGCGCTCCATCGACCTGCCGAGCGTGCGGAGCAACGGCTACTCCTTCCAGGTCGAGATGAACTACCGGGTCATCAGGCAGGGCATGACGATCCGCGAGGTGCCGATCCGCTTCGAGGAGCGGATCGAGGGCGCCTCCAAGATGAGCATGGGCGTGCAGGTCGAGTCCGCGCTGGCGCCCTGGAAGCTGCGCTTCAACCGCGAGGGCTGACGACGGCCCGATGCTGGCGTACGGGTGCCGGACGGCCCCGGAGGCGGTGTGAACGGCGGTCACGGGGAAAGAAGGGCGACATGGCCCTTCTCCCGGAGAGACTCGCGGACCTGGTCCGCCGCAGCGCCCGAGAACCCTTCGTGGTCCAGACGATCCGGGCCACCGTCGCGGCCACCATCGCCTATGCCGTGGCGACGGGGCTGAGCAGCGAGCCCGCCCCGCTGACGGCGCCGCTGACCGCGCTGCTGGTCGTCCAGGTCACCGTCTACTCGACGCTCAAGACCAGCGTCCGCCGGGTCAACTCGGTGGTGGTCGGGGTGCTGATCGCCATCGGGTTCAGCGCCGTGGTCGGGCTCTCCTGGTGGAGCCTCGGACTGATCATCCTGGCCTCGCTGGTCGTCGGCCGGTTCGTCCGGGTCGAGGAGTTCGTCCAGGAGGTCGCGATCAGCGCGATGCTGATCCTGGGCGTGACCAAGCTGGCCTCGCAGGCCTGGGACCGGGTGCTGGAGACGCTCATCGGCGCCGCCGTCGGCCTGCTGTTCAACCTGCTGTTCGCGCCGCCGGTCTGGGTGGACACCGCTGGGGAGTCGATCGAGGACCTCGCCCGGCGGGCCCGCCAACTGCTGCTCGACATCTCCGAGGAGCTGGGCCGTCCCACCCCGGTGGCCCGGGCCGCCGAGCGGCTGCACGAGGCCCGCCGGCTGGACCAGGCGATCGCGGACGTGGACGCGGCGCTGCGCCAGGCCGAGGACAGCCTGCGGTTCAACCCGCGGATCAGCGAGGGGCTGCTGTCCCGGCTGGTGCTGCGCACCGGGCTGGACACCCTGGAGATCTGTGTGGTGGTGATCCGGGTGCTGGCCCGCTCGCTGACCGACCTGGCCAAGAAGCGCGGACCCGACGAGCGGCTCTTCCCGCCGGACGACGCGGTGGCGCTGGAGGAGCTGCTGGCACACGTCGGCGACGCGATGGTGAGCTTCGCGGTGCTGGTGACCACCCAGGTGAGCCGGAACGCCGAGGAGGCGGAGGACCGGCTGGCCGCCGAGCTGACGGCGGCCTGGGCCTGCCGGGAGAACGTCGCCCAGATGCTGCTGCGCAAGGTCCAGGAGCACCCGGAGGCCTGGCAGCTGCACGGTTCGATGCTGGCCGAGGTGGACCGCATCCTGGACGAGCTGGACCTGGAGCACCGCAGCCGGCGGCTGATGGAGGAGCTGGACCGGGCCTCGGTGGCGAACCGGGAGCGGTTCTCCCGCTACGCCTGGCTGCGCCGCCTGGCGCGCGGCGAGCGGGCCCGCGGCCGCCGCACGTCCGTCCCGGCGGAGCGCTCGGCGGCGTAGGCCGGGCGCCGTTCACCGTTTCCCGGGGCGGCGTGGGCCGGGCGCCGTTCGCCGCTTCGCGGGCCGGCGTCGGTCAGGGCATCAGCCAGGGCTGCTGGGGCAGCGGGTGGCCGGTCTCCAGGTAGGTCTTGAGGTTGGCGAGCACCGCCGACCAGCCCTGTTCGGCGTCCGCCCGCTCGGCCTCGTCGGCGAGGTTCTCGTGGGTCACGGTGAGCCGGGTGAGGTCCTGCCAGCCCTGGAGCTCGAAGGTGACCCGGGAGGGCCAGCCGGCGCGCTGCTCCTGCGGCCCGGCCCAGGTGGTGACCAGCCGGTGCGGACGGTCGACCGCCTCGACGGTGCCGATGACGTCGGCGACGCCGGAGTCGTCGGTCCGCTGGTGCTCCCAGGGCGCGCCGGGCAGCCAGGTGGAGACGTTGCGGTGGCCCCAGTAGACGCCGGACTCGTCGGCGTTGGTCAGCGCGTGCCAGACCCGTTCGGGGGTGGCCCGCAGGTAGGTGACGCCGCGATGGCTGAGGGCGGCCACGGCCTCAGCCCTCGGCCACGTCGAGCAGCGGCTGGATCTCGATCTTCCGCATCCGCAGCATGGCCGCCATCACCCGGCCCGCCTTGGCCCGGTCCTCGTCGGCGATCAGCTCGAGCAGCACCCGCGGGGTGATCTGCCAGGAGAGGCCGTAGCGGTCCTTGAGCCAGCCGCACGGGCCCTCCTGGCCGCCGTCGGCGGTGAGTCCGGCCCAGAGCTCGTCGACCTCCCGCTGGTCCTCGCACTCCACCTGGAGCGAGATCGCCTCCGTGAAGTGGAACTCCGGGCCGCCGTTCAGGGCCGTGTACTCGCGGCCGGCGAGCTCGAACCCGACGGTCATCACCGAGCCGGCCGGGCCGGGGCCGGCCTCGCCGTAGCGGGTGATGCCGGTGATCCGGGAGTCGGGGAACAGCGAGGTGTAGAAGGTGGCGGCCTCTTCGGCCTGGTCGTCGAACCAGAGGAAGGTGGTGATTTTCTGCATGCGCCCGACGGTAGCGGCGGGCTGCGACGGGGCGGCCGAGCCACGGCCGGGGGTCACCGGATCGGCGCCCCCGGCCCGGCCGGCGCCGTTGTCAGCTCGGAGGGCGGCGCGGGAACTACCGCGGGCAGCCGAAGAGGGCCGCGACGGGTGAGGCGTCGCGGCCCTCCGGACGGGTGTGGTCCCGGGCTCGTGCCGGCGGTCAGGCCAGGGCGAGGAACAGCTTCTCCAGCTCGGCCTCGCTCATCGGCGGCGCGTCCCCGTCGGCGGCGGCCATGCACTGGCGCATGCCGCTCGCGACGATCTTGAACCCCGCCCGGTCGAGGGCCCGCGAGACGGCGGCGAGCTGGGTGACCACGTCCTTGCAGTCCCGGCCCGCCTCGATCATCGCGATCACTCCGGCCAACTGGCCCTGCGCGCGACGCAGCCGGTTCAGGACCGCGCCGACCGCCTCCTCGTCCACCTGCATGTCGGGCCGCCTTTCCCATCGACTGTCGATGGACAAGTGTACCCGGCGGGGTATTCATTCCCGGATGGCGGAAGTCGCGTCCGGTCCTGTCACTCCGGCCCGGTCGCTCCGGTGCGGTCACCCCGGTTCGGGCGGCGGCGGGGCGGCACGGTTCAGCGGCGGGCCAGGCGGCGCTCGCCGCCGGCGCCGGTCTCGTACGGGAGCTCGTAGTGCGCGAACACGGCGGGCTCGTCCTCGGCGGGCAGCACGTCGTCGGTGCCGATCGCCGGGGCCTGCTTGACCTGGTTGCGCGGGTACGCCACCCGGAGGTAGTCCGGTCCGGCCACGGCCCCGTCCAGCGGCACGAACACCAGGCGGCGCCGACCGGCGAAACCGACCGTGACGGTGACGAAGAACGGCTCGTCACTGGCCGTCTCCACGTAGACCGACTCCAGCGAACCGATGCGGTGGCCCTTCTCGTCGACCACGGCGTGGCCGCGCCACTCGCGGATGTCTGCCATTGCGATGACCACGGACCCGACCTCCCGTCCCCGGCTGTTCCACTGCCCGAACTCCCATCGTGCGCCGGGAGCGGCGGCGGCGCGCGGCGAGCCGCCGCCCTCCCCCGCCCGACGAACAGGGACATACAGGGGTGACCCGACCAACCGGCACCAGGGCCGTGACCTGGGCTCTAGGCTGTCCGCCGGCAAGGATGCGAGTGGATCACCGGTGATTTCCGTGCGGAGGAGGCGGCAGCCGTGGGATACGAGAACATGTGGGAGTCCGGCGAGGCCGCCATCGCGGCCGACCTGCGGCCCGACGTGCCGCACCCGGCCCGGATGTACGACTACTACCTGGGCGGGAAGGACAACTTCCCCGCCGACCGCGCCGCCGCCGAGAAGGCGCTCGCCGCCAACCCGGAGTTCCGCTCCACCGCCCGTGCCAACCGCGGCTTCCTCACCCGCGCGGTGCGGTGCGTCGCCGACCTCGGCATCGACCAGTTCCTCGACATCGGCACCGGCATCCCGACCGTCGGCAACACCCATGAGATCGCCCAGACGGCCCGGCCGGGCGCGCGGGTGGTCTACGTGGACAACGACCCGATCGTGCTCAGCCACGCCCGCGCCCTGATGGCCGGCTCCGGCCCCGGCCGCACCACCGTCATCCAGGCCGACCTGCGGGAGCCCGCCGCCCTGCTGGACGCCGTCCAGGAGGTGGGGCTGCTCGACTTCTCCCGCCCGGTCGGACTCGTCCTCGCCGCCGTCCTCCACTTCCTGCGGGACGAGGACAAGCCCCACCAGGCCCTCGCCACCCTCCTGGACACCCTGCCGTCCGGCAGCCACCTGGTCCTCTCCCACGGCACCGCCGACTTCATCCCGGCCGAGATCCGCGACCGGGTCACCGGCGTCTACGACAAGGCCACCGCGCCCCTGGTCGGCCGCTCCCGCGAGGAGGTCCGGACCTTCTTCGACGGCCTCGACCTCCTCGACCCCGGCGTCACCACCGTCCCCCTCTGGCGCCCCGACACCGCCCCGGGCCCCGGCGCCGACCGCGTCAGCATGTACGGCGCGGTGGCCCGCAAGCCCTGACGGCCCCGTCGCACGGCAAGCTCCTCGCACGGGAAACTCCTCGTACGGCGAGTCGGCCACCAGAGCCGACCCCGGTCGCGCCCGCATCGCGGCGTGCTCAGGCCGGGCGGCCGGGCGGGACCAGGCCGGTCTGGTAGGCGATGGCGACGAGTTGGGCGCGGTCGCGGGCGTCGAGCTTGGACATCGCCCGGTGGACGTGGGTGCGGACGGTGAAGGGGCTGACGAACATCCGCTCGGCGATCTCCTCGTTGGTGAGTCCGGTGGCGGCCATCGACATCACCTCGCGCTCACGGGCGGTGAGGACGGACAGCCGCCCGCTCGTCGGGGCGGCGGAGGCCGGCTCGGGCTGGGCCAGGAACTGGTCGATCACGGCCCGGGTGGCGGCGGGCGAGAGCAGCGCCTCGCCGGCCGCGACGGTGCGGACGGCGGCGAGCAGTTCCTTCGGGTCGGCGCCCTTGCCGAGGAACCCTCCGGCGCCCGCCCGGAGCGCCTGGGCCACGTACTCGTCGATCTCGAAGGTGGTGAGGATGAGCACCCGGGTGCCGGACAGCTCCTCGTCGCCGCAGATCTCGGCGGTGGCGCCGAGGCCGTCGACGCCGGGCATCCGGATGTCCATCAGCACGATGTCGGGCTTGGTGGCCCGGGCGAGCGCGACGGCCTCCCGGCCGTCGGCGGCCTCGCCGACCACCTCCATGTCCTCCTCCGCCTCGATCAGCAGGCGGAAGGCACCGCGCAGCAGGGCCTGGTCGTCGGCGAGCAGTACCCGGATGGTCATGCGTGGTCCCTGTCCTCTCGAACGGCGCCGTCCGGTCGGGCGGCGCCGGCCTGTCCCTGGGCTGGTGTCGGGTGATCGGTACGGGCGGTGCGCACGGCGCGGGCGGCCCGGGCGGCGCGGGCGACGTCTGCGGCGGTGAAGGCTCCGGCGGCCTCGGGGCCGTCGTCGCGGGCACCGGTGCGCAGCGGCAGTTCGGCGGTGACCAGGAAGCCGCCGTCGGGCCGCCGGTCGGCGCTGAGCCGGCCGCCGACCGCGCCGGCCCGCTCGCGCATGCCGATCAGGCCGAAGCCGCCCTCGCTCGGCGGGTCCTGGGGCAGGGGCACCGCGCGGGGGCGGCCGGTCGCGGTCGGGCGGCCGTTGGCGACGCTGACCGCGACCCGGCTGCCGCTGTAGGCGAGGGTGATCTCGGCGTCGGCACCGTGGGCGTGTTTGGCCACGTTGGTCAGCGACTCCTGGACGATCCGGAAGGCGGTGAGGTCCACCCCGGGCGACAGCGGGCGGGCCTCGCCGTCCACGGTGAGCCGGACCGGCAGGCCGGCCCGCTCGAAGGTGTTGATCAGCTCGGGCAGCCGGTCGAGGCCGGGGGCGGGTTCGAGCGGGGCGGGCTCCTCGGCGCGGCGCAGCAGGCCGACGGTGGCGCGCAGCTCCTGGAGGGCCGAGCCGGTGGCGTCGGTGATGTGGCTGAGCACCTCGCGGGCCTGGACGGGGTGGCTGTCCATGAGGTGGACGGCGATGCCGGCCTGGGCGTTGGCGAGGGTGATGTGGTGGGCCACGACGTCGTGCAGGTCGCGGGCGATCCTGATGCGCTCGTCGGCGACCCTGCGGCGGGCCTCCTCCTCACGGGTGCGCTCGGCGCGTTCGGCGCGCTCCTCGATGGCCGCGAGGTGGGCGCGGCGGTTGCGGATGGAGTCGCCGAGGGCCCCGGGCAGCAGGGCCCAGGCCAGGACGCCGATCCGTTCGCCGACCGGGCCGCTGGGGCCGAACAGCAGGGCGATCCCGGTGAGCAGCACGGCGGTGAGGACCGAGGCGCGGAAGGCGGTGGCCCGGTCGGTGCGGGTGGCGAGGAAGTAGAGCGAGAGCAGCAGCGGGGTGGCCAGCATCGGGGTGAGCCGGGGACTGCTCCAGGCGAGCAGCATGGTGCAGAGCAGCGTGACGGCGACCACCGCGCGCGGCCAGCGGCGGTGGAAGAAGACGGAGAGGGCCGCGACGAGCGCGAGGGCGCAGGTCGTCGGGTCGGCCTTGACGAACTTGCCGGCAGCCTGGTCGGTGGTGGCGCCGAGGGCGGTGACCGTGATCAGGGCCACTCCTCCGGCCGCGTCGAGCAGCCGGGGGTGGTCGCGGCGCAGGCGCTGCCAGGTGTCGCTCATGGTCGTGCTCTCCGGTCGGGGGGACGCTGGACGCGCCCGTCGCCGGGCAGCTCCAGTTCGTGCCGCGCGGGCCCCGGTGGAGCCGTGGCGGGCCGCGTCGGGGGGCCTCCGTACGGGCGGTGGCCCCCGACAGCAACGGTAACGGTTGGGGCCCGAACCGGTGTCCGAGCCGAAGGGTGCGGGCCTGAGCCAGCGGAACCGGGGCAGGCCCCGGGTGGAGTCCGGCCCCCGGCCCCGGCCCCCGGCGGTGCCGGGGCCGGGGCGGGCCGAGCGGTGGCGGTCTAGACGGAGACCGGCTCCCGGGCCGGGGCCGGCTCGGACGCGGTGGTCGCCAGCTTGCTGCCCTCGACGTCCACGTCCGGTATCAGACGGTCGAGCCAGCGCGGCAGCCACCAGGCGCGGCGGCCGAGCAGGGCGAGGACGGCCGGGACGATGGTCATCCGGACGAGGAAGGCGTCGAAGGCGACGGCCGCGGCGAGGCCCAGGCCCATCATCTTGATCATCGGCTCGCTCATCCCGATGAAGCCCGCGAAGACGGCGATCATGATGAACGCGGCGGCGGTGACCACCCGGGCGTTGTGCCGGAAGCCGGTGACGATCGCCTCGCCGGGCTGCTCGCCGTGGACGTAGCCCTCGCGGATGCGGGTGACCAGGAACACCTCGTAGTCCATGGCGAGGCCGAAGACCACACCGATCATGAAGATCGGCATCATGCTCATCACCGGGCCGGTCTGCTCCACGCCGATCAGGTCGGCCAGCCAGCCCCACTGGAAGACCGCGACCACGGCGCCGAGCGCGGCGACGACCGAGAGCAGGAAGCCGAGGGCCGCCTTCAGCGGGACGAGGACGGAGCGGAAGACCACCATCAGCAGGAGGACGGCGAGGCCGACGACGACGGCGAGGTAGGGCAGCAGCGCGTCGGACATCTTCTGCGAGACGTCGATGTTCATCGCCGTGGTGCCGCTGACCAGGACCGTCGCCCCGGTGGCCGACTTCAGGCCGGCCGCGTCGGCACGGATGGCGTGCACGATGTCCTTGGTCTCGGCCTCGGTCGGGCCGGTCGCCGGGACGGCGTTGAGCAGGGCGGTGTCGCCCGCCTGGTTGAACATCGGCGGCGTCACCGCGACGACCCCGGGCAGACCGGAGACCTTCTTGGCGACCTCGCCCGCGGCGGCCTTCGGGTCGGCGACGCCCTTGGCGTCCACCATGACCGTCAGCGGGCCGTTGAAGCCGGGGCCGAAGCCCTCGGAGAGCAGGTCGTAGGCGCGGCGCTGGGTGGTCGAGGTGGGCTTCGACTCGTCGCCCGGCAGGCCGAGCCGCAGGTCCAGCGCAGGCGCGGCGAGCACGCCGAGGCCGATCACGCCGCCGAGCAGCACCGCGAGCGGGCGGCGCAGGACGAAGCGGGCCCAGCGGGCGCCGCCGTTCTCCTTCACGGCCGGGGCCGCCGCGCCGCGGGCCTTGCGGGCCTTGCGCGGAAGCACCTTGCGGCCGAGGAAGCCGAGCAGCGCGGGCACCAGGGTGAGGGCGACCAGCACGGCGATCACGACGGTGCCGGCGGCGGCCATGCCCATCTTGGCCAGGATCGGGATGCCGACCACGGAGAGGCCGACGAGCGCGATCACCACGGTGAGGCCGGCGAAGACCACTGCGGACCCGGCGGTGCCGACGGCCCGGCCCGCCGCCTCCTGGGGTGCGCGGCCCTCGGCGAGCTCGGCGCGGTAGCGGGAGACGATGAACACCGCGTAGTCGATGCCGACCGCGAGGCCGAGCATCATGGCGAGCGTGCCGGTGGTGGCGGAGAGCCCCAGCGTGCTGCCCAGCGCGGTGATCAGCGCCATGCCGAGGCCGACTCCGACGACCGCGGTGAGCAGCGGCAGGCCGGCCGCGAGCAGCGAGCCGAAGGTGATCACCAGCACGACGGCGGACAGCGCCATGCCGATCGCCTCGCTGCTGCCGCCCGCCTCGGGCTTGGCCATCAGCGCGGTACCGCCGATCTCGACCTTGAGCCCGGCGTCCCGGCCGTGCTGGGCGGCCTGCTCCAGGGCGTCGGTGGCGCCCTCGGAGACCTCGCCCGCCTTGGCGGAGTAGCTGACCGTCGCGTACGCGGTGGTGCCGTCCGCGGAGACGGCCCCCTGCGTCCTGAACGGGTTCACCGCGGCGGTGACCTGCTCGGAGCCGGCGAGCTCGTCGACGGTCCGCTCGACCGCCTGCTGGTTGGGCGCGGCGGTGATCTTCTGGCCGGAGGGGGCGACGAACACCAGGCGCGCCGAGGCCCCGTCGGCGTGGCCGCCGGGGAAGCGCTCGTTCATCAGGTCGAAGGCCTTCTGCGCTTCCGTGCCGGGCATCGCGAAGCCGTCGTCGGGTGCGGCGGGCGCCTTGGCCGCCAGGACCCCGACGGCGGCCAGCACGGTGACCCAGAGGAAGGTCACCAGCCGGCGCCGGACGAAGGTCCATCGGCCCAGACGGTAGAGGAACGTGGCCACGGGAGAGCGGACTCCTTCGGATGCGGTGCTCGGAAACGGGACGCGCCACGGCGGGCCTGACGTCCGGATGGACGCGGTCCGCCGCAGCATGGCCAATCCTTGAGCGCCGACCCCTGCTCCGTCGTCGTCCCTGCGCAGGCCGTTTGCCTACTGCGGACGCAGTAGTCCCCTCCCCCGCCCGGAGGAGCGCACGCCCTGCACCGGAAGCAGCGCCCGGACCTGCGGCGGAAGCAGGTCCGGTCACCCGTGCGGGCGGCGACGGCGGGCCGCGGACCGGTGGGCGAAGTAGCGTGATGTGACCTGACCCGTCCGCCGACGTGCGGTTCGGGAGGATCCCACCCGATCGGTGCTGCTTTCGCAGCCCGCCGCCGGAGGTGCCCATGGGCGTTCCAGCCGCCCGCATCGTGTTCGACGAGAGCGACCGCGCGGCGGTCGCCGAAGCGGTGACCGAGATGCTCACCACCGGGGCGCTGACCCTCGGTCCGTGGACCGAGCGCTTCGAGCAGGCCTTCGCCGCCGAGCACGGCGCCTCGTACGCCGTCGCGGTGAGCAGCGGCACGGCGGCGCTGGAGGTGATCCTGCGCAGCGTCGACGTCCGGGGCCGCGACGTGGTAGTCCCCGCCGTCACCTTCTACGCGACCGCCGGAGCGGTGGTGCACGCGGGCGGGCGTCCGGTCTTCGCCGACGTCGACCCGGCCACCCTCGCGCTCTCCCCCGAGACCCTGGAGGCGGCGCTCACCCCGGACACCGCCGCGGTCGTCCTGGTGCACATCGGCGGACTGGTCGGCCCGCAGGTCGACGCCCTGCGGGCGCTGTGCGACCGGCGCGGCATCCCGCTGGTCGAGGACGCCGCGCACGCCCACGGCAGCAGCTTCGACGGGCGCGCGGCCGGGACCTTCGGCCTGGCCGGGGCCTTCTCCTTCTACCCGACCAAGGTCACCACCAGCGGCGAGGGCGGGATGATCCTCACCGAGTCTGCGGAGCTTCGCGACGAGGCCCGGATCCACCGTGACCAGGGCAAGGGCTCCTTCACCACCAACCACCACGTGAAGCTCGGCTACTCCTGGCGGATGAGCGAGCCGCACGCCGCGATCGGCGCGGTGCACCTGCGCCGGCTGAAGGAGTTCATCGAGACCCGCCGGGCCGTCGCCCGCCGCTACGACGCGGCGCTGGCCGGGCTGGACGGCCTCGACCCGGTGCTCGAACCACCCGGCTGCCGCGGCAACTACTACAAGTACGTGGCGCTGCTGCCCTCCGGGGTGGACCGCGCGGAGTTCAAGCGGGCGGTGGCCGAGGAGCACGGCGTGCGGCTGTCCGGCGAGGTCTACGACCTGCCGCTGCACCTCCAGCCGGTGCTCGCCCCGTACCGGCGCGGGCCGCTGCCGGTGGCCGAGGACGTCTGCGCCCGGCAGGTCTGCCTGCCGGTGCACTCCGACATGACCGAGGACGAGACGGAGCAGGTGGTCGACGCCGTCTCCGCGGTGTACCGGCGACTGGCCGGATAGCCGGAGCGAAGGGAGCAAGATCGTGCGGATAGCCGTCACCGGGGGCTGCGGATTCATCGGCTCACACGTCGTGGACCACCTGATCGCGGCCGGCCACGACGTCCTCGCGGTGGACACCACCGACAAGTACCTCAACCCGGACGCCGAGCACGCGCGGCTCGACGTCCTCGACCTCAAGGCCCTCACCACGGCGCTGGCCGGCAGCGAGGTGGTCTACCACCTGGCGGCCATGGCCGACGTCGAACAGGTCTGCGCCGATCCGGTCCGCGCGGTGCGGACCAACATCGACGGCACCGAGGCCGTCCTGGAGGCCGCCCGCCGCAGCGGCCTCAGCCGGACCGTGCTGGCGAGCACCGTCTGGGTGTACGGCGCCGCCCTCGCCAACGAGCAACTCGACAGCGGGGAGCAGGAGTTGGACGAACACGTGCCGATCGAGCTGGAGCACAGCGGCCATCTGTACGTGGCCACCAAGCTCGCCGCCGAGATGCTGGTGCACAGCTACCGCGAGCTCTACGGGCAGCACTTCACCATCCTGCGCTACGGCATCCCGTACGGCCCCCGGATGCGGGACGAGCTGGTCGTCGCCCGGTTCGTCCAGGCCGCGCTGGCCGGCCGGCCGATCACCATCGCCGGGGACGGCCGGCAGAGCCGCAACTTCGTCTACGTCGAGGACCTCGCCGACGCGCACGTCCGGGCCCTCTCCCCCGCCGCCGAGGACCAGACCTTCGCCCTGGAGGGCTCGACGGCCGTCTCGGTACGGGACATCGCCGACACCGTGGACGGCCTGCTGGGGCCCGTCACCATCGAGCACATCGACGGGCGCAAGGCCGACTACGCGGGGCGGCGGATCTCCTCGGCGCAGGCCAAGCGGCTGCTGGGCTGGTCGCCGAGGACCAACTTCACGGACGGCGTGCGGCGCTACGCGGACTGGTACCGGGCCACCGTCGGCTCGGCCGCCGGCGCCTGACCGGGCCGCCCGATGCCGCACGCCCTGCTCGTCTCCGGCTCGCTCGGGCAGGGCCACGACGTGATGGCGCAGGCCTGCGCGGACACCCTGCGGGAGCGCGGCTGGACCACTCGCACCGTCGACGCCATGGCCCTGCTCGGGCAGCGCTCGGGCGCGACCGGGGAGGCGGTGTTCCGCCGGCTGCTCGACCTGCCCGGGGTGTACGACGCCTTCCACTTCTCGGCGCTGCGACCGGGCACCCGGCTCGCCCTGCTCGCGGACGCGGCGGCGCGCAGCCGACTGGTCCCGGCGCTGCGGCGGCTGGTCGAGGCGCAGCGGCCGCAGCTGGTGGTGTCGGTGTTCGCCACCGCGACCTCGGCGGTCAACCGGCTGCTGCGGCAGGCTCCGGAGCGGGAGTTCCGGCACTTCGTGTTCTGCACCGACGTGACGCCGCACCGGCTCTGGGTGCAGGAGGGGACGGACCTGTTCCTGGTCACCTCGGAGGTCGCCGCGTGCGCGGTGCGGCGGTACCGCCCGGACGCCGACATCGCCGTCGTGCCGGCGCCGCTGCGGCAGCCGTTCTACGGGCCGCCGGCGCGGGCCGCGGCGCGCGCCGAGCTCGGCGTGCCGGCCGGCGCCGCGTGCGTGCTGCTGATGTCGGGCTCCTGGGGGCTCGGCCCACTCGCCCGCACCGCCGCCTCGCTGGCCGCCGCCGGGCCGCACGTGCTCGCCGTGGCGGGGCGCAACCGGGAACTGGAGCGCCGGCTGCTGGCCGCCGCGCGCCGCGAGCCCCGGTTGCACCCCTTCGGCTACACCGACCGCGTCCCCGCCCTGATGGCCGCCGCCGACCTGGTGGTCACCAGCTCGGGCGACACCTGTAGCGAGGCCCGGGCGCTGGGCCGGCGGCTGCTGCTCCTCGACGTGGTGCAGGGGCACGGGCGCGACAACCTCCAGCACGAACTGGAACTCGGCCACGCCGACGTCGCCACCGCCCACCCGGCCGAGGTGGTCCGCAACGCCCTGGCCGCACTCCGCCGCCCCGAGCCGGCGCCGAGCCCCGGCGCCACGCCGGCGGCCTGGCAGTCGGGGTTCGGGGCGGCGCTGCGGCGGGTCGGGCTGGGATAGCCGAGGCGGGCCGGAGCGGCCGGGCCAGGGTGCACGTCCGGCGGCCCGGTCGAGGGCCGGCCGGCGTCCGTCGGTCCCGACGACGCGTCCGTCACCTCCGACGGTTCCCGCCTGCGGGCGGCACCCGGTGGTCGCGGAGGGGGCCGAGGGTGAGGTGGTGGGTGCGGCAGTGGGCGGCGATCAGGGGGAGGGCGGCGAGGGTGGCGCGCCAGGAGTCGGGGGCGGAGGTGCAGTCGGAGTCGTGCAGCAGGAGGGTGGCGCCGGCGGTGAGGCCGGGGCGGGCGGTCGCGTAGACGGACTCGCCGGTGGCCTCCGCCGTCCAGTCGCGGCCCCAGGCTGTCCACAGCACGCTGCGCAGGCCGAGCCGGCGGGCGGCCAGGGCCGGGCCCGCGGTCAGCACGCCGTACGGCGGGCGGTACCAGAGCGGGCGGGCTCCGCAGAGTTCGGTCACGGCCTCGGTGGCGCGGCGCAGTTCGCGCAGGTCGCGGAGCGGGGCCGGGTACCGCTGCGGCCGGTGGTACCAGCCGTGGACGGCCACCTCGTGGCCGCGCAGCACCAGTTCGCGGCCGAGCGCGGGGGCGCGCTCCAGCATGGTGCCGAGCAGGAAGAAGGTGGCGCGGGCGCCGAGTCCGTCCAGCGCGTCGAGGACGTACGGGGTGCTGCGGGGGTCGGGGCCGTCGTCGAAGGTGAGGGCGACGTGGCCGGGAGCGGTGCCGTGGCCGGCGGTGCGGCGGGCCAGGGTGCGGCGCAGCGGCGGCAGCCGGACCGCGGCCGGGGCGAGGTGCAGGAACTCGACGCCGGCGGCGACGCCGAGCGCCGCGGCGGCGAGCGTCCCGGTGCGGGCGGCGGCGGTGCTCAACCGGCGCTCACCCGAAGCGCGAGGCCATCCGGCGGAACACGCCCGGGGCCACCCCGTGGATGCGGGCCGGGAAGCCGAGCCAGTGCGGGACGAAGAGCCGGTCGCGCTCGGTGGTGATGGTCGCGACCACGAGGTCCGCGACCCGCTCCGCCGGGACCGGGCGCGGCCGCTCGCGCTGGTACGGCGTGCCGCGCCGGTCGAAGAACGGGGTGTCCACCGCGCCCGGCAGTACCAGGCGCACGCCCACCCCCGTGCCGCGCAGCTCGTACCAGAGGCTCTCCGCGAACATGGTCAGCCCGCCCTTGGTGGCGGCGTACCCCGACTCGTCGCGCACGCCGACCTGGCCGGCCATCGAGCCGATCAGCACGATCCGGCCGTGCCGGCGTTCCAGCATGCCGGGCAGCAGCAGGCGGACCAGGCGCAGCGGCGCGGCGAGGTTGACCTCGATCATCCGGTCCAGGGTGTCGGAGGGCGTCCGCTCGTACGGGCCGCGCCAGCCCAGGCCGGCGCTCGCGATCAGGGCGTCGACCCGGCCGGTCTCGGCCAGGGCGGCCTCCGCGAGACGGGCCGGGCCGTCCGGCTTGCTCAGGTCCTCGGGCAGGGCGCGGCCGCCGGTGCGTTCGGCGAGGTCGTCCAGGCTGGCGCGGTCGGTGCCGGAGAGCAGGGTGTGCCAGCCGGCGTCGGCCAGGCGGGTGGCGGTGGCGTGGCCGATCCCGGAGGAGGCGCCGGTGATCAGCGCGACGGGGCGGCCGGTCGGGTCGGCCTGGCCCTTGAGGCCCGTGGGATCCGCGGAGTCTGCGGGATGCGTGGGATACGCGGGGTCCGGGCCGTCCTTCGGGTCCGACCGCCGGGGTCGGGAGTGGGGCTCCTCCGCCATCGGGCACCTGCCGCTCTGTGACCGTGTAGCCGTCCTTTTTGTCCGGCAAGTCACCTTCGCACGGCGGAGCCGTCCGGGCTACCGGGGCGGGCCGGCGGGCTCCGTCTCGGCGTCCCGGCGCGGGGCGGACGGCTCGGCGGACCCGCCCTCCAGCTCACCGAAGCGGGAGAGCACGAAGGTGCCGCCCACCGCCACCACGAAGCCGGTCAACGCGCACCACTCGAAGCCGGGGCGCGCGGCGTCCCCGAGCGCCGTGACGCCGACCAGCGCAGGGCCGAAGGTCTCGGTCACCGTCCCGGCGGCGGTCGCGGCCGTCACCGTGCCGCGTTGCAGGGCCAGGGCGTAGGCGAGGTAGCCGCCGAGCCCGCCGACGGCGAGGGCGTAGGCGGCGGGGTCGGTGAGGACCGCGACCGGGCCGGAGGCGTCCAGGACCCGCACCGCCAGGCTGGTCACGCCGAAGCCGACGCCGGCCAGCAGCCCCAGGCCGGCCGCGGCCGCGTTGCCCTCGCGGCGCACCAGGGCCACCGTGGCCAGCAGCATGACGGCGGTGGCGGCGAGCAGCGCCCAGTGGAAGGCGGGCGCGGCGTGGTCGCGGCCCTCCGGGCCGGAGCCGAGCGCCAGCAGGGTCAGGCCGGCGACCACGGCGAGGATGCCCGCGAGGTCGCTCCGGTGCAGCCGCGCCCCCAGCAGTCGGACGGCGGCCACGGCGGTGACGGCGAGGCTGGCATTGGTGACGGCCTGGACGAGGAAGAGCGGGAGGGTGCGCAGGGCGACGATGCTCAGCACGAAGCCGACGATGTCCAGCAGCGTGCCGAGGATGAACTGCCAGGACCGCGCCAGCGCGGCCAGCAGGCCGGCCCGCACCCGGTCGGCGCGCGGGGCCGACCTCGCCCCGCGCGCCTGGAAGACCGCCCCGAAGCCGAAGCAGACGGTCGCGGCCGACGCGGTGGTGAGTCCCAGCAGCATTCCTCTCCCAGCCTCGCGGGGCAGCTTCGATCCACCACCAGTCTGTGCCCGGGGGAACGGGGGCGCACGGGTGGGACGAAGGGGGTGAGGGGTACCACCGGGACGACCCCGTCGGCCCGCATCTCGCGATGCGGGCCGACGGGACGGCGGGAGGGCTCGGTCAGCCGAGCGCGCCCGCGAGCAGCGTGGCCGTCCGGGCGACCAGGGGCTCGTCCTTCGGGGCCGCCTCGTCCGCCGGCTTGGTGGTCAGTACGGAGAGGAGGACGGGGGCGCCCGCCGGAGTCCAGGCGATGCCGACGTCGTTGGTGGTGCCGTGGCGGCCGGTGCCGGTCTTGTCGGCGAGGGCCCAGTCCGCCGGGAGGCCCTCGCGGAACCGGTGGGTGCTGGTGGTGTTGGCCCGCAGCCAGGCGGTGAGCTGGTCCCGCTTGGCCGGCGGCAGGGCGTCTCCGAGTGCGAGCCGGCCGTAGGTGAGGGCGATGGCGTGCGGGGTGGTGATGTCGGTGCGGCGGTCGGGCTCGGCGGTGTTGAGCTCGGGTTCCCAGCGGTCCAGGCGGGTGACGCGGTCACCGATCGAGCGGGCGAAGCGGGTGACGGCGGTCGGCCCGCCGAGCTCGCGGAGCAGCAGGTTGCCCGCGGCGTTGTCGCTGTAGTCGATGGTGGCGGCGCAGAGTTCGGCGACGGTCATGCCGTTCGCCAGGTTCACCTCCCGGCCCGTGATCGGCGCACCGCCCCCGCCCTCGGCACCGACGGTGCCGCCGGCCCGCGTGACGTCCTCGGCGGTGTACCGGATCCGCTTGGCGAGGAACTCGCCGTCGCGGTCGAGGTCCCGCAGGACGGCGGCGACGGCGACGGTCTTGAAGACCGAGCAGATCGGGAACGGCTCGTCCGCCCGGTACCGGACGGTCCGGCCGGTGGCCAGGTTGCGGCCGTAGACGCCGAGGCGGGCGGAGTGCTCCTGTTCCAGGGCGGCCAGGGCCCGGTGGAGGCCGTTCCCGGTGGCCGGGTCGTCGCCCGCCGGCGCCGCGGAGGCCGTTCCGCCGGTGGCGGCGGTGACGGCGACCGCCGCTCCGAGGCCCACGCCCAGGCCGAGGACGGCACGGCGGCTGTGGCGGCTGTGGCGGTGTACTTCCGAAGACTGCGGGTCCATGCGTCCCCCTTGATCGACTGTCGCGGCGCGTGCCGCTTCTTGATCACCAGGACGCGGTGCGTGCGCAGATGGTTCGTCAGCCGCCGCGATCCGTTGGACGGTTCACGGCCGCAGGGCCACCGCCGCGTAGGCCGAGGCCTGGTCGGGGGCGGCGGGGACCTCGCCGGGCGTGGGCCGCCACTGTGGAGTGGGGACGACGCCCGGGTCGAGCAGGGTCCAGCCGTCGAAGAAGCGGACGATCTCCGGCCGGGTGCGGGGCTGGACGGCGGTACCGCCGGAGGCGTATATGCGGACCAGGTCGGCGATGTCGCGGGGTGCGAACTCGGGGGTGACGTGGGTCATCACCAGGGCGCTGCCGGGGGCGAGCGCGGACTTGAGGTGTTCGACCAGCTCGTACGCGCCGCGGGCGTCGGGGACGAAGTGCAGCAGGGCGTTGAGGGAGAGCGCGACGGGCCGGGTGAGGTCGATGGTCTCGCGCAGGCCGGGGGCGGCGAGCAGCCGGGCCGGGTCGGTGACGTCGGCCTCGACGTAGGCGGTGCGGCCCTCGGGGGTGCCGGTGAGCAGGGCCTGGGCGTGCGAGAGGACGATCGGGTCGTTGTCGGCGTAGACCACCCGGGCGCCCGGCCGGATGCCCTGGGCGATCTCGTGCAGGTTGGGCGAGGTGGGGATGCCGGTGCCGATGTCGAGGAACTGGTCGAAGCCGGCCTCGGCGAGCATCCGGGTCGAGCGGTGCATGAAGGACCGGTTGACCCGGGCTCCGGTGCGCAGCCAGGGGGCCACGGCGAGGGCGTGTCCGGCGGCCTCGCGGTCGGCGGCGAAGTTGGTGAAGCCGCCGAGGAAGTAGTCGTACATCCGGGCCGAGTGCGGCGCGTTCAGCCGTAGGTCCACCCCGTCGTAGAGGCCCATCGTGTTCTCCCTCCGCTCCGCTCCTGATCGATCGCTTGCTGCCCAGGACGGGCGGGGGCCAACCGTGAACAGGTCGCCCCGCGGGTGACGACGAGGATTCGAGACCCATGAGATGACAATCTGTATTCGGATTGCAGCCTGGAGTGACAGGGCTGATGGAATGAGGATGGGCGCAGACAGCCCGACCCTCGGGTGGCCCGGTGCGCAGCCGACGGCCACGGAAAGCAGGATCGATGACGATCGACAGGTGTGTCCCCGCGCGCGGGCACCGGGGCGGGACGGCCGTGGCGTACACCGGTGAGGTGCCGGGGCCGGAGCGGCCGGCCGGCCCGGAGTCCGGCCTCCGATCCGCGTTCGGCCTCCGCCTGGACCTCACCTATGCCGCCTTCTGCGAGACCCATGAACCCGCCTGGCACGCCCTCGCGTTGACCCGGATAGGCAACCGGTCCGACGCCGCGCTGGTGGTCGGGGCGGTGAAGTCCGACCTGGCCCGCTGCTGGCCGCAGGTGCTGCGCTTCGAGGAACCGGCCGCGTACGCCTGGCGGTTGGCCAACCGGCACGTCTCGGACTGGGTGGCCGCCGAGGAGCCGGTGGAGGTGGAGGCGGTCACCTTCGCGGCGGTGATCGGGGCGTTCAAGCAGGTGGCGAAGGGACTGCTGCACAGCGAGGCGGACGAGGTGCGGCTGTACGCGGCGATCCTCGAACTGCCGGACCGGCAGCGGGATGTGGTGATCCTGCGCTACCTGCTCGGCCTGCACGTCAAGGTGATCGCGGCGTACCTGGGACGGCCGGTGGCGACGGTGCACTCCAACCTCCGGCACGCCCGGGACCGGCTGGCCCTTCGACTCGGGGTGGGCGAACTCCCGGACGGCGGGGGCGATCTGTGACGGCGGGGCCGCAGGACGGCACCCCGGCCGACGGCGGGCGAACGGTGTTCCGCGTCCCGCGGCCCGAACGCCCCCATGCCGAGCGGATCGCCGCCGTGCGCCGGGCCCGGCTGACCGCCGCTCCCGCCCACCTGCCCTCGGAGCACCAGCAGGCCGCCTTCGAACTCGGTCTGGTGGTGGCCCTGGTGCTGGGCGCGCCGGACGCCTCGCGCGGACTGGACCTGCTGGTGGACGCGCGGCGGATCGAACCGGAGGGGGCCGAGGTGTTCGGCGCGCTGCTGTACGCCACCGGCAAGGAGGAGGGCGCCGAGTTCTGGTGGCGCTTCGCGGCCGGCTCGGGCAGCGGAACGGCCGCCTATTGCCTGCACCTGCATCACCTGGTGCTCGGCGAGACCGACGACGCCGACTACTGGCGGGCCTGGTCGGACCAGTTGGCGACGGCCGAACGGCCGCCCGGACCACGGGCGTTGCGGATGGACCGGCCGCTGCTGCCGGACAGCGTGCGGCGGGATGTCCTCTCCCGGGTGCACCGGGGGCTGGCGCCGCAACTGCCGCCGGCGCTGGTCGCGGTGGTCGACCGGCTGCCGGTGCAGGACGGCGACGAGGAGGAGGTGCCGAGCCCGTGGGGGCTCACCTCGGGGGCGACCTCCGCCTGCTCCTGGGAGGACCTCCGGTGGGGGGCGGCGGGCGATCACGACGACCCGTGGGGGTGAGGGCCCGGCAGGCTGCCGTGATCATCCCTTCAGGTGAGCGCGGACAGCGCGGCGACGACGGCCGGGTCCCGCCCGCTCCCGGACTCGGTCCGCTCCCCCGCCGGGGTGGCGTGCCGGACGACGTAGTGGTGCGGTGCCATCGCGGTGTCACGGCCGGGCAGGGCGGCGACCACCGCGCGATGGGCGTCGGCGGGGCCGAAGGCGGGGCCGGACGCCGCCACCTCGGCCACCAGTCTCCCTTCCACCACGGACAGCCGGTGGTCCCCGAGGGCGGTGTGCAGGAGGTCGCGGACGGCCGCGAGGTCGATCCAGGAATCGTCGATCAGCAGCCACTCGCCGTCCCGGCCGCCGCCCGGCGGGCCGAGCGCGGCAGGCAGGTCGGCGAGCAGCACCGGGCCCTCGGCCGCGGCGGCGAGCAGGGCCGGCAGCGCCCGGGCGAAGGTCTCGGCCTCCTCGGGGTCGAGCACCTGGGGGCAGGCGATCAGGGCGAAGTCCAGGCTTCCGGCGATCCGCAGGATGGTGAACATCAGCCGCACCGGCAGTGGCGGGGCGGGCAGCACGGTGAGTTCGGGGTCGGCGGCCGGGAGCGGCCGGGTGTCGGCGACGGTGGCCGGGATGGTCAGGCTCAGGTCGTTGACGACCACCTGGCGGCCGAACCGGGCTCCGCGCAGGTGGGCCGCGTCCTCGACCAGCCGCCAGACCTTCTCGGCGTCCAGGGTGCTGTGCCAATAGGCGTTCAGCGAGGCGGACTTCGCCCGGCCGATCAGCTGGTCGAGGTCGGCCGCGCCGGTGTCGAGCAGGATCAGCGCGTCCTGTGCGAGGGTCCCGACGTGGTCGGTCAGCGCGGCGCGCTGGCGGTTGGCGGAGAGCGCCGAGAGCACCAGTTCGCGCCGGCCCGCGCGGTGGGCGACCAGCGCGGCGAAGGCGGCGAGCAGGACGACCGAGGGGCTGGCGCCGGTGCGCCGGCAGACCGCGGCGAGGTGGTCGGCGGCGGCGCGCGAGCGGACCAGCAGGGCGCCGTGGTCGCGGGGCGGTCCGGTGACCCGCGCGTCGGCGAAGACGGTCTGCGGGCCGGTGGTCAGGATGCGGGCCCAGTGCCGCAGCGCGGCGGCGGCCCTGCGCCGGCCCTGCGGGCTCTGCTCCGCGACGGCGATCCGCAGCGGGGTCGGCGCGGTGACCGGCGGCAGTTCCTTTCCGGCGGCGAGGGCGTGCCAGTCCTCGATCAGCACCGCGGTGGCGGCGCCGTCGGCCCCCGCGTGGCAGACCACGGCGACCAGCCGCAGCAGCTGGTCACCGGCGGCGACCAGAGTGAACCGGACTCTCGGCGGCGCGTCGAGGGCCACCGGGACGGCGACGTCCAGACGGCCCAACTCCTCGGCGAACACGTCGAGTTCGGCTTCCGAGCGACCACCGGCCTCGACCACGGAGACGCTGAACCGGCCGTCCCGGTGCACCACCTGGCGGTCCGGGAAGCCGTCCGCCCCCGGGCCCGCGGGGAAGGACGTCCGCAGCGACTCGTACCGCTCGACCAGCAGGCGCAGGGCGGCCAGCCCGGCGGGGACCGAGGTGCCGTGGGGCACCGGCCAGACGGAATCCCGGTTGATCTGCTCGGGGGCGCTCGACCGGATACAGCGGACCATGTTGTCCTGGCCGCGGGTGAGCGGGCCGGAGCCGCCACCTTCGGCGGCGAACCGGACGGTGACCCGCCTGGCGGTCCGCCCGGCGGTCCGGTGCGAGCCGCCCGGTGTCGCGCCGAGTGACGTCGGATCGTGCGGTGTCGCGTCGTGCGGGCTGGCGTCGTGCGGGGTCACGTCGTACGCGCCTTTCGGCTCGCCCGGGAGGGCTCGGCGGGGGTGTGATCAGGACGCTACCAGCGCCCTCGCGGACTGGTCCAGACCAACTGCGGCAGATCGGCTCCAGCCTCAACTCGGTTTCCACACATTGGATTTGACATGTATCGGCGAATCCCCGAGAGCGGCGACGGCAGCCCGGAACGGCTCGGCGACAGGGACGTCGCAGAGCCGGGCCGAGCCGGTGCCGAGCCCGCCCGGATCGGCCACCAGCACCGGCGACGGACCGGCCACGGGCACGCCGAAGGACTGCGCGAGCCGCCCGCCGTACGCCTTGACGCAGGCCTCGCGGCGGCACCAGAGCGCGGTGAACCGCGCCGCCCGCTCGGCCGGCTCGACGGGCTCGGCGACGAACCGCGCCTCCTCGGACGGGAACCAGCGGGCGGCCATCCGCTCGGCCGTCCGGGGATCGTGGAGCCGCTCGACGTCGACGCCGACCGCCCGCCCCTCAGCGAGGGCCAGTGCCGCGAACGCGTCCGAGGCCGACCAGCTGACCCGCAGTCCCCCGCCCTCCGCCGGCTCGGGCTTGCCGTGCGGCCCGTACCGCCAGACCAGCTCGGCCGGGCGCACGCCGAGCCGGGCGGCGACCAGTTGCCGGACGGCGCCGCGCACCACGGTGAAGCGCTCGCGCGTCCCGAGGTCCGCCCGAGCCGCCCGGGCGCGTTCGTCAGGGTCCAGCAGTCGCCGCAACTCGGCGGTCACTGCTTCTGGTTGGCGCGTATCGATCAGCCAGAGGTCGACCGCCGTCACGGCAGGGTCAGCGTGCTGAGCACGCCGAGCCGCCGGTCGTACCCGGCCAGCAGCGCGGGCCGGCCGTCCACCCGCCACCGCGGCAGGTGGTCGGCCAGTTCCGCCCAGAGTCCGGTGAACGGCTGGTCCGGCGCCGGTTCCCGCGCGTCGAAGCCGGGGCCGAGCAGCAGCGCCGCCTCGGGCCCGAGCTCCTCGGCCTCGTCCCGGACGGTCTCCGCCGGGGAGGTCGCGCCCCGGGTCTGCCGGACGGTCAGACCGTCGCCGGAAGCCTCCTCGCAGACCAGCACCACCACCGCGTGCCGCTGCGGCAACGGCACCGGCCCGGGTGGTTCGTAGTGCAGCGCGGTCTGTTCGGCGAGCACCACCACGGCCCGGCGGCAGCCGCCGGTGCGCTGGTGGTCGGCGGCCAGCCGCAGGGCGGTGAAGGCCGCCGCGCCACCCTGGTCGCAGACCGCGAAGGCCAGCGGGCTTCCCGGTACGGACCGGCTGAGCGCCAGCGAGGACGGCGCGCCGGGCCGTACGTCCGGGGTGTCGAAGGCCAGGACCAGCAGGTCCACCGGCTCGTCCTCGGCGAGCGCCTCGCACAGCGGTCCGGCGGCCAGTTCCTCGTAGGAGTGGCCGACGCCCTCGCCCAGCAGGTCCTCGCGCAGCGGCAGGCCGTAGGGGCGGACCAGGTCGGAGACGAAGACCCGCAGGTCCGGGTCGAGCGAGGTCTCCGAACGGCCGTCGAAGCGGCGGGCCAGCGCCCGGGTGATGCGCAGGCCGGTGGGACCGGGGGCCATCCGGTCAGTCCTCGGGGATGACGTGCCCGGCGACGTAGTCGGCCAGCCTGGTGACCGACCGCAGGTCGTCCTCGGTGATCTGCTCGACGTCGACCTGGATGTCGAGCGTCTCCTCCAGCTCCAGGATCAGCTCGATGGTGCCGGCCGAGGTGAGCCCGAGGTCGTCGAAGAGGCAGGCGTCCTGCGGGATCTCGGGCAGTTCGCGCTTGAGGACGCGCGGCAGGAGCTCGCCGATGCCGTGCAGGATGCGCTCGCGCAGTTCGGGGTCAGTGGTCTGGACCGCGGCTTCTGACATGGGTGTCCCGTCCCGTCGTACGTGGGATGTGTGCTCCGGGGCTTGAAGGCGCCCCGGGGGCTCTGGGGTGGTGCGGGGGATCTGACGACACTGGCGGCCGGCGGCTGCTGCCGGCGCGATCGGCGGACCGTCAGTACCGCATCGCCATCGCGGAGAAGGTCGCTCCTACACCCGCGGCGGCGATCAGGTAGTGGTCGCCGCGGCGGAGCAGCCCCCGCGTGATGGCGGTGTGGAGATTTATGAGGCTGTCCGAGGCGAAACTGTGCCCGACCGACCGCACGTTGTCCAGCACGACTTTCTCGACCGGGTAGCCGATCCGGCGCGCGATCATCCGCCAGGAGGCCTGGTTGACGTTGTGCGGCAGGATCGCGGCCAGGTCGGAGAGGTCCAGACCGGCCTGGTCCAGGGCGGCCTCGATCGCCTCCACCATCACGTTCGGGTACTCGCGCTGGTAGCGGGCGAGCAGGTCCGGGTCCTCGGCCAGCCGGCCGTCGAACTCCGGGCGCTGGCGCACCGCGAAGGAGAGCATCCGGTGGCGCTCGCCGTCGGCGCTGACCAGGCAGGCGGCCGCGCCCTCGGCGAAGATGCCGGTCTCGGGCACCACCTGGGCGTCCCTGGTGAAGGTCTTCTCACCGGTCAGCACCAGGGCGAGCGCCGCCGGGTCGGGGTCGGACGCGAGCAGCCGGCCGGCCAGGTCGATGGCCAGCAGGCCCACCGCGCAGGCGTGGTGGGTCACCGTGAAGGCGTTGGCGTGCGCCAGTCCACGGGCGTCGAGCAGGTCGTGCAGCGGGTTGAGCGGGTGGGGCACCGCCACCGGCATGCTGCGGGCGTGGATCACGAAGCGGATGTCGCGTTCGCGTCCGCGCAGCTCCGGCAGGTTGTCCAGGGCGGCGTCGAGCAGGTCGGGCAGCGTCCCGGCCGGGTCCAGGCGTAGCTGGTCCAGGCCGTGGAAGCGGCGGAAGAGACGGAGTTGACGTGGGGTCAGGCCGATGCGCTCGCCCACAGCCTCGATGGGAACGGCGTGTGGGGGGAGGTGGACGGCCACTGCCTCCAGTGCGGTCACGCGGGCTAGTATTCCGACGCCCGCCGGGTCGCACAAGTGATCTCGGGCCCTCCTCCGTCGCCGCCGCTCCCCGGAAGCCGTCAACCGCCTTCCGGCGCGGCCGCGTTCACCCCCGCGCCGTCGAGCAGGTGGGAGATCTCTCATGCCCAACCCTGAACCGCCCTACCCCCGAACCCCGTTGAACCAGGAGCTGGTGGCCCTGCTGGTCGAGGTGGCCGGCGCGCCACCCGGCTGGGCTCGCCACGTCACCCCGGACGCCCGACTGGACGGCGACCTGCTGCTGGACGAGGACGAGCTCGCCGACCTGGCCGAGCGGCTGCGCGAGCGCTTCGGCCCCCGAGCCGACCTCGCCGCGCTGCGCGCCGGGCTGGACCTGGCCGCGCTGGAGGCCCTGACCGTCGCCGACGTGCAGCGACTGCTCCCCGAGGAGGACACCCGATGACCAGGTACCTGCTGGTGATGCCACCCCTGACCGGGCACGTCAACCCGGCCGCGGGCATCGCCGCCGAACTGACCGCGCGCGGGCACCAGGTGGCCTGGACCGGCACCGAGTCGGTGCTGCGCCCGCTGCTCGGCCCGCGGGCCGAGGTGCTCGGCACCGGCACCCGGGCGTTCCGGTCCCAGGGCGGGCACGGGCTGGCCGCGCTGCGCTCGCTCTGGGAGGGCTTCATCGTCCCGTACACGCGCTTCACCCTGAAGCCGCTGGACGCGATCGTGCGGGAGTGGCGGCCGGACGTGCTGCTGGTCGACCAGCACACCCCGGCGGGCGCGCTGGTCGCGCACCGGCACGCGCTGCCGTGGGCGTCCTTCGCCCCCGGGGCGATGGAACTGGGGCGCCCCTACCGGGCGTTGCCGCAGGTCGAGGCGTGGATGACCGGGCTGCTGCGCGGGCTGTGGGAGCGCGCCGGACTGCCCGCGGCGGAGTACCTGGACCCGCGCTTCTCCCCCCGCCTGGTGCTGGCGACCACCGGACCGGCACTGACCGGCTCCGCCCCGCCGCCGGAGCACGCGCTGGTCGGGCCGGTGATCCCGGCCCGGCCGCACGATCCGGACTTCCCGTGGCAGCGGCTGCTGCCCGGCCGGCGGCGGGTGCTGGTCACCATGGGCACGCTGGCCGGCGAGCTGGGCGCGGACTTCCTGGCCCGGTCCGTCCGGGCGCTGGAGCTGTACGGCGAGGACGTGCAGCCGGTGTTCGCCGGGCCGCGCGAGCTGCTGCCCGAACTCCCCTCCCGCGCCGTGGCGGTGGACCGGGCGCCGGTGCTGGAGCTGATGGCGCGCGGCGAGCTGGACGCGGTGCTCTGCCACGGCGGGATGAACACCGTGGGCGAGGCGCTGGCGCACGGCCTGCCGCTGGTCACCGCGCCGATCCGGCACGACCAGCCGATCGTCGCCGGACAGGTGGCTGCGGCGGGCGCGGGGCCGCGGGTGCCGTTCGCGCGCGTCACGCCGGAACGACTGGCGGACGCGCTGCGGGCCGTACTCGACACAACGGAGCACCGGGAGCGGGCGGTTCAGGTCGGGCGGGAGCTGCTGGCCGGGGGCGGCGCGGCGGCCGCGGCGGACCGCCTGGAAGCGCTCGGCTGAGCGGGCCCGACCGGCACTCCTTCCCTGCGGACCGGCCCGCGACCGGCGCGGACCCGCCTCTCGTCGGCCCCCCTTAGCAGACCGGGAGAGCACACGTCCATTGGTCTAGGCCATTGTTTCCTGGGCGTGGTTCACCCTAGGGTGTCGCAGCGGCACCGCCCTCCGCAGGTGCCCAGCCCCGCCTTCCCAGGTGCCGTGGCAGCCCATCCCCGCACGGGAGTTCCGGTTGATCGAGACCACGGGACTGCGCAAGTCCTACCGCAAGAAGACCTCCCGCCGCGGCGGCGGGGACCCCACCGTGGACGCCGTCCGCGGCATCGACCTGTCGGTCGCCGCCGGCGAGATCTACGGCTTCCTCGGCCCCAACGGCGCCGGGAAGACCACCACCCTGCGCATGCTGGCCACCCTGATCCGCCCGGACGGCGGACAGGCCGTCATCGCCGGGGCCGACCTGTTCACCGACCCCGCCGGGGTCCGCCGCCGGATCGGCTACGTCGCCCAGGGCGGCGGCACCACCGACAACGTCAGCGGCCGCGAGGAGCTGGTGCTCCAGGCCCGGATGTACGGCGCGGCCAAGACCCGGGCCGTCCAGGCGGCCGCGGACGCCCTCAAGGCCTTCGACCTCACCGAGTTCGGCGACCGCCCGTGCGCCACCTACTCCGGCGGCCAGCGCCGCCGGGTGGACATCGCGCTCGGGGTGATCCACCAGCCGCAGGTGCTGTTCCTGGACGAGCCCACGGTCGGACTGGACCCGGCCAGCCGGGCGTACGTCTGGGAGGAGATCCGCCGGCTGCGCACCGAGGGCATGACGGTGGTCGTCACCACGCACTACCTGGACGAGGCCGACGCGCTCTGCGACCGGGTCGCCATCGTCGACCACGGCCAGGTGGTGGCCGAGGGCACCCCCGAGGTGCTCAAGCGCGAGATCTCCGGCGACGTCGTCCTGCTCGGACTGGACGGCGGGGACGCCGCCTTCGAGCGCGCGGCCGAGGTGCTGCGCCCGCAGCCGTACCTGCACCGGCTGGAGCAGAACGGCGACGAGGGGCTGCGGCTGTACCTGGAGGACGGCGCCGCCGCGATCCCGCGACTGCTGCGCGCCCTGGACGCGGCGGGCCTGACGCCCGGCACCGTGCAGCTCCAACGGCCCAGCCTGGACGACGTGTTCCTGGCCCGCACCGGCCGCTCGCTGCGGCAGTCCTGACCCCGCGAAACCACCCGGACCCGCACACCTCCCTGGGGAGACCGTGAAGCTCGCCCGTGACACCTGGCTGGTCTTCCAGCGCCAGCTGCTGCTCATGATCCGCACCCCGGTCTGGATCGCCGTCGGCATCATCCAGCCGCTGTTCTACCTGCTGCTGTTCGCCCCGCTGCTGAAGAAGGTGCTCGCCCCGCAGGGCGCGAGCAGCTACGCCGACGCCTACCAGGTCTACGTGCCGGGCCTGTTGGCGGTGCTGTGCATCTTCGGCGGGCTGTTCACCGGTTTCAGCCTGCTCGGCGAGCTCAAGGCCGGCATCATCGAGCGCTCCCGGGTGACCCCGGTGAGCCGCCTGGCGCTGCTCCTCGGACGGGCGATGCGGGAGATGGTGGCGCTGCTGGTGCAGGCCGTCCTGATCACCCTGATCGCGCTGCCGTTCGGGCTGCGGGTGAGCCCGCCGAACCTGCTGCTCGCCTACCTGCTGCTGGGCCTGCTGGCATTGATGACCTCGGCGATCTCCTTCGGTATCGCGCTGATGGTCCCGACCGACGCGGCGATGTCGCCGGTGGTCAACACCATCGCGCAGCCGATCGCGCTGCTGTCCGGGGTGCTGCTGCCGCTCACCCTGGCGCCGGAGTGGTTGCAGCAGGCGGCCAGGTGGAACCCCTTCTACTGGGCCGTGGAGGGCATGCGCGCGCTGTTCTCCGGGCACGCCGGGGACAGCGTGGTCTGGCAGGGGCTGCTGGTCGTCGCGGTGATGACCGTCCTGGCGGTGTACTGGTCGGCGCGGCTGTTCTCCACCCGGGTGCGCTGACGGGCAGGACTCGGGAACCCGGTTCGGGAAGACCGCCGGGGAACACGGCCGAGGGGCCCGGCTCGCGAGGCGGTTTCTAGGGATCGTCGCAACACGTGGTTGGTTGTCTAGGCCGCGATGAGTCTAGCGAGACGCTCGACTGGGGTTTCCCAGCCGAGCGTTTTGCGTGGGCGGCGGTTGAGCTGGTCGGCGACGGCGGCCAAGTGCTCCGGGGTGTGGACGGACAGGTCGGTGCCCTTGGGGAAGTACTGCCGCAGCAGGCCGTTGGTGTTCTCGTTCGAGCCGCGTTGCCAGGGGCTGCCCGGGTTGCAGAAGTAGACCGGGATGTCAGTGGCGACGGTGAACTCGTGATGGGCGGCCATCTCGGCGCCCTGGTCCCAGGCCAGCGAGCGCCTCAGTTCTGCGGGCAGGGTCCGCACGGCGTCCACCAGGGCGTCGCGGACTGCCTCTGCGCCGTGGCCGCCGGGAAGGTGTAGCAGCATCACGTAGCGGGTGGCGCGTTCGACCAGGGTGCCGATCGCCGACTTGTGGTCCTTGCCGATGATCAGGTCGCCCTCCCAGTGGCCCGGGACGGCCCGGTCCTCGGCCTCTGCGGGACGCTCGCTGATCATGACCATCGGAGAGGTGAAGCGCGGCTGGCGGCGGTTGGCCTGCCGCTGGGGCCTGCGGCGGGCGCGTCCGGTGCGCAGGGCGCCGGCAAGCTCGCGTCGGAGCACGCCACGGCCCTGGACGTAGAGGGCCTGGTAGACGGTCTCGGGCACGACGTGCATCTCCGGCTGGTCGGGGAATCCGGTGCGCAGAGCGTGGCATATCTGCTCAGGGCTCCACCGCTCGTGCAGCAACTCCTGGACCACGCGGAGCAGTTCCGGGTTCGAGAGGATCTTGCGGGGCTTGGGGCGGGGCCGGCGGGCGTTCGCCCGGGCCTGGGCTGCGTGCGGGCGGTAGGCGCCACTGCCGGGGTTCCGGTTGCGGCGGATCTCCCGGCTGACGGTGGAGGGGCTGCGGCCCAGTTCTGCGGCGATCGCCCGGACGGTGGCCTTCTCACGCAGGCGATCGGCGATGTGGAGGCGCTCGTCCTCGGTCAGGTACCGGGACGGGCCGGAAGGCGGTGCCACCGCATCGATCGGCGGCACCGCCTTCTTCCCTGGTTCGGCGCTGCGGCCGTTGCGCCACTTGTTGCCCGTCCGCCGGTCGACGCCGATGACCCGGCACGCCGCGGTATTGCTGTATCCCTGCTGCACGAGCCGGGAGTATGCCTCCCGCTCCCGACTCAGCTTCACAGGCCCCTGGGCCGCCCGGCCCTTGCGGATCTCGAAGTCCAATGCATCCCCTGAACTGGGATGTTGCAACGACTCCTAGAACCCAAGCGATGAGCCGGGCCCCTCGGCCGTCCTCGTGGGCTCAGGCCGCCACGAACGCCGCCAGCTTGGCCACGCCGTCGATGATCTGCGCCTGGGTCAGCGAGCTGACCGACAGCCGCAGCCGCCGCTCGCCGCCGCCCGCCGGGTAGAACGGTGCCATCGGCGTCCAGAGCACGCCGAACTCGCGGGCACAGCGCTCCATGGCCGCGTCGTCGGCGACGAACGGCACCGTCAGCACGGCGAAGAACCCGCCGTCCGGCCGGGTCCAGGAGAGGCCCAGCCGGCGCCGCACGGAGGCCGGGAAGTGCCGGTCCAGCTCCCGCAGCAGGGTGTCCATGCCGGCCGCGTAGTGGGCCGTGGCACGGGCGTTGGCGGCCCGCAGGCGGCAGTCGTGGGTCAGCAGCATGCCGCCGATGACGGCCTGGCTGAGCGCGGGCGTGTTGACCGTCGTCATGCTCTTCAGCTTGGCCAGCTCGTCCGCGAGCAGGCTGCGCCGGCCGTCGGGGCCGGCCACCTCCTGGTCGGCGACCACGTAGCCGACGCGGGCCCCGGGAAAGCAGGTCTTGGCGAACGAGCCCAGGTAGACGACCTGGCGGCGGCGGTCCAGCGCCTTGAGGGTGGGCCGCGGCCCCGGGGTGCGGGAGAAGAAGCCGTACGGGTTGTCCTCGACGACGAGCACGTTCTCCTCGGCCGCCGCCTCCAGCAGCGCGGTGCGGGCCGCGACCGGCATGCTGGTGCCGGAGGGGTTGGCGAAGTCCGGGACGACGTAGAGGGCGCGCGGACGGCGCCCCTCGGCCCGCACCGCGCGGGCTGCCTCCCGGACCGCCGCCGGGTCCGGGCCGCCGTCCTCGCCCTCGGGGACGGGGCGGACGGTCAGGTCGAGCAGCCGGGCGGCGCCGGTCACGCCGACGTAGCAGGGCGAGCTGACCAGCAGGACGTCGTCCGGGCCCGCGCACAGGGCGCGCAGCGTCAGCAGCATTCCCTCCTGGGCGCCGACCGTGACCACCAGGGCCTGCGGGTCGACGGTCAGGCCCTCGTCGTGGGCCAGCGAGCGGGCGACCAGTTCGTTGATGACGCCCTTGGTCCGGCCGTACTGGAACAGCGCGGTGCGCACCGCGTCCCGGCCGAGGCCGCGGTCCGCCAGGTGGGCGAGGTAGGTCTCCAGGTAGGCGGCGACGTCCTCGGGCTCGAAGAAGCCCTCGTAGGGGCGGCCGGGGGCGAAGGAGACGGCGTCCGGGTAGCGGGTGGTGACCTCGTTGAGGAAGGTCATCGCGTCCAGCAGCGGATCGGCCAGGGAGGCGTGCAGGTCGTCCAGGGAGAGCTTCACCGCAGCGCCTCCCGGAGGCACTCGGCCGCGAAGGCCTGGGCCTCGGCGGCCGCGTCCAGGGTGCCGGTCATGGCGAAGAATCCGTGCGGCATGCCCGCGTAGCGGCGCAGCTCCACCGGGACCCCGGCGGCGCGCAGCGCCTCGGCGTACTGCTCGCCCTCGTCCCGCAGCGGGTCGTACTCGGCGGTCAGCACGGTCGCGGGCGGCAGTCCGGCCAGGGTGGCGGCGCGCAGCGGGGAGGCGTACGGGCTGGCGCCGTCGCGCTGGTCGGCCAGGTAGTGGCCCCAGTACCAGGCCACCGAGCGGCGGTTGAACAGCGCCGGGTCGTCGTGGGCGCGCAGCGACGGGGTGTCGGCGCCGTGGTCGGTGTTGGGGTAGACCAGCAGCTGGTGGCGCAGGGCGGGGCCGCCCTCGGCGCGCAGCAGGAGGGTGAGCGCGGCGGTGAGGTTGCCGCCGGCGCTGTCGCCGCCGACCGCGAGCCGGTCCGGGTCGATGCCGAACTCCTCCGCCCGTTCGACCAGTTGCAGCAGCGCGGCGCGGCAGTCGTGCAGCGCCGCGGGGAAGGGGTGTTCGGGGGCGAGCCGGTAGCCGACGGAGGCGGTGACGCAGCCGACGGCGTTGGTGAGCCGGCGGCAGATCGCGTCGCTGGTGTCGGGCGAACCGAGCGTCCAGCCGCCGCCGAACAGGTAGAGCAGGGCGGGCAGTCGGTGGCCGGACGCCTCGGGGCGGTAGAGCCGCAGGGCGAGTTCGCCGGCGGGGCCGGGGATGCGGTGCTCCTCGACGGCGGCGACCGGCTCGGGCGTGCCGGCCGCCGCGCGGATGTCCGCGAGGTCGGCGGCCCGGGCCTCGGCGAGGGTCAGGGTGTAGAGCGGCGGGGTACCGCTGCCGGCGCGCCGGGCGCGCAGCGCCTCGGCCTGGGGGTGCAGGGGCATGGGCGGATCCGTTCGGTGCGGAGGTCTCAGCTGTCTGCCTCGACGTAGACGGTCTCGTCGGTGCGGAAGGCCGTGTCGAGGTCGGCGACGTCCGGACGGATGCCCTGCCGGTAGGCGCACTGGCGGATCCGGTCGGGGTCGAAGCCGGCCTGGGTGAGGACGTGCCGAAGCTCGTCCACATCGTAGATCCACTGGTGCCCGAAGTACCGGAAGATCTGGTTGACCAGGAAGGCCGGGCGTGCGGGCATCGGCGGGCCGAAGCCGAGGGTGGTCAGCCGGCGCCGGTGCCTGGCCAGGAAGCCGTCGCCGGTGGCGTAGCCGACCAGGTAGCGGGCGAGGTCGGGGGTGGTCAGGCGCAGGACGCCGCCGGGGCGCAGCACCCGGCGGGCCTCGCGCAGCCAGTGGACGGCGACGGGCATCGTGACGTGCTCGATCAGGTGCTCGGCGTACACCCAGTCGACGCTGTCGTCGGCGAAGGGCAGCGGTTCGGCGATGTCGAGCCGGGTGAACCAGCGGTCGCCGTCGACCCGGTAGAGGGTGCCGGGTTCGGTCGCGGTGTCGGGGCTGCGCAGGGTGGCGAGGTCGGTGCCGAGGCCCTCCGGGTGGGCGGTCCGGAACGCGGCGAACTCGATGCCGGTGATGCCGAGTTCCCGGAGGCCCGCGTGGTCGCGCGGCAGGCCGCCGGGGTGCGCCTCCAGCTTGTCGCAGGTGGCGACCTGCGCGCTGAAGGCGTCCAGCCGGGGGGCCAGCCCGTCGGGGTCGTCCCAGTCCCAGCCCGGGAATCTCTCGCTCTGCTCGGTCATGTGTCGGACCCTCCTGGTGGGAGAACGCGGTTCGGGTGCGGCGCGGTTCAACGGCCGTGCGGGGTTCGGGTTCAACGGCCGGACTCGCGGGGTTCGGGGGCTTCAGCCGGCCGGGCAGGGCCAGGGCGCCAGGACCGTGCGGTCCAGGTCGGCGAGCCGGGGGCGGCCCAACAGGGCCATGGTGTGCTCCAGTTCCTCGCGCAGCAGGTCGAGCACCCGGTACACCCCGGCCTCGCCGTCGGCGGCCAGGCCCCAGAGCGCGGGGCGGCCGACCAGCACGGCGCGGGCGCCGAGGGAGATGGCGATCGCGATGTCTGTGCCGCTGCGCACGCCGCCGTCGAACAGCACCGGAAGCTCGGCGGGCACGGCCTCGACCACTTCGGGCAGTGCGGCCAAGGCCGGTACCGCCCCGTCGAGTTGACGGCCACCGTGGTTGGAGACCAGGACGGCGTCGACGCCGTGCTCGACGGCCAGCCGGGCGTCCTCGGCGGTGAGGACGCCCTTGAGGACCAGCGGCAGCCGGGTGCGTTCGCGCAGCCAGGCCAGGTCGGCCCAGGTCAGGGTGGGGTCGAACTGCTCGCGGGCGTGCTCGGCGATGCCCGAACCGCCGTCGGCGGCGCGGTGGCTGGCGGCCGTCAGGGACCGGTCCAGGTTGACCGCGCGGACGGTGGGCGGGATGGCGAAGCCGTTGCGCAGGTCGCGCAGCCGTCGGCCGATCCTGGGAGCGTCCACGGTCAGCACCAGCGCCCGGTAGCCGGCCGCCTCGGCGCGTTCCACCAGGGCGGCGAGGGCGGCGCGTTCGCGCAGCCAGTACAGCTGGAGCCAGAGCGGGCCGGCGGCGGCCGCGGCGATCTCCTCCAGGGTCCGGCTGGCGAACATCCCGGCGACCAGCAGGGCTCCGGCCCGGCCGGCGGCGCGCGCGGTGGCGGTCTCGCCCTCCTGGTCGACCAGCCGGTGGTAGGCCATCGGGGCGATTCCGAGCGGCAGGCTCAGCGGCGCGCCGAGCAGGGTCAGGGCGGGGTCGCAGGCGGAGACGTCGACCAGGGTGCGCGGGCGCAGCGCATGACGGCCGAACATCTCCCGGTTGGCCGCCAAGGTGCGTTCCGCGCCGCTGCCGCCTTCGATGAAATCCCAGATCTCCGGTGGGAGTCGGGCGTGCGCCACACGTTCGATCCCGGCCAGCGTGAGAACTCCCACGGGCATTCCTCGTTCCAGGACGGCCACGCGCGGACCAGTCCCGGTTGGGCAGCGTAGGAGCAACGACCACATTGGTATAGACCTTGATTTGACCAAACGTCTGTGCCATGGTCTGGCCACGGAATTGACCGTTGGGATTCTTTTAACGGCGTTCATGTCAAATCCCCTCACTTGTGTGGAGCCGCGTTGACCGGCTTTTCCCCCTCCGTACTTCCGGCTGCCTTCCTGCCGCACTCCGACGCCCCGGACTCCTGGGTCGACCGGCTGCTGCTGGCCGGCCCCGGCGGCGAGGAGTGCCTGCGTCTCGGCGCGCCGCTCGACCGGGACGCCCTGCGCGCCCTGGTCACGGAGCAGTCCGACCGGCTGGCGGCCGCCGGGCTCGGGCCCGGCGGGACGGCTGCGCTGCGACTGCCGCCCTCGGTGGCGTTCGTCGCGGTGCTGCTGGCATGCTGGCGGCTGGGCGCCCAAGTGGCGCTGCTCGACCACCGGTTGACCGACCACGAGATCGACGCCGCGGTGGCGCGGCTGGCCCCGCAGGTGCTGGTAGGCTCCGCCCATCGGTCCGCGGCGGCTCTGCGCGGCTTCTCCGAAGTCGAGCCGGTGGCCGTCCCGCTGACGGACGGACGCCCGGCCCGCACCGGACACGCGTTGATCCAGCTCAGCTCCGGATCCACCGGCCCGGCCAAGGTCATCGCCCGTACCGCGTCCGACCTGCTGCGCGAACTCGACTGCTACCGCAGGCTGGTGGAGTTCCCCGGCGAGGGCGAGCGGGTCGTCCTGCTCTCCTCGGTGGTGCACGTGCTCGGGCTGGTCGGCGGGCTGCTCAACAGCCTGCACGCCCGGGTCGCGCTCACCGTGCCGGAGCGGATGACGGCGGCGGGCATCCTCGCCGAGGTCGCCGCGAGCGACCGGCCGACCACCGTGATCGGGGTGCCGTTCCACGCCGAACTACTGGCGGGGACGATCGCTCCCCCGCCGCTGCCCCGGCTGCGGCGGATGGTCGTGGCGGGCGAACTCGTCCGCCCGGGACTGCCCGCGCTGTTCACCGAGCGCTACGGCGTCCCGCTCGGCACCATGTACGGCATGACCGAGACCGGGGTGATCGCCACCGACCTCTCCGGTACGCTCCACCCCGCCAAGCAGCCCGTGCACGGCATGGAACTGCGCCTGGTGAAGGGCGAGTTGCAGATCGGCGCGGCGTCCTCCCCGTACCCCGGGCTGGACGATCCGAGCCGCTGGTCGGACGGCTGGCTGCACACCCGGGACGCGGCCGAGCTGGCCGCCGACGGCCTGGTCACCGTGCTCGGCCGGCTCGACTCCCAGGTCTCGATCGGCGGACTGAAGGTCGACCTCACCGAGGTCGAGCAGACCCTCACCACGCTTCCCGAGGTCCGCGAGGCCGTCGTGGTCTTCGACGGCGGCGCGATCGAGGCCTACCTGGCCACCGAACCGGAGAGCGATCTCGCCTCCGTCCAGGAGGGGCTGGCCCGCCGCCTGGCCGCCTTCAAGCGGCCGCGCCGGCTCGCCCGGCTGGACCGGCTCCCCCGCACCGCCACCGGAAAGCTGCTGCGCGACCCGGTCGCCCTGCGCGCGACCGCCGCCACCGCCACCTCCGACTGACCCGCACCGGCCGCCACCGGCCGCACCCGTTCCGTCCGCACCACCACCCCGACAAGGAGCCCACCACCATGCAGGACCGCATCCGCGCCTTCGTCCTGGCCGCACTCGCCGAGATGCAGTACGACGTCTCCGAGGTCACCGGGGACACCGACCTCGGCCCGGCCGGGCTGGACCTCGAATCGCTTGCGCTGGCCGACCTGTCCGTGCAGGTCGAGGACGAGTTCGGGATCAAGTTCGACCTGGACGAGATGGAGACCACCGCGCTGATGACGCTGGACGAGTTCACCGCCGACGTCGCCCGCCGGATCGACGCCCTCGCCGCCACCCCCGCCACCTCCGGCAGCGCCGCGTGACCGGCTCCCCGCTCGCCGGCGGCCTGCCGGACCGGGCCGAGGTCCTGACCATGCTGGCGGCGTTCGGGCAGCGCGCCGTCGACACCGTGCCCGAGGACCTCGGATCGCTCGAACTCACGTGGCTAGTCGCCGAGTTCGAGCAAAGGTACGGGCTCCAGCTGGACCTGGACGACGACCGCTTCGGCGCGGTGAGCACCGTCGACGACGCCACCGCGCTGCTGCGCGAGGCCGTCCTCGCCGACCGCGCGGGCGCACGGCCGTGATCCCCGCCCGCACCGGCTCCGGGCCGCCGGGCCGGGCGGCCGGCCGCCCGGTGCTCACCGGTGCCGGGGTGGTCAGCGCCGCCGGGCGCGGCCTCGACGCGCTGACCGAGGCCACCGCCCACGGCAAGTCCCTGTTCGGCCCGGTCACCCGCTTCGACGTGAGCGCCCGCCGCACCACCCGGGCCGCGCTGTTCCCCGACACCGGGCCGCCGACCCGCCGCCACCCACTGGCCGGGGCCGTGCTCGACGCGATCGGCCAGGCCTGCCGACAGGCCCGGCTGACCGCCGCCGAGGGCGCCGACCTGCCCGTGCTGCTCGCCCTGCACAGCGACGGACACACCCGTGCGACAGCCGACGCGGTGGCCGCCGGGGTGCGAGCCGACCAAGGCGCGCCGGGCGTCACCCGGGTGTACAACGGCGCCTGCGTGGCCGCCTCGACCGCCGTCGCCGACGCGGGCGCCCTGGTGGCCGCCGGACGGCACGAGCGGGTCCTGGTCGCGGCCGGGCACCTGGTCGAACCGGGCGTCTTCGCGGTGTTCGACGCCGGACGGGCACTGGCCCGGGACGGCGAGGCGCGCCCGTTCAGCGCCGGCCGCACCGGCACCCTGCTCGCCGACGCGGCCGCCGCCGTCCTGGTCGAATCCGCCCCGGCCGCCGAACGGCGCGGTGCGCCCGCGCTCGCCCGGCTGGCGGGGTGGGGCCGGGCCGGGGACGCCCACCACGTCTGCCGCCCGGAACCGGAGGGCGACGGGGTGGCCCGGGCGATCGAGGCCGCGCTCGCCCGCGCGGGCGTGGACCCTGCCGAGGTCGGCTACGTCAACGCCAACGGCACCGGCTCCACCCTCGCCGACCAGGCCGAGGCCCGCGCCCTGCGGCGGGTGTTCGGCGCGCACACCGACCGCCTGCCGGTCAGCTCCAGCAAGTCCGTGCACGGTCACGCCCTGGAGGCCTCCGCGCTGCTCGAACTCGTCGTCACCCTCGGCGCGTTGGGCACCGACCTGCTCCCGGTCAACGCCGGCTGGCTCGGCCCGGACCCGGACTTCGCACTGGACCTCGTCCTGGACGGCCCGCGCGCCGCCCGTCCCTCGTACGCCCTCAGCCTCAACTCCGCCTTCGGCGGCGCCAACACCGCGCTGCTGCTGGCCCCGGGATGACAGCCACCGCCATGACCACCCCTGCCGACCACACCCACGGACTGCGGATCCTCGCCGAGGCCCGCCGCCCCGCACCCGGGCTGGACGGGCCGCCGCCACCGCTGCCCGGCTTCGCCGCCTCCGGCTTCAACCCGCTGGTCGCCGACACCGCCGAGCGCTGTCTGCGCGCCCACCACGGCACGCCGCCCGCGCCCGGACGGACCGCCCTGCTGCTCGCCAGCGCGAGCGGCGACCTCGACACCGCGCGGGCCATCGAACGCAGCGCCGAGCCCGGACAGCGGACCGGCCCGCTGCTGTTCTTCCAGTCCAACCCCAACGCCGTCCTCGGGCACGTCGCCGCGCGCTGGGGCCTGACCGGCCCCGTCGTGGCGGTCTGCCCGGCCGAGGCCGACCCCGGTCGCGTCCCGGCCGAGGCGTTCGAACTCGCCGCCCTGCTGCTCGAGGACGGCGACGCCGACCTGGTGCTGGCCGTGGCCGTCGAGCAGACGCCCGACGGGGACCGCGCCGCCGCCGTCCTGCTCGCCGGTCCGGCCACCGAACCCGATCGGACCGAAACCGATCGCTCCGAACCCGATCGGACTGAACCCGCCGGGCACCGCCGGCCGTAGGAACCATCGAGGCCCGGCGCCTGACGCAGCCGCACCCGGCACACCAGCGCCCCTCCCGGGCATCGCCTCGCTCCCGACACCCGCCGCCCGAGCGGCACACCGCCCCTGCCGCCCGCGCGGCCGACCGCAGCTTCCGCCCGCGCGCCCGACCGACCCCGCCACCCGATCAGCCGCCCGGGCCGTCCACCGGCCCCGAGGGAGGGATCCACCCCCGTGACCATCCGCAGCCTCCGCACCCAGCTCGCGGACGACCCCGACGTGGGCGCCGGCAACGTCCTGACCGCCCGGATCGCCCTCGGGCTCGACCTGGACGTGCCGCTGCTCAGCTTCGACACCCCGGTGGACGACCACCCCGCCTGGCAGCCGTTCACCCTGCGCGAGCTGGACCGCGCCGTCCGGGCCCGCGCCGCCGCCCTGCACGGCCTGGGCATCACCCGGCGCGACCCGGTGGTGGTGTACGCGAGCGACGCCGCCGACCACGTGCTCGCCTTCCTCGCCCTGGCCCGGCTCGGCGCCGTCCCCGCGCTGCTCAACCCCAACCTGGACGGCGAACGCGCCGCCCGCTACATCGCCCGCCTCGGCGCGGTCGGGGTCCTCGCCGACCCCGCCCACCTGGCCGCGCTGGCCGGCCACGAGCCCGGCGCGCCGCTACTGCCCGAGATCGCAACCCTCGGCACCGGCGACCCGGACGCCGCCCCGGAGCCGTACCGGCACTGGTCCGGCGACCCGGTGGCGATCACCCACTCCTCCGGCACCACCGGAATGCCCAAGGCCGTCGTCCACTCGCACGCGAGCCTGTACGCGGCGATCCGCCACCGGCTGCGACTGCCCCGCCCGCAGGGCCAGGACCGGATGCTCAGCGCGCTGCCCGCCCCGCACGCCGCCACCCTGATCGCCCTCAACCTCGCGCTCAGCTCGCACACCGAACTCGCCCTGCTCTCCCGGCAGTCCGGCGACGGCGTGCTGGCGGCCGTCGAGCGGTGGCGGCCCACCGGGGTGATCGGCTTCGCCGCCACCTGGGCCGACCTCGCCCGGCACGACCTCGCCGCCCGCGACCTGACCTCCGTCGCGCTCTGGTGGAACACCGGCGACTGCGCCCACGAGGTGCACATCCGCCGCCTCATCGCCACCGGCAGCCGGGAGACCGTCACCCGGGCCGGCCGCACCCGGGTACCCGGCTCGCTGTTCGTGGACGGCCTCGGCTCCACCGAGATGGGCCACTCGCACTTCTTCATCACCCACGGTCCCGGCACCGAGCGCTACGGCCGCTGCGTAGGCCGCCCGCACGCCTTCGTCGACTGCGAGGTGGTCGGCCCGGACGGCGAGCCGCTCGGGCCCGGCGAGGTCGGCGAACTCGCCACCGCCTCACCCACCCTGGCGCTCGGCTACTGGAACGACTCGGCCACCACCTTCCGCACCCGGCTGCGCGGCCGCTTCCTCACCGGGGACCTGATGTACCGGGACGAGGAGGGCTACTACTACCACGTGGACCGGGCCGTCGACTCGGTCGAACTCGGCGACGGGAAGCGGCTGTTCACCGCGATGTCGGAGGAACGCGTACTGGCCGCCTGCCCGGACGTGCTGGACTGCACGGTGGTCGCGGTACGGGACGGCGACCGCGTGGTCACCGACGTGCTGCTGCTCCTCGCCGCGGACGCCGACGAGGCCGCGGACCGCACCGCGGCGGTCGTCGCCGCCCTGGACGAGGCCGCCGCGGCGACCGTCCGCAAGGTGCTGGTGGTCTCCCCCGACGACATCCCGCTCGGCCCGACCGGCAAGGTCCGCAAGGTCCTGCTGCGGGAGAACCACCTCGCGGCGGTGGGCGCGTGAACGACCGAACCGAGCGAAGCGCGCGCCCCGGTGCCGTCGTCACCGGCATCGGCCTGGTCTCCCCGCTCGGCCGCAAGCCCGCCGAGGTGTTCGACGCGCTGACCGCCGGCCGCTCCGGCCTGCGGGCCGTCCCCGAGGGCCACGCCGCGCACGGCTGGCTGCCCGCCGCCGGGATCGCCCCCGCCGTCGACGGCCGGGAGGTGCTGCCGCCCACCGAGACCCGCTGCGTGGACCGCTTCGTGCTGCTCGCCCTGGCCGCCGCCGACGACGCGCTCGCCGACGCCGGCCTGGCCGTCGGCCGGGACGCCGACCCGCACCGCACCGCCGTGGTGCTGGCCACCGGCGGAGGTGGACTGGAGACCTTCGAGCAGCAGTCGCACCGCCGGCTGGAGCGCGGCCGCCCCGGCGTCAGCCCCTACCTGCTGCCCGGGATGCTCTCCAACATGGCGGCCGCCCGGATCGCCATCAAGCACGGCATCCGGGGCTACAGCTCCGCCGTGGTGACGGCCTGCGCGGCCGGCGCCCAGGCGATCGCCGAGGGGCTGCGGCTGATCCGGGCCGGCGACGCCGACGTGGTGGTGTGCGGCGGCACCGAGTCCTCACTGCACCCGACCATCGCCGCCGCCTTCACCAACGCCCGAGCCCTGGCGCAGGGTTGGGAGGACCCCGAGCAGACCAGCCGGCCCTTCGACGCCCGCCGCAACGGCTTCGTGCTGGGCGAGGGCAGCACCGTCCTGGTCCTGGAGCGGGCCGAGCACGCCGAGGCGCGCGGCGCCGCCGGGTACGCGGACGTCCTCGGCTGGGGCGCCTCCACCGACGCCCACCACCCGACCATGCCCCGCCCGGACGGCACCGGCGCCGCCGACGCGATGCGCGCCGCACTCGCCAACGCGGGCCTGGCCCCGGGCGACATCGACTACGTGAACGCCCACGGCACCGGCACCCGGCTCGGCGACGTGGCCGAGACCGCCGCGCTGCGTGCCGTGTTCGGCGCGCGGCCGCCCGCGGTCAGCTCCACCAAGGGCGCCACCGGCCATCTCCTCGGCGCCGCAGGCGCGTTGGAGGCGGCGGTGACCGCTCTGGCGGTGGCGCGGGGGACGCTGCCGCCGACCCTCAACCTGACCGATCCCGACCCGGCCTGCGACCTGGACCACGTCCGGGGCGCCGCCCGGACCGGCCCGGTGCGCGCCGCGCTGAGCAACGCCTTCGCCTTCGGCGGCCACAACCTCAGCCTGATCCTCGGCCCGGCCTCCACCCGCTCGGCCCGGTAGTCACCGCCCGCTGCCGCCGCCCACCGCCGCGCGGCGGCAGCACGCCGATCCTCGATCCACCATCCCTCCGGGGGAGATCCCGTTGTCCATCCAGACCATCACCCATGTCGAGTTCCACTGCGCGGACGCCGACAAGACCGCGGCCGGACTCCAGGCCGACTACGGCTTCACCGCCGACGCCCCGGCCACCGCACCGGACGGCACCCGCACCGTCGCCCTGCGCCAGGGCGGCATCCGGCTGCGGCTGGCCTCCGCCGCCGACCCGGAGCACCCGGTGGCCGAGTACGTCGCCCGGCACGGCGACGGCGTGGCCGTCCTCGCGCTCGGCTGCGCCGACCCGGCGGCCGCGCTGGAGCGGGCCGAACGGCACGGCGCCCGGGTGCTCGACCGGGCCGGCGCCCTGATCGGGGGCTTCGGCGACACCGCCCTGCGCCTGGTGCCGCTGCCCGCCGCCGAACCCGCCCCGGAGCCCCGGCTGCTGGACGCGCTCGACCACGTCGCCGTCTGCCTGCCGGCCGGCACCCTCGCGGACGCCGTACGGTTCTGCGAGACCGCGCTGGGCTTCCGCACGATCTTCGAGGAGTACATCGAGGTCGGCGAGCAGGCGATGGACTCCAAGGTGGTGCAGAGCGCCTCCGGCGGCGTCACCTTCACCCTGATCGAGCCGGACACCACCCGCCGTCCCGGCCAGATCGACGAGTTCCTCGCCGCCCACGGCGGGGCCGGCGTCCAGCACCTCGCCTTCAGCACCCGCGACATCGCCGGCGCCGTCCGGGCCGCCCGGGAGCGCGGCGTGGAGTTCCTGACCACCCCGGGCGCCTACTTCGACGCCCTGACCGGCCGCCTCGGCGGGACGGCCATCCCGGTGGCGACCCTGCGCGACCTGCACGTCCTGGTCGACCAGGACCACGGCGGCCAGCTGTTCCAGATCTTCGCCCGCTCCACACACCCCCGGCGCACCTTCTTCCTCGAACTGATCGAACGGCAGGGAGCGGGTACCTTCGGCACCGCGAACATCAAGGCCCTCTACGAGGCCGTCGAACGGCACGGCCCCACCGGCGCCGACCGGCCCACCGGCGCCGACCGGCCCACCGCCGTCGACCGGCCCGCTCCCGCACATCCGAAGGAGGCCCGTCCGATGGCCGCCGCCCCCGAATTCCGGCTCACCGAGGCCGAGCGCGCCCTGCTGCCCACCCCCGAAGAGGTGGCGCACTACCGCGAGCACGGCTGGTACCTCTCCCGCAGGCTGCTCGGCGACGAGGAACTGGACACCCTCCAGGCCGCCACCGAGCTGTACTACGCCGGCCACCGCGACCGCGAGCTGCCCGTCCGGCCGCCCCGGCTGGCCTCCTGGCGGCCCGAGGACGGGCCGGTCCAGCGGCACAACGACTACGTGCACTACGAGAGCGACGCGATCGGCGCGATCCTGCGCAAGCCGCTGATCGGCGCGGTGGCCGCGCTGCTCGCCGGCACCGAGGAGATCCGGATCTTCCAGTCGACGCTCATCTACAAGCCCCCGGTGCCCGAGGAGCCCAGCAACCGGGTGCCGTGGCACTTCGACAAGCACTACTGGCAGACCTGCACCTCGGAGGAGATGCTCACCGCCTTCATCCCGTTCCACGACTGCCGCGAGGAGAACGGCACCATCACCATGGTCGACGGCAGCCACCGCTGGCGGGAGCTGCCCTCCGGCGAGGACTCCACCCGGCACTTCGCCGACCGCGACCGCTCCGAGCTGGAGGGCATCCTGGCCGCCAACGCCGCCCACAACGGGCAGCAGGTGCGGAAGGTGCCGATGCCGATCCCGCGCGGCCACATGTCCTTCCACCACTGCCTGACGTACCACGGCAGCGGCCCCAACCTGGCCTCCCACCCGCGCCGGGCGGTCTCGCTGCACCTCCAGGACGGCGCCAACGAGTACCGCCGGCACGACCGGCCGGACGGCGAGCCCGTGGTGTACAACCACGACGTGCTGGTGCGCCGTACGGACGACGGCCGGCCGGACTACGCCGACCCGCGGTTCTGCCCGGCGGTCTGGCGGGGACGGCCGTGACCGCTCCCGCGCACCCGGCCGGCGGGCGCGCCGTCCCGCCCGGCGGCCCCGGTCCCGCCCCGCTGGACACCCCCGCCGAGCGCTACCGGATGCTGCGGCTGATCCGGGGTTTCGAGGAGCTGGCGCTCGGCCTGGTGAAGGCCGGCGCGGTCCCCGGCGGAATCCACCCGTACATCGGGCAGGAGGCCGTCGCGGTCGGCGTCTGCTCGGCGCTCGGCCCGGGCGACCGGCTCGCCAGCACCCACCGCGGCCACGGCCACGTGCTCGCCCGGGGCACCGCGCCGCACCGGCTGCTCGCCGAGCTCCTGGGACGGGTCGGCGGGTCGAACGGCGGCCGGGGCGGCTCCATGCACGCCGCCGACTTCTCGCTGGGCATCCTGGGCGCCAACGGCATGGTCGGCGCCGGCGCCCCGATCGCGGTCGGCGCCGCCTGGGCGGCCCGGGCCGCCTCGGCCGCCCCACCACTCGAACGGGCGACGCCCGACCGGGTGACCGCCGAAGGCTCCGCCGCCGAACCCGCGCCGGCCGCGGGCCGGACCCCGGTCGCGGTGGCCTTCTTCGGCGACGGCGCGCTCAACCAGGGCGTCCTGCTGGAGTCGCTCAACCTCGCCGCGATGTGGCGGCTGCCGGTGCTGTTCGTCTGCGAGGACAACGGCTACGCCACCACCCTGCCCGCCGCCACCGCCGTCGCGGGCAGCGCCACCGGCCGGGCCGCCGCCTTCGGCATCCCCGCCGAGGAGGTCGACGGCATGGACACCGAAGCCGTCCGGGCCGCCGCGCTGCGCGCCGTCGAACGGGCCCGGAGCGGCCGCGGCCCCGGCTTCCTCAACTGCCGCACCTACCGCTACGAGGGCCACCACACCATGGAGCGCCGGATGAAGCTGCGCTACCGCTCCGCCGAGGAGGTCGGGGCCTGGCGCGAGCGCGACCCGCTCCCCCGGGCCGCCGCGCCGCTCGACCCGGCCACGGTCGCCGACCTGGACCGGTCGGTGGCCGAACAGCTCGCCGCCGCCGAGGAGTTCGCGCTCGCCTCGGCGCACCCGGACCCGGCCGGCGCGCTGGACCACCTGTACGCCGACGGGCTGCGGCCCCGGGCGGGAGTGACATCGTGACCAGGCTCTCGTACACCAAGGCGCTCAACCGGGCGCTGGCCGACGAACTCGCCGCCGATCCGGCGGTCTGCGTCTTCGGCGAGGACATCGGCGCCGGCCTGGCCGGGCCGACCCTCGGCCTGCTGGACCGCTTCGGGCCGGAGCGGATCGTCGACACCCCGCTGTCCGAGCAGGCCTTCACCTCGATGGCGGTCGGTGCCGCGCTGGCCGGCCGGCGCCCGGTGCTGGAGTTCCAGATCCCGTCCCTGCTGTTCCTGGTCTTCGAGCAACTCGTCAACCAGGCGCACAAGTTCTCGCTGATGACCGGCGGCCAGGCCGGCGTCCCGCTGACCTGTCTGGTGCCCGGTTCGGGCTCCCGGGACGGCTGGGCCGGGCAGCACTCCGACCACCCGTACAGCCTGTTCGCGCACGCCGGGGTGAAGACCGTGGTGCCCGCCACCCCGACCGACGCCTACGGGCTGCTGCGCTCGGCGATCCGCGACCCGGACCCGGTCGTGGTGTTCGCGCCCGCCGCCGCGATGCCGGTGCGCGAGACCGTCACCTGGGACCTCGTCCCCGTCCCGCTCGGCCGGGCCCGGATCCACCGGACGGGCACCGACGTCACCGTGGTCGCCCTCGGACACCTGGTGCACGACGCCCTCGCAGTGGCCGAGGAACTGGCGCCGGACCTCTCGGTGGAGGTCCTCGACCCGCGCACGGTGTACCCCTTCGACTGGCAGGCGCTCGCCGACTCGCTGGAGCGCACCGGGCGCCTGGTCGTCCTGGACGACTCCAACCGCAGCTGCGGCTTCGGCGCCGAGGTGCTGGCCACCGCCGCCGAGGAGATGCGCCTGGTCGCCCCGCCCCGCCGGATCACCCGCCCGGACGGCGCCGTGCTGCCGTTCGCCCCCGCCCTCGACCGCGCCGTCCAGCCCGGCCGCGAGCAGCTGCGGCACGCGCTGGACCTCGTGATGAAGAACCGCTGACCGTACGGGAACACAGCAGGCCCACCGAGCCCCGACCTTCCAACGACCCGAGCAAGGAGTCGCGTTGTCCGCAAACCGCTTCCACTGGGACCGCTCGCACCCCGGGCTGACCAGCCTCCAGCAGGCCATCGACCCGCTCCGCCGGGAGGTGGTCGAGCACTCGGTGTACCGCTCGCTGACCGGCATCGAGCGCGTCCGCACCTTCCTCGGCAGCCACGTATTCGCCGTCTGGGACTTCATGTCGCTACTCAAGAGCCTTCAGCGCGACCTCACCTGCGTGGACGTGCCGTGGGTCCCGAACGGCCCGACCGCGAGCCGCCGGCTGATCAACGAGATCGTGCTGGTCGAGGAGAGCGACGAGCTCGGCGAGGGCTACACCAGCCACTTCGAGCTGTACGTGGAGGGCATGCGGCAGGCCGGCGCCGACCCGCGCCCGATCGAGGAGTTCCTGGCCCTGCTGGGCTCGGGCACCACCGTGCCGGACGCCCTGAAGAGTGCCGGAGTGCCGCAGCCGGCCCTGGACTTCACCTCCACCACCTGGTCGATCGTGGAGAACGCGCCGGTGCACTGCCGGGCCGCCGCCTTCGCCTTCGGCCGCGAGGACCTGATCCCGGACATGTTCGCCCAGGTCATCCGGATCGACGACCCCGAGGGCGCGCTCACCGTCTTCAAGGACTACCTGGCCCGCCACATCGAGGTCGACGGCGAGCAGCACACCCCGATGGCGATGCAGATGCTGATCGACCTGTGCGGCGACGACCAGAACAAGTGGGACTCCTGCGCCGAGACGGTCCGCACCGCGCTGCGCGCCCGGCTCCAGCTGTGGACCGCGATCGAACGGTCCTTCTAGACGACCTTGGGCAGGACGGCCGCCGAGGCGGGCGGCCGGTCCTCGGCCCGCCGGAAGCGGTGCAGCGCCGCCCGGCCCTCTGCTCCGCGCACCCGGGCGGCGAGCCGGGCCGGCAGCACCACGGTGGCCAGCCGGCCCTCGCCCCGGAACCCCTCGACCGTCCAACTGACCCAGGGAATCGGGTAGTTGGCGGCCGGGCTGAAGAGCACCGGGCGCCGCCCCTGGAAGCTCACCGCGTAGGCGCCGAAGCCGCTCCAGTTGGAGAAGCTGAACCGGCGCGCGCCCGGGTCGAAGCCCAGCGGCACGCAGTCGCGCAGCCGCGAGCGGCCGAGGGTGGCCAGGAACCACAGGTTGGCGCGGAGGTTGAGGTGCGCGGTCGGGAACTCCTCGACCGCCGTGCGCAGCGCGCCGGCCAGCACCGCCGGACCGTCCTCGGGCCGGTGCGGCAGATGGACCTCGCTCAGCAGGTTGCCCACCAGCGCGGGCGACAGGCCCAGCCAGCGGCGCGCGTTGACCGGCACGGTCAGCATCCGCTCGGCGTCGTCCCCGTCCAACTCCCGTAGGGTGCCGAGGAGGTGGGCGCAGAGCACGTCCCCGGAGGACAGCCGCCGCCCGGCCGCGGCACCGAACTCCTCGCGCATCCGTGCCAGTTCGGCGTCGGTGAAGGCGATCTGGACGATCCGGTTGGCGCGCGGGCCGACCGCCACCTCATGGGCCAGCAGTTCCGCCTCCGCCGCCGAGGGCACCCGGAAGCCGGGCCGCCCGCAGTCCTCGGCGGGCAGCACCTCGGCCAGCAACGCGTCCTGGTCGTCGACCAGTTCGGCCGCCGGCAGCGGCTCGCCCTCGACCGCCGCGGACCAGCTCCGCAGCAGCAGCATGAAGCTGTGCAGATCGCCGACCGCATGGTGCCAGGAGCAGCCGAGCACCGTCCCGCCGTCGGCCGTGCGGGTCATCCGCACGGTGAGCAGTGGGACACCGCCGTGGCGCGCGGCGGGGGCGTCCAGCGGGGCGACCAGTTCGGAGCCGGGCGCCGTCACCCGGCCCATCGCCTCGGCGAGCGTGCCCTCCACGGTGTAGACCTCGAACGGCACGCCGGTGTCGTCGCAGACCGCTTCCAGGACGCCCTCGACGGTGCGCAGCCGTCCGGCGAAGACCGGTACCCGTTCCAGCGCGCGGGCCAGGCCGGCGGCGAGCCGGTCGTCGTCCAGCGGGTGCTCGAAGCAGAGCACGACCGAGACGGCGAGGTCGGCGAGCATGGTGTCCATCAGCCCGCAGCGCAGCACCCGGTCGGTGGCCCCGCCGGCCCGGACGGTCCGGGATCGTCGCAACTGCGGCCAGATGCTCATGGGTTCCGTTCCGAAGCAGTCGACGGCCTCCGGCGCCGCGCGATCCGCGGCCACGCCGAACGATAGTGGTGTACGGAGGCAGTGGTCCAGTCCAATCCCGCACTCCGGTCCGGCCCTTCGACCGCCGCGTCGGCAGCGGCGGCGATAGAATGCCGAGCATGGGAGAGCGCCCCGGCGCACCCACCGCGCCGCCCCTCGTACTGGTCACCGACACCGACTCGCAGCTGATCGACCCGGCCCGGGCCTACCGCCTCGGCCGCGACCCGACCAGCGAGATCGTCCTGGACGACCCCCGGGTCTCCTGGCACCACGCGGTCCTGCGTGCGACCGACGGCCACTGGCGGGTGGAGGACGTCGGCAGCACCAACGGCACCTACGACCACGGGCTGCGGGTCAGCAGCGAGGACGTCGGTCCGGGCACCCGGCTGCGCTTCGGCGATCCGGCCGCGGGCCCCTGCGTGACCTTCACCGACCCGGCCGCCCCGGCTCCGGCCCCGGCCCCCGCCTCCGCCCTCGACTCCGCCGCGGATCCCGTGCTCGCGGCGCGGGATCGCCCGTCGCTGGTCGCCCCCCAGCTCTCCGGCACGTTCCGCAGCCCGAGCGCAGTCCTGCGGCTGCCCGGGCACACCGTACGGATCGGCCGCGCGCCCGACAACGACCTGGTCCTGGACGACCTGGTGGTCTCCCGGCACCACGCCGAGCTGCGCGAGCTGCCCGACGGCGGCCACGAGATCGTCGACCTGGACAGCCACAACGGCACCTACCTCAACGGCAGCCCGGTCCGCCGGGCCCCGGTCGGCCCGGCCGACATCGTCGGCATCGGCCACTCCGCGCTCTGCCTGGCCGACGGCCGGCTGGTCGAGTACACCGACACCGGCGAGATCTCCCTGGACGTCCGGAACCTGGTGGTCCGGGTCGGCCCCGACCACCGGGTGCTGCTGGAGGACGTCGGCTTCCCGCTCGCCGAGAAGGCGCTGCTCGCGGTGGCCGGCCCCAGCGGCGCGGGCAAGTCCACCCTGCTCAACGCCCTCACCGGGCTGCGCCCCGCCGACGAGGGCACGGTGCTGTACGACGGCCGCGACCTCTACCGCGACTACGCCGAGCTGCGCCGCCGGATCGGCCTGGTGCCGCAGGACGACATCCTGCACACCCAGCTCACCGTCCGCCGCGCCCTGTCCTACGCCGCCGAGCTGCGCTTCCCCGGTGACACCGATCCGCAGGAGCGGGAGGCCCGGGTCACCGAGGTGATCCACGAGCTGGGCCTGGACGACCGGGCCGACCAGGTGATCGCCAGCCTCTCCGGCGGCCAGCGCAAGCGGGTCAGCGTCGCGCTGGAGCTGCTCACCAAGCCGTCCCTGCTCTTCCTGGACGAGCCGACCTCCGGCCTGGACCCGGGCATGGAGCGCTCGGTGATGCGGATGCTGCGCGGGCTGGCCGACGACGGCCGGACGGTGGTCGTGGTGACCCACAGCGTGCTCAGCCTGAACGTCTGCGACCGCCTGCTGGTGCTGGCCCCGGGCGGGCGGACGGCCTACTACGGGCCGCCCGGCGAGGCGCTGGAGTTCTTCGGCTTCGAGGAGTGGCCGGAGGCCTTCGAGGCCTTCGAGAACGAGGACCACGCGGCCTGGCAGCAGCGGTTCCGGCAGTCCCCGCAGTACGCGCGCTACGTCGCGGCCGGGGACGGGACGGCGCCGCACCCGCTCCCGCAGCCGTACGCGCCCCGGCGCGAGCCGGCCGCACCCGCGATCGGCCGGGAGAAGCCGCAGAGCTGGTTCTCCCAACTGGGCACCCTGGTGCGCCGGTACACCGCGGTGCTGGCCGCCGACCGGCTCTTCCTCACCGTCATGGTGGTGCTGCCCTTCGTGATCGGCCTGATGTGCCGGGCGATGGCCGGCTCCCGGCTCTCCCCCGAGAACGCCGTGAACTGCCTGCTCACGCTCTGCATCGGCGGGCTGCTCACCGGATCCGCCAACTCGGTGCGCGAGCTGGTCAAGGAACGAGCGATCTACCGGCGGGAGCGGGTGGTCGGGCTCTCCAGATCGGCCTACCTGGTCTCCAAGGTGGTGGTGCTGGGCACGGTCACGGCGGCCCAGGCCGTCGTCCTGACCGTGGTCGGCCTGGCCGGGGTGGACCTGTCCTTCGCGGTGCCGACCGGCGTGGTGATGCCGCAGCTGCCCGAGCTGATCATCGCGGTCGCGCTGCTCGCCTTCTCGGCGATGATGCTCGGCCTGGTGGTCTCGGCGCTGGTGGACAAGGAGGAGGCCACCATGCCGCTGCTGGTGCTCCTCTCGGTGGTGCAGATCGTCTTCAGCGGCCTGATGCTCAAGCTGCACGGCGTCCCGGGGCTGGAGCAGTTCGCCTGGCTGATCCCGTCCCGCTGGGGCCTGTCGGCGATGGCGCGCACCGTCGAGCTGCACGGCATCTTCCCGAACGCGATCACCGCCGACCCGATGTTCGGCCACCAGCGCTCCGGCTGGCTGCTGAGCATGGTGCTGCTGCCCGCACTGTCGCTGCTGTACGGCCTGGTGGTGCTGGCCCTGCTGCGGCGGCACGAGCCCAGCATCATGCGGCGGTGACCCGCCCATGGACGAGTTCGCCTTCCGCCCCACCCACGTCGCCCCACCGGACGGGATGGCCTCCTGGGAGACGCCGGACCCGGGCCGGCCCGCCGCCCGGCTCGACCCGCTGCTGCCACTGCGGCTGCTCGACCGCCGGGGCGACTGGGCCCGGATCCTCTGCGCCAACGGCTGGACCGCCTGGGTGGACGGCCGGCTGCTGGTCGCCCTGCCGCATCCGCCGCCCACCGCCGGGGGCCCGCCCGCGCGGACCGCCGACCCCCGCCCGGCGCTCGCCGAGGCCGGGAGCGCACTCGCCCGCTACCGCGCCCTGCTGGAGGACCTCGCCACCGGCGCCCTCGACCTGGAGGCCTTCCGGGAGCGCACCCGCGGCCTGCGGATCGGCCTGGTGGTCGACGGCGAGGCGCTCTGGCTGTTCGATCCGGTGCACGACCGCTGGTGCTACGGCGACGGGCTCCAGCTCCAGACGTACGCGGCCGCCGACCACCCGGCGGCGCCCGCCTCCCCGCGCTCCCCCGGCCTGCCGCCCTTGCACAGCCCGTCCGCCCCCACCCGGACCGGTGAGCCGTGACCTCCGCCGAGCGGCCGTCCGCCGAGGGCCCTGTCGCCGGGACGCCTCCCGTCGACCGGTCCACCGCCGAGCGGGACGCCCCCGTCCTGCCCGCCGGGCTGGTCGGGCGGCAGGTCGCCGGCTACCGGCTGGAGCAGGAGGTCGGGCGCGGCGGCATGGCCGTGGTCTACCGGGCCAAGGACCTGCGGCTCGGCCGGACCGTCGCCATCAAGCTGCTCGCCCCCGAGCTGGCCCGCAACGAGGTGTTCCGGCAGCGGTTCATGCACGAGTCGGAGGCCGCCGCCGCGATCGACCACCCCCACATCATCCCGGTGTTCGAGGCGGGCGAGCAGGACGGCATCCTGTTCCTCGCGATGCGCTACGTCGAGGGCGGCGACCTGCGCGCCCTGATCAACCGCTCCGGCCCGCTCCCGGTCGGGCGGAGCGTCCGGCTCGCGCTCCAGATCGCCTCGGCGCTGGACGCCGCGCACGGCCACGACCTGGTGCACCGGGACGTCAAGCCGGGCAACGTACTGGTCGCCGCCGGAACGGACAGCGAGCACCCGGAGCACCTGTACCTGGCGGACTTCGGCCTGACCAAGAAGTCCCTCTCGCTCAGCGGCCTGACCAGCGTCGGCCAGATCGTCGGCACGCTCGACTACGCGGCCCCCGAGCAGATCTCCGGCAAGCCGCTGGACGGGCGCTGCGACCAGTACGGCCTGGGCTGCGTGGTGTTCGAGATGCTCGCGGGCGCCCCGCCGTTCCGCCGGGAGAGCGACCTCGCGCTGCTCTGGGCGCACCTCAACGACCCGCCGCCCGGGGTGCGCGAGCACCGGCCCGAGCTGCCGCCCGCCGTCGAGGCGGTGGTGGCCCGGGCGCTGGCCAAGACGCCCGGGGAGCGCTATCCGAGCTGCCTGGGGTTCGTCGCCGCCCTGCGCGCGGCGAGCACCGCCGAGGCGCCGGAGCCGTGGCGCGCGGACGGACCGCCCACCCGGGTGGTCCCGGCGCTCGCCGCCGACCCTCCGGCGGTGCCGCGGCCGCCCGCCTGGGCTGCGGCGGTCGTCCACCCGCCGCCACCGTCGCCGCCCGGAGGGAGCCGTCCGCCATGAACGCCCTGAGTCAGGTCTTCGCGGTGGTCGCCGCGGCGGTCCACCTGATCGTCTGGCCGCTGGAGAGCTTCCTGTACGGGCATCCAGGGGTGCGCCGCCTGCTGACCGGCAGCACGGCGGACGCCCCGGAGGTCCGGCTGTGGCGCGTCAACGTGGGCTTCTACAACCTGTTCCTGGCGCTGGGCCTGGTCACCGGCCTGGTCCTGCTGCACACCGGGCACCCGGGTGCGGGGCGGGCGATGGTGCTCTACATCGCCGCGTTCATGGTCGCGGGCGGGACCACACTGTTCGTCTCGGAACCGAGGCTGTGGCGCGGGGCGCTCGGTCAAGCCGTCCCGGCGGCCATCATCCTTCTGGCCGAGGTTTTCTGACTCCGCATCATCGGTTTCACCGCCGTCCGGCGGGGCTACACTCCGCCTACCCCGCGAAGGTCGCGGAGGCTGGGGGTGGCAGACAGCAGTGGTCAAGATCCCGATCACCGACCGGTACGTCGTCGGTCTCGGTTGCCGAGTGAGCGTCGAACACGGGCCCACCGTGACGAAGGTGAACTGGCACGTCGCGCACCTGCCGGAGGGCGGCTCATCGCGGCCCACCGGCGGCAACCAGGAGATCGGCCTGATCTGCCCGCGCTGCCTGCGGTCCTTCTCGGTCCGGGTGGAGACCGCCACCAGGGCGCGGGTCAAGCAGCGGGTCCAGCGGCTGGTGGGCTGGCTGCTGGTGCTCTCGCTGCTGGCCACCGTCCCCCTGCTGATCCAGCTGGGCGGCCGAACCGTCGAGGAGGGCGACGACCAGGCGGTCGACAACATCGGCCTGCTCTTCGGCCTGGCGGCCGCGGGCGTGATCGTCGGCCCGTCGCTGCTGTTCGGGGCGAGCATGCACGACGGGGTCGGGAAGCTCCGGCTCATCCGGACGGACGGCCGCAAGACCAGATGGGTGCAGGGCCACCGGCTGTTCTGAGCCGGGCCGCGCCGCCTGTCAGCCCGTGTCCGTCACTCAGCGCCCCGTCAGCTCGCGCCGGTCGCCCGGTGTCCGTCACCCGCATCCGCCGGCGCCTCATCCGCGGGCACCTCGCCGCGGTGCCGCACCCGGGTGGCGAGCAGGGCGCCGAGCGCGCCGGTCAGCAGCCCCCAGCCCGCCGCGAGCGGCACCGCCGTCCAGAGCACCGGGCGCAGGGTGAGGCTGCCACTGCCCAGCCCCGTCAGCGGGTTGGCGCCGCCGAGCACGGCACCCAGCAGGTCGCCCAGGCCGCCCTGGCCGAGGCCGACGCCGAGCACGGAGAGCCCGTAGTCGGCGTCCACCCGGGTCCACAGGCCGACCAGCAGCACGGTGACGGCGGTGGCGAGCCCGAACCGGACGGCGTGCTGCCAGAGCCGGACGGTACGCGGCGAGCGGCGGGCCGCCAGGAAGGCGGCCGCCAGCAGCAGTACGGCGGCCAGCGGCAGCAGCCACCAGCTGCGCGCGTCCTGCTCCGCGAGGGTGCCGAGGTCGATGGTCGCCTGGCCGCCCCCGGGGGCGCGCAGCACGGCGCTGAGCGGTTTGGGGACGGGCAGGCCGAGCGCGCCGACCAGCCGGCCGTGCCACTCGGCGCCGAGCCCGACGCCGAAGGCGAGCCAGGCCAGGTCGGGCAGCGCGAGCAGGACCACGGCCAGGGTCTGCCGGGCGTTGCCGTGCACGACCGCGGTCAGCACCCCGGCCACCGCACCGATCGCCAGGTACGCCAGCAGGACCGTCCAGAGCGCGAACGCGGCTGGTCGGACTGCGAGTTGGTAGCGCACCAGGGCGGCCGGCAGCGGGGCGCGCCGGGACACCGCGAAGGTGGCCGCGAGGACCAGCAGCAGCCAGGCCAGTCCGATGCCGACGGTGGTCGGGCCGTCCGCGTGGAAGCCGACCTCCGGGGTGAGCCCGAGCGCGCCGCTGAGCGACTGCGCGAGGTCGCCGCCGAGCGGGACGACGAAGCTGTGCTGGGCGCCGACGGTGAGCAGCACCAGGGCGAGCAACCAGAGCAGCACCGTCCGGGCGATCCGCCCGAGCAGTTCACCGCCGCCCGCGACCGCGCGGAAGCGCAGCTGACGCAGGAACACCTCGGCCATCACGACCGCGCCGACCACCGAGACGCTCAGCGGCATCGCGGTGACCCCGGCCTCGAGGGCCGCGAAGTTCCCCGCCCCGCCGTCGAGTCGGACGGTTCCGCCGACGGCGAGCGCGAGCGTCGCGGCCAGTACGGCGGGGAAGCCGCCGTCCGGGAGGTCGTCGGCGCCGGCCAGCCAGAGGCCCAGCGCGGCCACCGCCGCCATCGCGACCAGCCCGGCCAGCACGACGGCGAGCGCGTCCAGCCAGCCGCGCACGGCGCCGGGCGGGCCCGCGGCCCGGGTGGTGGGCTGCTGCATGCCGCCTCCTCGTCGCTCGTCGGGTGCCCGGGGTCCGGCCGGGCCCAGGCTCGATCGGTCAGGGCGGCCCGGACGGCTCGATCGGCCGCCGGCCGGGTCCCGGCCGGCCTCCGGTGGGTTCCAGGGTGGCCGACGGACGGCGGCCACGCTCGGCGACGCTCCGGACACCTGCTGTTGCGACGAAGGGTCCGGCGGGGGAGAAAGGGAAGCCAGTGGCAGGAGCTTCCCGGGTCGGCCGTTCGGCCGGCCACCTGCGAAACGGAGCATCGATGACGTCCCAACCGCCTCCGTCCGGCTCGGCCGGCGAGCCCCCACACGGCCCCCCGTCCGGTCCCCCCTCCGGGCCGCTGGCCGGTCCACCGTCCGGCGGGGGTACGTCCGGACCGGCGTCCACGCCCCCGCCGCCCTCAGGTCCGTTCGGGGGCTCCGGCGCCTCCGGGTCAGGCGGCGGCGGGGGTGCGGGCGGGCCCGGCGGGCCGTCGTCCGGCGGCCCCGGCGCGCACACACCGTGGTGGCGCTCCCGGAAGGGGCTGGCCCTGGCCGCGGGCACGGTGGCGGTGGCCGTGGTGGCCACCGTACTGATCACCACCAACAAGGGTGGTCACGACACGACCGTGCCGACCGCGAACGAGGTCGCCCTGCAGACCCCGGCCGATCCCGGGCCGGACCCGTTCACCCCGTCGGTGGAGACCCAGGGGGTGAGCGCGCCCGCACCCGCCCCCGTCACCCCGACGGCGCAGCAGCCGGGCGGCACCTCACCCAAGAGCACGTCGCCGGCGGCGCTCCACAGCGTCGAGGGCGGCTCCGCCGGGCTGTACGCCGGGACGATGAACAAGCCGAGCTGCGACACCGAGCGCCTGATCGGGATGGTCTCGACCGGGGACGCCGGACGTGCCTGGGCCTCGGCGGCCGGCATCGCGCAGGCCGACATCCCCGGCTATCTGCGCTCGCTGACCTCCGCCTACCTGCGGGTGGACACCCGGGTGACCAACCACAACTACAAGAGCGGCGCGGTGGTCGAGTACCAGTCCGCGCTCCAGGCGGGAACCGCCGTCCTGGTGGACTCCCAGGGCGTGCCCCGGGTGCGCTGCTCCTGCGGCAACCCGCTGAAGCCGCCGAAGCTGGTGAGCAACGCCAAGTACACCGGGAAGCCCTGGACGGGCTTCCAACCGACCACGCTGATCGTGGTCGTGCCCGCACCGCGGCCGGTGACCGAGATCATCCTGGTGAACGTCGAGACCGGCGGGTGGTTCGCCCGGGCGACCGGGCGGATCGAGATCGTGGACCGGCACGTCGAGCCGCCGAAGGGGCCGCTGGTGCCCGGCATCCCGGCGCCGGGCCCCTGGAAGCCGTCCACGCCCTCGGGTTCGGCGACGGCCTCCGGCGCCACCACCTCCGGAGCCACGAAGTCCGGCCCCAGCTCCTCGGGTGCGACCAGCTCCGGGGCCACCTCGTCCGGACCGAGTTCCTCGGGCGCGACCAGCTCCGGAGCCACGTCCTCGACCGGTTCGGGCCAGCCGTCCGGGTCGACCGCCACGACGGGCACGCCCTCCGCCTCGACCGGCACCTCGACGGCCACCCGGTCACCGACCGGCACCACCTCGAGCGCCCCGACGGCGACCGGCACCGGCACGACCAGCGCGGGCACGACGACCACCGGTACGACCACCACCGCCACCGGCCCGAACACGCCGACCGCGACCTGCGCGACCACCGCGCCGTCCACCCTGCCGCCCTGCCCGACCACCCCGGCCGCCACGCAGAGCTGACCCGCTGGGGCCGCCCCGGCACGGGCCGACCTGACGCGCCCCACCCCCGCTGCCACCGGCCGCCACCGGCCGGTGGCAGCGGCACGCCTCAGGGAAGCAGCACCTGCGCGTCCTCGGGCCCGAGGACGCGGCCGTCCGCCGAGCGCACCTCGACCGGCGCGACGGGCGTGCCGGACTCGCGGTCCACCAGGCGCGCCCGGGGCTCGCCCTCCTGGAAGAACCACTGGTCACCCCACTGCCGCAGCGCCGTGATCACCGGGAACAGCGCGCGGCCCTTCTCGGTGAGCACGTACTCCTGGTACGGGCTGCCGTCGGCGGCCGGGGCGAGGTCGAACACGCCGTTGGCGACCAGGTTGGCCAGGCGCGAGGACAGGATGTTCTTGGCCAGGCCGAGGTTCTTCTGGAACTGTCCGAAGCGGCGCAGCCCGTCGAAGGCGTCCCGGACGATCAGCAGCGTCCACCCGTCGCCGACGACATCGAGCGGACGGGCGACCGGGCAGGTCGATTCCTCGTGCGTGGTGCGTTTCGGCACTTCTCCCACCTCTCAGCTGCCGCCTGTCGCCTGTCACCGGCCGGCGCCCAGCGTACCGATCCAGACGTGGTTGCTTATTAAAACCAGGATATGCCATGGTGCTGCGGTAGCACTTTGAAACCACCGCGCCCTCCGAGGGAGTCCCGCCCATGACCTCTCCCGCCCGCACCACCACATCGGCCACCTCCGATCCGGCTGCCGCATCCGCCACCTCCGGGGCCCCACCGCGCGGCCTGTCACCCGTCGTCGCCTGGCTGCTCTCCGTCGCCTGCGGCCTCGCCGTCGCCAACGTCTACTACTCGCAACCGCTGCTCGACCTGATCGCCCGCGACTACGGCATCGACCCGGCGACCATCGGCCTGGTCGGCACCCTCACCCAGACGGGCTACGCCCTGGGCCTGCTGCTGCTCGTGCCGCTCGGCGACCACGTCAACCGCCGCACCCTGATCACCGCCCAGCTCGGGCTGTCCGTCCTCGCCCTCCTCGCCGTCGCGCTCGCCCCCTCCGCTCCGCTGCTGCTCGCCGCGATGGCCGCCGTCGGCGTCCTCGCGGTCGTCGCCCAGGTGGTCGTCGCCTACTCCGCCCAACTCGCCGCGCCGGGCGACCAGGGCCGGGTGGTCGGCACCGTGACCAGCGGCATCGTGGTCGGCATCCTGCTCGCCCGCACCGTCGCCGGAACCATCGGCGACCTGGCCGGCTGGCGCGCCGTCTACGTCGCCTCCGCCGCCGCGACCGCCGCCATGGCCCTGGCCGTCGCGGCCGCCGTCCCGTCCGAGCGGCACCGGGCGGCCGAACGGATCGGCTACCCGCGCCTGGTCGGCTCGGTGTTCGTGCTCTTCGCGCAGGAGCGCGTGCTCCGGGTCCGGGCCGTCCTCGCGCTGCTCAGCTTCACCTCCATCACCGTCCTGCTCACCCCGATGGTGCTGCCGCTCGCCGCACCGCCCTTCGACCTCAGCCACACCCAGATCGGGCTCTTCGGGCTCGCCGGCGCCGCCGGAGCCCTCGGCGCCGGGTACGCCGGCCGCCAGGCCGACCGCGGCCGGGCCGAACGAACCGCCGGAATCGGCCTGTCGGCCATGCTGGTCGGCTGGCTCCCGGCCGCCCTGCTGCCGCACTCGGTCTGGTGGCTGGTGCTCGCCATGGTGGTGATCGACTACGGCCTGCAGTCCGTCCACGTCGCCAACCAGCACCTCCTCTACCAAGTCCGCCCCGAGGCGCAGAGCCGTCTGACCGCCGGCTACATGCTGCTCTACTCCGCCGGGTGCGGCGCGGGCGCGATCCTGTCCACCGTCGTCTACGACCACGGCGGCTGGACGGCCGTCTGCCTGCTCGGCGCCGCCACCAGCCTCACCGCGCTCGGCTACTGGTGGGCGGCGGCCCGCCGGTGACGGCCGCTCGGCTCCGGACCGCTCAACTCGCCGCCGGCACGGCCGTGGCGAGGACCTCGCGCAGCACCCGTATGCCCTCCCGCCACGCCGGACCCTCCGCCGTCTCGTCCCACAGCTCGGCGAGCTCGGACTCCTCCGCGACCACCCGGTCGAGCGCCTGCACCGCGAGCGGACGCAGCTCTGCGGCGAGCGGCGGCAGCGGCTCCTTGGGGCCGTAGGCCGTGGTCACCGCCGCCCCGCCCGGGCACTGCGCCGCCACCAGCGCGGCGGCGGCGACCGCCTCGACCGCCTCGTCGGAGTCCAGGAACTCCTCCGCCCGGACGGCGCGCAGCAGCGCCGACCGCAGCAGCGCCTCACGCTCCCCCGGCGCCGCGTCGTCCAGGCCGCCGCCGAAGTCCGCCGCCGAGTCGTTGTCGAAGTGCCCGATGTCCCAGGTACCCATGCCCATCCCCTCACGCCACTCGTGTTCGTATGCGACGGATGCTTGCACACCCCACTGACAATTCGCCGGGCCGACGGATATTCGCTGGTCAGCGCGGCAACGATGGGGCATCGTACGGTCATGACCACCACTCAGGGGCTCGACCGGGACGGGTACATCGCACGGGAGGGCTCGCTCGACCGGGTGCCGCCGGCGTTCGCGCCGGTGGTCACCGCCGCCCGCGAGCGGATCACCGAGGCCTTCGCCCCGGTCCACCTGCACAGCGCCTACCTCTACGGCAGCATCCCGCGCGGCACCGCGACGCCCGGCGTCTCGGACCTCGACCTGCTGCTCGCCCTGCACCACGAGCCCACCGCCGCGGACCGGGCGGCCGCCGACGCCCTCGAAGCCTCGCTCGACGCCGAGTTCGCCCAGGTGGACGGCGTCGGCGTGCTGCTCTCCAGCACCGGCACACTGCTCAGCGAACCGGAGCGCCACGACCTGGGCTGGTTCGTCGCCTGCCTCTGCACCCCGCTGCTCGGCGAGGACCTCGCCACCCGGCTGCCCCGCTACCGCCCCACCTCACTGCTCGCCCGGGAGACCAACGGCGACCTCGCCCTGGTCCTCCCGAGCTGGCGCGAACGCCTGGCCGCCGCCGGCACCGAGGCCGACCTGCGCCGCCTCGCCCGCGTCGTCTCCCGCCGCCTGGTCCGCACCGGCTTCACCCTGGTCATGCCCCGCTGGGGCGGCTGGACGAGCGATCTCGCCACCTCCGCCGAGGCCTTCGCCGGCTACTACCCGGACCGCGCCGCCCAGTTGCGCCTGGCCGCCGACACCGCCCGCACCGCCAGCGCCGACCGCGCCGCCCTGGCCGTCCTCATCGACGACCTCGGCCCCTGGCTCGCCGCCGAATACGCCGCCGTCCACGGCGTGAAGGCACCCCGCCCGTGACGGACACCGGGAAGGCCCGGGACAGCGTCCAGAACGCCCTCGAAGCCACCGTAGGCACCGTCACCCCGCAGGTCGCGCCCCCGACCGCCGACGACCCGTACCGGTCTCACCGCTGACGACCCGCCCGAGGGGTCGCGTTTCGAGCCGGAGCACCGGTGCGGATCCCTTTCGGCATGACCCGAGGCGGCGGCGCCGTCCGCGCCGCCGAGCACCCACCGGACGGCGACGGGCGACCCCGGTTCCCGGTCCGCGGTAGGCCCTACGATCGTTCGTCATGACCTCCGCACTGATCCTCATCGACCTGATGCCGCGCATCATCGACCTCCCGCTCGCCCCGCACACCGGTGACGAAGTGCTCGCGCGCTGCCGCCAGTTGGCCGAGACGTTCCGGGCGAGCGGGCGGCCGGTGGTGCTGGTCCGGGTGGAGCGCCCGAACGTCGCCGAGCAGCCGCCGGGCAGCGACTTCGCCGACGGCCTGGTGCACGGCGGCGACGTCGTGGTGGTCAAGCGCACCATCGGCGCGTTCTACGGCACCGACCTGGACGAGCAGTTGCGCGGACTGGGTGCGGACACCCTGGTGATCGCCGGACTGGTCACCACGATGGGCGTCGAGTCCACCGCACGGGCCGCCGCGGACCACGGCTACCAACTGGAGTTCGTGGCCGACGCGATGTCCGGACTGGCCGCGGACGAGCACGAGTTCGCCGTGGAACGGATCTTCCCGCGCTTCGGCGAGGTGCGGAGCACCGCCGACTACCGCTGACGCCGGCCCGCTGACCACTCCCGACAGGTGTCGACCCGGGCCGGCGGCGCCGGCCCCGAAGTGACCGACCGGTCGCGCGTGCTGGTGCCGCTCACGCCCGGAAAGGTGTGAGCGGCCCCTCCTGGTCTTCGAGATCGATGAGGTCTTCCGCGAAGCGCGCCGAGTTCTCGGCCACCCGCACCATGCCGGACACCATCCGGAGGTGGAGAGGCTCAGGAGCCGCAGGTCGCCGCCTGGGACGGAGGCGATCCGGCCCCCGTTGCGGGAGCTCGCACGGTAGCCGCAGAACTCGGCTGCGGAACTCGGTTCACGAGATCCGGACGTGGCTTCCTCGCTCGCCCACGCGGGCCGCGCACCGGCTCGGGCCGGACGTCACACCCTCCTCAGGAGCTGGTCGAGGGCCTCAGCCGTCGCCTCGATGTCGGCGGTGGTGTGCGCCGTGCTGAGGAAGACCTTGCCGGACGGCATGAACAGGAAGCCTTGACGCAGCATCCCTTCGAGGATCACGGCCCAGAGGCCGCCGGTCCCGTGGAGGCCGGTGGCCCCGCCCGCGGGGACGTACTGGAGGAGCGAGCCGACCCGGTTGAAGCGGCCGAAGTCGGAGGACGCGCCGAGAGCGCCGCCGACGAGGGCTTCGAACTCGGACGAGGTCCTTTCGAGTTGCTCGTAGACGGCGGGATCGGCCAGGACGCGCATCGTCGCCTCGACGGCTGCCAGGGCGATCGGGTTGGCGTTGAAGGTGCCGGCGTGAACCACACCGGCGGTCACCTGATCGACCAGCTCTGCTCGGCCGACGACGGCGCTCTGGGTGAAGCCTCCGGCCATCGCCTTTCCGAAGACGGACAGGTCGGGTGGCACGCCGTACTTCTCGGCCGCCCCGCCCCGTGCGATCCGGAACCCGGCGATCACCTCGTCGAAGACCAGGACGACGCCGTGCCGGTCGCAGAGAGTGCGCAGCGTCGACAGGAACCGCGGTGCGGGCGCTTCGACGCCGGCGTTGCTCATCACCGGGTCGACGAGCACGGCGGCGATGTCGCGCTCGGCGGCCTCGCCCAGCAGGCGCTCGGCCAGGTGTACGTCGTTGAAGCGCGCCACGACCAGGTCGTCCAGCACGCTGGTCGACTGTCCCGGGCCGCCGGGTGATGCGGGGCGGTCGCAGTCGTCCTCGGACATGCCGGCGTACACGGTGTCGTGCCAGCCGTGATAGCTCTTGGCGAACTTGAGGACGCGACGCCGCCCGGTGGCGGCGCGCGCGAGGCGGAGCGCGACCTGCACCGCCTCCGTCCCCGTATTGCTCCACAGCAGTCGCTCGCCGTGCGGGACGGCCTCCAGGACCGCCTCCGCCGCGAGGTACTCCAAGGGGTGGCCGGTGCCGACGACCTGCATCCTGGTCACGACGTCGGACACCGCGGACACCACCCGCGAGTCACCGTGACCGAGCAGGAGCGGCCCCCAGGCCATCACGTAGTCGGTGTACCGGTCGCCGTCGAGGTCCCACACGTGGGCGCCGTGTGCCTCCCGCACGAAGAGCGGGTGAGGAGGCATCGCGGCGCGCAGGCCGGACCCCACACCGCCGCCGAGGCTGCGGCGGGCCCGCTCGAAGGCCAGTCGGGACGATTCCAGGGCCATGCGATGGCCACCGCCTTTCAGTACGTGATCACCGAGCGGATGCCGATGCCGGCCTTCAGTCGGTCGAAGCCTTCGTTGACGTCCTTCAGGTCGATCACTCGCGTCACGAGGGAGTCGAGGTCGATCCGGCCCTCCAGGTAGTGGTCGATCAACAGGGGGAAGTCCGAATCCGGCGTGCTGGAGCCGTAGTTCGACCCGATGAGGGAGAGCTCCTGGTCGGACATGACGAACGGGTCGATGGAGATCCGCACACCGTCCGCCACCTGCCCGGCGACCACCGCCGTGCCGCCCCGGGCGAGGACCGCGTAGGCAGCCTCGATGGTGCGCGGCAGCCCGATGGCCTCGATGGCCACCTCCACGCCGCGTCCGTCGGTGAGCTGGGAGATCCGCTCGGCGAGGTCCTCGCCGCGGTTGTCGATCACGTGGGTGGCGCCGAAGCGGCGGGCCTGCTCGAGCTTGTCGTCGGAGACGTCGGCGGCGATGATCTTCCGGGCGCCGACGAGTCGGGCGCCCTGGATCGCGTTGAGGCCGACGCCGCCGCAGCCGAGGACCAGCACGGTGTCGCTCGGACGCACCTTGGCGGTGTTGACGGCCGCGCCGACACCGGTGGTGACGGCGCATCCGACCAGGGCGGCCTGGGGGAACGGCGCGTCCTGGCGGACGGCGATCGCCGCCGACTCGGGCACCATGGCGTACTGCCCGAACGTTCCCAGGCCCGCGAAACTGTAGACGTCGCCCCCGTCCGCGGACGTGACGCGGGACCGGCCGTCGAACGACAGGTGGTTCGCCGAGTGCCGGCTGACCATGTCGCACAGGACCGGCCTGCCGCCGACGCAGTGGCGGCAGCGCCGGCACGACGGCGTCCACGACAGCACCACGTGGTCGCCCTGCTTGAGGGTCGTGACGCCTTCGCCGACGCGCTCGACCGTCCCGGCCCCTTCGTGGCCGAGGATCATCGGCGACGGCACCTCCCACTCGCCGACCAGCGCGTGGAGGTCGCTGTGGCAGAGCCCGCTCGCTCCGAGCCGCACGAGCACCTCGCCGGGCGGGGGTGTCGAGGGGAGGGAGACCCGCTCGATGGTCAGCGGCGCGCCCGGGGCCCGGAGGACGGCGGCGTCGAACTCGATGGTCATGACGGGTTTCCTCCCGTGGGCTGCGCCGGACGGGTCGCAGCGGTGCGGATGAGCTTGCGGTTGGCGAACTCGTCGATTCCGGCCCGGCCCAGTTCCCGGCCGAAGCCGGACCGCTTGACCCCGCCGAAGGGCAGTTCGGCGCCTTCGAGGCCGACGCCGTTGACGAAGACCATGCCCGCGTCGATCCGGTCGGCGACGCGTGCCGCCTGGTCGGCGTCGGTCGTGAACAGGTAGGAGCCCAGTCCGTACGGTGTGGCGTTCGCCAGTTCGACCGCCTCGTCCTCGGACCGGGCCCGGTGGAGGATCGCGACGGGGCCGAAGAGCTCCTCGGCGGCCGTGGGCGAGGTCGGCGACACGTCCGTCAGGACGCCGGGCGGGAAGTGCGCCCCTTCGCGCTGCCGTGCGGAGACGAAAGTCGCTCCGTGGTCGACGGCTCGCCCGACCTGCTCCTCCAAGTACTCGGCGGCGGCGACCGAGGACAGCGGCGCCAGGCCGTCGGTCATGGCGAGCACCTTGTGGATGAACGCGTCGAGGAAGGCGTCGTAGAGGTCGTCGGCGACGATGAACCGCTTCGCGCCGTTGCACGCCTGCCCGGTGTTCTCGAACCGGGCCTCGACCGCCGCTCGGACCGTGGCGTCGAGGTCGTCGGTCGACAGCACGACGAAGGGGTCCGAGCCGCCCAGTTCGAGCACCACCTTCTTGAGGCTGCGCCCGGCCTGCGCGGCCACCTCCGCGCCGGCCCGCTCCGAACCGGTGAAGGAGACCCCCTGCACCCGGGGGTCCGCGATGGCGACGGCGATCTGCTCGCGGGTGGCGTAGACGTTGACGTAGCAGCCCTCGGGAGCGCCCGCATCCGCGAACAGCCGCTGGAGGGCAGCGGACGACTCCGGACACTGCGACGCGTGCTTGAGCACGATGGTGTTGCCCAGTGCGAGGTTCGGTGCGGCGAACCGGGCCACCTGGTAGTACGGGTAGTTCCAGGGCATGATCCCCAGGAGCACGCCGATCGGCTGGCGGCGGACGAGAGCGGTGCCCTCTCCCCCCAGGAGCTCGATCGGCTCGTCGGCGAGGAACGCCTCCGCGTTCTCGGCGTAGTACCGGTAGATGGAGGCGCTGAACTCGACCTCCGCGAGGGCCTGGTCCAGCGGCTTGCCCATCTCCCGCCGGATGATCGCGGCGAGCTGCGCGCCGCGCTCCTCGTGCAGGTCGGCGACGGCGCTCAACAGCCAGGCGCGCTGGGCGACGGAGGTCTGCTTCGACCAGTGCGGGTAGGCCTTCGCCGCCGCGTCGAGCGCCCCGTCGACGGCCTGGTCCGTCGCGGTGGGGTACTCCTCGACCACCGTGCCGTCGGCGGGGTCCACCACCGCGTACACATGCCTGTTCGCCATCCTGACTCCTTCTTCGTGTCCGGGGTTCATGCGGGGGCTCCGACTGCGCGGGCCGGGTTCGCGTCCGAGGCGGCGGTGCGGTCGTGCAGCACGCGGTAGGCGCGGAAGTAGACGAACATCTGGGTGCCCCAGGTCGCCAGCGCGGCGGTGTAGAAGACCGTGCGGTCGGCGTCGTCGAACGGCAGGGGGAAGAAGTCGTAGACGAGCGCGATGGTGGTCCCGGCGGCCGTGACCAGCGCCGTCCGGATCGCCGGCCGCCTCGCGCCTGCCTGCCAGAGCCGCTTGACGAAGTACCCGAGGAAGACCGCCGTGAGGAGGTTGACGACGACGTAGAACACGGCGACCGAGAACGCGGCGCGGTCGGTGTGGAGGTCCGCGCCGTGGAACGGCCGGAGGAACAGGCCGGCCACGACCGCGGCTCCGAACACGGCGATGTCGACGCCTCGGCTTGGCCGGTAGCGGTGGGTGACCGTCATCAGACCCATGATCAGGATGACCGTGATGCCGACGGACCTGGAGAAGGCGTCGAAGAAGTAGGCCACGGCGTACAGGACGCTGCCCGGGTCGGCGCCCAGCAGTGACCAGACCAGGAAGTTGCTGCCCGACGTCGCGACCACCATCGCCTCGAGACCGAGGAGGTAGTTGCCGTACCGGCGGATGAACGTGAAGCCGTAGAAGTAGCCGGCGAAGATCATCCACAGGTCGGCCAGCAGGAACAGCGCCACCTTCATCTCGACGCCCCCTCGCGCACGTCGCGGGACAGCAGCGCGGTGACGCGCTCGGCGGTGCGCTGGCCCGTCAGGACCGCGCCGTTCATGGTGCCGGCCCACTCACCGGCGGTTTCGGTGCCGGCCCAGTGGATGCGCCCGTGGGGCTCGGTGAGCGCCCGGCCGTAGCTCACGGTCGCGTGGGGGCCGGCGACCGGGTGGGGGCCGCCCGGGGCGAACGGCTCCGCTCCCCAGCGGTGGTCCAGGTAGTCGATCGGGGTGCTGGCCTGCGGACCGTAGAGGTCGACGAGTTGCCGGACGACCAGGTCGCGTCGGGTCTCGGGGCTGAAGCCGTCGAAGACGCGAGGGTCGCAGAAGGCCATCAGGACGCCCGGTCCGGCAGGGGTGGGGGACACGTCGAAGGTGATGAACACGGTCCCGGTGTCGGTCACTGCCTCACCGGAGCAGCCGTCGGCCCGCCAGAAAGGCTTGTCGTAGGCCACGAACGCCTTGCTGAGGACGCCCATGCGCCAGGTCCGCGTGAGCCCCTCGGCCTGCTCGGGCAGAGCGGGTTCGTACTCGATGGTGGCGCGGTGCGCCGGGGCGGCCGTGACGATCGCGTACCCGGCGCGGATCTCGCCGGAGTCGGTGTGGACGGTGACGCCGTTGCCGTCCTGGGTGATGCGGCGCACCGGTGTCGCCAGCCGCACGCGGTCGCCGAGCCGCTCCGCCACCCGCTTGGCGATCTCCTGGGTGGTTTCGACGAACCGGTCCTCGTTCGCTCCGTCCTCGACGTCCAGCATGTGGTCGAGCCCGCCCGCTGCACGGATGTAGCGCAGGACGTGCAGCAGGGAGACGTCGCCCGGGGTACAGCCCCACTGCACCTTGCTGACGATGGTCATCAGCGCCCGGGTGCTGGGCAGCGCGTTCTTCCGGTCGAGCCACTCGCCGAACGAGACGGCGTCGAGCCGGCCCGCCCCGGGCGTCTCCCACGGGGTGCTCACGTCGATGGTCGCGACCAGCTTGTCCACCGCCGTCCGCATGCGGGCCATGTCCACCAGGGTCGCGGGGGAGACCTTGGGGATGGTGCCGCTGTAGGTGCGGCGCCGGCCTGCCAACCACAGCACGTTGCGACCCTGGTCGAACTGGCCGGTCGTGGTACACCCCATCCGGTTCGCGAGGTCCCGGATGGCGGTGTGGCGTCGTGACACCCACGTCGCTCCGAGGTCGACCTTGACGCCTGCCACCTCGCCGGAGAACGATCGGCCGCCGACCCGGTCGCGGGCTTCCACGACCAGGACCGAGCGGCCCTCGCTCGTCAATCGTTCGGCGGCGCTCAGGCCGGCGAAGCCGGCGCCGACGACCACGACGTCGACCGTGGCGTCCCGGGAGTCGCGCTCAAGGGATGCGGACATGGTCTCCTCCTTCGCCCACGCGGGCCGCGTGCTGCGCGATGTACTGGGTGATGGGGCCGACGAGGGCCTCGGGGACGTGGTGCCCCATGCCGGGGATGACCACCTGCTGGGCCGAGCGGATCGCCTTCACGGTCGCGGCGCCGCCGCTCGGGTCGACCAGCAGGTCCCGGTCACCGTTGATGACCAGCGTCGGTGCGGTGATCGTGCTCAACTGGGCCGTCCGGTCCCCGGAGCGCTGGATGGCCTGGATCTGGCGCGCCACGCCGGCCGCCGGGTCACCGGCGCTGCGATCCCAGCCGCGCGCCGCGATGGCCGCCTCTGCCGCGTCGTCGATGGGGTACCCCGCTCCCGCGATGTGCCTGGTGAGCCGCAGGTGGGCCCGGACCGCGTCGGTCCTGTTCCGGGCCGGCGGGGCGGCGAGCAGCCGGATCGTCGAGAGCGCCGGCCGGCCGACCTTCCGCGCCCCGGTCGTCGAGTAGAGGGACGTCAGCGACAGCACGCGCTCGGGCGCCGTGGCCGCGACGGTCTGCGCGATCATCCCGCCCATCGACCGCCCCACCACGTGGGCCCGGGCGATCCCCAGGTGGTCGAGGACGCCGACGGCGTCCTGGGCCATGGCGGCCAGCGCGTAGGCGTCGCCGCGCGGGCGGGCGGCGATCTGCCGCCAGAGCGCGGGAGGCGGTGCGGCGACGAACGTCGACCGGCCGACGTCGCGGTTGTCGATCGCCACGACCCGGAAGCCGCGGACGACGAGCGCGCCGAAGAACGGTTCGGTCCAGAAGGTGAGGTCCTCGCCCATGCCGGCGATGAGCAGGATGGCGGGGTCGGTCCGGTCGCCGTGGTCGCGGAAGCAGATCGTCAGCCCGGAGGGCAGGGCCGCGAACTGGTCCGCGCCGGCCACGCCGCTGGAGTCAGGCACGGGTCGCTCGCCCCCCGTCGGACGGGTGCGCGACCCCGCGGGCGCTGCCGAACACGAGGTTGTTGTCGGCGACCGGTCCGCGCAGCGCCTTGGCGTCCTCGGGGTAGGACAACGCCATCCGCCAGGGCTTCTCGAGGCCCTGCTTGGGGAGCGTGCTCTCGGCGCGCTTGGCGTAGCCGGCCTTCAGATCCATCACCGGCCTGCGTTCCATCCCGGGCTGGGCGACCGGGACCACCCGGTCGTACCCGTGGGCGTCCATGTGCCGGACGAGGTCGATGAAGTAGCGGCACATCAGGCTCACCTTGAGCGTCCACGACGACGTGGTGTAGCCGATCGCCATCGCCCAGTTGGGGATCCCGCTCAGCAGCATCCCGCGGTAACAGACCGCGTCCGCGAGGTCGACCTCGCGGCCGTCGACCACGATCGGCATGCCGCCGAAGAGCTGCAGGTTCAGCCCCGTCGCGGTGACGACGACGTCGGCTTCCAGCTCCTCGCCCGAGCCGAGCACGATGCCGCGCCTGCTGAACCGCGTGATCGTGTCGGTGACGACACTCGCGTGACCGTTCTTGATCGCGTCGAAGAAGTCGCCGTCCGGGGCCAGGCACAGCCGCTGGTCCCACGGGTCGTACGGCGGGTTGAAGTGCTTGTCGACGTCGAACCCCTTGGGCAGCCGCTTGCGGTTCTCGTGCCGGATCAGCCGTCGCCCGGCCTTCGGGAACGTGCGCAGTCCCTTGACGACCGCGCGGTCGAGCCAGATGTTCTTGAACCGCGTCGCGGCGTACCCGCGTTCCTCGCCGAGCACCTTGGTGAGCGTCAGGGCGAGCTTGTCGACGCGCGGCAGGGCCAGCACGTACGTCGGGGTCCGCTGAAGCATCGTCACGTGCCGGGCGGCCCCCGGCCCGGTGGCCATCGACGGCACCAGGGTGATCGCGGTCGCGCCGCTGCCGATGACGACGACCTTCTTGCCGCCGTAGTCCAGGTCCTCGGGCCAGTGCTGGGGATGGACGACCGTGCCCTCGAAGTCCTCCTGCCCGGGGAAACGGGGAGAGAAGCCCTCGTCGTACCGGTAGTAGCCGGTGGCCGCGAACACCCATCCGGCGCGGACGGTCTTCGTCGCGCTCGGCCCGCCGGCGGAGTCGGCCACCTCCACCGTGAGGGTCCACCGGCGGTCGAGCGAGGACCATTCGGCCCGGACGACCCGGTGGCGCAACCTGATGAGGGGCTCCAGCCGGTTCTCCTCGGCCGTCTCCCGGAGGTAGTCGCGGATCAGCGGCGCGTCGGCGATCGCTGCTTCGTGGCGCCACGGCTTGAACGCGTAGCCGAAGGTGTGGAGGTCCGAGTCCGAGCGGATGCCCGGATAGCGGAAGAGGTCCCAGGTGCCGCCGATGTTGTCGCGGCCCTCGAGTACGAGCAGAGACTTGCCGGGGAGTTCCCGGCTGAAGTAGCTGGCCGCACCGATTCCGGAGATGCCCGCTCCGATGATGACCACGTCGAACTCCTCGACGGTGTCGAGCACCTTGGTTGTCATGGCGTTTCCTCGCTGTTCCCGGTGTCGTGACCTCACTGTCGCCAACCGTGGCCACGAGCGGGAACGGCAGTGCGCACCCTCCTTGCGCCAGACTTGGTGCACCACGCACAAGCCGGCCGTGCGATGCCGCCACCCTTGTGGCGCCCCCGCCGGCGTGATAGAGCTTTGCGTCGTTTACTGCTACTAAACCCTCCCGGCGAGCCCGCACCGCCTGTCAGCCGAAAGGTGGCCGCATGGCCGATCTCCACTCCGGAGGGCACGTCGAACCTGCCGGAGACATCGCAGGACCAGCCGGCCCGCTGTGCCGCAGGCTCGGTATCCCGCGGATCGTGTGCATGACCGTCACCGCAGCGGCACCGTTCGGAACGGTGGCCGGTTCGGCGCCCGTCGCCTTCGCCGTGAACGACAGCCTCGCGGTCCCCGGCCCGGCGGGTCCGGTCCGTTCGGTGGTCGCCGACTCCGTCGCGCTCGCTCGGCCACAGCCGGCCCGGCGCACGCGCTCGTCCGGCGGAAGCGGACGTGCCTCCCGACCGCCTGCCAACGACTCGATGCGAAGGTCCCCCGTGAGTGAGTACGGCACGGCGCCGGCCGGCCCCCTGCGGACGGAGCTGATCGCCTGAGGACGCTCCAACCTCACCTACCGGCTCACCGACGGTACGTCGGCCTGGGTGCTGCGCACCCCGCCGCGCGCCGGGCACACGCCGTCCGCCCACGGCGGGGCGCGGAAGATCCGCCGCCAGGAGCTGCGCAAACGGGACTAGGCCTGCCCTCGGGCGGCGCGCAGGAGCGGGGGCGACACCACCCACAGGACCTCACTCATCATCGGCCCCGGGTTGTCGAACTGGTGCAGCACCTCGCCGGAGAACGAAGTGGACACGCCGGCCGACAGCATCCGGGTCTCGCCACCGACGATCAGACGGGTGGAGCCGCTCAGCCCCAGCGCGAAGACTGTTCCCGGGCCGAGCCGATAGGGGCCGCCCGTGCCACCACCCGGCTCGATCACCGAGCGGAAGACCTGGAACGCCGTAGTGTCGGCAGGCGTCAGCAGGTACTCGACGACGCCCTCACCGCCCATGTCGATCCGGCTCCCGCCCTGCACGACCGGTTCGTCCGGGTAGTCGAACAGCTCCCCCACCCCGATCCGCAGCACCTCGCAGATCCGCAGCAGCGTCGGGACGGACACGCTGGTGAGACCACGCTCCAACTGACTCAGAAAGCCCTTGGTGACGCCCGCGCGGTGTGCGGCCTCCGTCAACGACAACCCTCGACCGGCCCTGATCTCCCTCAGCCGCGGACCTGCGGAGCCTTCGGGGGCGGGCGAGCCCTCCGGCGCCCCGTCGGTCGTCCTGCTGCTGTCGATGTCCGTTCACCGCCTGTCCCAGAGCCGGGGCCGCCCGGCCGGCGGGTGGCCGGCGGCCGACTCCGGCGAGCCCCTCCGTAGCACGAGGCTAGGTCATGTTGGGCGCTGTCCCTCGGACGGGGCCATTTCCGGGACCCCGCGCGGTGACGGCGGCAGGGCGATGTACGGGCCTCCCCCGGCTCGCCCGACTCCCCCACCGCCGGTGCCGCGGCGCACGCCGGGTGCACTGGCTTCTCGAGATCAGGAGCAGACTTCAGACATGGACGAGCTGTGGCCCCCGCCTTCCCCCGAGGTCGCCGACGCGATCAGGTCCCTGTGCCAGCGCCTGTTGAGGGAGACGGACGCCATGATCGACGTCCTCACCCCGCCCACTCTCGTGGCCCAGAACGACCCCGCCCTGCTCGCGGACGCCTCCCTGGTCGAGGAGGATCGCGAGCTCAACCGCTCCGATCTCGTGCAGTGGTTGACGGCGAACGTTCAGCAGCCGGGGCGGCGGGTGGAGCCGTACGTCGGCCCGCGGGCCACGGCCTACATCAACGACCTCGTGTCCCGCGGCATCGCTCCGGACTTCGTCGGCGCCTGGCGCGTGGCCTTGGGCATCGGCTGGCGGCGGTGGCTGGAGGAGTGCGCGGCGCGCTGTACCGACCGCGACCTCCTGGTGGACGTCCTGGACGTGTCGGCGAAGTCGCTGGTGCAGTACGCCCTCGACTCCGTCCTGGCGCTGCGCGAAGCCGGCCTCGCCGCGGCGATGGGCAACGCGGACGCCGAGGCGATCGCGTTGATCCAGCTGATCGCCAGTGGGGCGCCGATGGCGCAGGACCTCGCAGAGGGGCGTCTGCACTACCGGATGGGGCGCTGGCACACCGGTCTCGTGCTGTGGGTCGACGACCCCCGGCACGTCGACGCCCTGGACCAGGCGGTCGCGGCGGTGGGCGCCGCCGTCTCGGACCGCAGCGCCCTGGTGGCGCGTGCCAGCGCCACCTCGCGTTGGATCTGGCTCTCCGGTGCGGGCGTCCCGGACCTGCACCCCGTGGAGAAGGTCATGACGACGGCGCCCGGGGTCCGCGGCGCGGTGGGCAGGCCCGGCCACGGGCTCGAAGGGTTCAGGTCCAGCCACCAGGACGCTCTGGCGGCGCAGGCGCTGGTCGTCCGGCTCGCATCCGACCGGCAGTTCACCGCCTACGCCGACGTCGAGCTGATCGACGCGCTCACCAAGGACCGGGCCGGCGCTCGACGGTTCGTCATCAACACCCTCGGTCCGCTGGTCGAAGCCGACCCGGCACTGCGGCGGACGCTCCTCACCTACGTGCAGTGCGGCTTCAACACCACCCGCGCCGCCGCGGGCCTCTACGCGCACCGCAACACCGTCGAGCGGCGGGTCTCGCGCGCGAACGAGCTCTCGACGGTCAAGGTCGAGGACAACCCGACCCACGTGGCGGCGGCGCTCCTGGTGCTGGACATCGCGCCGGGCATCCTCGCGACCGGCTCGAACTGACCCTCACGTGTAGCGGACCACGGTCTCACGCCGGTGTTGCGGTCGAGCGGGAAGGGGGAGACCTCATTGCTCTCGCCGGCGGCGTAGCAACACCTGGGGCTCTGCGCTGTCGCCCGAGGAGTTCACGGCGATCAAGGGCGTCGGGTTCGATCCGGTCGGGCAGGTGCTCGGCACGGCCGTCTTCAACATCGGGTACACCGGCGTCTGGGGCTGCCCCGGCGCGTGGTCGGCCACAGACGGCGCGAAGGCACCGTCCTCGGTGTCGGATTCGTCCTTCTCGCCGTTGGTGAAGGCGCTGTACGCGGCGCGCAGGCCGGCGACGGCCGAGCGGTCGCCGAGTGCCACACGCTCGGCGGCTGCGGGCATCAACGACGGGATCGTCGGGGTGAAGCCGCGGGTCGACGGGTTCCCGGCGGGGTCCGGAGTTGACCGCGCCGGGCACCGCCGTCCGGTCCCGCTGGCGAATCCGTCCGCGCCTGCCCTTCACCGCACACCTCGGCGGCCGGGACTTCGCCGAGCTCATACACACCGGACCCGCTTCCGCCAGGCGCCGTGCGGGTCAAGCGCAACCGTTTCGTCGCGGAACGGGTGGCCGGGCGCGAGGGTTCGGTCACCGGACTGGACGTCGTGCTCGGGGAGCAGCGGCTCCTGATGCGGACGGATCGGGACCGGGCGGCCGGGGACATCTGCCACGAAGTGCAGGGCATCGTGCTCTCGCGGCGCCACGTGAAATATCGGTGGCAGGACGCCACGCGGGCGCGGCAACATGCTGCGCATGCCCAGCACCCGCACGCCGAAGCCGCCCGCCGGCGCCACCGCCGTCCGGCCGAGTTGGTCACAGTTGCCGGACGGTGTCCGCTCGTCCGTCGAGCGGCGGCTCGGCGGCCGGGTGACGGCCGGGCCGAGCGCGGGCAGCGGGTTCACACCGGGTTTCGCGGCCGTCCTGTACGGCCCGCGGGGGCCGCGGTTCGTGAAGGCCGCCGACAGCGCGAGCGATCCGGTCATCGCCGACTGCTATCGGCGGGAGGCCCTGATCAACCGGGCGCTGCCCACCGCCGTGCCCGCGCCCCGCCTGCGCTGGATGGACGAGGAGGACGGCTGGGTGGTCCTCGGACTGGACGCGGTCGCCGCCGCGCGGATGCCCGCCGACCCGTGGCGCCCCGCCGAACTCGCCGCCGTCCTCGACACCTGGGCGGCGATCGCGCAGGAGCTGGAGCACCCGAACCGTGCCCTGCTCGGCATCGGGCTCAAGCCGCTCACCGAGGAGCGGTCGCTCGACGGCTGGCGCCAACTGTCCTCCGGGGAGCGGGCCGACGACCTGCCTCGGTGGTTCCCCAGGAGCCTGATCGAACCGCTGGCCGAGCTGGAGAGCGGCTGGGTGTCGGCCGCCGTCGGCGGCTCCGTCCTCCACTTCGACCTGCGCCGCGACAACGTGTTGTTCGACGGGCGCGGCCGTACCTGGGTCTGCGACTGGAACTGGCCCTGCCTCGGCCCGAGTTGGCTCGACCTCACGGTACTGCTCGGTACCGCCCACGCGGACGGCCACGACGCCTCCCGGCTGTTCGCCGAGCACCCCACCGCCCGTGGCGTCGCCCCCGAACAGCTGGACGCCGTGCTCGCGGCCCTCGCCGGGCTCTTCCTGCGCTCCGGCGCCCAGCCCCCGCCGCCCGGCTCGCCGGCGCTGCGCGGGCACCAGACCTGGTCCGGCGAGGTCGTCCTCAACTGGCTTTCGGAGCGCCGGGGCTGGATCTGATCGCACTCGGCCGAGGCCGCCCCGCGACCGACCGGCCGACCGCTCGCGAGGCCGTCGGCTCCGCCAGGGCCGGCCAGAAGGCGCAGGGGCTCACAGGATCACGCCGCCCCCGGTGCCCCAGCCGCGCAGGACCTGCGTCAGTGCCCGCACCCGCAGCGCCGGAACCCGAAGTCGAGGGTGTGGTCGTTCTCTCCCGGCCCGCCGGTGGTCAGCGACCGCTCGGGATACCGTCCGCCCGGCGGGGCGGCACCGTCGGAGTCGATGAAGGGATCGCCGCCGACGCCGCGCCTGGTGGGCACCCACCGGTGCAGCGGACCGCCCTCGGCGTAGTCGGACGGCTCGTCCAGCCGGATCGTGTACGCCGTGTACGGCCTGAGGCCGCCGTCCACGTTCGAGTCGTCGAAGTAGTACTCGCCGCGCGCCGTCGTCCGCGCCGTCCCGACGAGCGTGCCCGCCCCGTCGTACAGGTGGACGGTCGCGCCCGGCACCGGGCTCTGGCCCGGCTGCTGGACGCCCGTACGCCCGGGGTCGTACCAGACCCGGTTGCCGATCTGCAGCGGCGCCCGGTCGCAGAGCACCTCGAGGTCGCCCATCGAGGCGCCCTTGCCGAACGGTGCGGGGACGTCCGCCGGGTTGAGCCGCAGCCCGGACACCGGGGCCTGTCCGCCGTCCGCCCGCCGCAGGAACGACGTGCCGTAGCCGAACGCCGTGCTGTTCGGGTCGAACCCGGAGATCCCGACGGTGGTCTCCACCTTGGACAGCGCCATCCCGGCGTAGGCCGCGTTGTGGTGGAAGCCCATCCGGCTGGTGTCGAAGAAGCGGGTGCCCCGGGGCGGGAGCCCGCAGCCGCCGTTGGTGTCCAGCACGTAGCCGCCGTCCGCCGCCGGGCAGGCCTTGTTCAGATCACCGCCCGAAATGACCTCACCGACCGCGCCGCCCGCCGCCGCCTGGCCCGCCGCCCGGTCGGCGAGGCGGTCGCGGAAGGCCAGCAGCATCGAGCCGTCCGTCTCGAAGCCGACCTCGGCCAACTCCGGCTCCGGCTGGGCACGGTAGCCGGAACAGGCCTGGCCGTTCTGCACGGCCGGATAGGTGTCCGTCCACGGGAACCAGCCCGCACCGTCGCACGGGCCCGCACCGACCGTCGACCCGCGCGGGTAGTCCAGCGGCTGGTCCAGCACGGCCGGGCCGAACCGGCCGGTGGCCGGGTCGAAGGGCAGCACGACCGCCCGCAGGTCCGCCGCCCGGCCCGTCGACTCGCCCGAGCAGACACCGCCCAGGTAGCCGGTCCCGTCCTGGAGGCCCAGACCGAAGGGGCGCCAGTCCCCGGCCGACGGGCAGCCCGGATCCGGGACGGGGTAGACGGCCTTCGGCGCCGACGCGCTCGCCACCGTGGCGTCGTAGCGGTACAGCCGGCGGTCGTTGAGGTTGACGACGAACAGGTCCCGGCCGTCGTCCGTCACCTTGAGCCCGCCGAGGCTCTCCTTGCCGGGCACCGCCAGGAACGCCTCGTCCGTCCCCGGCCCGTGCGCCGTGCCTCCGGCGTCCGGGACGGTGGTGAACAGCGTGGTCCCGCGCTGCGCCGGGTCGGTCACGTAGATCCCGCCGGAGCCGCCCGGGCCGTAGGCCGTGGTGCGCCTGGCCGCCGCCGAGGAGAACACCCGCCGGTCGGCCCTGTTCCACGCGACGCCGAACAGCGTGCCGGTCTGCGCCGTGGTGGCGATGTCCGTGACGTCCACGTCCACGCCGGCCTGGCCGTGCGCGCCGTACGGGAACGACACCAGCGTGCGCTGCGCACCGCCCTGCCACGCGGTGTTCTGGCAGGTCGTCACCACGGGTGCGTTCTGCTGGCAGTAGTCGCCGGGGCTCCACAGCCCCGTGGTGTACGAGACCTTCGCACCGTCGGAGAGGTCGACGAACTCGTCGTTCGAGCTCAGCAGTCCGGGCGCGCCGTCCAGCCCCTGCCGCGAGGCGAAGGCGGGGAACAGCACGCCCGGCTTCGGATTCACCACCCGCACCCGGTAGTCGCCGCCGCGCTCCCGGCTCCGCGGCGGCGGCGCGAGCGTCACCGTCCCGTCGGCCGCCGTGATGCCCTCGACGTGGACCCGGCCCCCGCCGGTGAGCGTCACCTTCACCCCCGGCAGCCCCGGCTCCAGCGCGGGCGTCCACGTACCCGAGGCGTCCACCGCCCGGACCACCCGCACCGTCACCGTCCCGTCCGCGCTCTGCGGGAACGCCTCCGGCGCCGACAGCAACCCGCTGCCGGTCAGCACGGCGGCGAGCACCGCGGCCCGCGCGACGCCCGTCCTCCGTCTTCTCATCCCCACCTGGGCCCCACTCTCGTGATCGACGGGCGAACGCCCGATCCGGACAGGACCCCCAGGAGAGCGGCAACCGCTCGTCCACGCCGCCGCTTCGGGGCACGTTCACCGGTGTGTGTGACGGGGAACGGGCGCGGAAATCGCATCTAGTTCGGATACGACCTCACATGTGCGACCGCACGCGCCCACGGCCGGACCAGTGGCAACCGCTACCGCCGCTCGGCTCGCGGATGCCGACGGCGTCCGGTTCATCCGGCCGGGCGACGGGCGGGGCGGACGGGCAGGGAGCAAACGGGGCGACGAATTTCGGACAGTCCGGAGCCGGTCCTGTGCGCGCCCACGACGGGAGATGCTCCATGTACAGCCGGTCCCGGGCGCCAAAACCTCCGGATTATGTCCGATTTGCCGTCAGAACTTCCAGGCCGGAACGCGTCTGACGCGTACACGCGCCCCTGCGTAGCCTTGCCCCGGCGGTCCCCCTCGGCCGCCGTCCCCCACGATCCCCCAGGAGCGCAGATGCGTCGTTCCGTTCGCGTCCCCTCGCGTGCCGCCGGCAGACTCCTCAGCGCCGCGGCGCTGGTCGCGGCCCTCGGCCTCACCCAGTTCGCCGCCCCTACCACGGCCACCACCGCCACGGCCACCACCGCCGCGGCCTCCACCACCGCGGCCTCCACGGAGTGCGTCGAGGCGGCGGGCCACGACGACGCCGCGGCCCGCAAGCCCGCCGGCAGCCCCGGCGGCCAAGAGCCCAACGCCGTCACCGACGCGCAGGCCAAGGCGATGGACGCGGACCTCAAGGCCCGCGTCGCCCAGCTGGCGAACTCCGCCCAAGGCGGCAACCTCGCCCCCGGCACGCTGACGGCCACCACCATCCCGGTGTACATGCACGTCGTCCACTCCGGGACCACCGGCAAGCTCACGGCCACCGACATCACCAAGCAGATCGCGGTCCTCAACGCGGCCTACGGCGGCCAGGGCGCGGGCAACACCCCCAGCCAGTTCCAGTTCCAGCTGGTCTCCACCGACTACACCGACAACGCGACCTGGTACAGCGGCGTCACGCCGGGCTCCACCGCCGAGAAGTCGATGAAGAGCACGCTGCGCAAGGGCGGTGCCAACGCCCTCAACATCTACACGGCCAAGCTCGGGCAGTCGCTGCTCGGCTGGGCGACGTTCCCGAGCAGCTACCAGTCCAACCCGACCGACGACGGCGTGGTCATCCTCGACAGCTCGTTCCCCGGCGGCTCGTCCGCCAACTACAACGAGGGCGACACCGCCACCCACGAGGTCGGCCACTGGCTCGGGCTGTACCACACCTTCCAGGGCGGCTGCGGCGGCCAGGGCGACTACGTCTCCGACACCCCGGCCGAGAAGAGCGCCGCCTACCAGTGCCCGGCCGGCCGGGACACCTGCACCGCTACCGGCGTCGACCCGATCCACAACTTCATGGACTACACCTACGACTCCTGCATGACCCAGTTCACCCCGGGTCAGGTCGCCCGGATGTCCAGCGCCTGGGCCGCCTACCGGGCCTGACGACGAGTCCGGTCCCGGCGGTCCGCCCTGATCGGCCGTCCACCCTGATCGGCGTGCCACCCTGTTCCGGCGACCGCCGCCCTGACGCCGGCGGGTGCGTGGCGATGACGCCACGCACCCGCCGAAGGGCGTTCGGCCCCAGCCAGGTCAGCGACGCGGCCCTGTGCGGTACCGCCGCCCGAACGTCTTCAGGCGGGTCGGCCGAGGTCCAGGCGTTCGGGCGACGGTTCGAATCCTGCCGCCCGGTAGGTGGCGACGGCGGCGGCGTTCGAACTCGGGGTGCAGACGAGCGCGCTCGACGCCCCCATGCCCCGCAGCACGGCAGCGGCGGCGACGCAGATCGCGGCGCCGTGGCCGTGTCCGCGATGGTCGGCGTGGACGCCCATCGGCTCCAGCAGGCCGGGCCTGCCGGGGCCGGCCGACCAGACCGTCACAGCGGCCACCGCGTGGTGCCGGCCGTCGTAGCCGATCAGGCAGCGGGCGTCGGCGTAGAGCGGTCCGGCGGCGAGGACGTGCCAGACGTCCTCGGTGAACCTCGGGCTGCCGAACGCCGAGCGGTGCACCGCGGTCCGTACCTCCGCCGTCTCGGGACCGGCCACCTCGATCCGCAGGCCGGGGTCCTCCACGGGCTCGGAGAGGTCGCGGCGCAGCGGCGTCCACGACTCGTCCGGATGCCAGCCCGCCTCCAGGAGGACCTCGCGGAGCCGCGCGCCGTCGGGGATCTCGAGGCCGACCTTCCCCGGCGGCAGTACCCCGCGCTCCGGATCATCGAGGTCCGCCGCCAACCGGCGGGCCAGCTCCTCGTCCTGTCGCAGGTCCGGCGCGGTCGTCAGGCGCAGCACATCGGGGCCGTCCAGGTATCCGACGGCGACGATCCGCCCGTCCGCGCTCCAGGTGCGGACGGCCGCGGCCAGCCTCTCCGCGCCCAGCGCCCAGGCCCAGCCGAGGTCCCCCGGATGGAGTTGCAGCGGCGTCCGGTCGTCCTGCCATGCGCGAAGCGCGTCCACGGCCCCGGTCAGCCCGTCGACACCGGGTTCGTTCAAAACGATCGTCATGTCCCCGAATCCCACCCCACCGCGACGGCCGGCCGCACCCGAATTTCACCGCGCGCCGCGGCGGATCAGTCCACGCACGGGATCCCGCCCGCCTTCACGGCCGGCCCCTGCATCGGCAGCCCCGCCGCCGGATCGGCGGAAGGGTCGCCCACGGTCGCCGCGGTCGACGCGGTAGACGCGGTCGACGGCGAGGTCGACGCCGCCGCCGACGGGACTGCCGTCGGGCTCGGGGTGCGGGAGACGGCCAGGGTGAGCAGGATGCGGCCGGCGGGGACGGCCGTCGAGAAGACGGCGTTCACCCCGTAGCGGGCGGCGAGGTGCTGCGCGTCGGCCCTGGCCCCGGATCCGTACGCCACCGTGGTGGCCCGGGTCCTGGCCGGGGCGTCGCCGATCCGGCCCGCCCGGTAGCCGAGTTCGGCCAGCGCCCTGGACTCGTCGGCCGCCGCGCCCGCGCCCGCGGCCGCGTTGACGTCGACCACCACCGCCCTGGCAGCCGCGCTCGGGGTGGCGGTGGGCGACGGGGCCGGTTCGCCCGACGCGTCGCCGGGTGTGGCGGGCGGCACGGGCGGCACGGGCTCGTGGTTGAAGAGCTGCCGGACGATCTTCCGGATCAGGTCCGGGTTGACGGTGTTGACCTCCTGCCCGCCGACCGTTCTGAAGCCGCTGATCGGCAGGGTGTTGAACTCCACGTTCCCGCCGGTCAGGTTGGGCGCCTGCTGGGCGAAGTCGAGGATGTTCCACTCGTTGTCGATGACCACGTCCTTCTTCACCGCCGCGAACAGCTTCTGCATCTGCCCGAGGTCGTTCAGGATGCCCTGCTGCTTGAGCTTGTACTCGACGGAGGAGAGGAAGGCCTGCTGCCGGTGGGTGCGGTCGAGGTCGCCGTTGGCGAGGTGGTGGCGCTGGCGGACGAAGGAGAGCGCCTGGGCGGCGTTGAGGGAGCTGATCCCGGCCGGGAGCCTGAGGCCGGTGCCGCCGCCCTCGTGGGTGGCGGTCCGGGCGATGATCGGGTCGTCCACCGGGTGGTTGAGGCAGACCTGGATCGGCTCGACGGCCTTGGCGATGTCGTAGAAGCCGATCAGGTTCACCTCCGCGAAGTGGTCGATCGGGACGTCCAGGAGGCTCTGCACGGTCCGGATGGTGGCCGAGCGGCCGGCCTCGCGGCTGCGCCGTTCCACCGCCGCCTTGGAGAGCCCTTTGCCCGCCAGTTTCTGCTCGGCGGCCTCCTTCGCGATGCCGTACGCCTCCTTGATCTTGTGCATCCTCCCGTCCGCGCCGACGGTCTGCACGTAGTCGTCGCGCGGGACGGAGAGCGCGGTGACCTTGCCGCCGTTGGCCGGGATGTGCAGCACGATCAGGGCGTTGGTGTTGTAGCCGCCGATCCCGCTGGAGCCGGCGTGGAGTTCGGCCTCCACGAACTGCTTGGGCAGGTCGTTGCCGTCCATGTCCTTGCGGCTGTCCAGGCCGATCAGCAGCAGGTTGACGGACTTGTCGAGGTGCGGCGGGGCGTTCTTCCTGGCCTCGCTCAGCGCGCTGGACTTGGTCATGCCGTCGTCCAGGCTGCGGTACTCGTACCAGGTGAAGCCGCTGGCGCCGAGCACGGCGGCCGAGACGGTGCAGGCCAGGGTGCGTCCGGCGACGGTCAGCGGGTCGGTGCCGGGGCGCGGGGCGCGGCCGCGCAGACGGCGGCCGCCGGTACGGCTGCTGCCGCGCTCAGCCACGGCGGCCCCTCCCGGCCGGGGCAGACGTCCTGCCGGTTCGTCGCCGCTCCGGCGCCCGCCGGCGGCGGGCCGGTACGGCGCGGAGCGCGACCACCGCGAGCGCCACCGCCACGGCGGCGGCCATCACCGGGAACGCCCCGACCACCCAGCGCAGGGCGCCGGTGCCGAGGTTCTTCCCCTGGTACTTCCCGGGGTGCGCCAGGTACTCGACGCCCGAGGCGGTGAGCAGCACCACGACCGGAGCGGCCGTCACCACCCACCACCGGCCGGGGCGGCTGCACAGCAGCGCCGCGGCCGCCGTCCCGAGCACCGAGCCCACCGTGAAGAGGAGGCCGACGCCCGGCCCGTCGAGTTCGTCCGCGACCGCCCCGAGCAGCGGCAGTCCGACCGCCGAGAGCGCGGCCGCGGCCGCGCCGCGCCGGCGCGCCTGCTGGTGGCGGCGGACGGCTCCGGGGCGCGGCCCCCGGGCCTGCCGGGGCGCCGCCGGGGCACCGGCGGCGTTCCCGGGGATGCCGACCGGGTTCCCGGGGGCACCGCCGGCCGCCCGGGAGCGCTGGATGGGCAGGGCGCGGTCCTCGGTGCGCGGTCCCGCGTCCTGGTACGGAGTTCTCGCCCGCTGACCGGCCATGCGCACTTCCCTCGATCGACCTCTACATTGCTGTAGAAGATGGGCTGGAGCATACAACCCATTTCAGCAAAGTCATCCGCTGCCACCCGGCAGCGACGAACCGCCCGGTGGGCCGTCGTTAGGATGGTTCGTGATCCCCCGCCCACGTCGGCACACCATCAGGAACGCATCAGAGGAGCAGAGCGTCACCATGTTTGAGAGTCTGAAGAACCTCGCGGACAAGGCCACCGACCTCGCCCGCGAGCACGGCGACGTGATCGGGCAGGGCCTGGACAAGGTCGGCGACGCGATCGACGGCCGCACGGACGGCAAGTACAGCGGGCAGATCGACACCGGCGTCGAGAAGGCGAAGGACTTCCTGCGCAACCTCGACGGCGACCGGAAGCCCGCCGAGTAACCTGCCGCAGGGGACGATCAGCCGCACGGCGGTCGAACGAGCGCACGGGCGAACGGGGAGGGGCGGCAGCGGTGAGCGAGGAGAAGAAGGGGTCCGGTCCGGGACGCTGGCTGGTGATCGGCGTCGTGGTGGTGGCCGGACTGGGCCTCGTCCGCGGCAACGGCCACGACGGCGCGGCCTCCGCCGGCCCCTCCCCGACCGCCACCGCCCCGTCCGGCTCGGGCGCCGCGCCCTCGGCCGGTTCCTCCGCGAACCCGTCGAACCCGCCGAAGGCGTCGAAGCCCTCGGGCCGCTACGACCCGGCCGACTACGCGGCGCCAGTGCGCCAGTACGCCGCCGAGGCCGGGGTCAACCCGCAGCTGCTGATGGCGATCCTCTACAACGAGGCGTACAAGCCGCACGACCCCGAACTCGAACGCGCCTGGCAGCGCGGCAAGCCGGACGCCTCCTTCGGGATCGCCAACATGCACCGGGCGGCCTTCGACGACACCAGGCCCGGCCGCCCCTTCGCCTCCCGGCAGTGGGAGGAGCTCCCGGACGACCGGAACCTGGCGATCCAGGCGGCCGCCTGGCACCTGCACGACCTCGCCGCGCAACTGCCCGCGCGCCCGGGCGTGTCGCTCAGCCGGGACGAGCTGGTCGCGCTCGGCTACAACGCGGGCGCGGGCAACATGCTGGCCTTCGCCCGGGGCGTCAGGATCGGCTCCCAGGCGCAGTCCTACCTCGACCGGCTGCGCGACAACTGGTCGAAGTCCGGCGAGGCCGTGAAGTGACGCCGTCCGGCGGAGCCGTGAACCGACGCCGCCCGGCGGATCAGCTGACGCCGATCCGGGCGGACCAGACCCGCCGCCAGGCCAGCGCGTCGGCGACCCCCTCCGCGATGCCGCGCCGCGGCTGCCAGCCGAGCAGGTCCCGCGTGGTGTCCACGACGGCGTAGCAGCCGATCACGTCCCCGGGCCGCGGTCCGGCCTCCCGGACGTCCAGGCTGGTGCCGACGGCCTGTTCGAAGGCGGCGATCAGCTCCCGCACGGTGGTCCCGTCGCCGGTGCCGACGTTGATCACCCGGTAGCGGTCCGCCACGCCCGGGGCGATCACCTCGTCGAACCGGAGCAGCGCCGCGACGTGCGCCTCGGCGAGGTCCTGGACGTGGACGTAGTCGCGGATGCCGGAGCCGTCGCGGGTCGCCCAGTCGGTGCCGGTCACGGTGAACGGGGTGCCGGTGGTGTGCGCCTCGATCAGCTTGCCGAGCGCGTGGGTGGGGCGGAGGTCCTGGAGGCCGGTGCGCAGCTGTGGGTCGGCGCCGATCGGGTTGAAGTAGCGCAGGGCGATGACGCGCTGCCGCTCGGCGCCCTCCCCCCGCGTCCAGTCCTGGAGGACCTGCTCCATCATCTGCTTGGTGCGCGCGTACGGGCTGCCGGCGTCGACCGGGCTGCTCTCGTCCACCCGGGCGTCGGGGGTGGGGGCGTAGATCGAGGCCGAGCTGCTGAAGACGACCCGGGTGCAGCCGTGGCGCTGGAGGGCGTCCAGCAGTTCGACGGTCTTGGCGACGTTCTCCCGGTAGTAGTACAGCGGCTTGGCCACCGACTCCGGTACGACGATCTTCGCGGCGCAGTGGACGGTGGCGTCGATGTCGGGGTGTTCGGCGAAGATCCGGTCGAGCAGGGCGGCGTCGGCGATGTCGCCCCGGTAGAAGACCCGGTCCGCGACGAACTCGGCGCGTCCCCGGGAGAGGTCGTCCAGCACGACCGGGGTGATCCCCCGGTCGAGCAGGGCGGACGCCACGGTGCTGCCGATGAATCCCGCGCCACCGGTGATCAGGACCTTCTTCATGCGCGGCTGCTCCCTCGCGATCGGCCGGGCGCCCGGTGGCGCCCGGTGACCGGAAGGGACGTCGGTTCGCACCCGGCCGGTTCCGCGCCGGGGTCGTTCCCGCGCACCCGGCGGCCGGTTCCGGACGGCTCAGCCGCGGTGGCGGCGCATCCAGAGCCCGGTGGCGACCAGGACGACGGCCGCCGCGGCGGTGCCGATGGCCGCCCAGGTGGTGGCGTCGGAGGTGGTCGCGTGGGCGCGGCCGGACGAGGCCGCCCGGGCGGCGACGGGCGCGGCGGTGGTCCCCGTCCCGTCGGCGGTGTCGCGGAGCGGGGCGGGGGTCACCTCGACGGACCGCGGCGTCTCGAGCGGCGGCGAGGCCGCCGTCCCCTGGGGCACCGGGTCGTCGATCACGACGGTGTCGACGTCGAGCTCGCGCTCGCCGTGCCCGAGGGCGGGGAAGGCGCAGTCCACCGTGACCCGCCAGTGCCCGACGGGCAGGATCTCCCGGGTGGTGTACGTCCCGGGCCGGCCGGGGACGGTGACCAGCCGCCAGGGGCCGACGGCTCGGCCGTCGGCGGCGGTCGCGGAGAGCGTCCCGGCGAACTCCCCGGTCACCGGGTCGTGGTCGTTCTCCCAGGTGGCGACGGTGCTGACGCGGCCGTTCTGCTGGCCGGTGACGTCCAGACGGACGCTGTCGCCGTGGGCGGCGGCGGGTGTGGCGGCCGACAGCAGCGCCGCGGCGGTGAGGGCGAGGGCGGTGAGGTGGGGGCGGGTTCGCATGGGGGAGGGTCCTCGGGGCGGTGTGGGGGCAGGGACGCCGGGAACGGCCGCCACTGGGTGGGCGGCGGCCGTTCCCGACGCGACGGACCTGGAGGCCCGCGGGTCCTGGGGCCCGCGGGCATCGGCGGCTCGGGTCGAAGGGTCGGCCGGCGTACGGGCCGACCGGTTTCACGGACTCACAGGAACAGCCTTACCCCGAACCGCTCACGAGGTCTTCAACAACGACCAGTTCTGGTAAGGCGCGCCGTTCGGCTGTTGCAGCTCCAGCAGCCGGCCGCCGTAGTACCACCGCTCGCCGATCCCGAGCACCAGCGCGCCGCCGTCCGCGGTGAGGGTGAACCCGCCGCCGACGGCGGTGAGTTGCCACTTCTGCGCGGCCGTGTCGGAGCACGGCTGCTGGGCGACGTACTGGCCCGGGACGGCCGCGCCGCCGGGCTGGAGGCACTTGTCGGAGCGCGCGGACCTGATCCGCACCGCGCCGTTCCCGGCGTCCTCGAAGCGCCACTTCTGGTTGGCGTAGCCGGTGCGCTGGTAAGCGATGGCGACCGTGCCGTCGTTCAGCGAGCTGCCCCACAGGTCGGCGGCCTGGCCGGTGAGACCGTTGACCAGGGTGTAGCGCGCGTCCGGCTGCGGGCGCCCGGGGTCCGCGGCGGTGCGGAAGGCGGCGGGGCCGCCCGGCCGGCCCACCGCTCCGGCGGCGTCGCGGACGGCGACGGCCACGGTGTACGAGGTGGCGGGCGCGAGGTGGACCAGGCGGACCACGGTGGTCCGGACGGTGCCGATCACCTGGCCGTTCAGCAGGACGTCGTAGCCCGCGGCGGCGGGTGCGGCCGGCCAGCTCAGGACGACGGAATTCGGCGTGATCTGGCTGACGGCCACCTCGGGGCCGCCGTTCCCCCGGGTCGGGGTCGCGGTCGGCGACGGGGTGCCGGTGGGCGTGGCGGTCGGGGTGGCGGTGGGGCCGCCGGTGGGCGTCGGGGAGGCCGTGGGCGTGCGGGTCGGCGTGGCCGTGCCGCCGGGGGTGGGCGTCGGGCCCGGCCCGGTGCCGCCGCCGTTCCCGCCGTTCCCGCCGCCGGCGATGAGGAAGCGGTTGCTCGCGACGTTCCAGTGGGTCGCCAGGTAACTGCCGGGCGCGGGCACGGTGTTGTAGTAGTCGTCGTGGTGGCAGTCCAGCCGTTCGTCCTGGGCGCGGTCCGGGCAGACGGTCCGCATCGGCGGGTAGTTCGGGGCGTCCGAGTAGCACATGACGTCCCACTCGTCGGTGCAGTGCCCGGCCTTGCTGGAGTTGGGCGAGCTGTTGTTCACCGCACCGAGGTTGTGCCCGAGTTCGTGCGCGGCGGTACTGCCGCCCCAGCAGCCGGCGTCGGTCCGGCCGTACGAGGGGCCGAAGTTGCTGAGGTTGTCCTGGCCGGGGCGCTCGTCGCCGGCGAAGGTTCCGATGCCGCAGTACACCTTGGCGTCGGTGAACATCATGTACTTGCGGTCCTTGCGGTTGAACCCCTGTGCGGCCAGGGCGCGGTTGCCCGCATTGAAGTCCTGGATCTCGGCGTCGGAGATCTGCACGTTCAACACCGAGGCCGTGCAGTCGGGTTCGGTGACGAAGCGGACGTGCCGCTCCCCGCCGGTCTCGGCGGCACTGGCGTTGTAGATGACGTCGACGTCGGCGGCCCACTTCTTGAACGAGGGCAGGTACCGGTCGTAGCGGTCGTTGCCCGGGCCGTGCACATACACCACCTGGACCCGGTTGCCGCCGCTGCCGTCGCCCTCGCAGACCAGCTTCGTCCCGGCGGGCACGGCCGGTGCGGGGTCGGCGGCGGCGCTGCCGGTGCCGGTACCGGTGCCGTCCAGCAGGGCCCGCTGTGTGACGTCGAGGACGGGCGGGGCGCCCTTCAACAGGTCGGCGGCGGCAGGCGCCTGTGCACCGGCGGCGGGAGTGGGCGCGGGTGCCTGGCCGGCCGGGGCCGCGACCGGCGGGACGTCCTGGCGGATGTCCACGCCCTTGGGCGGCACGTCCGGCCCGTGGCTGCACTGGGTGCTGCCGGTGACCTCCAGGGTGCCGCCGCAGCGGTCGCCGCTCGGCAGGCTCAACCCCGCATAGACCAGCCCGCGTTCGGGCTGGTCCTTGGGTATCGCCGTGAGCGGGGCGGCCTTCTCGTCCCGCTTCGGGGCGGGCGCCCGAGTGGCCCCCTCGGCGGTGCCGGTCTCCCCCGACCCGTCGTCCTCGACCAGCCCGGCCTGCGAGCCCGTACGGCCGGCCACGGCGTCCGCGGCCGTGGCGGCGCCGTGCACGGCGGCCGGCTCCAGCGCGGTGCGGATGCCGAGCGTCCCGGCCACCAGCCCGGCCGCCACCGCCACCGCCACCAGGGCGCTCCTGCGGGTGAGCCTGCGGCGCCTGCGCCGCCGAAGCCCGCTGCTCCGGTGTCCCATCGCGTTCCTCTCCTCGTGCGACGGCCCGTGTCCCTGTGGTGGAGGGGGCTCGGGCCTTCCGACACTCCGGAGAGCGGGAGGGGTGGCCGGGAATAACAGAAACCTCTTGCGGAATTCCCCCGGCTGTTCGACCGGGCCGCGGCACAGGGAGCACGGGCGGGCGGCCCGCCGAGGCCGGCGGAACGGCTGCGGGCAGGGAGGAGCCGGGGAGCGCGATCGGGGGGTGCGCGCTCCCCGGCAGGGGTGGTGGCGGCCACCCGGCCGGAGTCCCGGGGCAGGTGACTCCGTCGGCCGTGACGGAATGCTAGACCCGGTCGAGGGGCGCTGACCAGTGCCCCGACCAGGAGACTTTCGGTCCCGGACATGCCATCACGGCACGGCATATGACGGACCGTCAGACTATGCCGGAGGATCAGGCCGCGAGCTTCACCGACTCCGCCCGGGCGGCCGCCGGGCGCGCTCCGGGCCCCGCCACCGTCACCACGCCCGCGCCGCAGCCCCCGTGCAGCCGCGCCAGCCCGGCTGCCAGGGCGACCCGGTCCCCGGCGAGCCACAGCCGCAGGGCCGCCGAGAGCGCGGCACTGGCCGGCCCGGCCGCGGGACCGCCGGTCCGCACGAGCCGCTCACCGAGCAGCGGCAGCAGGTCCGCGACCGGGGCGGGCAGCCAGAGGGTGAGCGCGAAGGGCGCCGGTCTGGCCAGCACGCGCAGCAGCGGCAGGACGCAGGCGTCGTCATGCAGCGCGGGGATGACCTCCAGCAGCCCGTCCACCGCCACGTCGGAGACGTCGCCGCCGTGCCCGCGGGCGAGTTCGCGCAGCAGCGCGCGCTCGGCGGCGGTGATCCGGACGGTCAGCATGACCTCGTCGCAGTCCATGGTTCCGGCCCCTGTCGTGGAGAGTTCGTGGTGTGGTGGTCGCGTCGCGGTGTCAGTCCTGTGCCGAGGGGGTTCCTGCCCCGATCCGGCCGTCCGATACCGGCACCATCAGGCCGTAGTGGCCGTCGAACCGGCGGTAGAGCACCCGCGCCCGGTGGTCGCCGGGATCGGTCCAGCCGACGAACGGGCGGCCAGTGAGCCAGAGCCGGCGGGCCGCCTCGGCGAGGTCGAGCGTCGGCATCGCGCCGGTGCCCGCGGCGCACAGCTCCACCGTGCCGTCCGGCGAGCAGCGGTGGACCAAGCCGTCCCGCCCGGTCGCGGCGTCCGCGAAGAGGTGGAACCGCCGGTCGAGGGCGAGCAGTTCGAGCACCGCCTGCTCGAAGGTGCGGCGGGCGGGCACCACCGCCTTGTGCCGGGCGATCCGCCGCTGGGCGAGCGGACGGTCGGCGAACTGCGGGCGGTAGGCGCTCTCGTACGAGGCGGCGAAGCCGATGTCGCCCTGCTCGCGCAGCCGGACGGCCCTCCCGGCCAGCGTGCCGAGGACCAGGTCGACGGATTCCCGGGCGCTGCCGGTGGCCAGTTGCACCCGGACCGGCCCGAACCCGGCCAGTTCGACGTCCGCCCGGGCCAGCGCGGGCCTGGTCACCGACCGGTTCCGCGAGCGGGTCAGCCGCAGTCGCAGCGCGCGGGCGTCGGGGCCGAGCGCCGCGGCGGTGGCCAGCGCCCGGGCCCGGGCGTACTCGGCCTCCGCGCGCGGCAGCTCGCCGCGGATCTCCACCCGGAGGTCGAGGGCCGGCCGGTGGCGCAGACGGGTCATCAGGTTCCTCCTTCTCCGCCACCATGCTGTCCCTCGCACGGCCGTACGGCGAGGGTCCAAAGGCCCTGCCCCAAGGGCCGGTCGGGCGCCACCCGGACGGACACATCCACGCAGGTCAACACGGGGTTTCGAGCACTCACGAAAGGGTCGATCCACTCGGCCGTTGGAGTGATCCACGCACGTTCGGCGCAACGCTCGGGAAACCGGCGCGTTTGCCAAACGTGCGCCCTCCCGCCGGGGGCGCGCGCGGGGCCCGCGCTGGGCGGTCCCCCGTCCCCGGGCCGACCCGCCGCTGCCACCCGGCATCGCCCGCACCGGCCACTCTGGTGAGAGGTAGTGTCATGTCCCTGCTGACCGAAACCCGGAAGCTGATCGTCCCCCCGAGAACCGCACCCGGTCCGTCCCCGCTGGCCCGCGCCGCCGTGCCCCCGCTGGCCCCCGGAGCCCTGCCCGGCCTCGGGCACGCCGGTGCCCTGCTGCGCGACCCGCTCGGCTTCCTCGGCTCGCTCGCCCGCCACGGCGGGGTGGTCCGGATCCGGCTCGGACCACGCACCGTCTGCGTGGTCACCGACGCCCGGCTGGTCCACACCCTGCTCGTCGCACTGGCCCACGACTGCCCGCGCGGCGCCGTCCAGGACACGCTCCGGACGGCCTTCGGCGACGGCCTGCTGATGTCCGAGGGGCAGGCCCACCGCGACCGCCGCCGGATCATCCAGCCGGCCTTCGGACCGGACCGGATGGGCGAGTACCTGACCGTGATGCAGCAGGTCACCGAGGAGCGGGCCGCGCGGTGGCGCCCCGGCCAGGTCCTCGACGTGGCCAAGGAGATGAACCACCTGGCACTGGAGATCGTGACCCGCTCGCTGTTCGACGCCCGGCTCAGCGAGGACGCCACCGTCGCCTTCCACCGGGCGCTGCCGGACCTGGTGAAGGGCCAGATCGTCCAGTCCCTCTACCCGAACCCGGCGCTCGCCCGGCTGCCGCTGCCCGTCAACCGGCGCTTCGACGACGCCGTACGGGTGCTCAACCGGGTGGTCGACCAGGCCGTCAACGGCCGTGCCGCCACCTCGGGCGCCGGGGCCGGACGGCGCACCCTGCCCGCCCTGCTGCGCGCCGCGACCGACCCGGCCACCGGCTGCCCGCTCACCGAGGCCGACGTGCGGTCCGAGGCGATCACCATGTTCGGCGCGGGCACCGAGACCGTCTCGACCACCCTCACCTGGCTGCTGGACGAGCTGCTGCGCCACCCCGAGGCGGAGGCCCGGATCCTCGCCGAGCTGGACGAGCACCTGCCCGCGGGCAGCGTCCCCACCCCCGAGGCGCTGGCCCGGCTCACGTACACCCGCAGCGTGACCCAGGAGGTGGTGCGGCTGCACGCGCCGAACGCCTTCCTGATGCGCACCGCCCAGGTGCCCGTCGAGCTCGGCCCGTACCGCGTCCCGGCCGGCACCGAGCTGCTGTACAGCCTCACCGCGCTGCACCGCGACCCGGTGCGCTACCCGGAGCCGATGAGCTTCCGGCCCGAGCGCTGGCAGGACGGCGGCGGCACCGGACGGCCGTCCTTCCTGCCGTTCGGGGCGGGCAAGCACAAGTGCATCGGCGAGGCCTTCGCCTGGGCGGAGCTGACCGTCGCGGCCGCGGCGATCCTGCGCCGCTGGCGGCCGGTGGCGGTGCCGGGCGCCAGGGCCCGCGAGGTGGTGTGGACGACGGTCCAGGCACAGGGCCTGCGGGTACGGCTCGCGCCGCGCGGCGCGCGCTCCCCGCGCGGGGGCGCCTCGGCGGCCTCCCCCGAGGGCGATTCCGCCTCCTCACCCAGGGGCGCGGCGCCCGCCTCGCTCAGCACGCCCTCCTCGCCCAGCGCGCCGACGCCGGGCCGGTGCCCGTTCACCGGCGCCACCCACCCGAGCACCCCCGCGACCGCCCGCGCCGCCGCCACGGCCCCCACCGGGCCGGCGGGCCCCCGGCCGCGCGAGGACCTGCGGCTCGCCGCCGACCGGCACGCCGACTGGGTGGTCCGCCGCGGCCTGCTCACCCCGTCGGAACTGCCCCGCTACCGGGCCTACGCACTGCACGAGCTGATCGGCCACGCCTTCCCCCGCGCGCGGGGCGCCGACCTCGACCTCCTGGTGGACGTGCTGGGCTGGTTCACCATCCTGGACGACCGCTTCGACGGCCCACCCGGTCGCCACCCCGGGGAGGCCCACGCCCTGGTCGACCCACTGGTCGCGGTCCTCGACGGATCTCCGGGCGGCAGCCACTCCGAGAGCCGACTCCTGCTCGCCTGGCGCGAGTTGTGGAACCGGCAGACCGCGTCGATGTCCCCCGAGTGGCGCGCCCGGGCGGCCCGGGAGTGGCGGGCCTGCCTGGCCACCTTCCCCGCCGAGGCCGACCACCGCGCCCGCGGCACCGTCCCCGCCCTCGGCCTCGACCTGACGGACACCATGCTGCTGCGCCGGCACGGCAGTTGCCTGTACCCGTTCATGAACATACTGGAACGGGTCCACGGCGCCGACGCCCCGGCCGCGCTGCACGCGGAGCCCGCGCTGCACCGGCTGCGCGCCAACACCGCCGACGCCGCCACACTGATCAACGACCTCTACTCGCTGAAGCGCGAGGAACGGCAGGCCGGGGCCGCGTTCAACACCGTGCTCACCCTCCAGCGGGTCCACGGCTGCACCCGGCTGCGGGCGGTCCACGCGGTGCGCGCCCGGGTCGCACGGCTGCGGCAGGAGAGCGAGGAACTGCGCCGCGAGCTGCTGCACCGCCACCCGGCCGGGCGCTGGTACCTGGACGGCACCCGGGAGCTGGTCGCCGGGGTGCAGGCCTGGACCAGCACCAGCGACCGCTACCTGGTGCCGAACGGCACGCGGCGCCGGTGAGGACCCCGATGAGCAGCGCCGGTGAGCAGCCGCCGTGAGCAGCGCGGGTGAGCGGCCCGCCCCCGGCCCGCTACTTCCGGTCGCCGAGCGCGAACAGCAGCAGCACGAAACCGGCGAACAGGTGCGTGGCGAAGATGTAGATGCCCGCGCGGATCAGCATCGCCTTGCGGCGCCGCTTCTCCTCGTTCGTGCTGTCCCCGCTGGTGCTGTCGCTCATGGTGGTGCTTCTCCTCGGATCTGGCGGACGGACCGGGCGTGGCTCAGCGGGTCCGACCGCCGGAGGCGCGCAGCTCGGTGAGCAGCGCGCCCTGGTCGGTGATCAGCTCGGTCAGGATCCGGCGGGCCGCGCGCAGCAGGTCGGCGACGTCCGGCGTGCTGAGCGCGTACACCACGGTGTTGCCCTCACGGGTCGCCGTGACCAGCTGGGTGCGGCGCAGCACCGCGAGCTGCTGGGAGAGGTTGGACGGCTCGACCTCGATCTCCGCCAGCAGCTCGCGCACCGGCCGGGGGCCGTCCTGGAGCAGCTCCAGGACCCGGATCCGGACAGGGTGGCCGAGAGTGCGGAAGAACTCCGCCTTGGCCTGGTACAGCGGTACCGGCATCGCCCGTGCTCTCCCTCGGTTCCGGCTCGGTGGTCGTCCGGCCGGGCAGGAATCGATGCCGCGGCCGGTAGGCATCATCGCGACAGATGAAGATTTCTTCAAGTCGTCACAGTGCGCCGCCCCTCGGCCGTCGCCCGGCCGGGCGGTCCGCCGTTCGGCCCCGACCGTGCCGGGGCATGCGAACGCCGAGCCCGGGATGCTGCCAACTCCCGGGCTCGGCAGTCATGATGACGAGACGTCAGCAGACTACAGGCACATCCGCCGTGGCCGGCACCTGGCCGCTCCAGAAGCCCTCGACCACGAAGGACACGTGCACGGTGGATCCGCACGGCACGGTGGCCGAGATGCCGTCGACCCGCACGGTGGACACCTGGAACACGGTGCGCCCGCTCACGGCGCCGAGCGAGGTCCCGCCGGCCACGTCGGCAGACAGGTGGGTGACCAGCTCCTTCGGCGCCGGCGGCCAGGGGCTGCCGGGGGACGGCGGGCCGGCCAGGCCGATCTTCCCGAAGATCGCGACGCTGCCACCGGTCACGTCGGCGCAGGCGTAGGTGGCCAGGCCCGCCTGGAGGCTGGAGCTGCCGCAGGTGGTGACGGTGGCGGTGGCGGCCGGAGCCGCGGCGAACGCGGGGACGGGGGCCGAGAGCAGGGCGACGGCACCGACGGTGCCGGTGGCGATCCGGGCGATCCGGTTCACGGGGTTCCTCCTGGACGGGGGACGAGGACGGACTGGTGACAGGTGGCGTGGCACATATGACATTTCACAGGGCCACGTCAGGAACTCTGCCATGCGATTCCTGTGCCAGGGCCGCGATCTACCCTCTGAATCGAACCCTCGACCGAAACCAGACCTTCGATGGCGCAATCACTCTCGACCGGCTGAACTTCCGGCCCCCTGTCGGCAACGCCCAGGTCGAACCCAGGTGAACCGCGCGCTGCTTGCTCAGCCGGTGACCGGTCCGAGGATCAGCGCGGCGAGGCGGGGCAGGCGGCGGTGCATCTCCGCGTCGTCGTCGAAGTCGAAGTCCTCGCCCATCTCGGGCTCGCTCTCCTCGGGGGCACGGTCGAGGGCCTCGTAGAGGTTCGCGTCCTCGCCCAGCAGGCGGGCGTAGGCGTAGTACGCCGCGTAACCGGCCTCCTCGTAGCAGAAGGACTCCTCATCGTCGGCCGCCGCCGGGTGGTCCGCCAGGCCGTCGGGGTCGACGACCGCCCGGTCGTACCACTCCCGGCCCAGGGCCATCAGGCCGGCCCGGAAGTCGACGAAGCCGTCGTCCGAGCACCCGCCGCCGATCAGGTAGGCCGCCGCCCAGACGTCCCAGCGGTACAGCCGCTCGTGCAGGTGCTGGAAGCGCTCCTCGAAGGCCACGATGCCGGGCGCGCCGAGACCGGCCAGGCGGTCGGTCAGGACCTGGTGGAAGGGGCGGTCCGGGCGGGTGGCGGCGCGCGCGGAGTCGATCAGGGCCCAGAATTCGTCGGTGTCCATGGGCGGCACTGTGCCGGACGGCACCGACAGTCCGGGTCGTCGGCTCAGCCCAGCGAGCCGCGCAGGGCGTCGACCCGGGCGACGGCGTCGGTGAACTCCGGCCGGCCCAGGCGGCCGTCGTCCAGGGCGGCGGCCAGCGCCTCGGTGGCCTCCTCCGCCTGCCGGGGGTCGCGCGCGGAGCAGAGCAGCAGGTCCATCCCGGCGCCGGCGGCGGCCAGCGCCCGGTCGCCGGTGCCGCCGTACGGGGCGAGCGCCTTGGCCTCCATGGCGTCGGTGACGGTCACCCCGCGGAAGCCGAGCCGGCCGCGCAGCTCGCCCTGGATGATCGCGGGCGAGAACCCGGCCGGGCGGTCCGGGTCCAGCGCGGGATAGACCGCCCAGGAGGCCATCACCAGCCGCACGCCCGCCGCGACGGCCGCCCGGTACGGGGCCTCGCCGCGGGCGCGGAGCTGCGACAGCGGGACGTTCAGGGTGACCGGGCGCTCGTCGGTGTTCTCGCCCCGGGGTGCGGCGCCGAGGCCCGGGAAGTGCTTGGCGGTCGCGGCCACGCCGAGGCCCTGCTGAGTGGTGAGGAAGGCGGTGCCCAGCTCGGCCACCTCGGCCGGGTCCTGGCTGTAGGAGCGCTCGTAGTGGTCGATGAAGTTGTCCGGCTCGTCGTAGACGTCGAGCACCGGGGCGAGGTTGAGGTTCAGCCCGGCGTCGGCGAGGGTCCGGGCGGCGCCGGCCCCGGACTCGGCCGCCGCGCCGACCGGGTCCGCCGCCGACCCGACGCGGCGGGCGGAGAGTTCGGGCGCACCGGGCAGCCGGCGGATCCTGCCGCCCTCCTGGTCCGTCATCAGCAGCAGGGTGCGCGGGTGCGGCGCCTCGGCCGCGGCCTGCCGCAGCTCGGCGACCGCCCGGGCGAACTGCTCCGGGCCGGTGACGTTCTCGCCGAAGAAGATCACCCCGGCGGCCCGCCCCTCCCGGAGCGTCCGGAGTACCCCGGCCGGCGGTGTCGGCCCGGGGTACGACAGCACGATCCGCCGCCCGGCGAGCTCCCGGGAGTCCTCCTGCTCCTGGCCGGCCATCGCCGCGCTCCTCCCGTCCGGAGCGCCCGGAACGTCCGGAACCTCCGGCGCGCCCGTAGCGCCCGACGCAGTCGGAGCACCCGAAACACCCGGGCCCGAGGCGCTCGACGCACCGTTCGGCGGGGCGGGCGAGCCGAGCGGCACCGGCCCGAGCGCGGCCCCCATGACGGCCAGCACCACCCCGAGCTGGGCGATACTTCGGAACGGGGCCATCACGCCTCCCGGGTCGACCTTTGACTTCAGCATGTCAACCTACCCGTGGGGGCGGCCCGGCACTCTCCCCCGCGCCGGATTCATCCGATGTCCCGACGCCGCGTCACCGGGACGAGGACGCGCGGCGGACCAGCCGGCCCAGGACCGCCACCCCCTCGGTGATCTCCGCCACCGAGCCCGCCGCGTAGCCGAGCACCAGCCCGGGCGGGTACGGGAGCCGGGCGTGCCAGGACAGCGGCTGCACCTTCACCCCCTCCGCCAGTGCGGCGGCGGCCAGCCCGGTGTCGGTGCGGCCGGGTTCCTCCGGGAGCGTCAGCATCAGGTGGAGGCCCGCCGCCGCCCCGTGCACGGTGGCGTCCGGCAGGTGGGTGCGGATGGCGGCGATCATGGCGTCCCGGCGGCGGCGGTGGCGCCGGCGCAGCAGCCGCAGGTGGCGGTCGAGGTCGCCGGACTCCATCAGCCGGGCGAGGACCAGTTGGGGCAGCACCGGGTTGCCGAGGTCGGCGAAGCGCTTGGCGTCCAGGACGGCGGGCCGCAGCCGGGCCGGGACGAGCAGCCAGCCGGTGCGCAGCGCGGGCGCGAGCAGCTTGGAGACGCTGCCCGCGTAGCAGACCCGGTCCGGCAGGGCGGCGCGCAGGGCCGGGACGGGCGGACGGTCGTAGCGGTGCTCGGCGTCGTAGTCGTCCTCGACGACCAGGCCGCCCGCGCCCGCCCAGCGCAGCAGTTCGCGCCGCCGGTCGCCGCCGAGCACCACGCCGGTCGGGTACTGGTGGGCGGGGGTGAGCAGGACGGCCGGGGCGCCGGTGGCGCGCAGTGCGTCCACCCGGATGCCCTCGGCGTCGACCGGCACGGGCGGGGTGGCGGCGAGCCAGTGGGCGAGGTGCTGGCGGGCACCGAGCGAGCCCGGGTCCTCGACCGCGACCTCGCGGATGCCCGCCTGCCCGAGGGCGCGGCCGAGCAGGGCGAGGGCCTGGGCCGTACCGGCGACGATCAGCACCTCGTCCGGGTCGGCGCGGATGCCCCGGTTGCGGGCCAGCCAGTGGGCGACGGCCCGGCGCAGGGCCGGGGTGCCGCGCACGTCCCCGTAGCCGAGGTCCGACGCGGCGAGGCCGTCGAGGACGGCGCGTTCGGCGCGCAGCCAGGCCGCGCGGGGGAAGGCGGCGAGGTCGGGCACGCCGGGGGTGAGGTCGATCCGGGCGGGGGTGCCGCGCAGCAGGTCGAACACCTCGGGGTCGGGGTCGTCCGGGAACAGCGCGGGTGCCGGGCGGGGGGCGTCCGCGACCGGCGTCTCCTCGGGGACGGCGGGGGCCGCGACCACGACCGTGCCGCCCCGCCCGCGGCCCGCCACCTGGCCCTCCTCGGCGAGGCGTTGGTAGGCGTCGGTCACCACCCCGCGGGAGACGCCGAGTTCGGCCGCCAGCACCCGGCTGGCGGGCAGCCTGGCGCCGACCGGCAGCCGTCCGTCGGCGACGGCCTCGCGCAGCCGGCGGGCGAGCCAGTCGGTGAGGCCGCCGGGCGGGGCGTCGACGGTGTCGAGCTGGAGGAAGTCGGCGCCGCTCTCCACGGGCCGCTCGTCGGCCCACCCTTCGGATCGCCCTGCGGGCTGCTCGTCGGATCGCTCTTTGGACCGGTCTGATGCCCCTGCTTTGGACCTGTTCACCGGACCATACTGGCGGCGAGGGTGGGGCCATGACCACAGAGACGCCCACGAGCACGGAAGCGGCGGAACCGATCCACCGCGACGACTACGTCCACGGCTACTCGGACACCGAGGCGCGACGCCTCGGCGACCAGGCCGACACCCTCGCCGAGCTGCTGCACGCGGGCACGGCGTACCCGGCGGGCAGCCGGGTGCTGGAGGCCGGCTGCGGGGTGGGGGCGCAGACCGTGCACCTGCTGGCCGCCAGCCCGGGCGTGCGGCTGACGGCGGCGGACCTCTCGGCGCCGTCGCTGGCCCAGGCCCGCGCCCGGGTGGCCGCGCAGGCGCCCGCCGCGGACGTCACCTGGCACCACGGCGACCTGCACCGACTACCGTTCCCGGACGGCTCCTTCGACCACGTCTTCCTGTGCTTCGTACTGGAGCACCTGCCCGATCCGGCGGCCGGGCTGGCGGCGCTGCGCCGGGTGCTGCGGCCGGGCGGGACGATCACGGTGATCGAGGGCGACCACGGCTCGGCGTTCTTCCACCCGGAGACCCCGGCGGCCCGCCGCGCCGTCGACCACCTGGTCCGGTTGCAGGCCCGGGCGGGCGGGGACGGCCTGCTCGGCCGCCGCCTCCACCCGCTGCTGACGGAGGCCGGCTTCGCCCGGGTGGCGGTCCGCCCGCGCACGGTCTACGCCGACGACGCCCGCCCGGCCCTGGTGGAGGGCTTCACCCGGCGGACCTTCGTCGCGATGGTCGAGGCCGTCCGGGCGGAGGCGCTGGCCGCCGGGCTGACCGCCCCGGAGGACTTCGACCGGGGCATCACGGAGCTGCGCCGCGCGGCCGAGCCGGGCGGGACGTTCCACTACACCTTCTTCAAGGCGGTGGCGGTCAGGCCGTAGCGCGAGCCGGTCCCGGACGGGCCGCGGAAGCGGCGGCAGCAGGGCCGGGGCCGGCGGACGGGATCGTGGGCGGGGTCGTGGACGGGGTCGTGGACGGGGGTCTCGACCGCGCCCGCGGGCCGCACCGCCCGGCGGGCCGGGCTACTCCGGACTGTCCCCGAGGTCCACCAGCAGGGTGCGCATCACCTCGACGAGCGCGGTCCGCTGCGCCTCGTCGAGGCCCGCCAGCATGCGGGTCTCGGTGGCGAGGTGGTCGGGCAGCGCCCGGTCGATCAGGGCGTGGCCCTCGGGGGTGAGGACGACCTCGCGGCTGCGGCCGTCCTGGTCACTGCGGGTGCGGGTGACCAGGCCGCGGGCCTCCAGCCGGTCCAGGCGCTGGGTGATGGCGCCGGAGGTAACCATCGCGGACCGCATCAGACCGGTGGGGGTGAGCCGGTAGGGCGGGCCGCTGCGCTTGAGGGTGGCGAGGACGTCGAAGGAGGCGGCGTCCAGGCCGTGCTCGGCGAAGGTGCGGTTGAGCGCCGCGTCCACCAGCCGGTAGAGGCGCTTGAGCCGACCGAACACCTCCATCGGGGAGACGTCCAGGTCGGGGCGCTCGGCGCCCCACTGCGCGACGATGCGGTCCACGTGATCTGCCACGGGTTCAGGGTAGGCGATCCCGATCGGATCCCTTAGCGATGAGGTAACTGTGGGCCACATCACTCCGCTGATCCGGTGAAGAATGCCTTAGCGCTGAGATACATTGCCTTAGTGCTAAGAAATCGCCTCGCCCTCGTCCTGCTGACGGCCCTCGCCCCGGCGGTCTGGGGCACGACCTACCTGGTCACCACCGAGTTGCTGCCGCCCGGCCGCCCGCTGCTCGCCGCCGTCATCCGCTGCCTGCCCGCCGGGCTGCTCCTGATCGCGCTCACCCGCCGTCTGCCGCAGGGCAGTTGGTGGTGGCGCTCGCTGGTCCTCGGCGCACTCAACATCGGGGTGTTCCAGGCGCTGCTCTTCATCGCCGCCTACCGTCTGCCCGGCGGCATCGCGGCCACCGTCGGCGCCGTCGGGCCGCTGGTCACCGCCGGGCTCTCGGCCCTCGTCCTCGGCGACCGGCTCACCCTGCGCACCGTGCTGTCCGGCATCGCGGGCGTCGCGGGCGTCAGCCTGCTGGTGCTGCGGGCCAACGCCGAGCTGGACGCGGTCGGGGTGCTCGCCGCGCTCGGCGGCGCCGTGGTGATGGCCGTCGGCATCGTGCTCTCCAAGCGCTGGGTCTCCCCCGCGCCGATGCTCGCCACCACCGGCTGGCAGCTCACCGCCGGCGGACTGCTGCTGGTCCCGGTCACGCTGCTCGGCGAGGGCGCACCGCCGTCCCACTACACCCTCGCCAACGTGCTGGGCTACACCTACCTCTGCCTGATCGGCGCGGCCGTCACCTACGCGCTCTGGTTCCGGGGGCTGCGCGAGCTGCCGCCGACCTCGGTCTCCTTCCTCTCCCTGCTCAGCCCCGTGGTCGCCACCCTGCTCGGCTGGCTGGCGCTCGGCCAGGACCTCAGCCCGCTCCAGGCGTTCGGCGCACTGGTCGTGCTCGGCTCGTTGGTCGCCGCCCAGACCCAACGGCCGCGCACCGCACCGCAGTCGGCGCCCGAGGCCGAAGCCGGAGCGGCGCCCGAGGCCGAAGCCGGAGCGGCGCCCGAGGCCGATCCGACGGCCACCGCGCGGTCCGTCCGCGAGAACGTCTGACCCCGTCCCACCACACCGTCTCCACCACCTTCAGGGAGTACCCCATGCGCATCACCGTGTTCGGCGCCACCGGCAACGTCGGCAGCCGGGTCGTGGCCGAGGCCGTGGCCCGCGGCCACCAGGTCACCGCCGTCGTCCGGAACCCGGCGAAGCCGCACGGCCTGCCGTCCACCGTCGCCGTGGTCGTCGGCGACGCCCGCGACCCCGAAGACGTCGCCCGGATCGCGGCCGGACAGGACGTGGTGGTCACCGCCACCCGGCCGGTGCCCGGCAGCGAGCACGAACTGGCCGTCGCCACCAAGGGCCTGCTCGCCGGGGTCGCCGGCACCGGTGTGCGGCTGCTGGCCGTCGGCGGCGCGGGCAGCCTCCTCGTCCCGGGCGGCGACGGGACCGTCCTGGTCGACAGCCCCGGCTTCCCCGACGAGATCCGGCCGATCGCCCTGGCCTGCGGCGAGCAGCTCGACCAGTACCGCGCCGCCGGCCCGGACGTCGACTGGACGTACCTGAGCCCGGCCGCGCTGCTGGAGCCGGGCGTGCGCACCGGCCGGTTCCGGACCGGCCGCGACGAGCTGCTGGTCGACGCCGAGGGCAACTCGGCGATCTCCATGGAGGACCTCGCCGTCGCGCTCCTCGACGAGGTCGAGCGGCCCGCCCACCGCCGGGCCCGCTTCACCGCCGGCTACTGAGGACAGGCCCTGGGCCCCCGCCCCGGCGGGGGTGTACCCAGCACCACCCCGAAGACGGCAGTGGGCATGATCGATCACCGGGCCGGGCTCGGAAAGGATCGTGCCCGTGACCACGACCACGACCACGCCCCCGGCCCAGAGCGCCGCAGCCCAGCAGACCGCAGCCCACCACGCCTCGGCCGACCGCACGTCGGCCCGGCGGACCCCGGCCGTCGGGCGCGCGCCCCGCGCCCGGCGCGCCGCCCTGGCCGTCGCCGCCGCCGTGCTGGCCGGCCTGGCCGCGCCCGCCACCGCCGACGCCGCCACCGGCCGCGACCCGGGCGACGCCGACCCGGCGCCCGCCCGCTACACCCGCCAGATCCTGGACTGGCAGCCCTGCGACCGGCAGCCCGCCCTGGACTGCGCCACCATGGCCGCCCCGCGCGACTGGCACCACCCCGGCGTCGGCGCGGACCTGACCATCGCCGTCTCCCGGCACCGCGCCACCGACCAGGCCCGGCGCAAGGGCACCCTGCTGATGGCGGCCGGCGGCCCCGGCGGCACCGGGCTGCTGCGCCCGGCCAATCTGGCCGCCGGCGCCCCGGCGGTCGCCGCCGCGTACGACATCGTCGGCTTCGACCAGCGCGGGGTCGGCGAGAGCACCCGGGCGGTCTGCCAGACCCAGGAGGAGTTCCGGGAGTTCCTGGCCGGCGACTACCGCGACCGGTCCCCCGCTGCGATCGACCGGGTGATCGCCAACTCCAAGAAGCTGGCCGCGAGTTGCCAGGAGCGCAGCGGCGACCTGCTGCCCTATCTGAACACCGAGCAGACCGCCCACGACATCGACCTGTTCCGCGGCCTGCTCGGCGAGCGCAGGCTCAGCTACTACGGCCCGTCCTACGCCTCGATGATCGGCGCCTACTACGGGACGCTCTTCCCCCACCGGGTCGAACGGATGGTGCTGGACAGCAACATCGGCTTCGACGGCACCTGGGAGAGGTACGAGCTGGGCCAGCCGATGAGCTTCCAGCGCCGCTTCGACGAGGACTTCGTGCCCTGGCTCGCGGCCCGGGACGCCACCTACCACTGGGGCGCCACGCCGGAGCAGGTACGGGCCCACTGGGAGCGGCGGCGCGCCGCGCTGCACGACTCACCCATCGTCGAGGGCTCGGTGACGATCGCCCCGAACCAGCTGGACAGCCTCGCCATGTCGGCGATCTACCGGGCGTCCAACTTCCCCGACCTGGCCCGGATCCTGGCCACCGTCGACAACTGGCAGGCCGCGGATCCGGCCACCCGCGCGGCGGCCGCGAAGGCCTTCGACAGCTACCTCAGCCCGGAGTTCCTCGCCGAGTACTTCGCGGTGACCTGCAATGACACCCCGTGGACCAGGGACCTGGACACCTGGATCGAGCGCGGCGCCGAGAACACCGCCCGCTGGCCGCTGGCCGGCGCCCGGACGCTCGCCTTCAGCGCGGTCTGCGCCGCCTGGCCGACCGCCCCGGCGCCCAGGGTCAAGGTGACCGGCGCCCACCTGCCGACGACGCTGATGCTCAACTCGGTGCACGATCCGGCGACCTACTACGAGGCGGCGCTCGGCGCCCACCGCGCGCTGCACGGCTCCAGGCTGGTCACCGTCACCGGCAACGGCGACCACGGCCAGTACCCAGGCTCCAACTCCTGCGTCACCGAGGTGGTCGAGCGCTACCTGCTGGCGGACCAGGCACCCGAGCGCGACCTCGTCTGCCCCTCCCCGCAGGGTGGTTGACCACCGAGGAGGTCAACTCCACTGCCTCGCCCGGAGCCTGGCCCGGAGCCAGGCCGCAGCGACGGCCAGCCCGGCGAAGCCGCCGACGGCGAGCTTGATCCCGGCCTTGGCGACGATCCAGCCGATCCACGGCACGGACCACCCCAGCCAGTGGAACACCGCCAGCAGCACCGCGGCCCCGAACGCCGCCGCGAGCACGGTGACCAGGACGGCGGCGGCCCGCGAGAGCTCCTGCGGGCCGTCGGTCCGCTCCCCGGTGCCCGTGCCGTCCGGATCGGTGGTCGGACCGTTCACCATCTCGTTCGTACCCCCCTCAACCATGGGGGTGATGATACGACTTCAGCGCCTGGCGTGGTGGGTGTCACCGAGGTGCTCGCCGGTGTCGCCGTCGGGAAAGCTGACGGCCATGGTGACGCGGTACTCGTGGACGTCCTCCCGGTGCCCCGGCACCCGCGCCCAGGCCAGCGAGTGCACCTCGGCCTCGGGGGCCTGCCGGCACCAGGCGGCGGCCTCCTCCAGGGCGCCGGCGGCCGACCGTGCGGTGCAGACCACGGCGGTGTAGGCGGCGACCGCGACGTCCCCGCCGGAGCGGCAGGTGCGCGACACCGCCCGGACGGCCGCGGCGGCCTGGGTCAGGTCACGGGCCAGGTCGTCCACCACCCGAGGGGGAGCCGGCAGGACGACCGCTCCCTCGGCGACGGTCTCCGGCAGGTTCGCGCTCACGGTCCGGCCCTCCATCCGCATCATCACGCGGCACAGCATGCCGGGCGGTGATTCCTGGCATGCCCATTTTCACCAGAACGTCACCCGTCCAGGGCGGACTCGGGGCCACCCCCTGGCGTCCCGGCGCCCGCCCTGGTAGAGGGCGCCGGCCGGGGTGCCCGATGTTTCGGCAGGTCAGGAGGGTGGGCCGCAGGCGGCGCCGGGGGCCCGGAACACCGCGCACGCACCACCCCCGCGCTCCGAACCGCCGGTCCGGCGCTGGGGAGCGCCCGTCCCACCACAGTTGGCCTCTTGGTCAACTTTCCGTACCTGAAAGGCAGTTGTGGCCGGCCACGGTCGGGGAAGCAGCAGGCGGCGGAGGCCTCGGGACTCCACGAACCCGGCCGCACCCCCGCCGAAGTGCCGGGTCATCCCCTCGGCGAGCTCCGGTCCGCCTCCCGGTCACCCTGTCCCTGTCAGATCGTCGTGATACTAATCGTCCCGGTGGTGGGTCCAGCCCTCGGTGGGACGGGCACGATGACGGCAGTTCAACCGTTCCGGGAGGGTCCGGGCGGCGACGGGGAGGGGTAGCGGATGACGGCGCGGATCGGCACGGCCAGGGGCGGGCGCAAGCTCCGGATCGGCAAGCGGCTCACGGGCACGGCGGCGGCCTTCGCCGCACTGGCCGCACTGACCGGCTCTCAGGTGACGGGCATCGGGCTCACCCCGGTCGCGGCCGCCGACGCAGGCCCGGCGAACGGCGCCGCGGGCCAGGGCACCGGCCGCGTCCTGCCCACCGGCGGCCCCTCGACCGACCTCCCCGGCACCTTCGGCACCGGAGTCCCGGCCGACGGCGGCGGCACCGTCCAGTTCCCGCAGCCGCCCGGCGCGCTGCCCGGCCTGCCCTCGGCCGGCCCGTTCGCGGCCACCGGGCCCGCGCTGCCCGCCACCGTGCTCGCCGCCTACCGGCAGGCGGAGGCCGCGCTGGCGCAGCGCTCGCCGGGCTGCCACCTGCCCTGGCAGCTGCTCGCCGCGATCGGCCAGGTCGAGTCCGGCCAGGCCAACGGCGGCCAGGTGGACGCCACGGGCACGACCCTCACCCCGATCCTCGGCCCGGCCCTGGACGGCAACGGCTTCGCCGCGATATCCGACACCGACGGCGGCCGCTACGACGGCGACGCCCGTTGGGACCGCGCCGTCGGGCCGATGCAGTTCATCCCGTCCACCTGGGCCTCCTGGGGCGTGGACGCCAACAGCGACGGCAAGGCCGACCCGAACAACGTCTTCGACGCCACCGAGAGCGCCGGCCGCTACCTGTGCGCGGGCGGCCGCGACCTCGCCGACCCGGCCCAGCTCGACCGGGCGGTGCTCAGCTACAACAACTCGGGCGAGTACCTGCGGACGGTGCGCAACTGGATGGCGCACTTCGGCAGCGGCACGGTGACCACCGTCCCGAACCGTCCCGGCTCCCCGGTCCCGCCCACCTCGCCGACCACGCCGTACCTCCCGGCCCCGCCGGCCGGCGGTTCGGGTGCGGGCACCGGCGGCACGCCCACCACGGAGCCGCAGCCGACCACCCCGGTCACCCCGACTCCGGACCAGTCACCGAGCGCCCGGCCGACGACGACCCCGAGCCCCACCGCCTCGCCCACGCCCGGCGGTTCGACCTCACCGTCCGCGACGCCGACGACCACCCCGAGCGGCGGCACCTCCCCGACGGCGACCCCGACGGCGACCCCGACGGGCACCCCGACCGGTACGCCCACCACCTGCCCGGACCCGACGGCCACGCCCACCGGCACACCCACCCCGACGGGCTCCCCGTCCCCGGCCGCCACGCCCACCGGCACCCCGACGGCGACGCCGCTCCCGGGCTGCCCCACCCCGACGGCCACCACCACCCCGAGCGCGGCCACCACCCCGAGCGGCGCACCCGGCACCACGCCCAGCGCGGCGTTCTCGCCGTCGGCCGCCCCGACGAAGTGAGCCCAGGGGCGCGGTTCCCGCACCGGGAGCCGCGCCCCACCGCTCGCCCCACCCCTCGTCACGCCTCCTGGCGCCGTCCGGCCCGACCGCCCGGAGGCGTCGACGACGCGTTCCCTCCGCGCAGCCTGCGGACCTCTACCGCGCATGGCCGCGCGGTGCTCGCGCCGGCGGCCCAGTAGCCCCCGCCACGGCGCCGACGCCGACGGTGGCCTCGCCCTGGCGCAGCACCCGGATCCAGCACAGCATGATCTCGTCGCGCCGGGTCAGAGACTCGAACCGGACGGGGAATCAGAGGTGCTTGACCAGCTCCGGCATCAGGTCCTGGAAGGTCCGCCCACTGGCCGGCTGGCCGATCGCGGCCATCTGCCAACCGGTCGCCGTGCGCTGCACCTTGGCCATGATCTGGGCGGTGTACGGGCCGCCGCCGGTGAGCGTGTAGCGCGCCAGCTCGACGCCGGTGGTCTCGTCCACGAGCCGGCAGAAGGCCGCCTCGACCTCCTGGAAGGTCTGCCCCGTGAAGGAGTTGACCGTGAAGAGGATCTGGTCGACCTCGGCCGCGACGCCGGTCAGGTCGACCGTGATCGACTCGTCGTCGGTCGCGTCGCCCGAGCCGCCGACCAGGTTGTCCCCGCTGTGCCGGACCGAGCCGTCGTCGCTGTTGAGGTGCTGGAAGAAGACCACGTCCACCGGGCGCCCCTGGGCGAACAGCACCGCCGACGCGTCCAGGTCGATCTCCCGTCCGGCCGCGAGCAGCTTGGCCATGAAGCCCTTGCGCTGCACGGCCTTCCAGCCGAGGCCCATCCGGACCACGCTCAGCTGCCCACCTCCCGGCTTCTCCAGGCTGATCTTCTGTCCCTTGGCCAGCGAAACGCTCATCGCGTCCTCCTCGTTCTGCCACCGCCCGTGCCGCGAATCTACAGCACTGTAGAGAATTTATGATCATCGACGGCGCCTGCGAGCACCTGTACCCCGAACTCCCCCGGACCTCACCCCGACAACGGTCCGCACACTGAGGGAACCGGCGGTCCGACGTCTGGCGTAGCCGTGGACCGCGACCGGACGACCGGGGCAGCACACGGTCTAGGGTCGGCCCCGGGACGGCGCCCGGCGGCGACGACGCGCCGCCCGCGCGCCGATCTCGGTGCTCACGACTCGCCGTGCTCACGACCGTTCCCGGGCCGCGCCGACCCGCGCCGGCCCGCTCACGCTGGGGGGACCACCATGCCCGAGCAGCACGAAGGAACCGAACGGCACGCAACACCGGAGCGACCCGGGGGATCCCGCCTCGGCCGCCGCCGGCTGCTCCGGGCCGGCCTCGGCGCGGGCGGCGCCCTGGCCACCGTACGGCTGCTGCCCGGCGGCACGGCCCGGGCCGCCACGACGCCGGACACCGACCACGGCACCGCTCGGTACGACGGCAGCCGGCCGGCCGCACGGAACGCCGGCCTGCGCGCCGGCACCCGCGCCGCCACCGCCGCCCAGGTCTGGCCGGACTGGGCCCGCTACGCCCGCATCGCCGACGGCACCTTCAACGAGCCCGCCGACATGCAGAGCTACGTGGACGCCCTCAAGGCGCAGGAGGTGAGCGTCATCGAGCTGGACACCCTGCTCTCCGACTGGCTCACCGACGCTCAGTTCGCCGCCCACATGGCCGAGGTGAGGACGTTCACCGGTCTGGCCCACGCCGCCGGCCTCAAGGTCGTCATGTACTACCCGTCCCTGGAGCTGATCTCCCCCGGCGGCGAGAAGGGCCGCTCCTTCTACAAGGACGACCAGGGCAGGAACTGGGTCCAGCGCGACCTCGCCGGGAAGCCCAACGTGTTCTACGGCAGCGTGGTGGTCTGGGTCGACCCGGGCGACGAGAGCGTCTGGCTCAGCCCCAACTCGCCCTGGCGGGACTACTACCTCAAGCGGATCAAGGGCGTGGCCGCGACCGGCGTGGACGGCATCTGGCCGGACGTCCCGATCTACTTCGACGGCGTGCTCTCCTGGTGCGACGCCTCCACCTGGGGCGCGGCCGCGTTCAAGGCCGACACCGGCCTGGCCCTGCCGAAGGCCGCGAACTTCGCCGACCCGGTCTTCCGCCGCTACGTGGAGTGGCGCCACCGCAACCTGCTCGGGTTCCAGCTGGACATCGCCGACGCGGGCCGCTCGGTCAACCCCGACCTGGTCACCTTCGTCGAGACCGTCTCGATGGACTACCGCTACGCCACCTCGATCGGCCTGGACGGCGGTTACCTGCGCCAGGCCCCCGGCGCCGTCAGCCAGGTCTGGGAGGTGGACATCCTCGGCAACTACGACGGCATGCGGCACGCCACCGCCTCCGACTGGGTCTGCCTGATCTCCATGTACAAGTACGCCCGAGCCGCCAGCGGCACCAAGCCGGCCTGGGCCTTCTCGTACGGCTGGCAGGCCGACGACGCCTCGCTGGTGATGTCGCAGCTGATCGCGGCCGGCTGCAACCCGTACGAGGTGAAGACCCCGTTCAAGAACGACACCGTGGACGCCGCGATGCGCACCCGGATGTACCGCTTCGTGCGCACCAACCAGGCGAAGCTCTACGACCCGGCCCCGATCGCCCAGGTGGGCGTCTACCACTCGGCGCCGTCCCGGGACTACGTGGCCCCGGGCGAGGGCAACGGGATGTACGTCAACGCCACGGCGCCGGCCGGGATCACCGACTGGTGGGGCGGCGACGACCCGGAGATGAGCTGCGCCTCGATCCCCTGGCTCGGCGAGTTCCGGGGCACCGTCAAGGCGCTGGTCTACGCCCACGTCCCGTTCGACACCGTGCCCAGCCCCGGCCTGACCGCCGAGGACCTGGCCCGCTTCAAGGTTCTGCTGCTGCCCAACCTCCAGGCGGTCTCGGACGCCGAGGCGGCGCTGCTGCGCGGCTTCGTCTCGGCCGGCGGGACGATCGTGATCACCGGCCCGGCGCCCACCGCGCTGGACGAACTGGGCGGCCAGCGCGCCGAGTTCGCACTCTCCGACGTGCTCGGCCTGCGCAGGGCCGACCCGCTGCCCGCCAGCAGGCAGAACTCCTACGGCAGCGGCAGCTGTCGGTACGTCAAGGGGCTGCCCGGGCTGAGCTACCTCACCAGGACCGACCAGGCATCGGCGGACCAACTGCTCGGCCCCGTCCGGCAGTCCGCCCCACCCGCGGTCACCCTGGCCGGGGACCGCCGGATCTTCCTGGACGCCCGGCGGCTCGGCGCCGACACCGTCGTCCACCTGGTGAACTTCACCAACTTCGGCGACACCCCGGCGGCGTTCCGCAGCACACCCGCCAACTGCACGCTCTCGTACGCCCTCCCGGCCGGCGCGGGCGTCACCGCCGTGACCGTCGCCAGCCCGGACGGCACCGACCCGGCGCCCAAGGCCGTCCCGTACACCGTCACCGCCGGTACGGTCAGCGTGCCGCTGACCGTCGCGCAGTACTCGGTGGTGACGATCACCGTCGAGTACTGACGTCGGCGCGTCAGGGGGTACTGTCCTAGGCGATCCGCATGCCGTCTGGCAGAGGTGGGAATAGCCCGGGTACTCATGTCCACAGAGTGAGCAATCCTGGGGGGATCATGACGGGTGACCGTCACGACGCGACCGGCCCGGCTCGCCGCATCCGGCGCGAGAGGATGACGGCTTGGTGGGGCCGCAATGCGCTGTGGGTCACCATAGGCGGCTTTTTGCTGATGGTGGCGGTGTGCTTCCTGATCGCGCTCACCACACACCCCGGCGGTGGCAGGCCGTGCCCGCCCGCCAAGGTCTGTGGTTTCGTCCGTTGATCTTGCCGAACCGGCCAGGCGAACCCGAGCAGCATGCTCGGCCCTGCGTGACCTCGTGTCCCGGCCCCACGAGCACGCACGTCCCCGGACCGGGCGGGACACCGCTCCGACTGGCTCAAGTACCGCGTGAAGCAGGCGACCAGTCCTCCCGGCCCGCGCCGCTGGAAGACGATCCACTCGCCGTCCGGGGAGAAGCCCGGCTCCCGGTAGCCGCTGCCGTCGGTGTGGCTGGTCACCCGCTCGGGGCCGCCCGGCCTCATCAGCCCGCCCCGCGGATCCGGCGCCGCCGTCCAGCGGGTGCCGACGGACCCGCGGCGAGTCCGGGGACCGTCAGCCCGCGCTCCGCTCCAGCCGCACCAGCGCGTCCACCGCGACCCGGCCGCGCTGGTCGCCGTCGTCACGCCGGTGGCCGGGATCGCCGCCGACCGTACGGTGCACCCGCTCGGCCCGGACGGTGCGCAGCCCGCGGTCGGCGAGGTCGGCCAGGACGTCCTCCGGGGTGAAGAGCACGGCCGGGTCCTGGGGGCCGCCGACGCCCTCGGTGAGGTTGCTCAGGTCGTGCCCGATGACCAGCAGGATGCCGCCGGGGGCGAGCGCGTCGGCGGCGCGGCGCAGCGCCACCCGGCGGTCCGCGGCGGGGAGGTGCAGGTAGGCGACCAGGACGAGGTCGTAGCCGCCGGCGGCGGCCTCCAGGGTGCGGGCGTCGCCGTGGCGCCAGGTGAGCCGGTCGGCGACCTCGTCGGGCAGCTCCGCGGTCAGCCGTTCGGCGCGTTCCAGGGCGACGGCGGAGAAGTCCAGTCCGGTGACCTCCCAGCCCTGGGCGGCCAGCCAGATGGCGTTGCGGCCCTCTCCGGCGGCCAGGTCGAGGGCGTGGCCGGGGGTGCGGCCGGTCAGTTCGCGGACCACCCACCGGTTGGGCGCGGAGCCCCACACCAGCTCGCTCGCGGCGTAGCGGTCGTCCCAGTCCTGGCTGTCCATCGCGCCTCCTCCGTTCGGCGGCCTGCTCGTACCGGCCAACCTACCGGGCCGCCGCCGCCCCGGCCCGGAACGGTCCAGCGGGCGGACACCCTTGACGGCGAATATTGGTCCAGTCCAATCTGTTCAGTCGTGACGTGCCCGGGCCGACGGCCCGGCAGGTCCGCGCACCGTTCGTCAGCACGCGTTACCAGCCCGCGCGCCCCCACCGCGCCCGGGCCGGCTCCCTCGGCCCACCCGGGCCACCGCACCGCCGGAACCCCCACACATCCGGAGGACCCACCGCATGCACGACCGTGTCCTGCCCTCGCGGCCCGCTCACCCCTCCGGGGAGCGCGCCGGCCGCCGGGCCGCCCACCGCAGAAGGGCCACCGCACTGGCCCTGGCCGCCACCCTGACCACCAGCGGCGCGGCCCTCGCCCTGACCTTCGGCTCCGCGTCGGCCGCCCCGGTCAACCTGCTGGCCAACGGCGACTTCGAGACCGGCACCCTGGCCGGCTGGAGCTGCGCCAACGGGTCCGTCGTCACCTCCCCGGTGCACGGCGGGAGCCGCGCGCTCAGCGGCGCCGCCTCGGCCGCCGACACCGCGCAGTGCCAGCAGACCGTCACCGTCCAGCCGAACACCACATACACCCTGGCGGGCTGGGTCCAGGGCAGCTACGTCTACCTGGGCGCCACCGGCACCGGGGTCAACTCCTCGGCCTGGACGCCGGGCGGGACCGGCTGGAACCAGCTGAGCACCACCTTCACCACGGGGGCCGCCACGACCTCCGTCACGGTCTTCACCCACGGCTGGTACGGCACCGGCGCCTACTACGCGGACGACCTCACGCTGACCGGCCCGGCCGGCCCCACCTCGACCGCCAGCCCGACGGCCACCGCGAGCCCCACCGCCAGCCCGACGGCCACCGCCAGCCCCACCGCGACCGGCAGCCCCACCGCCACCGGCACCCCGACGGGCACCCCCACGAGCAGCACCCCGACCCCGACGGCCACCGCGACCGGCCCGGCCGGCGACGGCAAGGTCACCACCCCGACCGGCTTCGCGGTCACCAGGACGACGTCCAACGCGGTGGTGCTCACCTGGCAGCCGTCCACCCTCACCAGCGGTGACGGCCCGGTCGCCTACAAGGTGTGGTCCAACGGCCAGCTGGTCGCCACCTCGATGGGCACCTCGGTCGCGGTCAGCTCGCTGCTGCCGGGCAGGAGCTACACCTTCAGCGTCCAGGGCTACTCCGGCAGCCACGCCTCCGCCCAGTCCGCACCGGTGAGCACCACCACCGCGGCCGCCCCCGCACAGAAGCCGATCCGCTCGGCCTACTTCGACCAGTGGGGCGTCTACGAGAACGCGTACCACGCGAAGAACGTCGACACCAGCGGCGCGGCGGCCAAGCTGGACGTCATCCACTACGCGTTCGCCAACATCGACCCCACCAGGTTCACCTGCTTCCAGGCGGTGAAGGCCTCCGACTCGGCCAACGAGTCCAACCCGAACGCCGGTGACGGGGCGGGCGACGCCTACGCCGACTACCAGGCCGACTACAACTCCGGCACCAGCGTGGACGGCACCGGCGACACCTGGGAGCAGCCGCTCAAGGGCAACTTCAACCAGCTGCGCCAGCTGAAGGCCAAGTACCCGAACCTGCGCTTCACCATTTCGATCGGCGGCTGGACGTACTCCAAGTACTTCTCCGACGCGGCGGCCACCGACAGCTCCCGGAAGGCCTTCGTCTCCTCCTGCGTCGACATGTTCCTCAAGGGGAACCTGCCGACCGGCGTGGCCGGTGACGCCTCCGGCGGTCCGGCCTCGGCGGCGGGCCTCTTCGACGGCATCGACCTCGACTGGGAGTACCCGGGCTCGGCCGGCGGCCACGCCGGCAACCACTACTCCGCGGCCGACAAGCAGAACTTCACCCTGCTGCTCAAGGAGTTCCGCACCCAGCTGGACGCCCTCGGCACCGCCCAGGGCAAGCGCTACCTGCTGACCGCCGCGCTGCCCAGCGGCCAGGACAAGGTCGCCCAGCTGGAGACCGACAAGATCGGCGCCTACCTGGACTTCGCCGACGTGATGTCCTACGACATGCACGGCGCGTGGGACGCCAAGGGCCCGACCAACCACCAGGACCCGCTGCACGACAGCCCGGCCGATCCGACCACGCCGATCACCCCGGGCACCCGCAAGTACAACGTGGACACCACGCTCGCCGCCTACACCACCGGCCTGCCCGAGTACGGCATCCCCGGCGGCTTCCCGGCGAACAAGATCGTGCTGGGCATCCCGTTCTACTGGCGCGGCTGGACCGGCGTCCCGGCCGGCTCCGACTACGGCCTGTACCAGAGCGCGACCGGCCCGACGGCGAAGAAGCCGCTGAGCCAGGAGGCCGGCCTGGCCGCCTGGAAGGAGCTCAACCCGACCGCGGCGCAGACCCACTGGGACCCGGTCACCGAGAGCAGCTGGGTCTACGACGGCACCAACTTCTGGACCGGTGACACCCCGCAGGCCGTCCAGGCGCGCGGGGCCTACGCCAAGAACAAGGGCCTGGGCGGCCTGTTCGCCTTCTCCCTGGAGAACGACGACGCCTCCGGCACGATGCTCAACTCGATGGACAGCAGCCTACGCTGACGCATCGTCGGAAAAGAGCGACGGCCCGCGCGGAACCTCCGCGCGGGCCGTCCGCGACTCGGCAGGGAGCCGCCCTGACTCGGCGGCGGCTCAGCGCGGCGGCACCGGGTCCGCCCCGCCCGCGCCCGGGCGGCAGCGCAGCAGCCGTCCGGCCGTCAGCCGGGCCCCGCGCAGCGCGCCGTGCCGGTGCAGTGCCTGCACCGCGTAGGTCGAGCAGGACGGCGTGTACGGGCAGCAGGCCGGACGGCGGGGGCTGACCTCGGTGCGGTAGTAGCGCACCGCGCCGTACAGCACCCCGGCCGCGAACCCGCGCGGGGCGGGGGCGGAGGGGTCGGCCGTCCGGCGCCTGCGCGCCCCGGTGAGGGCGAAGCGGACACCGGAGACCATCATCACGGGGATCAGGGCGATCATGCAGGGGTCGGCGATCTCGCAGCAGCCGTCGCCGCAGCAGTCGATCCCCTCGTTCCGAAGGCGCTTGCGCCGCTTGGCCTTGACGTGCTCCTCCTTGCGGTAGCGCTCCCGGTACTCCTCCCAGGCCCGGCGCTGCTTCTTCCGCCGGATCCGCTCCGAGGCGGGCAGCCACCACCAGGCGCGCTCGGGGCGGGCCGGCGGAAAGTGGGCGCCGGGATCCGGCGTCTGGTCGGACACTGCTGACGATCCCCTCGTTGGCTCCGCCGGGGACCGGCCCCCGACGATCCGGGCAAGATTATCCGAAGACCATCTGCCCGGATCCGTCCTGCGGGCCGATGGCTGAGCGGGCCAGCGGACCTGCGGGCCGGCAGCACGGCGGTCGCCGATCCGCCGACCCGCTCAGTCGCCGAGGTTGAGCGAGGGGAAGAGGTCCTCGAACGGCTGGGTGGTCACCGACACGCTCCGGGAGAACGGATTGTCGAAGTCCCAGATCATGAACAACAGGAAGGCGATCAGCACGCTGAAGCAGAGCGCCAGGGCCAACTCCCTCGGCGTACGCCGGATCTGGAGCGCGAACAGCATGCCGACGGTCACCACCGCACCGCCGATCAGGCCGAACCAGACCACCCCGGGCATCGTCGGCCCGGCGTTCTGCCCGCGCGAGTCGCGGGCCTCGGAGGTCTGGCTGATCCGGTCCATCATCGGCTGGTAGGACTGCGCCTCCAGGTCGGAGGCGGGCGGCCGGGTGGCGACGTCGTTCTGGAGCTTCTCGAGCAGCTGGTCGCCCTTCTCGGTGATCGCACCGTTCTTCTTCATGTAGTCCCACTCGGTGTTCACCACGTACGAGACGTAGGCGTCCACGTCGGCCCGGACCTGGTCCCGGAACTCCACCGGGTAGACCACCGCGCGGTCGCTCACCTCGCGCAGCGACTGCGCCTCGCGGAACAGGTCGTCCTGTGCGGCGCCGCGGCCCTCCCAGACACCCGCGATGGCGAGACCGAGGACGATCGCGTAGACCACTCCGATCATCATCGTGATGTACTCGATGACGTCCGGGGTCTCGTCGGTGCTCTCCTCGATCGGTCGGCGCTGCCTGAGCACCACCACGGCCACCACGACGGCACAGGCCGACGCCATGGCGATGATCAACGCCACCCACTCGGACATGGCAACTCCCTTCTCTGGCTTGACTTGTGACGGAACGTGATAGGTCGAGGAGGGCGAGCCCCGGCCGGTCCGGGCCGGCTCCGCCCCGTACCGCCGCCCGGGCCGGGCGGCGGGTCGTCAGGGGACGGTCAGAGCGGACCCGAGCGGCCGCCGCGTCCCCGGCCACCGCGGCCCGGTCGCAGGGCCGCCGCCGCGATCACGGCGGGGACCATGATCAGCAGCATCGTGGTGGTCATCGAGAGGCCCTGGGGGTGCCGGGCCATCGGCGCGGGCTTCGCCGCCGGGGCGTGGAAGACCGGTCGCGCCGACGGGGTCGGCCACAGCGGACTCGGACGCGCCGGGCTCGGCGACGCCGCGGGGCTGGGGGCCGCCTGGCTGGGCGCGGACGCACTCGGGGCCGCGGGCGCGGGGGCCGCCGGGGCCGGGACAGGTACAGCCGGTGCGGGGGCGGGCGCCGCGGGGGCCGGTGCCGCCAGTGCGGGCGCCGGAGCGGGTGCCGGCGGCGGTGCGGGTGCGGGCGACGCCGGGGGCGCGGGTGTCGCGGGCGCCGGGGTGGGGGCCGCGGTCGGGCTGGGGGACGGCACGGTCGGCGACGGCGTCGGGGTGGGAGTCGGGCTCGGGGTGGGGCTGGGCGTCGCGGTGGGGGTCGGGGTCGGAGTGGGAGTCGGCGTCGGCGTGGGAGTCGGGGTCGGAGTGGGCGTCGGCGTGGGAGTCGGGGTCGGAGTGGGCGTCGGCGTCGGCGTGGGAGTCGGGGTCGGAGTGGGAGTCGGGGTGGGTGTCGGGGTCGGAGTCGGCGACGGCGTATGGGTGGGTGTGGGCTTCGGGCTCGGACTCGGACTCGGGCAGGGGCGCGGGTGGTGGTGATGGTGGTGATGCCAGCCGTGGCCGCCGTACCAGTCGTCGTCGTACCAGTCGTCGTCCTTGTCGTCCTCGCCGTGGCCCGGCCCCGCCTGCCCGGGCCCGGTCTGCGCCGCGACCGGCTGCCCGGTCCCACCGCGCAGGCCCGACGGACGCGAGGGCGAGGAGAACGGCGGCGAGGGGACGGAGGGCGACGAGAAGGACGGCGAATGGAGCGGCGGCCCGGTGGGCTTCGGCGGCACGGTCGGCTTCGAAGGCCCGGTGGGCTTCGGCGGCACGGTCGGCTTCGGTGACCCGGTGGGCTTCGGCGTGGGCTTGGGTGTGGGGCAGGGGTGGTGCCCGTGCGGGGGCCAGGGCCCGGGGTGCCCCGGACCGATGCTCGGCGCGACGCTGACCCCGACCTGGACGTCCACGTCCACGCCGACCGTCACCTGTCCGCCCGGCCGTACCGACATCGACACGTCGGTCTCGTCGCACACGCAGACGTCCACCACCGGGCCGTGCGAGTACCCGCCGGAGTTCCCGGCGCCGGAGGCGGTCGCACCGCCGACCAGCGCGCAGACCGCGACCACGCCGGCCGCCGCGCCGGTCAGCCGCGCCCGCCGCCCGGGCGCCGCTCCCCCACCGCCGCCGGGCGGTATCCGGCGGATCTGCCGACGCTGGGGCATGGGCTCCACACACCTCTCGGGTCGTTCGGGGAGGACGGAACGGGCTCGGGCCGACCGGCCGCGAAGGAACGGACAGCAGGGGTAGAACGAGCAGAACGGTCGAATTCGGTCGCAGCAGTGACAGAATCTCCATCGGGCACGACCAGAAGTGATCAGACACGGTCAGGCGGACGGCCCGCCCTCGGGGGCAGGCCGTCCGTCATCAGGTCAAACGATCTTCGAGTCGACCGGTTACGCCCGCGCTCGCCGGTTCGCGCGCTCAGCGGCGGGTGTGCGCGATCTCCACGTTCTCCAGCACGCCGACCGCGTCCGGCACCAGGATGGCGGCCGAGTAGTAGGCGCTGACCAGGTACGAGATGATCGCCTTCTCGTCGATGCCCATGAAGCGGACCGAGAGCGACGGCTGGTACTCGTCCGGGATGCCGGTCTGGTGCAGGCCGATGACGCCCTGGTTGTCCTCACCGGTACGGATCACGAGGATCGAGCTCGTGTTCTCCTTGGTGATCGGGATCTTGTTGCACGGCAGGATCGGTACCCCGCGCCAGGCCGGCACCTGCTGCCCGCCGAGGTCGACGTGGGTGGGGTACAGCCCGCGGGCGTTCAGCTCCCGGCCGATCGCGGCGATGGTCCGCGGGTGGGCGAGCAGGTAGTCGGGGTCGCGGCGGCGGTTGAGCAGCTCGTCCAGGTCGTCCGGGGTGGGCGGGCCGGAGTGGGTCTGGATGCGCTGGTCGAAGTCGGCGTTGTTGAGCAGGCCGAACTCCGGGTTGTTGACGAGCTCGTGCTCCTGGCGCTCGCGCAGGGCCTCGATCGTCAGCCGCAGCTGGTGCTCGGTCTGGTTCATCGGCTGGTTGTACAGGTCCGCGACCCGGGTGTGGACCTTCAGGACGGTCTGCGCGACGCTCAGCTCGTACTCACGGGGCTTGAGCTCGTAGTCCACGAAGGCGCCGGGCAGCTCGTACTCGCCGTGGTGGCCGGCCGACATGGCGATCTCGGCCTCGCCGCGCTCGTTCTGCGCCTGGAGCGGCAGGGCCAGGAAGGCCTGGAGGTGCTCCTGGAGGCCGGGCGCGTTGTCCCGGACGGCGGCGAAGTCCGCCCGGCTCAGCGTCAGGGCGACACCGGCGGTGGCGGTCTTGGCCGTGAACTCCCAGACGGCGTCGGGGTTCAGCAGCGCGTCCTCGCCGAAGCGGTCGCCGTCGCCGGCCACGCCGACCTCGGTCTCGTCACCGTACTTGCCGGTGCCGATCTTGTTGACCTTGCCGTGGGCGATCAGGAAGATCCTGTCGGCGGCGTCGCCCCGGGTGGTGAGCACCTCGCCGGGGCCGAAGTCCCGCTGCTGGCAACGGTCGGCCAGGGCGGTGAGGACATCCTCGTCCTCGTAACCGCGCAGCAGGGCCAGCTCGCCCAGCTCGGCCGGGATCACCCGGACCTGGGAGCCGGTCTTGATGAACTCCACCACCCCGTTGCCGACGGCGTAGGTGAGTCGGCGGTTGACGCGGTAGGCGCCACCGGCCGCCTGGACCCAGGGGAGCACCTTGAGCAGCCAGCGGGAGGTGATCTCCTGCATCTGCGGTGCGGACTTGGTCGTGGTGGCAAGGTTCCGGGCAGCAGCCGTCGCAAGGCTCTGCTGCTTGGCCTGCACTGCCTCCGGGCTCGTGTCCACGGTCATCGGCAGGGCTCTCCATTCCTGTGATCGGGTCCCGCGTCCAGGGGCATACCGGTCCGCCCTGGCGCATGGTGTGACGGACCATCAGATCCGCATACCGGTGGGGGCGTTGGCGAATTTCGCGAAGGATCGGCCACCGTCTCACGGCGACCCATCCGGAACCCTAGATCACCAAAGCCCGGCGGATCCCGCACGAAGGCCCACTACCCCCCGATAGGGTGAATCTCGCCCGGTCCGCCCCCATGCCCCCGCAAACTCCAGGAACATCCGTTCGCCACTGCGATCCCCGTACTGCCAACGGCCTTCCCATCCCGGCCGCCGCCCGGCCGGCCCGGCCCGGAGCCGTCGCCCGGCGTCAACCCGGCACACCGCCCCGGCAGCGGCGCGGCACCCCGCAGCGCGGCGCCCGGCCTCCGGCGGCCCGGCCGCCGAGAGCGCGAACCCCCGGGAAACGCCGACCCGGGGAAACGCGAACGGCCCGTCAGGTGCCGACACGGGGGAGGCCGGCACCTGACGGGTGAACGGGGGGCGCGCGGTCGGGGCTCTGCACCGGGAGGTTCGCGCGGCCGCGGCGACCCGGCGACGACACCGCCGGTGCCGCCGGGTCAGGCAGGTCAGGCGCAGGCGACCTGGGTGCCGGGGACGCCGACGATGCCCGAGTTGTTCGACTCACCGCCCTGGTACTCGTAGTACAGGTAGGAGTAGAAGTCGATCCGGGTGTCCGGGCCGCAGGCCGAATCGGGGGCCACGGTGTACGTCACCGTGAAGGCGCTGCCGGCGCCCGGGGCGAGCGGCACGCTGTAGCGGGCGATGCCGCCGTGGACGTTGTCGCTGCACCCGTTGGTCTGGGTTCCGCAGGCGGTCGCGGTGAACTTGAGACCGGCCTCCAGACTGGTGCCGTAGGTCTCCTGGACGCTCTGGAAGACGAACTGGATCGGGGTGTCGTGCGGGTTGGTGAGCGTCAGGGTGAGCGTGAACTCGCCGCCCCGGACGGTCGTCTGCCGGTCGGAGACGGCCGTGAGGGGCAGTCGGCTGTCGGCTCTGGCGGCGGGGGCGGCGGAGAGGAGCAGCCCGGCCACGAGGGCCGGACACGCGGCGAGCGCGATGCGACGCGGATGTGTTCTGCGCATGACCATGGAGCGTAGGCCCCGCGTCCGCCGGGCTTCCGCTCCTCGGCCCCGGTCCGTACCGACGCAGGAGCGGCGAGCGGACACCGGGCACCACGCCGCCCGCGTTCCGCCCCCACCGGTGCGCCCGGGGGCCTATGCTTCGCCGCCCTCCCGGGGCCCTGCCGCCGTCCTCACCCGCACGGCGGCAGGATGTCGCAGAGCGCGCCGACCGCCGCCGGGTAGGCGTGGTCCGGCGGTGTGGCGTAGCCGACCACCAGGCCGTCGACGGCGGGCATCGCCTCCTCGCTCACCGCCGGGTGGCGGTAGTCGGCGAGGCCCTCGACGGCCAGGCCCCGGTAGGCGGCGGCCTTGAGCACCGAGCGCTCGGTGCCCGGCTCCAGGCGCAGCACCGCGTGCAGGCCGGCCGCGATGCCGGACACCTCGACGTGCGGGGCGCGGGCGGCGAGCTCGGCCACCAGCTGGTCGCGGCGCTCCCGGTAGCGGCGGCGCATCCGGCGCACGTGCCGGTCGTAGCCGCCGGAGTCGATGAACTCGGCGAGGGTGAGCTGGTCCAGGGCGCTGGCCCAGCCCTCGCGTTCCCCCTTGGCCGCGAGCACCCGGTCCACCAGGTGGTCGGGCAGCACCATCCAGCCGAGCCGCAGCGCGGGGGTCAGGCTCTTGCTGGTGCTGCCGAGGTAGACCACCCGTTCGGGGTCGAGCCCCTGGAGGGCGCCGACCGGCTGGCGGTCGTAGCGGAACTCCCCGTCGTAGTCGTCCTCCAGGACCAGCCCGCCGCGCCCGCGCGCCCAGTCGACCACGGCGGCGCGGCGGCCCGGGTCCAGCGGTCCGCCGGTCGGGAACTGGTGGGCGGGGGTGAGCAGGGCCGTCCGGACGTCCGGGTGCCGCGCCAACTCGCCGGTGCGGGCGCCTCGTTCGTCGATCGGCAGCGGCACGGTGGTGACCCCCGCGGCGGCCAGCAGCCCGCGGTGGAAGCCCAGCCCGTACGCCTCGACGGCCAGCGGGCCGTGCTCGGCGGGCGGCAGGACGGGCGAGGCGCCGTCGAAGAGCAGCCGCAGCGCGTGGGCGAAGCCGGAGCAGACCACGATCCGGTCGGGGTCGGTGCGCACCCCTCGGGCGCGCGCGAGGTAGTCGGCGAGGACGGTGCGCAGTTCGCGCCGGCCCTGGGGATCGCCGGGGCCGAAGGCCTCGTTGGGGGCGGCGGTGAGGGCCCGGCGGGCGGCGGCGAGCCAGCCGGTGCGCGGGAAGGAGGAGGCGTCGGGCTGGCCCTGGCGCAGGTCGTGGGTGGGGCCGGGGCGACGGGAGGGCCGGCGGGCCCGGGCGCGCGGGACGGGTTCGGCGCGTTCGGCGACGGTGGTGCCGGAGCCCTGGCGGGCGGTGAGCCAGCCCTCGGCGACGAGTTCGGCGTAGGCCTCGGCGGCGGTGTTGCGGGCCAGGCCGAGGTCGGCGGCGAGGGCGCGGTAGGGGGGCAGCCGGGTGCCGGGGGCCAGTCTGCCGCTGCGGATCGCCTCGCGCAGGGCCGCCATCAGTGCGGCACGGCGGCCGCCGGCGGCGGGGAGGTCGAGGTGCAGGTCGTTGCCGGTCGGGTGGGCGGGCTCGGAGGGGTGCGTGCCCCGCGTGTCCGTCATGGTCACGCACCCTACCGGCCGCCCCTGCGGCCCCCTTCGGGCGGCTGCCCGCTCACGAAGCACCGCCCACGCGGCCGCACCCCTCAGGACTCCCGGCTACGGCTACGGCTACGGCCACGGCCACGGCCACGGCCACGGCCACGGCTACGGCTACGGCTACGGCTACGGCACGACGGTGACCGGCCAGCGGCCGGCCTTCACCAGCCGGACCGCCACCGAACCGATCACCCGGTGCCCGGCCTGCTCGGAGGCGCCGACCACCACGGCGTCCGCGCGCAGCTCGTCCGCGAGCTTGGCGAGGCCGCTGTACGGGTCGCCGCGCCTGGTCAGGAAGCGCCACTCCACCTTCCACACCTCGCGCACCCGCTGCTCGGCCTCGCGGAGCGCGGCCAGCAGTTCCTCGGCGATCTCCTGGGTGGTCTCCTCCACCGCGGCCCCGGCCAGGGCGGTCGCGGCGCCGAGGATCGGCTGGATGTACGCCACGGCGAGGACGGCGCCCTGCCGGCGGGCCAGCCCGGCGGCGTAGGCGGTGGCGCGCCAGGAGGAGTCGGAGCCGTCCAGGCCGGCCAGGACCACGCTGGGGCCGTCGGTGCCCAGCTCGAAACCGGCGGGCGCGGCCGCGGCCTCGTGGTCCCGGGCGCCGATCGGCACCCCGGCCGCCCCCGCCCCTCCCCTTCCTGCGCCCGCCGCCCCACCCGCACCGCCGGCCGCCTCTCCCGCGTCCGCCGTGTCCGCCGCATCGCTCTCGTTGCTCATGGGCCGAGGCTATGCCCGCCACGCGGAGTGACGACAGGGGGCGCCCCGGGTGAGGGCTGTGGTGCGGGCCACCCGGCCCGGCGGCCGGGGCCGCGAAATCCGCACCGGCGGCTGGCCGGTCGTCACGCACCGTCGACCGTGTGGGCGGCCTCACAGCGGTTTTCGGGCGGGTTCGGAGTGGCGCGGGCCACTTCCCGGGCCGATTTGATCTTGGAAATGGGGGCGAATCGGGCGAAATCGCCACATTTCCTTGATCCTTACGCCCGGTAACAGCCCTCTGACGTGGCTAAACCTTCAAATCCTTGAAACCGCCACGGCCACCCCCGTAACTTCGAACCCGTTGCACCGAGCGATCCGCTCCGGCCGGGCCGACCGCCCCCGGGCAGGACGGTGCAGGACCACGCGAGTGACGTGTCCCCGAAACCGACGGCCTTCCGAGGGCCTGGTTCCGCGCGCTCGCAGACCCCCTCCGAAAGGAAATCCATGACCTTCCGTAACGAGACTGCCGCTGCCACCACCACTGCCACCCCGAAGCGCCGCAACCGCGTCCGGATGGCTCTGATGGCCGGGGCGCTCACCGCCCTGCCGGTGGCCGGCCTCGTCACGGCCACCAGCGCCTCCGCCGCGCCGGCGTCGGTCTGGGACAAGGTCGCCGCCTGCGAGGCGACCGGCAACTGGGCCATCAACTCCGGCAACGGCTTCTACGGCGGCCTGCAGTTCACCTCCAGCACCTGGGCCGCCTTCGGTGGCACCGCGTACGCCCCGCAGGCCCACCAGGCCAGCAAGGCGCAGCAGATCGCCATCGGCGAGAAGGTCCTCGCCGCCCAGGGCCCCGGCGCCTGGCCGGTCTGCTCCGTCAAGGCCGGTCTGACCAAGTAGGACCGCGTGCCACGAGGCCGCCGCACCCCGTCCGGGGTGCGGCGGCCTCGTCGCGTTCCGGAGCCCGACGCCTCAGGACGGCCGGGGCGGCAGCGGCAGCGGGACGGCCGGCAGGCCGTCGAGGCTGGTGCCGACCAGCGGCTTGCGCTCGCAGTAGGCGCCGAACTCCTCCTCGTCCTTGCGGTCGAAGTACTGGGCGTGCAGGTCGCGGTCGGCGCGGTAGTCCATGAACGGCACCGCGTACCCGCAGGAGTCGCTCACCCGCTCGGCCCTGACCAGCACGATCGCCCGCAGGCCGGAGCCGTCCGCGGCCGGGTCGAAGCGGCCGAGCAGTTCGGCGAACCGCGGGTCGTCGCGGAACACCGGCTCGCCGCGCCCGTGCACCCGCACCACGGTCGGCGGGCCCTCGAAGGAGCACCACATCAGGGTGATCCGGCCGTTCTCCCGCAGGTGGGCGACGGTCTCGGCCTGCGAACCGCCGAAGTCCAGGTAGGCGAGGGTGAGTTCGTCGATCACCACGAGCGTCCCGGAGCGGCCCTTGGGCGAGAGGTTGACGTGTCCGTCGGCGGCCAGCGGAGCGGTGGCCACGAAGTAGACCGGCTGGCGCTCGATGAACCGGCGCAACCGGCCGTCGATGCTTTCGTACTGCTTTCCCATGGGCGGAATTGTGCCCGCATCCCGACAGGTGGGAAAGGAGGATCCGACCCCTGGACGGCTCGGCCCGCACGACGGACGCCCGCACGACGGACGCCCGGACCGGCCGGTCCGGGGACCGGCCGGTCACGAGCGGGGCCGGGACGGGCGCGCGGGCGCCGGCCGGTCACCGCATCATGTAGACGCTGTCCATGAACTCGATGATCTGCTGGTCGGTCAGCCGCTGGCCGTCGCGGTGCCCCATCGCCAGGTCGGCCTCGCTGATCATGCCCACCAGCCGGTCCCCGTCGATCACCGGGATGCGCCGGATCTGGTGCTGCTCCATCTTGCGCAGCACCGTTTCCATGCTGTCCTCGGCGCGCACGCAGTGCAGGTGGCCGGAGAGCTCCATCGCCGTCATCCGGGCCGGGTCCTTGCCCTCCGCGACACATCGCAGCACGATGTCGCGGTCGGTGATGATGCCCTTCAGCTTCTGGTCGTCGCCGCAGATCGGCAACGCGCCCACGTTCTTGTCGCGCATCATCTGCGCGGCCTCGGCCAGGGTCTGGTGGGCGCCGATGCACTGGGCGCCGGTGTGCATGATGTCTCGGGCAGTGGTCACGGGGACTCCTTCGTCGATGGTTCCCCCCGCTGGTCCCCCCGCGTCCCCCCGGCGGTGCTCCCGGGCTCCCGCCGTCCGAGCGGAAGCGGTGTGACCGCGCCATCACCATAAGCAACCCCGCCGCCGCCCGCGACCTCTGGCCCACGGCGCAGGGGCCGGAGCAGCGCGGCCCGGGACGTCCGAGGGCGGGGCGCGGGGGACGGCCGCAGAGTGGGAGGCAGGACGACCCGCGCTTCCCGAGGAGTGAGCCATGGACGCCACCGAGACCCCCGCCCCGCAGGTCTGGCCCAGCCTGCGCGCCACCGACGCCCGGGCCCTGATCCGCTTCCTGGTCGACGCCTTCGGCTTCCAGGAGGTCGTCACCTACGGGGAGGGCGACTTCGTCGCGCACGCCGAACTCGCCTGGCCCGAGGGCGGCGGCGTGATGCTCGGCTCCGACCGCGAGCCGCCCGAGGGCGCCGAGCCCTGGCCGGGCCGGCCCGGCGGCTTCTCCGCGTACGTGGTCACCGCCGACCCGGACGGCGTGCACGCCCGCGCGGTGGCCGCCGGGGCGCGGATCACCACCGGGCTGTACGAGACGGACTACGGCTCGCGCGACTTCGCCGCCGCCGACCCGGAGGGCAACCACTGGTACTTCGGCACCTACCCGGGCGCGCCCCGGCCGGTCGCCCGCCCCCGGGGGTGACGCGGGTGCGCCACGGCCGCGGGGGCCACCCCACCCGACGCACCGGAGGCGGACCGTGCCGCAGATGACGGTGGACGGGCGCACCCTCGCCCTCTCCCACCTCGACAAGGTGTACTACCCGCGCACCGGCACCCCCAAGGGCGAGGTGCTGCGCTACTACGCCGCCGTGCACACCGCGCTGCTCCCGCACCTGCGCGACCGCCCGGTCTCCTTCCTGCGCTGCCCGGACGGGGTCGAGGCGGAGGTGTTCGTCGCCAAGAACCCGCCACCCGGCACCCCGGACTGGGTGCGCACGGTCGACGTGCCGAGCAGCACCGGCGAGCTGCGCCAGGTGGTGCTGGAGGACGGCGCGGCCCTGCTGGCGGTCGCCAACCTGGGCTGCCTGGAACTGCACGTCCCGCAGTGGCACGCGGCCGCGCCCGCCCTCGCCGACCGGCTGGTGCTGGACCTCGACCCCGGCGAGGGCGCCGACGTGCTGACCTGCCGTACGGTCGCGCTGCTGCTGCGCGAACGGCTCGCCGCGGACGGACTGGCGGCCTGGGTGAAGACCTCCGGCTCCAAGGGCCTGCACCTGCTGGTCCCGCTCGAGCCCACGCCGAGCGCCCGGGTCTCCGCGTACGCGAAGGCGCTGGCCGCCGCCCTGGAGGCCGAGCACCCGGAGCTGGTGGTGCACACCATGGCCAAGGCCCGCCGGCGGGGCCGGGTGCTGGTCGACTGGTCGCAGAACAACGCCAAGAAGACCACCGCCGCGCCGTACACCCTGCGGGCCCGGCCGCTGCCGACCGTCTCCACCCCGCTGGACTGGGCGGAGCTGGAGCGGGCCGCCGCCGAGCGGGACCTGGTCTTCACCCTCGCCGAGGTGCCGGACCGGCTGGCCGCGCACGGCGACCTGCTCGCCCCGCTGCTGGACCGGGAGCGGGCCCGGCCGCTGCCCACCGCGTCCCCGGCGTCCTCTGCGTCCGGAGCGGAACCGCCACCGCGGCCGCGCCGGGCGGAGCAGGCGCGCCAGGTGCTGCACCCGCCCGTCGAGGTGATGCGCCCGGCCGCCGTGACCGCCGTCCCGCCCGCCGACGGCCTGGGCGGCGGGGGCGTGCTGTACGAGCTGAAGCTGGACGGCTTCCGCTGCGTCGCCTTCGCCCGCGGCGACCAGCCCGCCTACCTCCAGTCCCGCAGCGGCCGCGACCTCGCCCCCGAGTTCCCGCCGATCGCCGCGGCCGTCGCCCGGCTGCCCGAGGGGCTGGTGCTGGACGCCGAGCTGGTCGCCTGGCGCGGCGGCCGGTTCGCCTTCGGCGAGCTGCTGCGCACCCGCCAGGCCCGCGCGGCCGCGCCCGAGGTGGCGCTCGGCCTGATCGCCTTCGACGTGCTGGCGCTCCCCGGCCGTGACGTCCGCCGGCTACCGCTCACCGACCGGCGCCGGCTGCTGCTCGCCGCCCTCGCCGACGTCCCGCCGCCGGTCCAGCCGGTGATGGCCACCACCGACCGGGCGGAGGCGCTGGAGTGGATGGAGCGGCTCGCCGACACCGGGGTGGAGGGCTTGGTCTGCAAGGCCGCCGCCTCCCCCTACCGCCCGCGTGGCGCCGGCCGCGTCTGGGTCAAGTACCGCCGCAGCGACACCCTCGACGCCACCGTCCGCGCCGTCACCGGCCCGGCCGCCCACCCGCACGCGCTGGTCCTCCAGCTCGACGACGGCCGGGTGTTCCTGACCGCCCCGCGGCTCACCCCGGTCCAGTCCCGCGAGGTCGCCGAGGTCGTCCGCCCGCTGCTCGGCCCGCCCGCCACCGACCCCGACCACGGCCCGGTGCACCCGTTGACCTCCCCCCTGCGCGCCGAACTCACCCTCACGGGCCGGCCGCCCGTCGCCACCTTCGTCCGGCTCCGGGGGGACTGACGGGAGGCTGACCGGAGCCGGCGGGGGCGCGGTCGTCCTGTGCGCCCCCGCCGTCACCGCTGCCGTCACCGCCGCCGCTTCGCCGCCGCGTGGGCGAACTCCGTCACGAAGGCGTCGTCGAACAGCGGCAGGTCGCCCGGCTTGCGGCTGGTGACGAGCGGGCCGGGGCCGTCGTGGCAGACGTGCACCGGCTCGTCCACCCACTGCGCGCCGGCGTTGACCAGGTCGGTGCGCAGGCTGGGCCAGGAGGTGAGGGTGCGCCCACGTACGGCGTCGGCCTCGATGAGCGTCCAGGCCGCGTGGCAGATCGCCGCGACCGGACGGCCGGTGGCGCAGCAGGCGTGCACGAAGGCGACCGCCGGCCGGTCCAGGCGCAGCCGGTCGGGGTTGGCGACGCCGCCGGGCAGGACCAGCCCGTCGTAGTCGGCCGGGTCCGCCTCGGCGACCAGGGCGTCCACGGCGAAGGTGTCGCCCGGGGCGCCGTGCCGGACGGCCTGGACCCGGCCCTCGGCGGTGGAGAGCAGCCGCGGGGTGCCGCCGGACTCGGCGACCGCCTGCCAGGGGTCGGTCAGCTCGACCTGCTCGGCCCCGTACGGCGCGACCAGGAAGGCGATCGTCCGGCCGGTGAGCGTGGTGGCGGGCCAGCCCATGGTGCGGTCGCTCAGCGCGGATGCGGGGCGGTCAGGTCGACGGCGGCGGGCGGGGCGGAACTCAGCCTCGCGCGCGGGCAGTCGAGGTGGACGGCGCGGTCCAGGTGGTCGAGCCGGGCGATCTGCCCGGCCGGGACGAGCACCCGGGTGCCCGGCACCCAGGGCCCGGCGTCGACCAGCAGGTGGTCCCCGGCGTCCTGCTCGACCCGGCCGACCGGGCCGTCGGTGGCGTGCACCTCGTACCCGACCAGCGCGGGGTCGGCGGCGGGATGGGAGCCCGGGCGGTACTCCCACAGGTCGGTGGTCATCGCGTCACGCCTCCGGACGGTCCCAGGGGCGCCGCTCCCGGCGCTCCCGGCGTTCCCGGGCCTCCGCCGGGTCCAGGGTCACGGTGCCGGCGCGGCCCGCCCTCCGGCGGCGCAGCAGCTCCGCGGTGGCGACCGCGGCCGCCACCGTGGCCACCCAGACCACGCCGAGCGCGACCAGCACGGCGGCGACCGGGGCCCGTACGCCCACCCCGAGGCAGATCGCCGTCATCACCAGGGCGGTCAGCACCACCCCCGCCGAGATCCTGCGGCCGATCGCGCGCAGCACGCCCCGGACCCGGCTGGGCGGTTTGGCGCCCATCGTGCTCAACTTCCGGTCGAGCCGTGTGTCCTGGCGCAGATCGGACTCGATCTCCTCGAGGAGCCGCCGCTCCCATCCGCTCAACGCGGGGCCGTCCATCTCGGTCACCTCCGACACCTCCGGTGACGTGCTCGCACCCGGCGGTTGCCCGGTACGGGCCGGCGCTAACCGTTCGCGGCGCCGCCTGTTCCGGCGCCGACGGGCCCGAAGGCCCGGGGGCGGGCGAGCAGGCTGTCGTCCAGGACGCTCAGCAGCGCGGCGGCGTCGCGGTGGACCTCGGCCGCACCCGCCGCCCGCAGGTCCGGGCCGGTCTCCCGGCCCGCCGCCAGGGCGACGCACGGCACCCCGGCCCGCCGCGCCGCCCGGACCTCGCGCACGCTCCCGGCGACGGCCACGGCGTGCGAGGGCCTGCCGTCCACCAGGTCCAGCGCGGCCCGCACCGGGTCGCCTCCGGGGTCGGCCACGGTGAGGGCCGGAGCCCCCGCGGGCCCGGGGCCGGTCAGCACCACCGTCCACCCCCGGGCGGCGCACTCGCGCAGCAGCTCCGCACCGCCGGGCAGCGCGGGCTGCCACCAGTCGGTACCGAAGAGAGCCGCCGAGACCACCGTCATGATCACCGATTCCGTTCGCGGGCGACGCACCGAACGCTCCCTTCCAGGTTAGGTCGCTCCCCCGCCTCGCGCGCAGCCTGCGGGCCGAGGGACCCGGGGGCGGGCCCTCAGTCCGTGAACGGGTCGGACGCCAGCCGGGCGTGGAGGTGTTCGTCGACGTAGACGCCCCCGCCGTAGGTGTAGGAGCCGCGCAGGGTGCCCTCGTAGGGGAAGCCGGACCGCTCGGCGACCCGGCAGGAGTCCTCGTTGGCGACGGCGTGGTAGAGCTCGACGCGGCGGACGTCGGCGTGCTCCACGGCCCAGCGGGTGACGGCGGTGGCGGCCCGGGAGGCCAGGCCCCGGCCGCGGGCGGCGGCGACCAGCCAGTAGCCGATCATGGCCACCCCGTCGTCCCGGTCGGTCCACCCCAGGTAGACGTTGCCGCACAGGCTGCCGTCGGCGGCGTCGAGGATGGCGAAGGAGGCCGCTGTCCCGGCGGCCCAGCGCTCGTCGCAGCGGTCGAGGTAGGTCTCGGCGGCCACCGGGCCGATGCCGCTGAGCGGGCTCCAGCGGGCGACGGCCGGGTCCTCCGAGGCGGCGATCAGGGCGGGCACGACGCCGCCGGGCACGTCGAGGGCGCGTCCCCACGGGCGCAGCAGGGCGTCGCCCAGGTCGAGGACGGTGGGGCGGAAGACCCGCCGGTCGGTGACGGGATCGGTGGTGGTCATCCGGTCTTCCTATCCCCCGCCGCCCGGCGTCCGCCAGCGAATAACCCGGCGTCCCGGCGGCGCCCGGCGCCCGGCTCGGGCATCGGACGCCGCCGTACGGCGGCGGAGCGGGGTCAGATCCGGGCCAGGTAGCCGTTCTCCACCAGCCAGAGCACGTTCAGCCTGGCCGGGCCGCCGGGCAGCAGAGCGCCGTCGAGCTGGTACTGGAGGCCCCAGCCGGGCTGGTTGAACCACGGCGCGATCGGGCCGGCGTGCACCGTGAAGGCCTTGACCACCTTGTAGTCGTGGTAGTTGCAGGCGGCCGGCGGGTTGCCGTCCAGGCTCTGCGGCGGGATGGCGCGGTTGGCGTAGGGCAGGCCCTCGGGGGCGAGGAAGGCGCCGTACTCGCTGCCGTAGCGGTCGATGTTCTGGTTCGGGTGGAGCGTGAGGTCGAACTCGATCGGGGTGCCGTCGGGCAGGGTGACGTAGCCGTCGGCCGGCGGGTACGTCCAGCCGCCCTTGCCGCCGTTGCCAGCCGGGTCGTAGTACTCGGCCAGGAAGTCCTGGTCGCTCGCGCCGCCGGTGCGCTGGTAGCCGACGAGTTGGCGGCCGACCGGGCCGGTGGTCGGGAGGTCGGCGGGCCCGAGGCGGGCGTCGTCGTCGCGGAAGGCGGCGGAGCACTGGTCGGAGGGGGTGGCCGCCGGGGCCGCGACGGCGGCGGGGGTGCTCACGGCGGTGAGGGCGGCGGCCGCGGCGAGCGGCGCGACGAACAGGCGAAGGCGAAAGCGCACGGTGTCTCCGTCGGACGGGTCAGCGGTCGAAAGGGAGCCACGGAGGGGTGGTGTCCTCACCCTCCGTGGCTGGTTCGACACCAGGCAATCGGATCATCTGATCATTCGTCAACATGATTCGTGCAGCTGGGCGTTCGACGCTGCGGATTCGGCCGAACCCGGGACGCCGGGCCCGCCCACCCGCGAGGATGAGCGGTCCGGTGCCGCCGGCTCACCGCCCCGGGGCGACCCGGCCGATCAGGTGGAGCAGCCGGTCGAGGGCGTCCTTGGAGTTCGGCTCGGTCAGGTTGACCATCAGCCGGAACGCCACCTTCAGCAGCGCCGGGTGGCCGAGCCCGACGGCCCCGGCCGCGCCGAGCAGCTTCGGGCGGCCCAGCAGGTCGGCGGCCAGCCGGCCGAGCGCGAAGTAGCCCGCGTAGGCGGAGCGCAGCGCCTGCGGATAGGCGCGCAGGGCGAGTTCGCGGCCGCGGTCGGTGCGGCGGGCGAGGGCCTGGACGATCGTCTCGGCGGCGTAGCGGCCGGACTCCATCGCGTAGGCGATGCCCTCGCCGGTGCCCGGGCTGACCGTGCCGCCCGCGTCGCCGACCAGCAGCAGGCCGTCGGCGTAGTGGGGTCGGCGGTTGAGGCCCATCGGCAGGGCGGCGCCGCGGATCGGCTCGGTGACCGCGTCGGGGCTGTAGCCGTACTCCGGCGGCAGGCCGTCGCACCAGTGGCGCAGCAGCTCCCGCCAGTCCACCTCGGTCTTGGCGGTGTCCAGGACCCCGAGTCCGACGTTGGCGGTGCCGTCGCCCATGCCGAACACCCAGGCGTAGCCGGGCAGCAGGCGCCGGGCCGGGTCCCGGGGGTCGCGCAGGTCGAGCCAGGCCTCCAGGTAGCGGTCGTCGTGCCGCGGGGTGGTGAAGTACGTCCGGTACGCGACGCCCATCGCGCGGTCGGTGCGTCGGTAGCGCTTCATCGCCACCGACAGCCGGGTGGAGTTGCCGTCGGCGGCGACCACGACCGGGGCCCGGTAGGCGACCGGTCGGCGCTCCTCGCCCAGCTTGGCGGTGACGCCGGTGATCCGGCCGGTCCGCTCGTCCAGCAACGGGCCCGTCACATTGGCGCGTTCGATCACCCTGGCACCGGACGAGGCGGCCCTGCGGGCGAGCAGTTCGTCGAAGTCGGCGCGGCGCCGGACCAGTCCGTACCCGGGGTAGGCGGAGAGCTCGGGCCAGTCGAACTCGATCGAGCGGCGCCCGGAGATCAGCCGCAGGCCCCGGTTGTGCAGCCAGCCGGCCTCCTCCGAGACGTCGATGCCGAGGTCCACGAGCTGTTTGACGACGCGGGGGGTGAGGCCGTCCCCGCAGACCTTCTCGCGCGGGAAGGCGGACTTCTCCAGCAGCAGGACGTCCAGGCCGGTCCGGGCCAGGTGGGCGGCGGCGGTGGAGCCCGCCGGACCGGCGCCGACCACGATCACGTCGGCGCTCTCCGCGGCCCGGACGGTCTCCTCGCCCCCCGCGGCCTCCTCGGGCCGGGCCGTCTGCTCGGGCCGGACGGTCTGCTCTGGACCGGGCATCGCACTCTCCCACGGGTCGGATCGGCTGTCCACGCGACGGAAGCCTCGGACTGGGCGGTTCCGGACGGACGATAGAGAACCCCGGCACCCGCCCGCCGCCCCGACACGCAGGCCGCCGCCGCGAACCGGTCAATACCGGCCACCAGGGCGGCGCGGGTTCACCCGCCGGGCCGTGTCCCGGAGTTGACCGGCCAACCGGCTCGAAGGCACCCGAAGCCCTGACAACCGGGTAATCAGATCGTTGTAATGGACTAGTCGGACCAATCACCTGGAGCGATGCATTTCGACCAAACCCCCCTTGCGTCACGTTCCCGGCTGCGGGAACTTTTGTGCCCCTCCCGTCGCACGACACCGGCTCCCGCCGAACGGCCGACCAGAGGCTCCCTCCCGCCGCGCGGGCCCGTCCCGGCCTGCCGTACCCGATGGAAGTCAGATGCACCTCCGTTCCACCGCCGCGCGCTCCCTGGTGGCCGTCCCGACCGCCGCCGCGCTCCTGCTGCTCGCCCCCGCCGCGCACGCCGTCGCGGGCGGCAAGGGCGGCGCCCCCGGCAACAACGGCACCGTCAAGATCCACGACGCCGGCACCGGCCAGGAGGACGTGCGCAACGAGCCCAAGGTCTGCACCTTCTACCTGGACTCCTTCGGCTTCGACGCCAACCAGGACGTCGTCTGGGCGATCGCCACCGTCGGCCCCAAGGGCGAGACGCTCGCCGCGTTCGGCGACATCCCGGTCGACCCGCACGGCCACGTGCGCACCGAGGACATCCACCTGCCGGACGGCCACTACAAGCTCTACTGGCAGTCGGTCGAGCTGGTGGACGGCAAGCTGCCGAAGGAGCCCAAGCTCAACAACCCCAAGCACAAGGTCTTCAAGGTCGACTGCGGCGGCCAGACCCCGGCCCCGACCGGCAAGCCCTCTCCGAGCGTGACGCCGACCCCGGTGAAGACCCCGCCGACCAGCCCGACCGCGGTGCCCTCGCACACCCCGTCGGTCCCGGCCACGCCTCCCGCCACCACCCCGGCCTCCCCGAGCGCGAGCACGAAGCCCACCGAGACGCCGAAGCCCCCGGTGACGCCGACCGCCACTCCGACCACCCCGGCGGCGACCGCCCCGGTGACGCCTCCGGCCACCGCCCCGGCCACCGAGAAGCCCACCGCTCCGGCCACCGGGAACCCGACCACCACCGCCGCCCCGAGCCCGGCCCCGTCGGACGCGCCGACCGCGACCGTGCCGGTCCACGTCCCGACCACCGAGACCCCGGTCAACCCGGAGCAGCCGCTGGTCATGCCCGACAAGGTCAGCGTCCCCACCCCGATCCCGGGCGCCCCCTCGGACGGCAAGAAGCTGGCCACCACCGGCAGCGACGGCACCCTGCTCTACGCGGGCGCCGGCACCGTGCTGCTGCTGGGCGGCGCGGGCGCGGTGGTCTACGCCCGCCGTCGCCGCACCAGCTGAAGTACCCGCCCGGGCGCGTCCCGGGCAGCGCGCCGCGACTGAGCCGCGGCGCCACTGAGCCCCTGGCCCGCGAGCAGCTGCGGGACCAGGGGCTCCCTGTCGTTCCACGGCGCGCACCCCCTCGGGGGTTCACCGGCGGTCGCACCGGGCTCGACGAGGGGCCCTGGCCACGGGGGTGAGCCAGGGCCCTCACCCGGAACCACGGCCGCCGCCCCCTCCCGGGTTCACCGTCGGCCCCGTCGGACGCGCCGGCCCCACCGGCACCGTCCGTCCGCCCGGCCCGGACCCGGGTACGCCGGAAGCCCCTGGCCGGCACGGGGGAACGGGCCAGGGGCTTCCACTCCCGACCACGGCCGGCGGGCGCTCACGGGTTCAGCGCCAGCACCACGTATCCCGCCAGCACCGCCAGGTGCACCGCCCCCTGCAACGGGGTCGCCCGGCGCGGGATGACCGTGAGGGTGAGCAGCACGATCGTCAGGGTCAGCAGCACCAGGTGCGCCGGGTCGAGGCCGAGGACGAGGGGGCCGGAGAGCCAGCTGGAGGCGATCGCGACCGCCGGAATCGTCAGGCCGATGCTGGCGAGCGCCGAGCCCAGGGCGAGGTTGAGGCTGGTCTGCACCCGGTTGCGGACGGCCGCGCGCAGCGCCGCGATGGTCTCCGGCAGCAGGACCATCATGGCGATCACCACGCCGACCACGGCGTGCGGGAGCCCGGCGTCGTCCACCGCCTTCTCGATGGTCGGCGACACGCCCTTGGCCAGGCCCACCACCGCCACCAGGGCGACGGCGAGCAGCAGCAGGCTGACCCCGGCGGCCCGGAGGGTGGGCGGGGAGGCGTGCTCCTCCTCGTCCAGCACCCGGCCCTCGGGGGTGACGGGCAGGAAGTAGTCCCGGTGCCGGATGGTCTGGGTGGCGACGAACAGTCCGTAGACCACCAGCGAGGCGGTGGCCGCGAAGGTGAGCTGGGTGGTCGAGAACTGCGGGCCGGGCGAGCTGGTGGTGAAGGTCGGCAGGACCAGGCTGAGGGTCGCCAGGGTGGCGATGCAGGCGAGCGCGGCGCCGGTGCCCTCGGCGTTGAACACGGCGGTGCGGTACTTGACGGCGGCGACCAGGATGGACAGTCCGAGGATGCCGTTGCAGGTGATCATCACGGCGGCGAAGACGGTGTCCCGGGCCAGCGTGGAGGACTTGTCCCCGCCGTCGGCCATCAGCGTCACGATCAGCGCGACCTCGATCACGGTGACCGCCACCGCCAGGACCAAAGATCCGAAGGGCTCCCCCGACCAGTGCGCGATGACCTCGGCGTGGTGCACGGCGGACAGCACGGCGCCCACCAGGAAGCAGGCGACCACCGCCACCACCCAGCCGGGCAGTTCCTTGTGCCAGGTCAGGGCGAGGACGACGAACGACACCACCGGGACGACGACGGTCCATTGCGCGGCAGCGGAGCGGAGCTTCGTGATCATGCCGCCGAGGATCCCAGACCGGAGGCCCGTCACCCGGTTGCCCGCGCCGGATACGTGCCGATGTGGCATAACTCATCCTGTTTAGCCGTTCACCCGCCGTAGTCGCGGAGGTACAGAAGCACTTTGTCGACATGTTTCCGAACGCGTTCCGGGACGCCTCCCTCGGCCGTCACGGTCTTGTCACTGGTCCGGTACGCCGCCGCGACCAGGGCGGGCAGGTCGCGGGAGAAGCCGTGGCGCCTCATCCGCTGGTCGAGCCAGCAGGCGTAGTTGCCCATCGCGGCGATCGCGTCGCCCGGGTCCCAGTAGGACCTGGGGCCGGGGTGGGTGGCGGCCCTGCCCCAGGCCTCGAAGACGGACGGCGTCCACATGGCGATGCCGTACTCGCCGGTCTCCGGGCGGGCGGCGTTCGGGTCGAAGCCGCTCTCGGCCTTCAGCATGGCGGCCAGCAGCGCCGGGGTGACCTCCGGCTCCGGGCAGCGCCGCGCCGCGGTCTCGATCATGCCCCGGTAGGCCGTCGGGACGTCCGAGCCGGCCGGGATCGCCCCGGGCGGCCGGGGCGCCGCGCGGTGGGCGGCCCCCGGCCCGCCGGGCTCCGGCCCGCCCACCAGGGCGAGGACGGCCAGCCCGCAGGCGGCCAGGCCCGCCCCCGCCCGGACGGCGGCACGGCGGCGCCGGGCCGGCCGGGCGACGGCCCGGGCCACCAGAACGGCCGGCTCGGTCCGGGAGCGCTCCTCCCGTCCGCGGGCGAGACAGGCGGTCACCACGGCCCGCCAGCGCACCGGCAGCGCCTCGTCCAGCCGCAGCGGCGCGGCGCCCCGGGCGTACGCCTGGGCGGCCAGCGAGCGGGCCCGGGCGGTGGCGCCGAGGAAGGGGTGCAGGCCGCCGGTGAGCAGCTGGTGGGCGATCACGCCGAAGGCCCAGACGTCGGCGCTGGGGCGCACCGCGACGCCCCGGGCACCGGTGCGCTCGGACCACCACTCGGGCGGGACGTGGTCGGGCGAGCCCAGCGGCGGCGCGTAGGCGTGGGTGCCCTCCAGCTCGGCGGTGAGGCCGAAGTCGGCGATCTTGGCGGTGCCGTCGGGCATCAGCAGGACATTGGCCGGTTTCAGGTCCCCGTGCACCCAGCCGGCCCGGTGCATGTGGGTCAGCCCGGCGCAGACCTCGGTGAGGATGCGCTCGGCCCCCGGCACCGCCGTACCGGGGCGGGCCTCGGCCAGCAGGTCCTGGAGGCTGCGGGCGGCGCGTTCCATCACCAGGGCGACGGCGCCGTCCAGCGCCGGATGGTCCGGGTCCTCGACGGTGACCACGGCGAGGGTGCGGATCAGGTGGGGGTGGTCGGCGCTGCGGCTGAAGCGCTGCTCGCTGCGGGCCATCCGGGCCACCGTCCGGCGCTGGCCGGGGCTGAACCGGGCCGCGCCGAGGAGCTTGACGGCGACCTGGCTGCCGTCGGGGCCCTCGGCGGCGTGCACGCTGCCCCAGGCGCCCGCGCCGAGGAGGGCGCCGAGCCGGTAGCCGGCGATCGGGTAGCCCTCCGGAATCTCGCAGGGCGGACCGCCTGGCAACGCGGACCGGGGCGCCGTCGGCTCGGGCGAGGCCGACCCGGGCGACGCCGGTTCGGGCCCGGGCGGGGCGGCGGGCGTCACGGCCGGGCGACCGCGCGCCGGGACGGGAGCAGCGCCAGGTGCTCCTCCCGGACGAGGTCGAACCTCAGCGCCAGCGCGACCAGTTCCTCGCGCTTGCCGCCGCCCGCCCCCTCCTCGTACGGCTCGCGCAGCCGCAGCTTGGTCTCCACCAGGTAGTCGATGTGGTAGTTCACCGCCGACCGGCTCAGCCCGCGGCAACCGGGCAGGGCGCGCAGCCGGGCGAGCACCTCGGCCACCCCGGGGACGGCCGCGGCGGAGGGCGAGCGCAGCCGGGGCTCGCAGAGCGCGAGCAGGACCAGGAAGTACTTGGCGGTCGGGTCCAGCGCGAACGGGCTGACGGTGCGCTCGCCGTCGGGGCGGCCGGGCGGTCCGTCGAGGTAGGCGTGCTGCGGGGCGAAGACCTTGAAGGCGGCGGGTTCGCCGAGGGCGGGCAGCAGGACCCGGGAGAGCTCGAACGGGACGGGCGCGCCGAGCCGGCCGGGCGCCACCTTGACGTGCTCGCCCGCGCCCTCCAGGTTCTCCACCACATAGGTGGCCGAGGTGCTGAAGTTGGACAGCCGCCAGTAGTCCTCGGCCGCGACCACCTCCCCCGCCCGGCGGGAGACGCCCTGGTCGGGCAGCGGGATGGGGACCGGGCGGCCGGGCTCCCCGCGACCGAACACCGCGGCCTCGCCCGGGCCCATCCGCAGCAGGCCGGGGGCGTCTCCGGGCGCCATCTCGGGCCCTGGGCAGGGAAGTTGCACGATGACCGTGTCCACGCGGCACCTCCGTGGGATCGGGCCGATGGTATCCGTCCGATCCGCTCCGCAGGCGCACCACCACCCGGACGAGTGAGGGCGCGGCCAACCCCGCCCGGCGGGGCCGGGGTTGCCGTCCTCCCCGGGGAGGAGCGGGGTCCTCCTTCCGGCCGGGAGGTCCGGCCGGTCGGCCGAAGCGGCCCCGGGCGAGCGCTGCCAGGCTCGCCGCATGGACACCGACTCCTCCTCCCCCTCGACTTCCACCGCCGGACCGGCCCGGCGGGCGCTGCTCGGCGCCTCCGCCCTCGGCCTCGCCGGGGCGGCCACCGCCCTGGGCTCCGGGCGGGCCCGGGCCGAACCCACGACCCCGGCCGGGTCCGCGGCGCGTTCGGGCGGGCGCTCCGGGGCGCGCTTCGAGGGCCGTACCGTGCTGATCACCGGCGCCACCTCGGGCATCGGCCGGGCGGCCGCGCTCGCCTTCGCCGCGGAGGGCGCCCTGGTCGGCTTCTGCGGGCGGCGCGCGGCGCTCGGGCGCCAGGTCGAGCAGGAGGTCCGTCAACTGGGCGGCGAGGCCTCGTACTTCCCGGCCGACGTGCGCGACCCGGCCCAGGTCGAGCGGTTCACCGAGCAGGTCGTGGCCCGGTACGGCGGGCTGGACGTCGCCGTCAACAACGCGGGCGTCGGCAGCTCCAAGCTGCTGCACGAGCTGAGCGTGGCCGAATGGGACGACGTGCTGGACACCAATGCCCGCGGGGTGTTCCTGGCGCTCAGGTACCAGATCCCGCACATGCTGAAGGCCGGTCACGGGGTGATCGTCTGCACCGCCTCCTCCGCCGCCGAGCAGGCCCGGCCGAACGGCGGCGCGTACACGGCGAGCAAAAGGGCGGTTCAAGGACTGGTCAAGGCGGCGGCGCTGGCGTACGGGACGCGGGGGATCCGGGTCAACGCGATCCTCCCCGGCACCACGGACACCGCCTTCGTCCGGCCGCCGGGCGTCCCGGACGCGGCCTGGGCGCGGTTCAAGCAGGCCTACGGCCCGTTGAACGTCGAGGGGTTGGAGCGGATGGCCGAGCCGGCGGAGATCGCCCGGGCGATCCTGGCGCTGGCCTCGGACGACTTCGCCTACCAGTCCGGGGCCTCGGTGCCGGTGGACGGCGGGGCGACGGCCGGGCGACGGATGGTGCTGCCGCCCATGAACTGATCGCCCGTCAGGACGGGAGTTGTCCGCGTGCTGAACGGAGGGCGAATGGTTGCAGGATGTAGTTGAACGGTCACCATGGGTGTGACGCAACGCACACAGCATGACATCCACGATGTGTGCAAGACTCATCTCAAGGAGTGAGATTCCCTTAATTTCCAAGGAGGTTCGCATTATGCGCGCTCGGATCGCAGCTCTTGCGCTGGCGGCGGCAGGGATCACCGGCCTGACGGCGGCTCCGGCCATAGCGGCCACGGCGACGCCCGACACCGACGCCGTGGCCTGCGCCGCGGTGCTCAACCAGCCCTGCATCTCGCACCAGGCCGACGGCGGGGGCATCGTGGGCGTCGCCCAGGTCAGCGCCGATCCCGGGCAGTTGACGGTGGTTCGGGTCGAGATCCGCACCCAGGAAGCCTGGGGCAGCCCGTGGGAGACGGTCGCCTCCGCGACCACCGTGCGGTTCGGCTCCGCGACGGCGGTCACGCCGCGGGTGACCGCCACCGCGCCCCGCCTGATCTGCGCGACCGCCGGCCCGGCGCTGGACGTCTCCCAGCAGGTCACCACCTGCACCAGGCCGTTCTGACCGCGGGGCGACCGAAGCGCCGCACCCGCCACCCCCACACCGTCCGTACGACCGGGCAGCCGTCCGGACGGCCGGGGAGCGGGAAGCAGTAGCGGGCACCACCACCGGGGCCGGCCGCCGGGACATCCCGTCCCGACGGCCGGCCCCGACCGCTCCACCAGGACCCGACCGCTCCACCAGGCAGGAGGGCGGCCGGGGGCGGCGGACGGAAGATCGTCCGGGCACCGGACCCGGGTGGACCTGGGGCGCCCCTTCACGGCAAACTGGTCTAGACCTCGGAGGTCTAGACCTCAGCCTCGCCTCAGAACGGTGGACCCAGTATGGAAATCGTGATCGTCCCTGACGCCCGTGCGGCCGGCGAACTCATCGCCGCGGCGATCACCGATCTGCTGACCGACAAGCCCGACGCCCTGCTCGGCGTGGCGACCGGCTCGACCCCGCTGCCGATCTACCAGGCGCTCGCCGAGCGGGTCCGCGACGGCCGGCTGGACGCCACCAGGGCGCGCGTCTGCCAGCTGGACGAGTACGTCGGCCTGCCCGCCGGCCACCCGGAGTCCTACCGCTCGGTGGTGCTGCGCGAGGTCGTGGAGCCGCTCGGCCTGACCGAGGAGTCCTTCCTGGGCCCGGACGGCAACGCGTCCGACATCGCCGCGGCCGCCACCGCCTACGACCGTGCGCTGGCCGAGGCCGGCGGCGTCGACCTCCAGCTGCTCGGCATCGGCACGGACGGCCACATCGGCTTCAACGAGCCCTGCTCCTCGCTCTCCTCCCGGACCCGGATCAAGACCCTCACCCGGCAGACCCGGGTGGACAACGCCCGCTTCTTCGACAGCATCGACGAGGTCCCGCACCACGTCATCACCCAGGGCATCGGCACCATCCTGGAGGCCCGCCACCTGGTCCTGCTCGCCACCGGTGAGGCCAAGGCCGAGGCCGTCGCGCTCGCCGTCGAGGGCCCGCTGTCCGCGGTCGTCCCCGCCTCGGCGCTCCAGCTGCACCCGCACGCCACCGTGGTGGTGGACGAGGCGGCCGCCTCCCGCCTCAAGCTCGCCGACTACTTCCGCGACACCTACGCGGCCAAGCCGGTCTGGCAGAAGCTCTGAGCAGCCGCCGTGCGGGCACTGAGCAGGCGCTGAGCCGGCACTGAGCGAGCCCGCGCACTCCCGGCAGCAGCCGTGACGGACGGCCCCGGGCCCCGCCGAAAGGTTTCGGCGGGGCCCGGGGCCGCTGCCACGCCCGCGGCTGGGCGGGGGCTACTTGCAGGTGATCAGCAGCCCGAGCACCGCGGTGCAGCCGCGGGTCGCCCGGCTGGTGGCGGGCGACGGGTCGGCGGGCGCTCCGCCGGTGCGGGCCACCGTGACGTCCCAGCTGCGGACCAGCGAGAACAGGCCGACCCCGATCGAGAAGTGCCGGGTGGTGCTCGCGCCCTTGGCCAGCGGCGCGGTCAGCGCGCAGCCGAGCTTCCCGGCGGAGACGGTGCAGTCGCCGGAGGTGGCGGTCAGCCCGGCGGGCAGGTCGGCGGCGACGGTGGCCGAGGCGACCGGGTCCGGGCCCTGGCCGGTGAGGGTGACGGTGTAGTCGACCCGGCTGGAGAACAGCCCGGCCACCGGGGTCGCGGTGAGCGCGACGCCCAGGTGGGCGGCGGGGGCGGTGTAGGTGAAGCGGTCGGCGGCGACGGCCGCACTGGTGCCGCCGGGCGCGGTGACCCGTACGTCCACCGGCCCGGTGACGGTGGTGGCGGGGGCGGTCGCGGTGCAGGCGGTGCTGGTGCAGCTGAACGAGGTGGCGGCGCCGGCCGCGCCGAAGGTCACCGCGGTGGCGCCGGCCAGGTCGGTGCCGGTGACGGTCACCGTGGTGCCGCCCGCGCCGGAGCCGCTGTTCGGGCTGATCGCGGTGACGTCCGGCACCGGCAGCGGGAAGTCCACCAGGTCGACGGCACCGCCGGTGAAGTCGGCGAGGTAGCCGTGCCGCCCGTCGGCGGTCAGGGCCAGGCTGTAGGGGCCGGCGCCCACCGGCACGGTCGCGGTGACCGTCCGGCTCGCGGTGTCCACCACGCTCAGGGTGTCGTCCGAGTAGTTGGAGACGTAGGCCGCCGTGCCGTCCGGGGAGAGGGTCACGGCGTAGGGGCCGGAGCCGACCGCGACGGTGCCGAGGACGGTGCCGGCCGCCGTGTCGATCACGGCGGCGGTGCCGTCGTCGCCGTCGGCGGCCCACAGCCGGGTGCCGTCCGGGCTGAGCGCGAGGCCGAAGGCGCCGTGGCCGACCGCGACGGTGCCGCTCACCGTGCCGGTCGCGGTGTCGACCACGGTGACCGCCTTGTCGCCGGAGGCGGCGACGTACAGCCGGGTGCCGTCCGCGGAGACGGCCAGCCCATGCGGTTCGGCGCCGACCGGGACGGTGGCGGTCACGGTGGCGGACGAGGTGTCCAGCACGCTCACGGTGCCGGCCCCGGCGTTGGCCACGTAGGCGCGCGAGCCGTCCGGCGCGAGGGCCAGGCCCCAGGGCTGGGCACCGACCGGGACGGTCGCGGTGACGGCTCCGGTGGCGGTGTCCACGACGCTGACGGTGTTGTCCAGGTGGTGCGTCAGGTAGGCCCGGTGCCCGTCGGGCGAAACGGCCACGGCGTACGAGCCGGTCCCGGCGGTGAAGGTGCCGGACACGGTGTCGGTCGCGGTGTCCAGCACGCTGACCGCGCCGCTGCTCTGGCTGGTCACATAGGCGTGGCCGCCGTCCGGTGTCAGCGCGACGCCCGCCGGGTACGGCGCCACCGCCAGGTGCGCGGCGACGGCCGGCGGCGGCGTGACGGCCTCCGCCGTCACGGGCAGCGACAACAGGGCGGCCGTGGTCGCGGCTATCGCGACCACGGCCGTCCGGGCACGACGGGGGGTGCGGGTTCTGCTCACGGGTCTCTCCAGCTGCTCGGCACGTCCGGACATGTGGTGGTGGTGCGTGGTGGGTTCGGAGCCGGGGGAAGCGTAGAAGCAGCCCTGATGTGACGTCAGGTAGTGGCGGTTAATGTCGCCAACTGTTCGGTTCCGACCACGGGACGACCCTCCGCCGGGGCCGGGCGCGGCGGTGCACACCGGCCGGAGCCCGACCCGGGGGCGCTCGGACCCGCCCGGTCGAGGGCTCCCGGGGGACGTGACCAGCGTCTCGATCGAAGTCGTGCAGGAAATTGGAGTTGCAGAGTCGCATTCGATAGCGTTCCGAACGTGAGGCTGACCAAGAGCACCGACATCGCCCTGCGGATCGCCATGCGACTGGCGGTCCTGGGCGAGGGCGACAACCCGACCACCCGCGAGGTGGCCGAGTCGGTCGGCGTGCCGTACACCCACGCGGCGAAGGTGGTCAGCCGACTGCAGCACCTGGGGGTGGTGGAGGCCCGGCGCGGTCGCGGCGGCGGGCTGATGCTCACCTTCGCCGGGCGGACCGGTTCGCTCGGGCTGCTGCTGCGGGAGCTGGAGGGGGTCGGCGACGTGGTCGGCTGCGAGGACGACCCGCCGTGCCCGCTGCGGGCCGCGTGCCGGCTGCGCGGGGTGCTGCGGGGCGCCCAGGAGGCGTTCTTCGCCGCGCTCGACCACCTCTCCGTCGCCGACCTGGTGGCCTCGCCCACCGGACCGGTGCTGCTCAGCCTCACCGCCGGACCCGCCGACACCGCCCGCAGCGCCGACACCTCCGGCACCGCCCGCGCCACCGATCCCGCCGGACCCGCCGGACCCGCCGGCTGATCAGCCCACCCGGGGCCGCGCGCCACTTCGCGGCCTTTAATGCGAATCTCAGATTCCAGTTAGGAGCCCCACTGATGCTGTCCGCGAAGTCCGCCGAGGTCATCGAGGCCACCCTGCCCGTCGTGGGCGCCGCCATCGGGGACATCACCCCGCGCTTCTACGACCGGCTCTTCGCCGCGCACCCGGAGCTGCTGCGCGACCTCTTCAACCGGGGCAACCAGGCCAACGGCAGCCAGCGTGAGGCCCTGGCCGGCTCGATAGCCGCCTTCGCCACCGCTCTGGTCGCCAACCCGGACCAGCGGCCGGACGCGATGCTCGCCCGCATCGCCCACAAGCACGTCTCGGTCGGCATCAGCAACGACCAGTACAAGATCGTCCACGAGCACCTGTTCGCCGCCATCGTGGAGGTGCTCGGCGACGCCGTCACCCCCGAGGTCGCCGCCGCCTGGGACGAGGTCTACTGGCTGATGGCCAACGCGCTGATCGCCGTCGAGGACCGGCTGCGCGCCGAGGTCGCCGCCGGCGGCGACCCGGCCGACCTGTGGCGCGGCTACACCGTCGTCGCCCGCGTCCAGGAGACCGAGACCGTCACCACCTACCTGGTCCGCCCGACCGACGGCGGCCCGGTGCCGGCCTTCCGCCCCGGCCAGTACGTCTCGGTGCGCACCGAACTGGCCGACGGCGCCCACCAGATCCGCCAGTACAGCCTCTCCGGCGGTGCCGACGGCGCGCTGCGCTTCAGCGTCAAGCGCGAGGACGGCGGCGAGGTCTCCGGCCACCTGCACGACCACCTGAAGGCCGGCGACCCCGTCGAACTGGCGCCCCCGCTGGGCGACATCGCCCTCGCCGACGGCGACGGCCCGGTGCTGCTCGCCTCCGCCGGCATCGGCAACACCCCGATGACCGCCATGCTCGACCACCTGGCCGCCACCGGCTCCACCCGGCGGGTCGTCGCCGTGCACGGCGACCGCGACCAGCTCAGCCACGCCTTCCGGGCCGAGCTCGCGCGGCTCACCGCCACGCTGCCGAACGCCACCGCGCACGTCTTCTACGAGCAGCCGCTCGGCGAGTGGCCGGCCGAGCGCACCGGCCTGGTGGACCTCTCCACCGTCGAGGTCCCGGCCGGCACCACCGCCTACCTCTGCGGCCCGCTCCCCTTCCTGCGCGCCGTCCGCGAGCAGCTGCTGACCGCGGGCGTCCCGGCGGCCGACATCCACTACGAGGTGTTCGGCCCGGACCTCTGGCTCGGCGCCTGAGCTCCCGGGGCGTGAGGTCCCGCCGCTGAAGTCCCCCCACGGCACCGGGCCGCTCGGTACGATCACGAGCGGCCCGGTGCCGTTCGGTCGGAGCCCGGTTCGCGGGAATCCCGTCCGCCGGAGTCGGGTCCGCCGGAGCCCGTTCGCGGGAGTTCGGCAGAAGGGAGCCCGGATGCGGGTCGCGCTGTTCGCCACCTGTGTCAACGACGCGCTGTTCCCCGCCACGGCGGTGGCCACCGTCCGGCTGCTGGAACGGCTGGGCGTGACGGTGGACTTCCCCGCCGGGCAGACCTGTTGCGGGCAGCCCCAGTACAACACCGGCTACCGCAGGGCCTGCGAGCCGCTGGTCCGGCGGACGGCGAAGGCCTTCGCCGGGTACGACCACGTGGTGACGCCCTCGGGCTCCTGCGTGGCGATGGTCCGGGACAACTACCCCCGGATCGGCGCCCGGGCCGCCGCCGAGGGCCGGGGCACCGAACTCGCCGACCTGGCCACCGGTCTGGTGCCCCGAGTGGTCGAGCTGACCGAGTTCCTGACCGACGTGCTCGGCGTCGAGGACGTCGGCGCGCACTTCCCGCACACCGTCACCTACCACCCGTCCTGCCACGGCCTGCGCCTGCTCGGCCTCGGCGGGCGCCCGCGCCGGCTGCTGGGCGCCGTCCGGGGCCTGGAGCTGGTCGAGCTGCCCGGGGCCGAGGAGTGCTGCGGCTTCGGCGGCACCTTCGCGGTCAAGAACGCGGCGGTCTCGGCGGCCATGGCCGAGGACAAGATCGCCAACGCCCTCGGCACCGGCGCCCGGATCCTGTGCGCCGCCGACAACTCCTGCCTGCTGCACCTCGGCGGCACCCTGCGCCGCCAGGGCGCGCCGCTGCGGCCACTGCACCTGGCGGAGATCCTGGCCAGCACCGAGGAGCACCCCTGGAGGCCGTCCGCATGAGCGAGCGGAGCGAGCGCACCGGAGACCCGGCCGGTACCTTCCTCGGCATGCCCGCCTTCCCGCGGGCCGCCGCCGAGGCCGTACGGGACGGGCGGCTGCGCGCCAACCTGCGGCACGCCACCCACACCATCCGCGACAAGCGGGCCCGGGCCGTCGCCGAACTCTCCGACTGGGCGGAGCTGCGCGCCGCCGGCAAGGCGATCAAGGACCACACGCTGCGCCATCTCGACCGCTACCTGGTCCGGTTGGAGGAGTCCGTCACCGCGGCCGGCGGCACCGTGCACTGGGCCGCCGACGCCGAGGAGGCCAACCGGATCGTCGCCGGGCTGGTCAGGGCCGCCGGAGCGACGGAGGTGGTCAAGGTCAAGTCGATGGCCACCCAGGAGATCGAGCTCAACGAGGCGCTGGCCGCCGAGGGGATCACCGCCTACGAGACCGATCTCGCCGAGCTGATCGTGCAGTTGGGCGACGACCGGCCCTCGCACATCCTGGTGCCGGCGATCCACCGCAACCGGGCGGAGATCCGGGAGATCTTCGCCGACCGGATGGCCGCCTGGGGCCGCCCCGCGCCCGAGGACCTCACCGACTCCCCCGCCGAACTCGCCGAGGCGGCCCGGCTGCACCTGCGGGAGAAGTTCCTGCGCGCCGAAGTCGCCGTCTCCGGAGCCAACTTCATGGTCGCCGAGACCGGCACCCTGGTGGTGGTGGAGTCCGAGGGCAACGGCCGGATGTGCCTCACCCTGCCGCGCACCCTGATCTCGGTGGTCGGGATCGAGAAGGTCGTGCCGACCTGGCGGGACCTGGAGGTCTTCCTCCAACTGCTGCCCCGCTCCTCCACCGCCGAGCGGATGAACCCGTACACCTCGCTCTGGACCGGAACGACGGAGGGCGACGGCCCGTCCGAGTTCCACCTGGTGCTGCTGGACAACGGCCGTACCGCCGCGCTCGCCGACCGGGTCGGCCGCCAGGCGCTGCGCTGCATCCGCTGCTCGGCCTGCCTCAACGTCTGCCCGGTGTACGAGCGGGCCGGCGGACACGCCTACGGCTCGGTCTACCCGGGGCCGATCGGCGCCGTCCTGACGCCCCAACTGCGCGGCACCGCCAGCCCGGTGGACGCCTCGCTGCCGTACGCCTCGTCGCTCTGCGGGGCCTGCTACGAGGTCTGCCCGGTGGCGATCGACATCCCCGAGGTGCTGGTGCACCTGCGCGAGCGGGTCGCCGAGCAGGGCGGGCACCCGCTGGAACGGGCGGCGATGGCGGCCGCCGGATTCGTCCTGGACCACCCGGCGGCGCTCACCGCCGCCGAGCGGCTGGCCGGCCGCACCCGGTCGCTGCACCCGCGCCGGCTGCCCGGGCCCGGGCGGGCCTGGACCGACACCCGGGACCTGCCGGAGGTACCCGCCGAACCGTTCCGCGACTGGTGGCGGAGGAACCGCACATGACCGCAGCCGACCGCACCGGGCCGGACGCCCGCCCCCACGTCCCCCACCGCCCCGGCGGCTCCCGGGAGTTGGTCCTCGGCCGGATCCGGGCCGCGCTCGGCGACACCGCCGGGGCGGCCGAACAGCCGCTGCCCCGCGACTACCTGACGGCGCACGTCCCGACCGACGACCGGGCGGCGCTGCTCGACCTGCTGCACCGCAACCTGGCCGACTACCGGGCCGTGGTGCACCGCTGCGCCGAGGACGAACTGCCCCGGCGGATCGCCGGGTCGCTGGTCGGTCGGGGCAGCCGGACGGTCGTGGTGCCGGCTGGACTGCCGCCCGCCTGGCTCACCGCGGCCGAGGCCGCGGGAGTCGGACTCCTCCCGGACGACGGGACGTTGACCGCCGCCCGGCTGGACGCCGCGGACAGCGTGGTGACCGGCTGCGCGCTGGCCGTCGCCGAGACCGGGACGATCGTGCTGGACGCCGGCCCCGGCCAGGGGCGGCGACTGCTCTCGCTCGTGCCCGACCACCACGTCTGCGTGGTGCGGGCACCGGAGCAGGTCGTCGCCTCGGTGCCGCTCGCCCTGCCCCGGCTCGATCCGCTCCGGCCGCAGACCTGGATCTCGGGGCCGTCCGCCACCAGCGACATCGAGCTGGACCGGGTGGAGGGCGTGCACGGCCCGCGCACCCTGGAGGTGCTGCTGGTCACGGCCGCGGGCGCGCAGGGTCCCGAGAGCTCTGCCGGCTAAGGCGTGTCTGACAATTCGCGTCGGATCAGGGCGCGGCGTTGGGGTGCGTGCATCGCAAGGCGGAGGAGGGAGCCACTGCGGTGGGGGCACCTCCCGGCCGAAGGCTGGGGGCCATTGGTGACCGACGACAACGCGGCGAGGTGCGTGCCCCGGCGTCGCGCACCCGGCGGGAATTGTCAGACACGCCTTAGGGCCTGAGCTCCAGGGTGCAGCACTTCGCCCCGCCGCCGCCCTTCAGCAGCTCCGAGACGTCCACCGGGACCGGCTGGTAGCCCTGCTCGGCCAGCCGGCCGGCCAGGTTCTTGGCGGCCTCCGGCAGCAGGACCCGCCGGCCGTCCGAGACCGCGTTCAGCCCGAACACCTCGGCGTCGGCCCGGTCCGCGAGGATCGCGTCCGGGTGGAGCGCACGCAGCACCGAGCGGCTGTCGGCGTCGAAGGCCTCCGGGTAGTACATGATGTGGTCGTCGGCGAGCACCGCCAGCGCGGTGTCCAGGTGGTAGAAGCGCGGGTCGACCAGGGTCAGGCTGACCACCGGGACGCCGAACAGCTCCCCGACCTCGGCGTGCGCGGCGCGCGAGGTGCGGATGCCCGCCCCGGCGAGCACCCGGCCGCCCACCAGCAGGTGGTCGCCCTCGCCCTCGTTGACGTGCCCGGCCAGGCGCACCTCGCGGTAGCCGCGCTCGCGGAACCACGTCTGGTACGCCGCCGACTCGGCGGCCCGCTCCGCGTGGCGGAAGGAGGCGACCAGGGCCTTGCCGTCCAGCACGGTGGCGCCGTTGGCGGTGTACACCATGTCGGGCAGGCCGGGCACCGGGTCGATCAGCTCGACGGTGTGGCCGAGCCGGCGGTACGTCCAGTAGAGCTGCTCCCACTGGCGCAGGGCGAGCGCGGTGTCGGTGGGCTGGGAGGGGTCCATCCACGGGTTGATCGCGTAGTCCACGGTGAAGTGCGTCGGCCGGCACATCAGGTAGCGCCGCGGCCGGGCGTGGCGCTCCGGAGTCTGCGTGAGCATGGCTCAACCATCCTTGGATCGCGGGGAGTTCGTCGCACGGAGCTTCAGGGTTCGCAGGGCCGAACACCTTCGTTCCCAAGGCGGTTGCCCCGGCGGGACCATGCGCACACCCGGGCGGGCGCCCTCAGCGGTCGCACGCTCCCGCGCACCCGTCGCAGGAACCGGCGCACCGCCCCTCCACCGTCGACGGACCGGCCCCGTCCGCTACCAGCGGACCGCGCCGAAGTCCACGGGCCTCGGCCGCAGCTCCCCGCACCGCTCGGCCAGCGCCCGCAGCCGGCGGTCCGCCTCCTCCGCGGACATCCGGCGCCGGCCGCCGTGGCCGGGCAGCAGCCACTCGAAGCGCAGCACGCCGACGCCGCGCCGCAGCGAGGCGGCGAGCTCCTCGATCGAGTACCAGGTCACCGACTCCGCCACCTCGAGGTCGCCGGCGGTGCGGGACCAGTACAGGCTGTCGCCGCTGAAGCAGTACCGCTCGTCCGCGAGGTAGAGCACACTGCCCCGGGTGTGGCCGGGGAACGGGTGGGCGACCAGGCCGGGCGAGATCTCCGTCGGCGCGGTGCCGCGCAGCACCCGGTCGGCGTCGGGCGCGGCGTCCAGATCGCCCTCGTGGATCCAGAGCCGGGCGCCGAACCGGTCGGCGTACGCCCGGCCGTGCGCGGCGTGGTCGCGGTGCGTGAGCAGGACGTCGGTGACCGGGCCCAGCTCGGCGTACCGGGCGGCGAGGGCCTCGCTGTAGCGCGGTGTGTCGACCATCACCCAGCCGGTCGGACGGCGGCAGAGGTAGGAGTTGGCGCCCGCGAGGTGGCGGGAGTTGTGGCCGAGCAGCAGCAGGTCGTCGGCGAGGGCCAGCGGGAACGGGTCCTCGGCCGGGTCCAGCGGCCCGGTGCCGGGACGGATGGAGCGGGTCGGGCAGGTGTGGGCGGCGGCGAGCAGCTGCCCGCGTTCGGCCGCGTCGCGCGGCTGGCGGACCAGCTCGGAGCGGCCCTCGTGCTCGCGGACCAGGTCGGGCGCGAGCTGCCGGGCCACGTCGCAGTTGGTGCACCGGTCGTCGATGGACCAGTTCTCGGACGGGTCGGCGCGCAGGTCGGTGGTCATGGATGTCCTCCCCAGGCGGACGGCGGCCGCGGCGGCCGCTCCCTTCGAGCATCCGCCGGACGGGCCGGAAAGCGGAAGGGGGAGGGGATCTTGTGCTTTCCGGGGGCCGGCCCTCTGCGGGCGCGGCGGCCGACGAGGGTACGTGGCCGCACGTGGCCCATCTCACGTGCCGCCGGGGGCACCTACGGTGGCGTAGGTCACTTGATTGGGTGAACTATCTCTTTCATGCCGAATCTCCAGGAGACCCTTGACCTCGATTCGTATGCCGCCCTCGGGGACAGCTTCACCGAGGGTCTGAACGACCCTGGCATCGACGGCAGGTTCGCCGGTTGGGCCGACCGCCTCGCCGGGCTCCTCGCCGACGGGCGCCCGCCGGGCGCCTTCCGCTACGCCAACCTCGCGGTGCGCGGACGACTGCTGGACCAGATCTCCGCCGAGCAGGTGCCGGAGGTCCGGCGCCTCCAGCCCGACCTGGTCACCTTCTGCGCGGGCGGCAACGACATCCTCCGACCGGGCAGCGACCCGGACGAGGTGGCCGAGCGCTTCGAGGCCGCCGTCGTCCAACTCGCCGAGAACGCCGGGACGGTGCTGATCTGCACCGGCTTCGACACCAAGGACGTGCCGCTGCTGAAGCACCTGCGCGGCAAGATCGCCACCTACAACGGGCACATGCGCGCCGTCGCCGACCGCAACGGCTGCAAGGTGGCCGACCTGTGGTCGCTGCGCGCGGTGCAGGACCGCCGCGCGTGGAGCGAGGACCGCCTGCACCTGTCCGGCGAGGGCCACCAGCGGGTCGCCCTGCTGGCCGCCCGCTCGCTGGGCCTGCGCACCGAGCAGGACCCGGAGGCCCCCTGGCCGGACGCCCGCGTGCTCACCCCCGCCGACCAGCGGCGGGAGAACATCCAGTGGGCCCGCGAGCACCTGCTGCCCTGGGTCGGCCGACGGCTGCGCGGGGAGTCCTCGGGCGACCATGTCGAGCCCAAGCGGCCGGACCTGCTCCCGCTCTGACGGAGCGTCAGCTCGGTCCGCGCCGGGGTGCTCCGCCGGTCGCTGCGACTCGGGAGGTCCGCAGCGACCGGTGGAGCACCCCGGCGCAGCCCGCGCCGACCAGGTACCAGAGCAGGTCCGGCGCATTGAAGGTGGAGCCCAGCACCAGCCGGGCCAGGGTGCTGTGCCGCCCCCAGTCGTCCGGCAGGCCGGTGAGCTGGAACAGCTCCACGGCCCAGCTGAGCGCGGCGGCCAGGACGGCGGCGCGGCCGGGGCGGACCCTCGGCGCGGCCAGCACCAGCAGGGCGTACAGCAGGACGGTGTAGAGCGCGTCCCCGGCGTACTTGGCGAGGTCCCCGCCCAGCACCGCCCGCACCCCCAGCCCGGCCGCCACGGTCAGCGCCGCCGCCACCGCGGCCGCCGGGCGCGTCCGCGGGCGTGCCCGACGGCCGTTCCCCCCGAGATCGTTCATCCGGCCCACGGTACCCGTTCGCCCCACGGGCGCCGCTCCGGCCCTGTGGAACGCTCCCCGAGGCCGCCCGCCCCTCCCGCAAGCGGACCCCCGGCCCCCGGAACCACCGCGCCACGCCGTATCGTCACTCCCCCGACGAACGTCCGCGCAGGTCGCGGCGGAGTGAGGACCGGAAGGGACGGGCGGGACGAGTGGCGCACGTGGGTGGGGCCGGAGTGGCCGAGGCGCGGCCGGAGTCGGCGGCGGGGCGGGACGGGCGGACCCGGCGCGGGTTCGCGGTGGCCGGCTTCGCCTCGGCGCAGGACGGGCGGGCGCGGGAGCGCGGCAAGGAGCTGCGGACGCGGGTGCCCCGGGAGCGGCACGCGGAGTTCACGCCCGCGCCCGACCGGCCGACGGCCGTGACCGCGCTGGAGGCCTCCAACACCGGCCGAATAGCCCGGCTGGTGCCGATCCGGGTCGGCCGGATGGCGGCCGGCCCGTTCGCGTTCCTGCGCGGTTCGGCCGGCCTGATGGCCGCCGACCTCGCGGGCACCCCGGTGACCGGGGTGGGCGCACAGCTGTGCGGGGACGCGCACGCCGCGAACTTCGGCCTGTACGGCGATGCCCGCGGCCAGATCGTGCTGGACATCAACGACTTCGACGAGACCGTCCCCGGCCCCTGGGAGTGGGACCTCAAGCGGCTCGCCGCCAGCCTGGTGCTGGCAGCCCGGGAGGCCGGCGCGAGCGAGTCCATCGCGCGCGAGGCCGCCCAGCACGCGGCCGGCTCCTACCGCCGGACCGTGCGCACGCTGGCCAAGCTGCCCTCGCTGGACGCCTGGAACGCCATCGCGGACGAGCAGCTGGTCTCCTTCGCCGAGGCCCACGACCTCACCGAGGTGCTGCGCAAGGTCGGCGCGAAGGCGCTCGGCAACACCAGTGCGCGGTTCGCCGCCCGCAGCACCGACCGTACCGCGGACGGCGGTTGGCGCTTCAGGGCCGCGCCCCCGGTGCTCACCGAGGTGACCGACGCGACCGCCCGCGCCGTCGCCCACGCGCTCGGCCCGTACGTCGAGACAGTGCCGGCCGAGGTGCGCACCCTGCTGTCCCGCTACCGGGTGCAGGACGTGGCGTTCCGGGTGGTCGGCACCGGCAGCGTGGGCACCCGCTCGTACGTGGTGCTGCTCACCGACCACCGCGACCAGCCACTGGTGCTCCAGGTGAAGGAGGCCCGTCCGTCCGCGCTGCTGCCGTACCTGCCGAGCGGGTCGCGGCCGGCGGCGGACGGGCACGAGGGCCGCCGGGTGGTGCTCGGCCAGAAGCACATGCAGGTGGTCAGCGACACCCTGCTGGGCTGGACCACCGTCGACGGACTCCCGTACCAGGTGCGGCAGTTCCGCAACCGCAAGGGCAGCGTCGACCCGGCCGCGCTGCAACCGTCCCAGCTGGACGACTACGCCCGGATCACCGGCGCCCTGCTGGCCCGGGCGCACTCGCACACCGCCGACCCGAGCCTGCTGGCCGGGTACTGCGGCAAGGGCGAGGCCCTGGACGAGGCGGTCGCCGCCTTCGCGGTGGCCTACGCGGACCGCACCGAGGCCGACCACGCCGACCTGCTGACGGCCGTGCGCAACGGGCGACTGCCGGCCGAGCACGGCGTCTGACCCGCCCGGCGGCTCGCGGCTCTCAACGGGCCAGGAACGGCGCCACCGCGGCGACGAACTCGGCGGGCCGGGCACCGTGCACCAGGTGCCCGGCCTCGACGGTGACCAGGCGGCAGTCCGGGATCCGCCGGGCGAGTTCGGCGATCCGCTCCTGCGGTATGTGGCTGGCCGGGCCGCCGGCCACCGCCAGGGTGCGGGCGGTGATCCGGGCCAGCCCCTCCCGCCAGGCCGGGTCGGGGTCGTCGAGCTGGGCCTTGACCGCCCGGACCATCGCCCAGTCGAAGTGCACCTCCGGGTCCGGATCCTCGGGCAGCGCGCCGGCCGGGCGCGGGTACAGCGCCGCGATGTCCTCCAGGACCAGCCGGTCGATCCGCTCCGGCGCGGCCTGGGCGAGCAAGTAGGCGACGACGCCGCCCATCGAGTGGCCGACCAGGTCGACGCGGGCGAGCCCGAGGGCGTCGAGGAAGGCCAGCACGTCGTCCCGCATCGCCTCCACCGAGTAGGAGGCGGTGCGGGCGCTGTCGCCGTGGCCGCGCAGGTCGAGCGCGTACACGTGGTGTCCGGGGGCGAGGTCGGGCAGGACGGTGTCCCAGTCGGCGGCGCGTTCGCCGAGGGCGTGCAGCAGGACCAGCGGCGGGCCGCCGGTCCGGCCGCTCTCGCGGTAGGCGAGCGTCACCTCGGGCAGGTCCACGGTCAGGTTCCGTACGTCGTCGGTCATGCCCGCCACGGTACGCACCGACCACCGGCTAGCGGACCGGCGTTCGCCCTCGGCTCATCGCGGCCGGCTCGCCCTCGTGCTGCTCCCGCGCCGTGGCCCGGCCTGCGAACACCGAGGCCAGGACGGCCAGTCCGGCCACCGCGGCGCACACCGCGCTCGCCGCCAGATAGGCGGAGCGGTGCCCGCCGCCCGCGGCGGTCTCCCGCAGGTAGACCCCGGACAGGGCCGAGATCGCGACGGCCGCCGCGATCCGCTGGGCCATCTGCAGGATCGCCCCGCCCACCCCGGCCGCCTCGGCGGGCGCGTGGCGCAGCACGTACGCCTGGTTGGTGGAGCCCATCAGGCCGACCGAGGCGCCGGCGAGCAGTTGCAGCAGCGCCAGCAGCCAGGGCAGGACGGCGGCGGGCGCCCAGTGCGCGAGCAGTCCGCTGAGCAGCATGGCGAGCGCGGAGCCGACCGTCCCCGCGGTGACGGTGCGTCGGCCGAAGCGCTGGACCACCCGCCAGGCGAGCGCGGAGGCCACGCCCATGGCCACGGCGGAGGGCAGCGCGACCAGGGCGGCGCCCATCGGGGAGAGGCCCAGGCCGTCCTGGAGGAACATGGTCAGGACCAGCGAGGCGGCGAGCGAGGAGCCGAACTGGGCCATCGCGGTGGCCGTCCCGAGCGCGTACGGCGCGGAGCGGGTGAGGGCCGGGTGGATCAGCGGGTGGCCGCCGGTGCGGGCGTAGCGGCGCTGCCACCAGGCGAGCGCGCCGAGCAGCAGCAGGGCGGCGGCCGCGAAGGCGAGCCAGCCGGCCCAGCCGGGCGGCCGGACGAAGGGCAGCATCAGGGCGAGGGTGAGTGCCCCGACCAGCAGCAGGCCGAGGATGTCGAGGTCGGCGTGCCGGGCACTGGGACGGGGCTTCGGCAGGTGACGGGCCGCCAGGGCGACGGTGGCCAGGCCGAACGGGACGTTGAGCAGGAAGGTCAGCCGCCAGCCGTGCTCGGGGCCGGCCAGGGCCAGCACCGCGCCGCCGATCGGCGGGCCGAGGGCGAAGGCGAGGCCGCCGGTGACGGCGTACATGCCGAGGGCGCGGGCCCGCAGCTGTCCGTCGAAGACGTCCTGGAGGGTGCCGATCATCTGGGAGTTGACCAGGCCGGCGCCCGCGCCCTGGAGCAGCCGGGCGGCGATCAGCACCCCGGGCTCGGTGGCGGTCGCCGAGACCAGGCTGACCAGGGTGAACAGGGCGAGGCCGGTGACGAAGAACCACTTGCGGCCCTTGACGTCGCCCAGCCGCCCGCCGGGGATCAGCGCGAGGCCGAAGGCGAGCGAGTAGCCGGCGACGATCCACTGGAGGTCGGCGGGCCCGGCGTGCAGGGTCTCGCGCAGGGCGGGGATGGAGGTGTTGAGGACGGACTGGTCGAGCAGGGTGGTGAAGCCGCCCGCGACGCAGACCAGCAGGACCCGGCGCCCGGCGGCGTCGAAGCGCTCCTTGGGCCCCTTGGCCTCCTCGGGCTTCCCCGGCTCCCGGGGCCCCTCGGGCCCCTTGGCCTCCTCGGGCTCGTCGGCTATCGGCCCGGTGGCGGCGCTCACGGCTCGACCACCACCAGCGCGTAGCGGGCCTGGTCCGGGCCGAGGCTGCGGAAGCGGCTGGTGCCGCCGGCGTAACGCAGGCAGTCGCCGGGGCCGAGCGGCTGCGGCTCGCCGTCCACGGTCAGTTCCAGGTTCCCCTCGAACAGCCAGAGGTGGTGCTCCCGGCCGGGCGTGCAGGCGCGGTCGTAGGCGATGTCCGCACCGGCCGGCAGCCGGCCCTCGATGATCTCCGCCCGCAGCGAACCGTGCGGCGGCGACACCGAGCGACGGACGAACCCGGTCGTCCCGTCCCGCCAGACCTGCTGCTCCCCGGCCCGCACCAGCCGGGCCGGACCGGACTCCACCTCGGCGAGCAGCCGCGACATGGTCCGCCCGTACACGGCGCACAGCCTCCCGAGCAGCGCGGCCGTCGGGCTGACCTCGGCCCGCTCCACCCGGGACAGCGTCGACCGGCTGACGTCCGCCAGCCGCGCCAGCTCCTCCAGGGTCCATCCCCGTTCCAGCCTCAGCTCGGCGAGCCTCTGCGCCAGCCGCTCGTCGGCGGCCGTTTCGTTTCCCATATTCGCGATGCTATCCCGGATATGAGATCCCCTCACCGGGGTCGGGCGCGGGACTCCGGACCACCGGAAGCCTCCCTCGGGCTGCCGTACCCCGGCGTACGCGGCAGCCCGAGCCGGGGCGCGCGCCCGCCGCGGGCTCCCGCCGCCGGCCGGGTCGCGGTTCGACGGGCGCTCGGCCCCAAAGGGGCGCTGATCATATGATGTGCGGCGAATCGGGGCCGGTCGGCGGCCCGTGAGGCGAGGGGGACCCGCATGTTCGGCATCATCAAACCGTGCAGGCACCGATTGTCCGAGCGCTTGCAGACCTCCTGGATGGCCCACCTGTGCGGGCTCTGCCTCGCACTGCGGGACGACCACGGACAGCTCGCCCGGACGGCGACCAACTACGACGGCCTGATCATCTCGGTGCTGGTCGAGGCCCAGGCCGCCCAGGAGGACTCCTCCTGGCGCCGCACCGCCGGGCCGTGCCCGCTGCGCGGCATGCGGACCGCCTCCGTCGCCAAGGGCGAGGGCGCCCGGCTCGCCGCCGCCGTCTCGCTGGCGCTCGCCTCGGTCAAGATCCGCGACCACGTCGAGGACCGCGACGGCGTCTTCGCCCGCCGCCCGGTCGCCGCCGGGGCCCGGGCCGTCACCCGGCGCTGGGACCGGCAGAGCGCGGGCAGCGCCTCGACCATCGGCTTCGACACCGCCGTGCTGCTCGACGCGGCCTCCCGGCAGGGCGAGTTGGAGCGCTCGCTGCGGCCCGGCGGGTCCGTCCTGCTGGTGACCGAGCCCACCGAGACCGCCACCTCGGCCGCCTTCGCGCACACCGCCGTGATCGCCGGGCGCCCCGGCAACGCCGCCCCGCTCGCCGAGGCCGGGCGACTGTTCGGCCGGCTCGCCCACCTCCTCGACGCCGCCGAGGACCAGGCCGCCGACGCGGCCTCGGGCGCCTGGAACCCGCTGACCGCCACCGGCACCGACCGCGCCGAGGCCGAGCGGCTCTGCCGCGACGCCGTCCACGGCATCCGGCTCGCGCTGCGCGAGGTCGAGCTGACCGACCGCGCCCTGGTGCACGTGCTGCTCGCGCACGAGACCGAGCGGGCCGTCGACCGGGTCTTCGGCCAGGCCCGGCACACCGCGAGCTGCCGCCGCCCGGACGCGCCGGGCACCGCCACCGGCGAGCACCCGCACCAGGCGCCGCCTCAGGAGGCTCCGCCGGGCCAGGCGCCGATCCCGCCGTGGGTGCCGCAGGGCCCCGGCTTCACCCCGCCCGGCCAGAAGCCGCCGAACCCGCGCAACCTGCTCGCCGGGTGCGCGGTGTGGGCGCTGATGGCCTGCACCTGCCAGCTGCTCTGCTGCGACCACAACCACCCGTTCACCCGCGAGCCCCGCAAGGGCTTCTGCGAGCGGCACGACGTGGACTGCCCCGACTGCTGCGACTGCTCCGGTTGCGGTGACTGCTGCAGTTGCTGCGACGGGTGCGACTGTTGCGACGGCTGCTGCTGCGACTGCGGCGGCTGACCGGTCAGCCCGCCGGCTCCGCTCCGGCCCTCCCGTCCTGACCGGGCCGACCGACCCGACCGGCCACCACCGGCCCGGGGTGCCCCCGCAGCACCCCGGGCCGGTCCGCGTCCAGGTACCCCTCGGCCTCGCCGCGCTGCCACAGCGGCAGCACCGGAACCGGCAGCACCGCCGGCGGGCACAGCTCGGCGCACTCAGGCATCACGCCGCGCCGCCTTCCGGTCCACCACCAGCGAGTCCTCCAGCCGCGCCAGCAACTGCCGGAACCGCTCGGTGTCCTGCTCCGTCATCCGCCCCTCGGGCAACGCCCCCGGCCGCTCGGCCGCTCTCTCGTCCATGCGCCCGAGGCTAGGCGCTGTCGATCAATGGGCGATAAACGCGTGTTCGGGCGGAAAGCACGTGCCGCCTGCGGTTCGGCCCGCGACGTTCGAGCCTCATGACGCCTCGTCAGTTATGCCGGGGCTCCCTGGCTCCCGCGCTACCGGGCTACCGGGTTACCGGGCTACCGGGCTACCGGGCTACCGGGCGGGCAACGCGTCCAGCAGCACCCGGGCGGCCTCCCGGGCGTCGGCCGCCGCCGTCGGATCGCCGTGCACGGCGGCGCTGGTGATCGCGCCCTCGGCCAGCAGGGTCAGGTGGACGGCCGTGGCGGGCGGGGCTCCGGCGGCTTCGGCCAGGGCCGCGAGGTAGCCGCCGAACTCCGACTTGTGGTGCCGGGCGGCGGCCACCACCGCGGGACTGACGGCGCCCAGTTCGCCGAGCGAGTTGACGAAGGCGCAGCCCCGGAAGCCGGGTTCGGCGAACCACCGGCCGAGCCAGTCGAAGACCGCGAGCAGCTGCTCCCGGGGGGAGCCCCCGGCGCGCGAGACGTACCCGGCGAGGCTCGCCCGCCAGCGGCCGTCGCGGCGCAGCAGGTAGGCCTCGACGAGCTCGCCCTTGGACGGGAAGTGCTGGTAGAGGCGGCGCATGGTCATGCCGGAGGCGGCCCGGACGGCGTCCATGCCGACGGCCTGGATGCCCTGGCCGTAGAACAGCTCCTCGGCCGCGTCGAGGATCCGGGTCCGGGGGTCTTCCTGCTCCATCTTCCTTGCCCTTTGCGTGAGAACGATGGTTCTCCTATCGTAGCCACAGCGGTGAGAACGATCGTTCTCACCGACGGAACACCCATTCCGAGGAGCACCCATGCCCGAGACCGGCACCGAGCAGCGCCCGCCCCTGCCCCCGTTCACCGACGAGACCGCCCGCCTGAAGGTCCGGGCCGCCGAGGACGCCTGGAACACCCGCGACCCCCGGCGGGTCGCCCTCGCCTACACACCGGACAGCCGCTGGCGCAACCGCTCGGAGTTCCTCACCGGCCGCGAGCGGATCGCGGACTTCCTCACCCGCAAGTGGCAGCGCGAGCTGGACTACCGCCTGATCAAGGAGCTCTGGGCGTACGGCGGCGACCGCATCGCGGTCCGCTTCGCCTACGAGTGGCACGACGAGGCCGGCCGCTGGTTCCGCTCCTACGGCAACGAGAACTGGGAGTTCGACCGCGACGGCCTGATGGCCCACCGGCACGCCTCCATCAACGACCTGCCGATCGCCCCCGACGAGCGGCTGTTCCACTGGCCGCTCGGCCGTCGCCCCGACGACCACCCCGGCCTCACCGACCTCGGGCTCTGATCCCGGGCTCTGATCCCGAACCGCCCCCGGGGCATGGCCCGCCCGTGCTGTTCCACGGCTGTGACACGGCACGCATCCGCCGCTGACCTCGCGCTGCGAGGCTCCTTCTCGGAAGCGAACAGCACCAGAGGGGGACCTGGAAGATGACCGTGCGCAACAGCTCCGTGCGAAACCGGTTCGGCACCACCGCGGCGATCGCCCTGATGGTCAGCGTCGGCGCCGTCCTGGTCTCCGCCTGCGGACCGGAGAACGGCGACTCCGCTCCCACCGCGGCCCCCACGGCCGCCCCGGCCGGCACCGCGCCCGGGGCGGCGCCGGGCACGGCCGCGCCCGGCGCCCCCGCCCCATCCGGCAGCGCCGCGCCCGGCGGCAAGGAGGTCAACGGCACCTCGGCCGCCAACCACCTGACCATCTCCACCGGCACGAAGACCGTCGCGCTGAACGGCACCACCGTCGACTTCGGCACCGTCGTCCGCGACCTGGCCTGGTCCCCCGACGGCAAGAAGGCCGCCTTCGTCAGCGGCAACGGCGACCTGATGACCGCCAACCCGGACGGCACCGGCAAGGTCGTCCTCGCCAAGAACCCCGGCGGCGAGACCTGGTCCCACCCCACCTGGCAGCACGCCACCGCGGACCCGAGCGTCACCGCCGGAGCCGAGGCGCTGGAGCGCTACGCGGCCGTCGTCTTCACCTCCGAGAAGGGCGGCACGCTGCGACTGGCGAAGGCGCTCACCAAGTCCCCCGGCGCCGCCCCCCAGGTGCTCACCCCGGGCACCTCCGACGGCGGCGGCGATCCGGTGCCGCAGCCGCCGCAGACCGGCAACACCTGGGCCAACGCGGGCGGCCACCGGGGCGAGATCGTCTACGCCAACACCCCGGCCAACGAGGTGTACCTCTACGACGACTACATCCGGCCGGTGACCCGGGACCTGGGCAAGGGCTCCCAGCCGGCCCTCTCCCCGGACGGCGAGCACGTCGTCTTCGTCCGCTCGGTGAACGGGCACGACCACCTGTTCACCCGCTCCACCCAGGGCGACCAGAAGGCCGAGAAGGACCTCACCCCGGCGGCCGCCACCGACTACACCCAGCCCGCCTGGTCCCCCGACGGGAAGACCATCGCGGTCCGCACCCCGGACGGCGTCAGCACCCTGCCCGCCGACGGCTCGGCCGCGCCGACCCAGGTCTCCACCATCAAGGGCCTTCCCTCGTACCGCCCCTGACGGGCGATCGGCCGGGCGGCCACGGCGGCGGCGACCGATACACGGCCGAGACGCCGTTACCGGAACCTGATCCTTCCGACGGCGGGCCGAGACGCGGTCCACACGCGATCCTGACGTCCCGCGCCTACCGTGCCGCACATGCCGAAGACACCTGGAACACCAGCCACCGACCGCGCCCTGCCCCGCAGGCTCGCCGCCGTGGGAGCCCTCCTGCTGAGTGCGACCACGGCGGCGGTGCTGCCGCCGAACGCGGCCGTCGCCGCGGAGCGGGACACCGTCACGACGCACTCCGGCGCGACCACCGCGCAGGAGCGCAGCCGGATCGACGCCTACTGGACGCCCGTCCGGATGAAGCTGGCGGGCGCCCTGGTCCCCGAGATCACCCCCGTGCCCGAGGACGACGACACGCCCGACGACCCCCGGCCGCTGCCTGCCGACACCCCGGACCCGGGGGCCGTCTGGACCCACGGCGGAGCGGTGGACCGGACCGTCGGCCGGCTCTTCTTCACCTTCTCCGACGGCTACGACGGCAGCTGCACCGCGACGGTCGTCACCGGCGCGAACCGCAGCACCCTCATCACGGCGGCGCACTGCCTGCGGGGCGTCGGGGCGCCCTCGACCGACGACACCTGGAACCACAACCTCTACTTCGTGCCCGGCTACCGCAACGGCACCAAGCCCCTCGGCGGCTTCACCATCAGGTCCATGGCCACCTCCTCCCGCTGGGACGCCGATCCGGGCGGGACCGGGTCGGACGACGTCGCCGTGGCCGGCTACGACACCGGGGTCCTGGTGGCGAACCGGTCGGCCGACGGGCGACGGGTCGCGGACGTCACCGGGAGCCAGCGGATCGCGTTCACCCCGCCCGTCGAGGGCGAGTTCACCCACGCCTTCGGGTATCCCAAGGACCGGCTGAACGATCCCCGCGGCAGGTACACCGGCTCGCGCATGATCCACTGCGCCGGCCCGGCCCGGCCCGGGCCCAAGGCCCCGCTGCTGTGGGGCGGCCCCTGCGACATGTCGCACGGGGCCAGCGGCGGCCCCCACTTCGCCCGCTTCGACCCCGCCACCGGGACCGGCACCGTCGTCGGCGTCACCACCACGACCGACGAGCTCGCCGGCGGCCCGGCGGGCACCCTGTACGCCACCCGCCTCGGTGACAGCGCCCACCGCCTCCACGACTGGGCGCAGACCCGCCCGGTCTGACCCGGGCGCTTCGACCCGGCCGGGTCGCCGGGGACCACGTCGGCCACAGGCCCCAGCACTCCAGAGGACTTCGACGTTCCACCTCGACGGGCTCCAGCACGACGTGGCCGAACGCCTCGGCGCCGACGACGGGGTCCTGGTCATCGACGACCCCGGCCCCGCACTCACGCGTCGAACTGGTCCACCTGGCGCCGACAACGCCAGGCCGTCGCCCGCCACCGCCACTACCAGCGTCGGCCGCACACGATCGAGGGGCGGCCTCACGAAGGCCGCCCCTGATCGGACATCAGCCCGCCACACCCACCGCACACAGCCTCTGAACAGGCAGAACGTCGAAGCCCTGCTGGAGTACCGGTCCTGGACCGGACCAGACCTAGGGTGCCAGGCCCATGAACCTCAGGGCCAGCAGTGCCATACCGGGCTTGGGCAGCTCGTGGCCGTACCCCTGGAAGCTGTTGGCCTCGACCGGTGGCCTCGTGCTCGCGTTGCCGTAGCGGGTCCTTGTCCAGGTCGACTGGGGCTGGTCTGTGAAGACCGGGGTCCGGCCGACATCGTGGACGTCGGTCCACTGTTTGATCTCTTCGCCCAGGTTGTGGTGGTCGAGGGCGTTGTCCTCGGTGCCGTGCCACAGCTGGATACGCGGCCGTGGCCCGCGGTAGCCGGGATAGGCGGCGCGGACCAGGTCGCCCCACTCCTGCGGGGTCTTGGTGATCTTGCCGGTGGAGCAGTCACTGTTCCAGCCGCGGAAGGTGCCGGTGTAGAAGCAGTGGTACGGCACGCCCATGAACACCGACCCGGCTCTGAACACGTCCGGGTAGTCGGCGAGCATGACATTGGTCAGCATCGCGCCGGAGGAGATGCCGGTCATGTAGACCCGATGCGGGTCGGCGCCGCGGTTCGCGATCTCCCATCGCACCATGGACATCACGCCGGCCGGGTCGCTGGAGCCGTCGTGCTTCAGTGCGGCGTCCGACGCGACGTCCCAGCACTTGATGTCGCCGGTGATCGAGGGGTAGACCACGATGAATCCGTACTGGTCTGCCAGTGACGCGAATTCGGAGCCGTTGAACATGTCGGGGCCGGATCCGGTGCACCAGTGCGCGGCCACGAGCACCGCCGGATGACGGGGCAGCTTGGCCGGCACGTACTCGTACATCTCGATGTTCGTGGGGTTGTAGCCGAAGTCGTCGACCCGGGTCAACGTCGCCGCGGACGCCGGTGATGCCAACGCCGTGCTGCCCGCCATGACGCTCAGGGCCATGACCGCCGCCGTGGCCGCCTTCCTCATCCATCCTCCCCTCCTGCCGACGCGTGCCGCCCGCTCCAGGCCGGCCGTCGCGACCGCGGATCGACATCGTTGTCTGCCCATGCTTCCTCCAGCGTGCGGATCTGGTTACTGGTGGCACTGCCGGCCGATGCCCGCCCGGTGTGGCCGGATCGGCGTCGGATCTCGAGGCAGAGGCATTGGCCCCCCTGCGGTGGGCCTTTCCTCACGGAAGTGTCGAAGCGCTTCGACCAGTTGCGAGGCTAGCGAGGCACCTTCCCGTTCGACAAACGTTTCGATGAATCAAATTTTCGTTCGACATGGGCTGTCGGCGGACTCAGGGCCGCGTGCCAAGCACGCCAAGCGCTTGAATGCCGGAGATGGCCGACGAGGTCGATGACGGTGTCCGCGACGACGCCCGCGGCCCGGGATGGCCGGGTCGCGGGCGGCGTTCAGGCCGACGGTGAAGCCGGCCCGGTCGGGGTCGACGCCGGTACGACACAGCCGCCAGAGCCGCTGTCCGCACGGCGTTGGCACCAGCCGCCCCCGATGGGCCATCAGCCCGCCACACTCACCGCACACAGCCGCCGAACAGGCAAAACGTCGAAGCCCTGCGGGAGTGCTAGCAGGTCCTCGCCAACTCGGCGCGCAGCTCCGCCAGGTGCTCGTCGGCCGACTCGTGCGGAAGGAACTCGACCACGTCCAGGAAACGGAACAGCACCCGGGTCTCGGTGACCGCGTACTCGTAGTCGCCGAACCCGACCACCGCGCCCGTACCGCCGCGCGCCGCACCCCGGACGGCGGCCGAGGTCAGCTCGTCGGCCGCGTCCCCGGCGCTCGCCCGCCGCCGGGCGTTGGGGCGCGCCAGGTACGGGCAGACCATGGCGGCGTAGAGCATGCAGGCCCGGTGGCCGGGGCCCTCCATGGTGGGCGCGAGGTTGCGGTACGGCTGCCCGGCCGCGAGCGCCCCGGCGATCGCCGCGCTCTCGGCGGCGCCGACCACCCGCCACACCGGCCCGCGCTCCATGAACCGCCCGCACACCGAGCACCGGCGTTCCAGCGCGCAGTCGGCGCTGCGCCCGTGGTCGGTCAGCGCGAACTGCGGGACGTCGTCCTGCCACGGGGTGATCGCCGGCACCGGGTAGCCCCGGCCGTCCCGGGGCCGCGCCCCCACGCCGTCCGGCACCGGCACAAGTTCGAATCGCACGTCCCTATCGATACCAGGGACGGGCACCACGGGTCGACCCCGGCCGCCGGGACGGGCAGGCTATCCCTCGGCCTCCTGAGCGAGCATCACCTTCCGCAGCAGGTCGGCCAGCGTGCGCCGCTCGTCCGCGGACAGCACGCCCAGCAGCCGCCGCTCCTCCCGGCCGACCACGTCCAGGGCCTCGCGCCACGCGGCGCGCCCGGCCTCGGTCAGCACGATGTCGACCTTCCGGCGGTCCTCCGTGGACGGCGTGCGCAGGACGAAGCCGCGCCGCTCCAGGGTCTCCAGCCGGCCGGTGACCGAGGCCGGGGCGAGGTTGAGGTCGGCCCGGAGGTCGGAGGGGGCGGCGTGGCCGCCGCGGCCGGCGAGCACGTGCAGGGTGTCGAACTCGTGCTTGTGCAGGCCGTAGTCGGCGACGCCCTGTTCGCGGACCCGGCCGAGGTGGCGGGTGAGCCGGGACATCCGGGTGACGGAGGCCTCGATGTCGGGGTCGAGCCCGGGCAGCGCCGGTTGCCAGCGGTCGACGTGGCCGTCCGTCCAGTCACGAGGCTCCGTCCGACCGCGGCGCTCCGTCCGGTCGCGGGACGGAGTGCGCTGCTCGGAAGGGTGCTCGGCCATGGGAGAAGTGTACAAACCCGAAGCAGAAACGACGGCACCAAAATATTCGTTGCCAAAATTTCGCCACCGAAATAACGTGGCGGCCCGTGACACGACACCCCTTGAGCCTGAGCGGCTTCCGCCTGCTCTTCATCGGCCGCACGCTCTCCACCCTCGGCGACGCCGTCGTCCCGGCCGCCCTGGCCATCGCCATCACCCGCGCCACCGGTTCCGCCGGCGCGCTCGGCCTCGTCCTGGGCTGCGCGATGGTGCCGAGGCTGGTCCTGCTGCCGCTCGGCGGCGTGGTCGGCGACCGCTTCGACCCGCGCCTGGTCGCCCTCGCCACCGACCTGGTCCGGGCCGTCGCCCAGCTGCTGGTCGGCCTGGAACTGCTCGGCGGGGACCCGAGCCTGCCGCACATCGCTCTCGCCTCGGCGGTCGGCGGCATCGCCTCCGCCTTCGCCATGCCCACCGCCGCGCCGCTGGTCGCGGCCACCGTCCAGGGCGAGCTGCGGCTGCGCGCCAACGCCCTGCTCGGCTCCGCGACCGCCGCGGCCCGGTTCGGCGGCCCGGCGCTCGCCGGACTGCTGGTGTACACCGCCGGTCCCGGCTGGGCGTTCGTGCTGGACGGCGCCACCTTCGTGCTGAGCGCCGCCCTGCTCACCCGGCTCCGGGTCGACCGCGTCCCCGTCGAACCGCGCTCGCTGCGCCGCAACCTCGCCGAGGGCTGGAGCGAGGTGCGCTCCCGGAACTGGTACTGGACCAGCCTGATCGCCCACGGGATGTGGAACGCCGCGAACTCCGTGCTGCTCACCCTCGGCCCGCTGATCGCCGCCACCCGGCTCGGCGGCGACGGCGTCTGGGTGGCGCTGACCCAGGCGGGCGCGGTGGGCCTGCTGGCCGGCTCGCTGGTCGCCGGACGGCTGCGGCCCCGCCGCCCGGTGCTGGCCGGCAACCTCGCCCTCGCGCTGTACGGGCTGCCACTGCTCGCGCTCGCCCTGCCGGCCCCGGCGCCGCTCGCGGTGGCCGCCCACGCGGTGGCACTGGCCGGGCTGGGCTTCCTCAACCCGGTCTGGCAGACGGTGGTCCAGCAGGAGTTCCCGCCCGGGGTGCTGGCCCGGGTCACCTCGTACGACTGGCTGCTCTCGCTGGCCGGCGCCCCGCTCGGGTTCGTCCTGGCGCCGCTGGCCGCCGACGCCTGGGGCAGCCAGGTGCCGCTGCTGGTGGCGGCGGGGCTGGTGACGCTGGTCTGCGCGGGCACGGCGGCGGTACCCGGCGTCCGGCGGTACGGCGCCCGGCCGGCGGCCGAGGCGGCAGCCGGGACCGGGGCCAGGGCCGGGGCCACGGCAGGGACGGCACCCGGGCCGGCGACCGAACAGCCGCCGGCCCGGGACCGCACCCAGGACCGGGCTCCGGATCAGGCCCCGAACCAGGACCAGGACCAGACCGGGATCAGGGCCTGATCACCGCGCCTCAGTTCCAGATGCCGGTGATGTCGGCGGCGGAGGCCGCGTTGCCCGCGTGGCCGGTGGTGCCGGCCAGGTCCTCCAGGGTGCGCAGCACGTTGTAGTGGTTGTAGGTGGTGGCGCTGCTGCTGCCGGGCGTCACGTGGGCGCCGTAGATCACGGTCGGGATGCGGTTGCCGGACAGCTTGTTGTCCTCGTCGAAGGTGACGACCAGCAGGCTGTTGTGGGTCTGGGCCCAGCTGGCGTACGCGCCCAGGTTGTTCTTGATCCAGGTGTCGCCGGTGCCGACCGAGCAGTCGTGCATGTCGCTGCAGAGGTTCGGCACCACGAAGGAGACGTTCGGCAGGGTGGTGTAGTCGGTCGGGAACTGGGCGAAGGTCTTCGCCGAGCTGAGCGGGACGTTGCCGAAGCCGAACCACGGGTCGTGCTTCTGGGCGTAGCTGCCGCTGCTGCACACGGTGCTGCCCTGCCCGGGCAGGGACTCGTTGTAGCTGGCCCAGGTCTTGCCGGCGGCGATGACCTCGGAGGCGAGGTTGGCGCTCTGGAAGCCGCCGACCGTCACACAGCTGTCGTCGACGCGGCCCTGGGTGGAGCCGGAGAACAGCGCGTAGTAGTTCGGCTCGCTCGGGTGGGTGATGCCGTAGGACTGGGTGAGGTTGGCGCCGCCCGCCTTCAGGGTGTTGTTGATGTACGGTGCGCTGCTGCTGCCGATGACCTGGGTGTAGGCGTGGTTCTCCATCACCACGACGACGATGTGGTCGGGCGTGGGCAGCGCGGCGGCCTGGGCGGTGGGGGCGGTGGCGGCCCAGAGGCCGGCGGAGGCGGCGGCCAGGGCGACGGCGGAGCCGATCGCGGTCGCGGTCCGGCGGGAGCGGGGGCTCAGGGGCTTCGTGGACGAAGTCATGACAATTCCTCGGGTAGGAGACGACCCGGCAAGCCGGGCGAGGGGCGGAGGTGCCTGCCGTCGGGAGGGGAAGCTCCGTGGTCGGTGAGGGGGAAGCCGGTGGGACGAGCGCACCGGAGTGCGCGGCGGCGCCCGAACAGCATGAGGCGTGCCGCTTGACTCGGGTAGCCGTCTGCAGGTGAAACCTTGGCCCCGGAGCGGGAAACGGACGGTGAGACCGTCGAAATCACCATCGACAACGGGAAATGCGGGCGAACCGGTTCACATTGCCATCGACCGCCCGGGCCGGTGATAGTGATCTTCGAACGGCGCGGTCGGACACCGCGTCAGCTGACGAGAGAACCGAGGAACATGGCGAAGACCAGCCTTCTGCGTCCGCTCGCGGTAGCCGCCGCCGGCGCCGTCCTGGTGGCGGCCGGTGCACTGCCCGCCGCGGCCGCCGGCCAGGACACCACCGACGCGACCGCCCCCGACCTCGCCGGTGTGCGCGCCGCCCTCCAGGCCACCACCACGGCCGGCGCCCCGGGTGCCTTCGCGGTGATCCGCGACCACGGCAGCACCGAGCGGACCCGCTCGGTCAGCGTCGGCCTGGCCGACCTGGACGGGACTCCGATGAACTCCTCGTGGAGGTACCGGGTCGGCAGCAACAGCAAGATGTTCGCCGCCGTTCTCGTGATGCAGCTGGCGCAGGAGGGCCGGATCGACCTCGACCGGCCGCTGCGGGAGTACCTGCCCGAGGGCACCCTGCCGGAGGGCTGGACCATGACCGGCCGCCAGGTGCTGGAGCACCGGGCCGGGATCTTCGACCACACCAACGACCTGCTGGAGCAGGCCGGCGAGGAGACCACCAGCGCGTTCGAGGCGCGCATCCGCAGCACGGTGTACGACCCGCGCGAGCTGGTGGCGATGTCGGTCAAGCACGGCCTGCAGTACACCCCCGGCAGCCGCTACTCCTACTCCAACACCGACTACGTGCTGATGGGCCTGGCCGTCGAGCACCTCACCGGCCAGCCGTTCCCGGAGGTGCTGAACGAGCGGATCATCCAGCCGCTCGGCCTGCGCAAGACCTCCTTCGTCGTGCCCGACCGGGAGATCCTCGGCGCCCACGTCACCGGCTACCTCACCAACGACGACCGCACCAAGCCGCTGCTGGACTCCACCGAGCAGACCGGCTCCTGGGTGTGGAGCGCCGGGGCCGTCATCTCCACCGCCGAGGACATGGACCGCTTCCTCTCCGCGCTGATGGCCGGCGGCAACGGCGGGCTCGTCTCGGACGCCTCGCTCCAGCAGATGACCGCCGCCCTGCCCACGCCCACCGCGAAGATCTCCTACGGTCTGGGCCTGCGCCGCATCTCGCTCTCCTGCGGGGACGTGTACGGCCACGGCGGCATCGTGCAGGGCTTCAACAGCCAGTCCTTCACCACCCCGGACGGGCGGCGCAGCGTGGTGGTCTTCGCCAACGCCTCCAACAACGGCGCGGTGACGCAGGGGCTGATGAACACCCTGGAGCCGGCCTTCTGCGGCAAGCAGCCCACCGTCGCCCCGCGGACGGCCTTCGCGCCGTCCTCGGCCCCGGCCGACTCGCTGCCGGTCGGCTCGCTGCCGGTGAACTCGCTGCCCGTGGTGGAGGACACCCGGATCTGACCGGCCGTCCGGCCCTCCCCGCCGCGCCCGTCCCCGGTTCCGACCGGGGGCGGGCGCGGTCGTCGTGCGGGGCGGTCCTCATGAGGCGGGTCCTCGTGGGGGACGATCCCCGTGCGGCGCGGTGCTCGTGCGACGCCGGTCAGTGCCGGGCGCCCGCCGAGCGGGGGCCCTCCGCGCTCAGGTCGGTGAGCGCCTCGGTGAGCAGCTCGCGGGCCTCCTCGGCGCGGCCCTGCTCGATCAGCGCGGTGCCCAGTTCGGTCAGCGTCTTGGTCATGCTGTCCGGGCGGCCCACCGCCTCGAAGTGCACCAGGGCCTGCCGGTAGGCCTTCTCGGCGGCCGGCCAGCGCTTCAACGCCGCGCGGTCAAGGCCGAGTTCGTGCGCGGTCATGGCCGCCAGCAGGTGGATCAGCGGCGAGGACCAGCGTTCCACCAGCTCCAGCGCCCCGGCCAGGGCCCGCCGGCGCGACTCCACCGCCTCCTCGGCCCGGCCGGACTCGCGCAGGCAGTTGGCGGCGCCCCGCAGGGTGACCAGCCGGCCGATCATCGCCGAGCGGCTGGCGACGTCGGCGAAGGCGTCGGCCGCCCGGTGGAAGGCGTCGGTCGCCTCGCGGTGCCGCTGGAGGTAGCGCAGGCCCGAGGCGAGGTAGGTGAGCGCCCAGCCCTGCTGCTCCCGGTCCCCCACCGCGCGGGCCAACTCCAGGCCCTCGGTGGCCAGTTCGATGCCGCGCTGGTAGCGGTGCAGGCAGGTGACGTACGTCCAGGCCAGATAGTTGACGTGCACCGCCTCGACCCGGGTGTCCCCGATCGCGCGGGCGGCGTCCGCCGAGAGCTGGAACACCTCGGCCCAGATGCCCCAGCTCAGCAGCCGGTCGGAGAACCAGTGCATCGCCTCGGCGGTGTCCACCACCTCCCGGTACCGGCCGGCCCGCTGCGCCTGGTGCAGGGCGGCCAGCCACTCCGGGTGCTCGTACTCCAGCCAGGCGGCGGCCTCGGTGAGGTGCGCGGGGGCGGAGCCGCCGGTGCCGGCGCCGTCCGTGGCGTGGTCGGGGTCGAACCGCAGTCCGAACTCGGCCGCCCGGCCGAGGATCCAGCGGCCCGCCCGGGTACGGGCCTCGGCCAGCTCCTCGGCGGTCTCGTCGGCGGCCAGCCGCTCGCCCGCGTAGAGCCGCACCAGGTCGTGCAGCCGGTAGCGGTCCGGGGTGGCCGCCTGCATCAGTCCGGCGTCGACGAGCTGCTCCAGCACCAGTTCGGTGCGGGCCGCCGACCGGCCCGCGTACGCCGCGGCGATCTCCGCGGTGAAGTCCTTCCCCGCAGTCAACGCGCAGCGGCGGAGGATGAGTTGGGACTCCACCGGCAGGCGCCGGTAGGACAGCTCGAAGGCCGGGCGGACGGCCAGGTCGCCGGTCTCCAGCAGGTCCAGCCGGTTCTCCTCGGCGGCGAGCTGGCGCACCAGGTGGGCGACCGGCTGCTGCGGGCGGGCGACCAGCCGCTGCCCGGCGATCCGCAGCGCGAGCGGCAGGTAGCCGCAGAGCCTGGCCAGCTCGGCGGTGGCGTCGGGCGCGGCCTCGATCCGCTCCCGGCCGGCGATCCGGGCCAGCAGGCCGGCCGCCTCGGCCGGGGAGAGCACGTCCAGGTTCAGCCGGTGCACCGACTCCAGGCCGGGCAGCACGTTGCGGCTGGTCACGATGGTCACGGCCGGGCCGGAGCCGGGCAGCAGCGGGCGCACCTGGCTCTCGTCGGCGGCGTTGTCCAGCACCAGCACGAGCCGCCGTTCGCGGACCAGCGCCCGGTAGAGCCCGGCCCGCTCCTCCGTCCCGGCGGGCACCGCGGCGTCGGCGACGCCGAGGGCGCGCAGCACCTGGCCGAGCGCGTCGCGGGCGGGCAGCGGCTGCGGGGACATGCCGCCGAGGTCCAGGGAGAGCTGACCGTCCGGGAAGTGTTCGGCCAGGGCGTGGGCGGCGTGCAGGGCGAAGGAGGTCTTGCCGAGGCCGGGCTGACCGCTGATCAGCACCACGCGCGGGTGGGCCGGACGCTCGTCCTCGGCCATCCGGGCGAGCAGGGCGAGGGCCTCCTCGCGGGCGGTGAAGTCGGCGATGTCGCGGGGCAGCGCGAGGGCGCTCTGCTCGGCCTCGACGGGGATCGCCGGCGGGGCGTCCGGGCCGGCGGTGTCCGGGCCGGCGGTGTCCCGGCCTTCGGCGGGCCGGCCGGTGGCGTTCTCGCCGACGGCGTTCTCGCGCGGGGCGGAGCGGCGGGGCCGGGCGGGACTCCCGGCGGGTGCCGGGCCCGGCCGCACCCCGCGCGGGCGTCCGGACTGGGCGGCCCGGTCCAGCGCCTCCGCCTGCGGGCCGTCCAGCCCGAGCGCCTCGGCCAGGGCCCGTACGGTGCGCCGCTGCGGTCCGCGGGTGCGGCCGCGCTCCATGTCCCCGAGGGCGCGCAGGCTGACCCCGGCCGCCGCGGCGAGCTCCTCCTGGGTCAGCCCCGCCGCCACCCGGTGCCCGGCCAGCAGACGGCTGAACCCGTTCGTGTCCATGTCCGTGTCCGTGTCCGTGCCGGCCCCGGCCGTCATGCCCCGCCCCCACTCGTTCGGTCCTGCGCAGTTCCGCACTTCTGCCTGGAGTCGTCTCCGGCGGTTCGTCCCAGGCAGAAGTATGCCCGGCCGGACAGGTTCCTCGTACCCTGCCCTCCCTCAGGGTATCCGCCCAGGTCAGGAGGGTCGCACTCGGGCGGGACGGCCGGGCGGGGGCGGTTTCTGCGGGAGTCGAACCGCCGATAGTTCCGCCTGTGGTTCCGCTGGTCGAACAGCGGTTTTCCGCCACCCGCGGCCGACCGGGACTCAGGCCAGCCGTCTCGCTTCCGCACCCTCCACGGTGCGCCCGAGGGCGTCCAGCAGGTCGGCGAGCAGGCCGTGGGAGCGGGCTTCGAGGGCCGGGTCGCCGACGGTGCGGCCGAGGGCGACGGCGAGCCGGGCCGAGGAGAGCGCGGCGTCCCGGCGGCCGAGGGCGTGCAGGGCGCGGGCCCGGCTGTGGGTGGCGAGGACGGCCTCGGCGCCGCCGGAGCGGGTGGTGGCGGCGCGCACCGCCTCGTCGGCGTGGCGCAGGGCGGGCCCGGGATCGCCGGCCAGGACCAGTGCGTCGGCGAGGTCGGTGAGCGAGCGGACCAGCAGGTGGTCGGTGGCCGGGGTGCGGGCGGCGGCCACCAGGTCGCCGAGCATGGGCAGCGCCCGCTCGTACCGGCCGGTCCGCAGCAGGGCGGCGGCCACCCGGCTGCGGCAGTGGTGGCGCAGCACCGCGTCGCCGGCCCGGTCGGCGGCCTCGACGGCCCGCTCCAGGGTGTCGGCGGCGGTGCGGTGGGCGGCGCGGTCGACGTGCAGGACGGCGAGGTCGGTGGCGAGCCGGGCGACCGCCGCCTCGTCCCGCTCCGCGTACGCGGCGCTCAGCCCGGCCTCCACCACGGCCCGCCAGTGCGCCCGGTCGTGGCCGGTGGCCTCATACAACAGGCTGACCCGGTGGGCGAGTTGCCAGGCCGCGGCGGCCCGGCCCTTCTGCTCGGCGCAGAGCACCACGGCACGCAGGGCGCTCTCCTCGCGGCGGAACCAGGCGGCCGCCCGGGCCTCGCCGTCGGCTGCCCGTGCCTCGCCGTCGGCCGCGGCGCCGCCCTCGGCCGTCCAGCCGGCGGTGACGTCGAGGTAGTGGGCGATCAGCCGGTCGAGGGCCAGGTACCGGTCGTCACAGGCGAGTTCGGCGGCCTGTGCGGCGGCGTGGCGGCGCACCAGCTCGCGCCGGGCGTACCGGCCGGGGCTGGTCTCCTCCAGCAGGTGGACGGCGTCGAGGCGGGTCAGCAGGGTGCGGGTGGCGGCGGGCGGGAGGTCGGCGAGGGCGGCGGCGGTGTCGGAGCCGATCTCCGCGCCGGGGTGAAGGCCGAGCAGGGTGAACAGCCGGGCGGCGTCCGGCGCCAGCGTGCGGTACGTCCGGTCCAGCGCGGTGGTGAGGCCGAGCGGGCCGCGGGCGGTGCCGGTGCCGGAGAGGGCGGTCAGGCCGGTCTGCCCGTCGGCGAGTTCGGCCGCGAGGTCGGCCACGGACCAGTCGGGCCGGGCGGCCAGCCGGGCGGCGGCCAGCCGCAGCGCGAGCGGCAGGTGGTCGCAGCGCTCGGCGAGTTCGGCGACGGCCTCCGGCTCACCGGCCGTACGCTCCGCGCCGAGGGTGCGGGCGAGCAGGGCGACGGCCTCGTCGGGGCCGAGCACGCCCAGCGGCAGCGGGATGCCGCCGGCGCGGACCAGCACGTGGCGCAGCCGGCTGCGGCTGGTGACGACGGTGACCGGGGCGGGCTCGCTGTCGGTGGCCGGCGGGTCGGGCAGCAGCGGGGCGAGCTGCTCGTAGCAGGCGGCGTCGTCCAGGACGACCAGCATCCGGCGGCCGCCGACCAGTTCGCGGTAGCGGCGGGCCCGGTCCTCGGGGTCGGCCGGCAGCGCGTCCGGGGCGACGCCGAGGGCGGTGAGGAACTCGCCCAGCACCTCGGCGGGTTCGCGCGGCCCGTCCGGGCCGAAGCCGTTCAGCTCGGCGCGGAGGACGCCGTCCGGGAAGTAGGCGTCGCCGCGCAGGGCCGTCCACTGCCGGACCAGGCTGGTCTTGCCGACCCCGGCGGGCCCGGTGACCAGGATCGGGCGGCCGTCCCGCGCCGCGGGCAACGCCTGATCGAGTCGGGCGAGTTCGGCGTTCCGGCCGACGAACCGGCGGTCGGCGGCGAGCCGGGCGCCGGACTGCTCGCCGGCCCGGCGCAGCTCCGGACCGGGCGGCCAGCTGAGCCGGGCCACCGCGCGCTCGTAGCGCTCCCGCGCCTCGGCGCCGCGCCCGTCCTGCTCCAGGCAGCGCACCAGCCGGGCGGCCAGCGCCTGCCGGGCGGGGTGTCCGTCGGCCGCCTCGGCGAGCTCGGCGGCCAGCTCGCCGCCCCGGCCGGCCCGGAGCAGGCCGTCGGCCAGCCGTTCCAGGGCGCCCAGCCGCAGGTCGGTCAGGTACGGGAGCGTCCGCTCGCGCAGCAGGGCGGAGCCGCAGTCGGCGAGCGCCGGGCCGCGCCACAGGTCCAGCGCGGCGCGCAGCAGCGGCAGTGCCGGGTCCGGCGAGGCGCCGTCCGGCGGGCCGGCCGGGGTGGCGGGGTCGGGGAGCAGCACGCCCGCCTGCTCGCAGAGCCGGCCGAAGCGCAGCACGTCGATCCGGTCGGGCTCGCCGGCCAGCAGGTAGCCGGACCCGCGGGTGTCCAGCTCCAGCCCGGTGCCGTCCATCAGCTGGCGCAGCGCCGCGACGTGGCCCTGCAGGGCGGCCCGCGCGGTGGGCGGCGCGCAGCCCTCCCAGACCAGCTCGATCAGCTCCTCGGTGGTCACCGTCCGGTTCAGCTGGACGGCGAGCGCGCTCAGCAGCGCCCGGCGCTTGGGCGCCGAGGGCGTCACCGCCGTCCCGTCCTCCCGCCGCACCACCACCGGTCCGAGCAGATCGATGTGCACGCGCCCGTTCCCCTCCCCACCATCGACTCCCCGGCCGGATCGAGGATAGGTCCGACCAGGCGCTCCTCGCCCGGCCGGGGCCTCCCCACCGGGCCGGGCGCCTCCTCGGGCACCGTACCGGGGCGGTCCGACACGGTCGTCCGGTCCGCCTGCCCGGCCGCCCGCCCCACGCCTGCCCGCCCCACGCCCGCCTGCCCGCTCGCCCGCCGGTGCAACCGCCGGCCGCCGCCGGACGTTATTCGAGGGCAGGAGCAGCCGACCTGCGCGGACCGGACATGTTCTCGCACTACACTGCTCCACCCCGAGGCCCGAGGGTCGCTTCGGGTGCGATGCGCGGTTTGCGGTGAGGTGGGGGTACTGGTGCGGATTCGGCTGCTCGGGCCGGTGGAGCTGCGGGTCGGGGCAGCGGGCTTCGCGAGCGTGGCGGGCGCGCAGCGGCGGGCCGTGCTGGCGCTGCTGGCGCTGCGGCTGGGGCACCTGGTCACCGTGGACCAGCTGTGCGAGCTGCTGTGGGACGAGCAGCCGCCGCCGAGCGCGCGGGCGGCCGTGCAGGGGCACGTCGCCGCGCTGCGCAAGGTGCTCGCCGGCACCCCGTTCGAGCTGCACACCCGGGACTCCGGCTACCTGCTGGCCGGGCCGGCCGGCGCGGTGGACGCGCTGCGCTTCGAGGAGCTCACCGGCACGGCCGACCGGCAGGCCGGGCTCGGCGACTGCGCCGCGGCGGTGGCGCTGCTGGAGGAGGCGCTGCGGCTGTGGCGCGGCGAGGCGCTGGCCGACCTGCCCGACACCCCGCTCCGCACCGCCGCGGTGGACCGGCTGAAGCAGTCCCGCACCGCCGCCCTGCTCCGCTGGGCCGGGCTGCGGCTGAGCCAGGGCGCCGGGGCGTCGGCCGTGCCGCTGCTGGAGCAGGGCGTCCGGGCGGACGGGCTGCGCGAGGAACTGGTGGCGCTGCTGATGCGCTGCCTGCACCAGGCGGGACGGCCCGCCGAGGCGCTGACCGCCTACCACCAGGCCCGGGTGCGGCTGGACGACGAACTCGGCATCAACCCCGGCCCGGCGCTGCGGGCGGCGCTCGCCGAGGTGCTGGCCGACGACCGTACGGTGGAGCCGCTGCCGCTCGCCTCCCCGGCCCCCGAACCGGTGCCGCAGCCTCCGGCGGTCCCGCGCCGGCTCCCCCGCCGCCACCCGGACTTCGTCGGACGCACCACCGACCTGGCCCGTCTGGACCGGGCCTGCGGGCCCGGCCGCGCCGGGGACGGCCCGGTGCTGGTGGTGGGCCCGGCCGGAGTCGGCAAGAGCGCGCTGGTCACCGCCTGGGCGCACCGGGGCGCCGACCGGTTCCCGGACGGCCTGCTCCACGCCCAGCTGCACGGCCTCACCCCGGACGGACCGTCCGCACCGGGCGGCCCGGCCCGGCCCGAGGCCGTGCTGGCCGGCTTCCTGCGCGCGCTCGGCGTCCCGGAGGACGGCATCCCCGCCGGGCGCGCCGACCGGGCCGCGCTCTACCGCGAGCGCACCCGGGGCCGGCGGCTGCTGGTCCTGCTGGACGACGCCGACGACGCCGACCAGGTCGCCGACCTGCTGCCCGCCGGCCCGGCCGGCACCGCCGTGGTCACCGGCCGGGGCCCCCTGGAGGGCCTGGTCGCCCTGGAGGGCGCCACCCTGCTGCGCCTGGCCGCACTGCCCGAGGACGACGCCCTGCACCTGCTGGAACGCGCCCTGACGCCCGAGCGGGTGCGCGCCGAGCCCGGGGCCGCCGCCAGGCTCGCCGGGCTCTGCGACCACCTGCCGCTCGCCCTGCGGATCGCCGCCGCCCGGCTGGCCGCCCGGCCGGACTGGACGATCGCGGAGCTGGTCGCGGAACTCGCCGACGAGCGCACCAGGCTGGCCGTCCTGGACGCCGACGGCACCCTCTCCGTCACGGCCCGGCTCCGGCTGACCCACCGCCGGCTCTCGGCACCCGCCGCCGAGCTGCTCGCCGCGCTGGCCGCCCACCCCGGCCGCGAGGTGGACACCCCGGCGAGCGCCGCGCTGCTGGGGGGTGCCACCGCCACCGCCCACCGGGCGCTCGGCGAACTGGCCTCCCACCACCTGCTCACCGGCACCGCTCCCGGCCGCCACGCCCGCACCGACCTCATCCGGCTGTACGGCGCCGGACTGCTCGCCGAACGGCCCGAACGGCACCGGCGGCTGCTCCGCGAACGCCTGGCCGACCACTACCTGGCGTCCCTGCGACACTGCGGCGCCTTCCTCGACCCCGGCCAGGAGGACACCGCCCCACCCTCCGGTCCGGCCCAGGCCGTACCGGCCGCCGTCGACATCCGCACCGCGCTCGACTGGTTCGACGCCGAGGAACCGGCGGTCTCCGCGCTGATCGCGTCCCCCGACACCGACCCGGACCGCGCCTGGCGGCTCGCGCTGACCTGCGGCTCGCTCTACTACGGCGCCAGCCGCTTCACCGACTGGCTCACCTGCGCCCGGCTGGGGCAGGCGGCGGCCGAACGGTGCGGCGACCCGGTCGCGGTCGCGCTGCTGCTCAACTGCCGGGCGCAGGCGCTGGTCGCGCTGGAACGCCGTCAGGAGTCCGCGGAGGCGGCCCGCAGGGCGGTGGCCGCCGCCGAGTCCGCGGCCGGGCCCACGGCCGCGTCCGCCCGCGTCCGGGCGCTCGCCACGCTGGCGCTGGTCACCGCGATGCTCGGCCACTCCGCCGAGGCCGCGCGGCTGGCGGCCTCCGCCACCGCGCTCGCGCTGGAGTCCGGCGACCGCCGCCGGCTGGTCGACGCCAAGGTGCACCAGGGCTGGGTGAGCCTGGCCGTCGGGGACCGGGAGGGCGCCCAGCGCCGGTCCCGCGAGGCCCGCGAGCTGCTGCCGCCCACGCCCGTCACCCAGGTCCACCTGTGGTCGCTGCTGACCGAGGCGCAGGCCCTCGCGCCGACCGTCCGCGACGACGCCGCCGACCTCGTCTGGCACCGGCTGCTCGCCGCGTGCGAGGAGGCCGGCCTGCTGTACCTGCACGCGGTGGCCGAACAGTCCTACGCCGCCCACCTGTTGGCGCGGGGCCGGGAGCAGGAGGTGCGCGGCCGGCTGCGCACGGCGCTCGACCGCTTCCGCTCGCACGACCGCCAGGCGGGGTACCTCAGCGAGTTCACCACCAGCCTGGAGGAGTCGCTCAACCTCCGTACCGGTCAGCGTCCGACGGACGGCTGAACCCGCGCGGACCCGGACGGGCGAGCGGCCCGGGGCGGACGGGCGGCCCGGGCAGCCGGAGCCGCCTCAACCGCCCTACCGCCGCGCCGTCAGCCGGCGGCCGAGGCGGTCCCGCGCTCCGCCGGGGCGTACCCGTGCTCCGCCGCCAGCACCGGGCGCAGCGCCCGGATCGCGTAGAAGTTGCGGGACTTGACCGTCCCCGGCGGCACCCCCAGCCGGGCCGAGGCCTCCAGCACCGAGCGGTCCTTGAGGTGCAGCTCGACCAGCACCTCGCGGTGGTGCTTCTGCACCCGGCGCAGCGCCAGCGCGATGTCCCGGGCCACCACCACCCGCTCGTACGGGTCGTCGGCGACCGGCTTGTCCTCCACCGGCTCGCCGATCACCTCCTTGGCGCGGGCGGCGGCCATCCGGTAGTGGTCGATCGCGATCCGCCGGGCGACCGTGAACAGCCACGGCCGGCTCGCCTCCGGCCCGGCGGCCAGCGCCTCCGGGTGCTGCCAGGCGCGCAGCAGCGTCTCCTGGAGGATGTCCTCGGCCTTGCCGCGGTCCCCGCCGGTGGCCCGCAGCAGCGCGCGCAGCAGGTAGCCGCCGTGCAGCCGGTGGATCTCGGCGAGCGTGTCCGGGTCGAGGGTCGGCCGGGCCGGGGCGGCGGCGCCCTCCGGCGCGGCCGCCGGACCCTCGGACGGCGGAGTGACGGACGTGGGCTGGGCGACGGACGGCATCGACACGCGCTACCTCTCAGGTCGGGCAGGGGGCGCAGCACGGGCAGGACATGCTGGGCACCGACCGGACACCCCGGCGGTGGCTGCGACAGCACACTGCCGGAGGCCGCCAAGTCCGCACCAAGGATCCGCCAACGCCTCGGTCCGGAGCACTCGACCCGGCCCCGGGTGCCACCGTTGGCGGGCGCCGGCGACCGTTGGCCGGTCGTTAGCGGCCGTGAGCCGCGGCCCCTTCCGACGTCGCCGTACGGCGCCCGGCCCCCCCGCCGGGCGCCGTACGGCCCGCCGGTGTCAGCCCCCGGCGAGCGCCCGGAGCAGCTCCCGCACCCCGTCCTCGCCCCGGTGCTCGATCAGCATCGCGACCCAGGTCGCCAGCCGCTGCCGCTCCGCCGCCGACCAGCGCGGCGCCGACGGGTGCTCGTCCACCACCAGCGCCGTCGCCATGCCCAACAGCCCCGGTGCGGGCCGCGGCCACAGCCGCCCCTCCGGCACGGCGCGCAGCGCCAACCGCCGGGCGAGCGCGATCACCTCCTCCGCCGCCGCCTCGGGCACCGCCAGCCCGGCCGGCCCGGCGACGCTCGGCGCCCCGGACCGCACCAGGGCCGCGACGAACTCCCGCGCCTCCGGTCCGTCCGCGGCCATACCGCGTCCCTCCCCCGTCCCGTTCACGGGACTCACGCTCCTTCCGACTCGGTGGCACTCGACGGGCGCCGGGTGCCACCGAATGACGGTACCCATCGGTAGCCGCTCGGGCGGAGGGTTTTTCGATGCGGCCCCTCCCGATCACAGGGGGCGCCCGGTGCGCCCTGCCCCGCTCAACGGGCCCTCCGCCACGAGCGGTTCAGTGAACCGGAAGGACTCCTTCACCCGTACTCCCGGCTGTACGGGCCGGCCGAACCGGAGGCACCGGTCCGACGCACCCTGGACCGGGAGGTCATCCGATGGCTTTCTCCGACGGCACCGCGGGCACGGGCGGCACCACCCCGGCCGCACCCGACTACTCGCCGGCCGCCTGGCCCGAGCCGGTCGCCCTCCTGCCCCGGCGCCCGCTCGACCCGCTCGGCACCGTGCTGATCCCGGCCGCCGAACGGCAGCTGTTCACCCGGGTGTCGACCGCCGAAGCGACCGTGGCCGCACCGCGACCGGCGGTCCCCGCGACGGAGCCGCCCGCCGGGGGCGGCACCGCCCGGACCGCTCCCGGCCCGCTGCCCGCACCGGCCGCGCCTCCCGTACCGCCTGTACCGCCCGTACCGCTCACGCCGCCCGTACCGTCCGCACTGCCCGCACTGCCCGCGCCGGCCGCGCCACCCGCGCCGCCCGCACCCTCCGAGTCACCCGTATTGCGCTCCGGGACGGACCGTCCGCGCACCCGGCGGCTCGCCCTCCCCGGCGGCGGGGAGACCCGGCGGCAACGCCTGCTCGAACGCATCCGGGTGCCGCTACGGGACTGCCATCGCACCGCCGTCCTCGGCGGCACCGCCGACGGGGTCGCCGCCGTCCTCGGCACCCTGCTCGCGGAACACCGCGCCGACCCGGTCCTCGTCGTCTCCACCACCGGGCCCGCCGGCAGCGAGTGCCGCACCGGCGGCCGGCTCGTCCTGCGGTCCGTCCGGCCGGACCCGACCGCACTGCGGGAGGCCCTCGGCGAGGCCCGCGGCCACTATCCGGTCGTCCTCGCCGACACCACGGGCGCACCGGCCGAGGTCCAGCTCGCCGCCGCGGAACACGCCGACCACCTCGTCCTCTGCGCCCAGGCCTCCGCCACCGGGGCCCGCACCGCCGACACCCTCCTCGACCACCTCAGCGCCCTCGGCCACGACGGCCTGGTCCGCGGGGCCGCCGCCGCCTTCACCCCCGCCCCGCCCACCGACCGCCCGATCGCCGACCGCGACCTCCTCCCCCACTTCCGCACCCGCTGCCGCGGCGCCCTCACCCTCCCCGCCCACTCCCGGGCGACCCCCGCCGGCCTACGCCCCCGCGCCCTCCTCGAATACCTCGAACTCGCCGCCCTCGTCGGCGACGCCATGGCCGACCGCCGGGCCTGAGCGGCCGCGGCCCGGCACCGCGACCGCGGTCAGCCGCGCACGTGCAGCCCGAAACCCGTGCGGCCCGCGGCCTCCAGCCCCTCCTTCAGGTGCAGCGAGGGGATCTCGTAGTCGCCGAAGTTCTGCCGCCGGAACGCGATCGGCTCGGTCGTCTCCAGGGTGAGCAGGCGCCGCTGCCAGGCCCTGGCGACGTCCGGGTAGTCCTCGTCGGTCATCCGGTCGGTGCCGTACAGCACGAACGGCGGCAGCACCTCGATGCCCGGGTAGTAGAGGACGCCGTGCTGGAACGGGAACAGCAGATCGTCGATGGGGCCGTTGATCCCGCGAGCGGCGTAGTGCGACCGCGGGCCGCCGACGGTCACCGACAGCAGGGCCTTCCTGCCCGCGAGGGTGCCCTCACCGAAGCGCTCGCCGTACTTGGTGTCGCTGTGCTCGCCGACGCCGTACGCGAAGCGGTGGGTGAACACCCGGTCCACCCAGCCCTTGAGGATCGCGGGCATCGTGTACCACCACAGCGGGAACTGGAAGACGACCGTGTCGGCCCACAGCAGCTTCTCCTGCTCGGCGAGGACGTCCGGGGAGAGCGTGCCGGCCTCGAAGGCCCGGCCCGAGTCCCGGGCGACCCTCAGCGGGCTCGACGCCTCGGGGCCGTAGTCCGCGGCGTCCACGACCGCCTTCCAGTTCATCGCGTACAGATCGCTCACCCGGACCTCGTGGCCGGCGCTCTCCAGGGTGGAGACCGCGAGGTCCTTCAGCGAGCTGTTGAGCGACTTCGGCTCCGGGTGGGCGTGGACGATCAGCGTCTTCACGGGAACTCCTCGGGATCGGACGGTTCGGATGGTTCGGATGGTTCGGATCGGATTCCTTCGACCCTGGACGCCTTCGATCCTGGACGCCGCGGCGCCCGGCGTTCAGGGGCGCCGCTTCCGTCGGACCGGACTTCCTGGTACCGGCAGGACCACCCTCGCGGGCGCGGCCGACGCCATACTGGAGGGCATGGACGATCTTGCGGGCTTCCTGCGGACCCGGCGTTCCCGGGTCGATCCGGCGGCCGTCGGCATCCCCGCCGACAGCCGCCGACGGGTCGACGGGCTGCGCCGCGAGGAGGTCGCGCACCTGTCCGGCGTCAGCGTCGACTACTACGTACGCCTGGAGCAGGGCCGCGCGACCCAGCCCTCCGAGCAGGTGCTCGACGCGCTCGCCCGCGTCCTGGACCTCGACGAGACCGAACGCGGGCACCTCCACCGCCTCGCGCGGCAGCCCCGCCGCCGCGCGAGGACCCCGGGCGGCCGGGTCCGGCCGGAGCTGCTGCGCGTCCTCGACCTGGTCGCCGACGCCCCCGCGCTGATCATGAACCACCGCCTGGACGTCCTCGCCGCGAACCGCCTCGCCGGACTCCTCCTCGGCCGCCCGACGCCGGGCCTGAACACCGCCCGGCACATCTTCCTCGAGGAAGCCGAGCACGGCCTCTACGCGGACTGGGAGGCCTGCACCCTCGACGTGGTCGGCCACCTGCGCCTGGCCGCCGGCCAGTACCCCGATGACCCCCAACTCACCTCCCTCATCGGCGAGTTGGCGATGGGCAGCGAGCGCTTCCGCCGTCTCTGGGCCCGCGCGGACGTGCGCGCCCGCACCCACGGACGCAAGGCCTACCGGCACCCGATGGTCGGGCTGCTGGAACTGCACCAGGAGAACTTCGCGCTGCCGGACGAATCGGGCATCGAACTCCTGGTGCTGTCCGCCGCCCCCGGCAGCCCCGCCGAGGAGGGACTCCGCCTGCTCGCGGGCCTGGGCGAGGGCCTGGATCGTCCGTCTCCGTCCATCCCGGTCCGCCGCGGGTCCGTCGCGGGTCCGATCAAGTCAGCACCGGGTCATTGATGGTCGGCGAGGCGGCGGGATAGCTTCACTCCCGTACCACCCGTTCTCTCCCGGCCCGGCCGACACACTGTCACCGGGCCGGCCCCACACGGATGATGCGGAGACCACATGGCTCGACGACGTTCCTTACTCCGGCTCGGCCTGGCCGTACCGATCGTGCTGTCGCTGACCGCCTCGCTCGGACTCCTCCCCGCCTCGGCCTCGGCAACGCCCCGAATACCGTCCGCCGCGCAGGCCGAGGACCCGAACTCCCTGGCGTACGTGATCAACACCGAAACCGACCGTCACACGATCGCCGCGGTGCAGCGGGCCGTCACCGCGGCCGGCGGCACCGTCGTCGTCACCTACGACAGGATCGGCGTCATCGTCGCCCACTCGGCCGACCCCGGCTTCGGCGAGCGGCTGCGCGCGGTGCGCGGAGTGCGGTCGGCGGGTGCCACGCGGACCGCACCGCTGAGCGCGGCGGGCACGACCGGCGACGGTGCGGTGCGGTACCTCTCCGAGGCCGGGGCCACGAGGATCGGGCAGGCCTCCGGCGCCGGCACCGAACCCCTCGAAGCCGATCAGTGGGACCTGCGGGCGATCGGCGCGGACAAGGCCGCGGAGATCGACCCGGGCAGCAGGGACGTCACGGTCGCCGTGATAGACACCGGCGTCGACGACACCCACCCGGACCTCGCCGCGAACTTCTCCCCGTCGCAGTCCGCGAGTTGCGTCAGCGGCAAGGCCGACACCACGTACGGCTCCTGGCGGCCGGCGACTCCGGACCACTTCCACGGCACACACGTCGCGGGCACGATAGCCGCGGCCCGCAACGGCATCGGCGTCGCGGGCGTGGCACCCGGCGTGCGGGTCTCCGGCATCACGGTCTCCCAGCCCACCCCGCGCCAGCTGATCTACGCCGAAAGCGTCGTCTGCGCCTTCGTGTTCGCCGCCGACCACGGCGTACAGATCACCAACAACAGCTACTACGTGGACCCGTGGCAGTACAACTGCCTGGACGACCCCGACCAGAAGGCCATCGTCGACGCGGTCGACCGCGCCCAGCTCTACGCACAGCGTCAGGGCACCCTCAACGTCGCCGGGGCGGCCAACTCCAACCACGACCTGGACTCCGACGCCGTCACCGACCGCCGCAGCCCCAACGACTCCACCCCGACGAACCGGACGGTCGACCCGCACACCTGCCGGCAACTGCCCGCACAACTGCCCGGCGTCGTCACGGTCAGCGCGACCAGCGCCAGGAACACGAAGTCGTACTACTCCAGTTACGGCCTCGGCGTCATCGACGTCGCGGCGCCGGGCGGCGACATGTACCAGGCCGCGGACACCCCGTCCAAGGAGGGCGGCATCCTGTCGACGCTGCCGAACAACCAGTACGGCTACCAGCAGGGCACGTCCATGGCCACGCCCCACGTCTCCGGTGTGGCCGCACTGCTGAAGTCCGCCCACCCGCGGGCGACCCCGGCCCAGTTGCGGGCCCTGCTCAAGGCCCAGGCGGACAACCCGGGATGTCCGGCCACCCCGTACGACGGGAACGGCGACGGCGTCGTGGACGCCACCTGCGCGGGCGGCGAGCGCGTCAACGGCTTTTACGGCTTCGGCATCGTCAACGCCCTGCGCGCGGTCGGGTAGCCGGCACGGCACGGCCGGTCGCCGACCAGGCGCAACGTAGCGCCTGGTCGGCGACGGGCACGCGAGCCGGACGGCGGGGCCGACTGGTTGCCGGCCGTCTGCACGGCAACCGGTTCGGGTGGGCCCCGAGGCTCGGTTCCTTCAGTTCCTGGCCGGCGCCGGATCCTTCGCCGACCCGGCCAGGTGCTCGGGTTCGAGCACGAAGACCGGGATCACGCGGTGGGCCTTCTCCTGGTACTCGGCGTACGGCGGATACGCGGCGACCGCGCGCCGCCACCACTGGTCCCTCTCGTCCCCGGTGAGCTCACGGGCCGTCATGGCCCAGCGCTCGGGGCCGTCCTGGAGATCCACCCGCGGATCGGCCTTGAGGTTGAAGTACCAGGCCGGGTGGCGCGGGAAGCCGCCCTTCGAGGCCACCGCCGCGTACCGCCCCTCGTGCTCCACGCGCATCAGCGGAATCTTGCGGATCCTGCCGCTCTTCGCGCCACGCATCGTGACGATGACGACCGGCAGGCCCGTCTCCCAGAGCGTCGCGCCCTGCGTGCCGCCCGAACTCTCGTACAGCTCGACCTGTTCACGCACCCACTGCGCCGGACTCGGCTCGTACTCGCCCTCGAGAGGCATCGCGTTCACCCCGTTTCCGTGGACGGATCGTGCCGGAACAGTCCGACACGATCCTCGGGCGAGGGGAGACCACCGTTCCCGCCGCGCCGACGACCTCAAGTGTGACGGCAGGGTTCCGGTGTCGCACCTCCGCAGGTCAGGGCAGCGCCCGGGCAGCAGGGTCGAAGGCGCCCCGTGGGTCAGGCCTTCAGGGCGTAGAAGTGGATCGGCGAGTTCGCCTCGAAGCCGATGCGCGGGTAGACGGGCGCTCCGGCGACGGTCGCGTGCAGGGTGGCGCGGGTCAGCCCGGTGGCGCGGGCGCCCTCGTGGAGGGCCTTGCGGGTGACCGCCTCGCCGTAGCCCCGGCGCTGCCACTGGGGGTCGGTGGCGACCAGGACGACGAAGAGGCGGCCGTCGGTTTCCACGGTGCCGGCGCAGGCGACCGGGACGCCGTCGCGCAGGGCCAGGTAGGCGTGGACGCCCTTCTTCCACAGGGCGGATCCGAGGAGTCCGTCGCGGCCGTCCTCCAGGGGGAAGCCGTAGCCACGGGAGTTGAGGTCCGCGTAGGCCCGCAGGTGCTCGTCGGTCGTCACCCGGACGAAGGTCAGTTCGGGGTGGACGGGTTCCGGGACGGGCAGGATGTCCCCGGCCATGCCCGTCCCGGGGAAGGCGAACTGGAGGCCAGCCTCGTCGGCGGCCGTGGGCAGCGCCGCCCGGGCCTCGTCGGTGAGCAGGTCCTCGAACAGCCAGAGGAATCCCGGGTGTTCCTTGCCGCGCATGATGTCCGCGGCCTGCCGCAGCCGTTCCCCGACGAGTTCCGCATCCGCGCCGACGTCGGTCAGCGTGACGCAGTTCCAGAACGCGAACCGGCAGTCGGCCCAGCGCACGGCTATGCCGGGGAGGTCCCGCACGTCCGCGCCGGCGTCGCGGTCGAGCACCATGGCGCGCCAGCCCACGGCGAGCTGCCTGGCCGATTCGACGGAATCCGGATGGTGGGTCACCGTAGCCCCAAACGTCAAGGTGGTAGCGGAGGAGGGAACTTGCCGGGATCGGCAGGTACGTACCCTACCCGGCGGGCGGGTTCGACCGGGCGCCGGACGAGCCGCTACTTCTCCACGGTGTAGCGCAGTTGGGCGAAGCCTCCGACGGCGGCAGTCGAGTCGAGGCGGAGCGGGACGTCGTGGGTCAGCTCGCCGAAGAGCCGGTGGCCGGCCCCGATCAGGACCGGGGCGACGCTGATGACGAACGCGTCGACGCGACCGGCGCGGACGAAGCTCTGGACGAGGCGCCCGCCGTCGGGGTAGACGTGCTCGATCCCGCGCCGGTCGAGGTCGGCGAAGAGGGTGTCCAGGTCGCGGTAGACGGTGACGCGCGGGTCGGCGTCCTCGGGAAGGGTGGTGCTCAGGACGCCCACGTGACGGTCGCCGTAGTGCCAGTTCTCCTCGCCGAAGCCGATCACCTTGTCGTAGGTGTTGCGACCCATGACCACGGCGTCGACCGAGTCGAGGAACTCGAAGAAGCCCAGGTCGCCGGCCTTCTCGCCGCGCGAGGTCAGCCATTCGATGTCGTCGTCGGGGCGGGCGATGTAGCCGTCGAGGCTGGTGCCGATGAAGACGGTCGCGGTGAAGGTCATGAGGTCCTCCTGAGCAGGTGGTCGAGGTCGTCGCGGAGCAGCGCGACGGGATCGCCGTCGCCGGTGAGGGCCCATCGCAGCAGGGAGCCGTCAGTGGTGATCTTGACGGCGCGGGCGAGGCTCGGCACGTCGGTGCCGGCCGGGAGCTCGCCCGTCGCGACGGCTTCGGTGAGCAGTTCCCGCACGGCCGCCTCCACCGCGTGGGTGTGCGCGGCGGCGTGGGCGCGGAACTCGGGGTCGGACAGGTCGAGTTGGAGCATGCCGAGGTGGTTGGCCAGTTCCTCGGGGGTAGACATGAGGCCGGCGAACTCCTCGGCGACGGCGTGCAGCGCTGCCAGGGGCGAGTCGTGCTCGGCCCGCGCCCTCCGGTACGGCGCGGCGGCCTCCGCGGCGGCGTTCGCGGCGAACGCCAGCAACAGGCCCCGCTTGGACCCGAAGCGCTGCGACAGGGTCGCCGGGGAGACGCCCGCCTCGGCGCCGACCTGCGCCAGGGTGAGCCTGCCGGGACCGTGGGCGCCGATGGCGCGTCCGGTGGCGGCAAGGATGTCGGTGTCACTGGTGACACGGGGTCGTGGCATCGATCCCTCCTCTCAGGGCCGACTGTACCAGGTTAGTAAATGGTGGTTCATTTATTAACCTGGGCCCGCCGTCACCGGCCCCGGGCCCGGGTCCAGGCCCGGACAGGGTGTCAGTCCCCCCTCGTAGTGTGGGATCAACGTTGCAGGGGCGCCGGGGAGGCGCCGGGGACGCCGTACGGGCGTCGGAGAAGGGGCGGAAGCAATGGCTGCGAACAGGATCAAGCACAAGGTCAACCACGTCTCGCTGGTGGTCGACAAGTCCGGCTCGATGCGCCAGCACGAGGCGCAGCTCGTCCGGGTGGTGGACGAGTTCGTGAAGGGGCTTCAGGAGGAGTCCGACCGGCTCGGTCACGAGACCCGCATCAGCCTCTACGCCTTCGACCACGAGGTGCAGAACCTGGTCTGGGACATGGACGTCAAGCACCTGCCGTCGCTGCGGGGCCTCTACAAGGTCGACACCGGCGCGACGGCGCTGATCGAGGCGGCCGTGAAGTCCGTCGACGACCTGAAGAACATCTGGGAGGGGTACGGGGAGCACTCGTTCCTCCAGGTCGTCGTCACCGACGGCGAGGAGAACGCCTCCGGCTACTCGGAGACCGGCCAGATGCACACCCGGATGCCCTCCGGCCGGGGCGCCACCGTCCTGCGCGGGTGGATGGAGCGCATCCAGGGCGCCATGGACGGTCTCCCCGACCACTGGACGTCGGCGATCCTGGTCCCGAACTCCCTGGCCAAGCGCACCGCTCAGGAGTACGGCTTCCCGGCGGGCAACATCGCGATCTGGGACGCGGACTCCAGCAAGGGCGTCGAGGAGGCCATCGGCACGGTCAAGTCGGCCGCCACGAGCTTCCTGCGGGGCCGCGAGCAGGGCGTGCGCGGCACCAGGAACCTGTTCGCCATGGGCCAGGACCTCAGCACCGCCGACGTCAAGGCCAACCTCGACGCCCTGGACACCGGCAAGTACATCCTGGTCCCGGTCGACCAGCCGATGCCGATCCGCGACTTCGTCACCAGCTCCGGGCACCCGTACAAGACCGGCTGCGCCTTCTACGAGCTGTCCAAGCGCGAGAAGGTCCAGGGCACCAAGCAGCTCGCCGTGGCGGAGAAGGACCCGGCCACCGGCCGGATGACGGGCAGGGTGTTCTCCGGCCCCGCGGCCCGGCAGCTGCTCGGCCTGCCCGCGGCGGAGGCCACGGTGAAGCCGGGCGACAACCCGTCGTACACCGTGTTCGTCCAGTCGACCTCCGTCAACCGGAAGTTGGTGCCGGGGACCAAGCTGCTCGTCGTCCTGTAGGCACCGGGCCCGAGGGGGGCGGCGGGTGGCGAGGGCTCAGGCCAGGCGCGCCACGGCCAGGGACAGCGCGCGGTCGAGCGCCGCGTCGGCGTCGCACCGGACGTCGGGCTGGACGCCGGTGCCCTCCCAGTTGGTGCCCGAGACCGGGTTGACCGCGCGGGCGACGGGCACGCTCAGCTCCAGGTGCGGGTGCACCGTCCAGCCCTCGCGCGGGTGCGCGCCGCCCCGGGTGGCCTCCCCCACGATCTCGGCGCGCCCGAGCTGTTGCAGGTCGTAGGCGAGTTCCTCGCCCGCGGAGAAGGTGTTCCCGCTCGTCAGCACGTAGAGCGGCTTGCCGCCGCCGAAGCGGGCGCCCGGCACGAACGGGGGCGTCCAGGACTGCTCGGCCACCTTCCCCTGCCGGGAGAGCAGGGTGTTGAGGTGGGTGCGGCCGTCGAGCAGGTAGCCGCAGACGAAGGCGACCGTGTCCGGGTCGCCCCCGGTGTTGCGGCGCAGGTCCAGGACGAGGGCGTCGGCGGGGGCCACCAGGGAGAGCGCCGCGGCCAGCGGTTGCGCGGCCCAGTCCAGCGGGAACATCTTGGGTCCGATCTCCAGCACCGCGACGCCGCGGTCGAGGAGTTCCACGCGCGGCACGCCGCCCAGGGAGGCCTCGAAGTCCCTCCGCATCGCGGCGAGTACCGCCGCGCCCCGCTCACTCGGCACCGGCACCTCGTGGTGCTTGAGGGCCAGGTGCAGGTCGCCGTTGACGGACCGCAGGTCCGCGGTGACCGCTTCGGCCAACTCCTCGGCGGATCCGGCCCGGTAGGCGCCCTCGGCGCTCCGGCTCCGCAGCAGGCCCGCCAGTTCCCGGGCGACATCGGGGAAGACGTAGTTCCCGGCGACCAGGTCGGCGATCGACTCGACGACGGCGGCGGTGGCAGCGACGGTGTCCAGCGCGGACGGCGATGTGGTGGAGGTCATGGGAGGGAGTAGACCAGCGGCTTGCCAAAGCGTCAAACGTACTTAACGCTTGATCTGGTGAGCCACCAACCGGACGAGACCGTCCAGCAGATCGACACGTCCCTCCAGCACACCGCACTCGCCCACCCCCTGCGCCAGCGCCTGCTGTTCGCCCTGGGCGGCCGTCCGTCGACGATCAGCCGGCTCGCCGCGCAGCTGGGAGTGAACAAGGGCAGCGTCTCCCACCACCTCAGGGTGCTGTGCGAGGCGGGGCTGGTCCAGGACGCGGGGACGCGCCGGGTGCGCGGCGGCACCGAGAAGTACTACCGGCGGAGCACCGAGCGGCTCCTCGTCGCCGAACCGCAGGCCGAGGGCACCGCCGCGCTGCTCGGCGCCGTCGCCCAGGAGTTGGACCGTTCACCCGTCGACCACCTGCTGTCGCTGCGCCACCTCCGGCTCAGCCCGGCCAAGGCGGCGAGGCTCGCCGAGGCGCTGGCCGCACTGGTCGACGAGACGGAGGAGGATCCGGAGGGCGAGCCGGTGCACGGCGTCCTGGTGACGCTCTACCGACAGGTCGAGGCATAGGTCGGGGCATGGGTCGGGGCATGGGTCGGGGCGTAGGCCGGGCCGTCCGCCGAAGACCGCCCCGTCAGCTCTCCTCCGCCCGGCCCGGGCGCCAGCCTCGGGCGCGGGCCCGGGGGGCGACGGCGCCGGCTGCCGCGACCAGGGCGATGACGGCGAGGGAGGAGAGCGCGATGAGGCTCGCCTGGGTCCCGGTGTCGCTCGGGGGCGGGGCGGGGGGCATGGTGGGGGCGGCCGCCGGGGTGGGCGGGGCCGGGGCCGCGGGGGCGGCGAGGCGGGTGACGGCGGCGACGGGGTCGACGGTGCCGTGGCCGTACTGGGGGCCGGGGCTGCGGTAGGCGGTGGCCTCCAGGCGTTGGGCCAGCTGGTCGGCGGTCAGGTCGGGGCGGTAGCCGAGGACGAGGGCGGCGGCGCCGGCCACGAAGGCGGTGGCGAAGCTGGGGCCGGCGCCGGTGTAGTAGCCGCCGGGGGCCGGGCCGGGGCCGGTGACGGCGTCCCCGGGGGCGGCGAGGTCGATGCGGCCGCCGACCGGGACGGCCGAGGGGCCGTCCGGGAGCACGCCGCCGGGGGCGAGGTCGCGGACGGCGAGCACCTCGGGGTAGGCCGCCGGGTAGGCGGGGCCGGGTTTGACGGTTCCGGAGGCGTCGGTCGGCGCGGTGTCGGGGGCGGCCGGGGCGACGACCAGCGCGCCCTTGGCGCGCGCCGTACGGACTGCGGCGGCGAGGGCGTCGGTGCCGGTCGGCAGCGCCACGGCGACCGCGATGACCCGCGCGCCCCGGTCGGCGGCGGCGGTGATGCCCTGGGCCAGCAGGTCCGCCGAGGCGGTTCCGGCGTCGTTGGTGACGGAGACGGCGAGGATCCGGGCGCGCGGCGCCAGGCCGGCGAAGCCCGCGCCCTCGCGCTGGTCGGCGGCGATCAGGCCGGCCAGGAAGGTGCCGTGGCCGACGCAGTCCTGGGCGGGGTCGGGGCCGCCCGGCAGCGGGGCCAGGTCGAGCCGGCCGGCCAGCAGGCCGCTGCCGTCCTTGACCCCGGAGCCGAGGACGGCGACGGTGACGCCCTCGCCGCGGCTGAGCGACCAGACCCGGTCGGGCCGCAGGAAGGTCTGCGGCCAGGGGGTGAGCTGGGTGCCCTTGGAGGACGGCGGCAGGCAGCCGGCCGGCCGTCCGCTCGCGTCGCGCCGCTGCTGGCTGACGCCGGGCAGGGCGTCGGGGGCGTCGGCCGCGGCGGTGCCCGCCGGGACCAGCCCGGAGGCCAGCGTCCCGGCGGTCAGCAGCCCGACGGCCGTGAGCCGGGCGGCCGACGGCCCGGCGGACGAGAGCCGGGCGGACGGGAGCCGACCGCCCGACGGTCCGTCCACCGCCCGGCCGCGGGACGCCCTCCTCATGCGAAGCTGCCGATCCGCTCGACCGGGATGTCCTGCGGCAGCAGCAGGCTGAGCTCGTCGAGGTCCGCCACGTCGAGCCGGGACAGCCGGCCCGCCTGCCGGGTGATCATCGCCTCCAGCACCTGCCGGGCGAACCGCCCGTTGCCGAAGGAGCGGTCGCGCGGGACGGCGCCGAACAGGGTGCCGAGCGCGGCCAGGGTCTCCGGCGCGCAGGTGTAGCCGGCGGTCTCGGCCTGCACCCGGACGATGGTGACGAGTTCCTCGTCCGCGTAGTGGTCGAAGGTGATCTCCCGGGAGAACCGGGAGGCCAGGCCGGGGTTGGAGGCGAGGAAGCCGCGCATCTCCTCCTGGTAGCCGGCCACGATCACCACGACCTCGTCGCGGTGGTCCTCCATCAGCTTCATCAGGGTGTCGACGGCCTCCTGCCCGAAGTCCCCGCCGGAGCCGTTGCGGGGCGTCAGGGTGTACGCCTCGTCGATGAACAGCACGCCGCCGCGGGCCCGTTCGAAGGCGTCCCGGGTGAGCTGGGCGGTGTGGCCGATGTAACGGCCGACCAGGTCGGCGCGCGCGGTCTCGATCAGCTGGCCGGAGGGCAGCACGTCGAGTTCGGCGAGGAGTTCGCCGTAGAGCCGGGCGACGGTGGTCTTGCCGGTGCCGGGCGGGCCCGAGAACACCAGGTGGTGGCTGATGGTGGCGGCGGGCAGTCCGGCCTCGATCCGGCGCCTGGTCTGCTTGGTCAGGTTGACCAGGTCCTCGACCTGCTCCTTGGCGGCGGCGAGGCCGACCATGGCGCGCAGCCGGTCGAGCAGGCCGGGCTCCTCGGCCCGTTCCTCGCCGGCGGCGGCCGCGGCGGCCTGTTCGCCGACGTCGGCGGGCAGCAGCCGGGTGAGCGCGTCGTTGTCGAAGTGCTCCAGTTCGGCGAGCCGGGAGGCCTGCCGGTCGACCATCTCCTCGAACACCTTGCGGGCGGCCCGGCCGTTGCCGAAGTCGGCGCCCTTGGGCATCCGGTCGAAGTGCGCGGCGAGCGCCTCCCGGGTGCCCTCGGAGAGTTCGTAGCCGTGGCCGCCGGCAGCGTGTTCGACGATCGTGGTGAGCTCGTCGACGCTGTAGTTCTGGAACTCGACGGTGCGGCTGAACCGGGAGGCCAGGCCCGGGTTGGAGGCCAGGAACTCGCGGATCTCGGCCTCGTACCCGGCGACGATCACGACCAGGTCGTCGCGGTGGTCCTCCATCAGCTTGACCAGGGTGTCGATGGCCTCCCGGCCGAAGTCCGGCCCGGTGCCGCCGGAGCCCGCCGACAGGGTGTACGCCTCGTCGATGAACAGCACCCCGCCGAGCGCCTCCTTGACCACCTCGGTGGTCTTCATGGCCGTCCCGCCGATGATCGAGGCGACCAGGTCTGCCCGGGCGACCTCGACCAGGTGGCCGCTGCGCAGCACGCCGAGTTCGGCGAGGATCGCGCCGTAGAGCCGGGCGACGGTGGTCTTGCCGGTGCCGGGCGGGCCGGCGAAGACGAGGTGCCGGCTCATCGGCAGGGCGGGCAGCCCGGCCTGTTCGCGGCGGCGGGCCAGCTTGTTGAGGTTGACCAGGGTGGCGACCTGCTCCTTGACGCCCTTCAGGCCGACCAGGGTCTGGAGGACGGCCTGCGGGCCCTGCGGTGCGGCGGGAGCCGCGCCGGACCCGGCGGTCCCCTCGGCCGGGGCGTCCGCGCCGTCGACGGCGGGGACGGCGCCGGGCTCGGTGGCGGCGACGGCCGCGGTGCCGTGGGCGTCGGGCGAGCGGTTGTCGCGGCTGTCGAGGTTCTCCAGCGCGAGGCGCTCGGTCGGCTCGGTCTGCCGCAGCCCGGCGCCCTGGTTCTCGGCGGCCACGCAGTCGGTGAGCCGGACCGGCTCGGTGGACTCGGAGCGCAGCCCGTCCACGGTGTTGTCGACGAGCTGGCAGGAGGTCAGGGTGGCGCGGGCGCCGGGCAGCAGGTGCAGCCCGTGCCGCCGGTTGGTCCGCAGCCGGGTGCGGGTGGCGGTCAGTTCGCCGCCGTCCTCGACGCTCGCGCCGTCGAGGGCGTTGTCGGTGGACTCGACGTCGCGCAGGGTGGCGACGCCCTCCGGGCCGACCGAGATCCCGCAGGATCCACTGCCGCGCACCAGGCTGCCGCCGAGGTAGGTGTTGGCGCCGTCGGCGATCCGCACGCCGTGCCGGCCGGCGTCGATGACGGTGACGTCCTCCAGCCGGCCGCGCCCGTCGTGCAGCGCCTCGATCCCGTGGCCGCCGGCGGCGGTGACGGTGCTGCGGCGCAGCAGCGGGTTGGCGCCCTCGCGCACCACGATGCCGACGCCGGCCGCGTCGCGGACCTCCAGCCGGTCGAACTCGGCGGAGCTCTCCCCGGTGAGTTCGACGCCCTCGGTCCCGGCGTCGCGCACCACCGCCCGCACCAGGCTGGGCCCGGCCGACTCGCCGACGTGGATGCCGGCCTGGGCGGGGGCGGTGACCTCGCAGTCCTCCAGGGTGCCCCGGGCCCGGCCGGCGATGTGCAGGCCGTGGCCCTGCGGGCGGACCGCCCGGCAGCGGCGCAGCAGCGGGTCGGTCCCGTTGGTGAGGACGTAGCCGTGGCCGCGCACGGCGGTGACGGTGCAGTCCTCCAGGACGACCCGGGCGGTGGAGCCGACGAAGACGCCGAGCGCGCTGTCCCGGATCTCGGTGCGCAGCAGGCGGGTGGTGCTCTGCTCCTCCAGGGCGACGGCGGGCTTGTCGGTGGCGGAGATCTCGCAGTCCTCCACCAGGCCGCGGGACTCGCCGTTGGCGCACAGGCCGTTGCCGCGCGCGTCGCGCAGCACGCAGCGCCGTACGGTCGGGTTGGCCCGCTCGCCGATGACCACGGCCGAGGTGCCGAGGTGTTCGATGACGCTGTCCTCGATCACGCTGGCACCGGTGGAGGTCTCGACCAGCCCGGCGCCGGCCGGGTTGGTCACCCGGCTGCCGCGCATGGCGAGTTCGCCCTGCTGGCGGGTGAGCACGGCGGTCCACGCGTTGCCGATCACCTCGCAGTCCTGCATGGCGAGTTGGCCGCGCGGGACGTCCACGGCGGGCAGGTCGTCGTCCTGCCCCTGGAGCACCAGGCCGGTGAGCTGGACGGCCTCGGTGAGCACCTGGACCACCGAGCCGCGCCGCGGGCTGATCCGCACACTGCCCCGGACGTCCTCGGCGGTGATGCTCACCACCTTGGTGAGCACCAGGTTCTCGTCGTACCGGCCGGGGCGGACCGAGATCACCGCGCCGCTGCGGGCAGCCTGGAGGGCTTCGCCGATCGTGCGGTAGGAGCCGGGCTCCCGCTGCTCCGCGCAGACCGTCAGCACCGGGCGCGACATTGCCTGGGGTTCCCTTCGTCGTGGGGCGTTGTGGTTCGGTGGTTCGGTGGTTCGGTGGGGTTCGGTGGTTCGGTGGTTCGGTTCAGGTCGGCACGGCGGGTCCGGGGCGTGGGTCAGCCCGTGCAGGTGGCCCGGACGGCGCTGGCGGCGTGGTGGGCGTAGGTATCGGTGCTGCCCTTGAAGTCCAGGCCGCGGCTGTGCAGCGTCAGCGAGATCGGGCCACGGTAGGTGAAGGGCCCCTGGTTCACCCAACTGCCGCGACTGGCTGTCTGGTTGACGGAGAACGAGCCGATCTGGCCGCCGCCGCTCTGCACCGTGTAGTAGCTCGGGTTGCCGCCGACCTGCTTCACGTCGCCGCTGGCCGGGATGTAGACGGACAGGGTGCAGCTGGTGACCTTGTCCACGGTGAAGGTCCAGACCACCGAGTTGCCGCTGTCGTCCTTGTCGGCGTCACCGGACATCGGCATCGAGACGAAGTTGCCGGTGCAGCCGTCCCCGCTGTAGCCACCGGAGTTGGTGCGCCAGCCCTTGTCACCCTGGTCGAACCAGCCGTTGGCCTTGTACGTGCCGCCGGGCTTGCAGTACGGGCCCGCGACCATGGTGACCGGCGCGGGCGGCTTGGCGGCCGGGGGCGCGGGCTGCTGGGGCGCCGGCGGGTTCGGCGCGGGCTGGTTCGGGGCCGGCTGGTTCGGGGCCGGCTGGTTGGGGGCCGGGATCGCGCCGCCGGAGCCGCCCGAACCGCCCGAGGCGGAGCCCGATCCGCCCTGGGGCCGGTCCGCCCCGCCGGCGGAACCACCGGCGCTCCCGGCGGGGTTGGCCGCACCGCCGGGCCTGGGGGCGTTCGCCGCACCGCCGGTTCCGTTCGGGGCCGCGGCCGGCTGGTCGCCCGGAGTCGGGGAGCCCGAACCGTCGACCGGCGGGACCATCGCGCCCGGCTGACCGTCGGGTGTGGGGTTCGCCGGATCGATGCTGCCGCCGTGCGCGTCGAAGCCGGGGACGTAGCCGTTGCCGCCGTCGCCGCCCTGCCCGTAGCCGGGCGGGACGTCGGCCTGGGCGGGCCCGTGCTTGGGGTCGTTGCCGCCGAGCTGGGTCACCACCACGGAGGTGCCGACCAGCACCAGGCCGACGGCGACGGCCGCGGCGATCATCGGACGGGAGACCCGGCCCGGGCGCGGCCCCTGGTCCGCGGCTCCCTCACCGCCCGGCTCGGCGGTCGTGACGGCGGCGAGCGCCACCGCCTCGGGCGCGGCGGGTGCCGAGGCGGCCCGGCTCGCGGCGGGGGACGGCACGGTCGCCGGGCCGATCCCGGCCCTGGCCTCCGGCTTCGCCTCGGACTCGGCCTCCGGCCCGGGCTCGGGTTCCGGCGCGGTCCGCGCCCCCGTCGTCGCGCCGCCCGCGGCCCCGGCGGCCGGCGGCGCGGGCAGCACCGCCGTCGCGGCGCTCGCGGACTCCTCCTCGGGCGCCGCCTCGGCCGCCAACGCCCAGTTCACCGCCGGGAGCCGGAAGCCGCCCGACCTCCGCTCCGGCTCGCCGCGCTGCTCCTCGCCCACCATGCATCCCCTGCGTTCGACGACACTCCTGTGGGGAGGTACGGACGGCGTGCCCGAACCGGTTCAGCCGGATCGGCGCGGTTCAGGAGCCGACCGTCCAGACCGGCTCCGCGGCCGCCTCCGGCGGGGTCAGCACGAAGGACACGGCCTGCTCCAGCACCTCCGCCGACGGCTCCGCCCACGGCCCGTCACCCTGCTCGCGCACGTGCGCGAGCAGCTCGGGGTCGGGCGCCAGCCCGTACTCCTCCAGGTAGTACGTGACGGTGTCGGTCCAGACCCACCGGCCGTCGGTGCGGAAGCCCATCGGTACGACACCGCGCCGGCCGGGGTCGACCACGTCGTCCATCAGCATCGGCGTCAGCAGCACCGCCGTCCCGGCCCGCAGGTACCGGGCGACGGCCTCGCGCTCCGCCCCCGCCGCCAGCCGCGGCCGGTCCGGCGCGAACCCGGGCCCGGTCACCGGATCCACCGCGTCGAACACCGCCGCGAGCCGGAACCCGCCCCGCACCGTCTCGCTCATCCCCGTACTCCTCCAGTCGGCCACATCCCTACGTTCCGTCCGACGGACGGACGGCGGCACCGGGTTCACCGGGGAGCGGCGGACCGCCGTCGGGGTTCCGTGACCACGGCCGGAAGCGCCTCCGGCAGATCTACCAGATACGCTTCGCGACCGCCGCGTTGTCAGGGAACAGGGTGCCCCTGGCGCCGTTCCACCTGATCGTGACGGTCCATGAAAGGTTCCCCACGGGTGTCGGGTACACCGCCGGCGTCGAGAGCGACGGGGCCTGCGCGCCGGCCGGGCGGCGCCAGCCGTCGAAGGTTCGGCCGCCGTCGTTCGACGTGGTCTCCCACACGTATCCGTCGTTTCCGATGCAGGAGATCATGACGCGCTGCTGGTCGGAGTAGCCCGTCTGACCGGGCCTGACCACGGTGGTCTGGTTTCCGAGTCGCGCCGCCCCCACGCCGCTGGCGCACTCGCCACCGCCGTTCACCTCGGACAGGCCCAGGACCGCACCGGTCGTGGGATTCGTCGTCTCGCGCCACACACGGTGGTCGGTTCCCGTGAAGAAGCTGCGCAGCACCGACTCGTAGTACTCGGTGCCGTAGACGGCGATCTGGCTGTCACCCTCGATGTCCGTGGCATTGGTGCCGAGGAGCGCGTGCGAGGTCACCCCCCAACCGTCGGCCGTCAGTGTCCCGTTGTAGTTCCTCAGGAACGTGATGTTGATGCGCCGGTAGGTGTTCGGCACCTCGATCATGAGGTCCCGGGTGGCCGAGCTGATGGTGAGGATCGGGCTGCCGATCGCGTTGGCACCGGCCGGGAGCCGGACCCAGTTCGTCCAGAAGTTCAGGGATCCGTTGTTCGCCTGGCTGTACCAGATCTCCCCGTCCAGGCCTCGGATGACGACCATCGCGCGCCCCGGAGGGTACTCGACGATCCGCGGCGGCGATGTGGTCCGGGACGCGTTGTCGCCGCCGAGGGGGTGCCAGCTCCCACCGTTGTGGCGGAACCAGACGTTGTTGTCCGTGCCCCGGGTGACGTCGTACGTGGCGCCGGCGATCGTCACCGAGTACACCGCCGACAGCACCCGGGACTGACCCCCGTCCAAGCTGATCCACTCCGTCTCCGCGGCCTGCGCCGGACTCGGCGTGCCGGCCAGTACCAGGACCAGCCCGGCGAACGCGGCCGGCACCACGTGCCAGCCGCGGGCCATACGCTGACGAACCAAGGACACAACGACCTCCCTGCCGTTCACCTGCGACGTCCGGTGTTCCGTACGTGGCGTTCGGGTGAGGAGTCTCGTCCATCGTGGTCACCGTGGTTGCCGCTACGCGCACGGGAGGATGCCCCCCAACGCACAGGACCGCGCCGCCTCCTGACCACCCGTACGGTCGGCCCGTCCGCCCGGCGACGAACACCGACCTCGGACATGTCCGGCACCAGGCCCCGTCGTTTCGACCGTCACTCGGTGCCGGTGCCGGTGGTACCCGCGCCCAGGGCGAGGGTGTAACGGGAGGGGTCGGCGGGACGGACGCGGTCGGCGGGGGCGACGGCGTCGCGGCGGGCGAGCCAGGTGCGCAGCCGGTCGGGGCCCGGGCGGACGCCGCCGATCTCGTGGAGCAGCACCCGGGGCGGGCGGCCCTCTTCCGGGTCGGCGGGCTCGACCTCGACCACCTCGAACGCCGTGCCCGGGGCGAAGATCACCGTCGGCTGGTCGCCCGGCTCGCCGAAGGCCGAGCTGCGGCGGCCGCCGACGGACCAGATGGCGAACTCGATCCCGACGTCCTCCCCCAGGTCCACGCCGGGCGCCGCCAGGCCGGTCACCGGGGCCGCCTCGGTCAGCACCGTGCCCGGGGCGTACGCGGCGAGGTCGCACGCCTGCGCCGGGCCGGCGACCAGGACGCCGCCGTAGTGGCTGGGCAACCGCCGCAGCCCGGCGGCCAGGCAGCGCAGGTACGGACCGTAGGGGCCGGGCGCGCCGGACCGGGCCGCCGCGAGCAGTTCGGCCCGCGGGGCCAGCGGGCCGGGATCGCCGTGCTGCAACAGGACGGCGACCAGCTCGGGGCCCTGTTCGCCCTCCTCCGCCCGGGCGCGCAGGGCGGGCAGCCGGGTGGCGACATCCTCGGCCCGCCGGGCCAGGCGCTGGTAGGCGGGGCCGAGTTGGGCGGCCAGGGCCGCGCCGTCCGCGGCGGGGGTGGAGGGCGTGGTGGGCTCGGTGGGCACCGACGGTGCCGGGGGCGGGGGCGTGACGACCGGCGCCACGGGCTCGGGCTCGCGGACCGGCTCGGGTTCCGGGACCGGCTCGGGCTCGACGGCCGGCCCAGGCTCGGTGGCCGGCTCAGGCTCGACGGCCGGGGTCTCGGTGACCGGTTCCTCCGCCTCGGGCTCCTCCGGCAGGGTCTCAGGGGCCAAGATTGGCCCTTCGTCGACCTCCCCTGGAGCCTCCGCCACGAACGCCCCTCCCGACGTCGCCACCATCGTGGCGGGCTCCGGAATCGTCACCGGCTCGGGCTCGGACTCGGGCTCGGACTCGGGCTCGGACTCGGGAACCGTCACCGGCTCGGGCTCCGGAACCGTGACCAGCTCGGGCTCGGAAACCGCCATCGGCTCCAGCGCCGGCTCCGGCTCCACCGCAGCCCCGTCCCCCGCCTCCGCCCCGATCCAGTCCAGCCCGTACAGCCGCGCGCAGAACCGCCCCACCGCCGTCGACCCCGCGTCCAGCACCCCCGCCACCGCGAGCGCGAGCCGTACCGGCCCGGTCGGGAGCGAGCCCAGCACCGCACCGAGGTGGTCCCAGACCGTCTCCGGCACCGGCCGGCCCGGCGTGCCCACGACCAGCACCGGCTGCGCCGGGTCCGGCCGGCGCAGCCGGGGCCCGCGGTCCGGGGTGGCGGCCGGGCGCAGCCACAGGCCGGCCGCCACCGCCTCCAGCTCCCAGCCGGGGAAGGCCGGGTAGCGCGCCGCCCCGGGGGCCGCGGGCAGGTCGGGGCGGGTGCGCCAGCCGACGGCGGTGACGGTGCGCTCGCGCGGGCGGGCGACCAGCTCGGTGAGGTACGGCTCCCAGCCCTCGCCGCCGTCCGCCGCCGGGTGGACGTGCCGCACGCCGAACCCGGACGCCCCCACCGTGCCGACCGGCACGCCGACCGCCGCCCGCACCTCCTGCCCGAGCGAGGCCGCCAGCACCGCCGCCAGTTCGATGAGTTCGACCGGAGCGGCCCACGGCGCGCTCAGTACGAGGCGTTCCCGCCGCCCGGCCGTCTCCTGCAACAGCACCGCCGCGTTGGCCAGTTGGGCTCCGCTGGGCAGCGGCCCGGCCGGCTCGCCGATGATCAGCAGCAGCCCGTCCGCCGGGGCGACGGCCCGGTCCAGCACGGCGGGTCGGACCGGCCCGACCGCCGCCTCGGTGATCCAGTACGCCCCGCCGGCCAGCGGGGTGACGGTCGCGGCGGCGGGCCAGCGGCCGCCGAGCGGCTCCGCTCCCCCGCCGGGACGGCAGCGCCACCACGTGCCGTCCACGGCGGGCAGGGTGCCGTCCGCCTCGACGCTGACCACGGTGTCCGGCGCGACGACCGTCAACCCGCTGCGCCGGGCGAGGAGTTCGGCGGGCCGCCGGCCGTCCGGGCCGACCGCCGCCAGCCCGGAGGCGGCCAGCACCAGCACCTCGGCGTCCCGCTCGCGCGCCGCTCGGGCGAGTTCGTCCAGCGAGCCGAGCAGGACGGGCGCCGCGTCCGCGGCGGCGGCGAGCAGCAGCAGCGCCCGCGGCTGCGCCCGCACCGGCGCCAGCGCCTCGGCCAGTCCGTCCGCCTCCGCGCCGGGCGGTGCGATCACGTAGTGCGGGCCGAGCGCCCGCAGCGTCGCGGCGCCCATCACGCCTCCTCCGCCAGCTGCCCGGTCTGCACCAGCACGGACCGCCGCCGGGTGATGTACAGGCCGCGGCCGGCCGGGTACTGGCGGGGCTTGAGGTTGCCGAACAGGTAGCCCTCGGACGGCGGGCAGGACATCAGCAGGGTAGGCGAGTTGACCTCCTGGAGCTTGCGGATCAGCGGGTCGCCGAGCGACCGGCCGATGCCGTTGGCGCCGCGGGCGACGACCAGGTGGAGGCCGATCTCGGCGCCCTGGGAGAGGTCCTCCAGCAGGGCGGCGAAGGGGTGGGCGCCGCTGCTGGAGCCGACCAGGTCGTAGTCGTCGACGAGGACGAAGAGCTCGGGGCCGGTCCACCAGTCGCGCAGCCGGAGCCGGGCGGGGGTGATGTCGGCGGGCGGGATGCGGTTCTTCATCGCCCGGGAGGCGCCGTCCACGATCTGGCGGAGCTTGTCGACGGCCACCGCGTAGCCGAGCCGGTAATCCTCCGGAACCGCGTCGTACAGGCCGCGCCGGTAGTCGACGAGCATGATCCTCGCCTCCGCCGGGGTGTAGGCGGTGGTGATGGCGTTGATCATCAGCCGCAGCAGGTTGGTCTTGCCGGCTTCGCTGTCGCCGACGACCAGCAGGTGCGGGCTCTCCTCGAAGTCGTGCCAGAGCGGCGAGACCTCGGTCTCCTCCAGGCCGATCGGCACCCGCAGCCGCCCCTCGGGGGCGGGCAGCCGGGCCGCGTCCAGGGTGAGCGGGAGCATCCGGACCTCGGGGGCGCGCGGCCCGGTCCAGTGCGCGGCGACCGCGTCGACCAGGTCGGCGACGCCCTCGCCGAGGTCGTCGGTGCGCCCGGAGCCGTCGATCCGGGGCAGCGCGGTGAGGAAGTGCAGCTGCTCGTCGGTGAGGCCGCGGCCGGGCAGCTTGGGCACCTTGGCGGCGGCCCGCATGTTGATCACGGAGTCGACGGAGTCGCCGAGGCGCAGCTCGAAGCGGGTCTGGAGCTGGTCGCGCAGGCCGCTGCTGACCTCGCCCCAGCGGGTGGTGGCGATGACCAGGTGGACGCCGTAGTTGAGGCCGCGCTGGGAGATCAGGGTGAGCAGCTGGACGAGGTCGTTGAACTCCTGGCGCAGGGTGTTCCAGCCGTCGATCACCAGGAAGACGTCGCCGTGCGCCTCGTCGGGCAGGCCGCCCGCGGCCCGGCGGCGGCGGAAGGCCGCGACGGAGTCGATGCCCAGCTCGGCGAAGTACTGCTCCCGCCGGGAGATGATCCCGTTGACCTCGGCCACCGTGCGCAGCACCCGCTCGCCGTCGTGCCGGCCGGTGACCCCGCCGACGTGCGGCAGGCCGCGCAGCGCGGACAGCGTGCCGCCGCCGAAGTCCAGGCAGTAGAACTGGACTTCGCGCGGGGTGTGGGTGAGCGCCAGGCCGGTGATCAGGGTGCGCAGCAGGGTGCTCTTGCCGCTCTGCGGGGCACCGGCGATGCCGATGTGGCCGCCGGCGCCGGAGAGGTCGGCGGTGAGCAGGTCGCGCAGCTGGTGGAACGGGCGGTCGACCACGCCGACGGGCAGGCCGAGGGCGCCGTGGCGGGCCTCGTCCTCGGTGGTGAGGCCGCGCTCGGGATGCGGGACGAGCGGCGGCAGCAGCTCGTCGAGGGTGGGCGGGACGTCCAGCGGCGGCAGCCAGACCCGGTGGGCGGGCGGTCCGGCGTCGCGCAGCCGGCCGGCCGCGACCTCCAGCAGCGAGCCGGCCGAGGTCGGCTCCTCCTCCGTCTCGGTCTCCGCCACCGGCCGCTGCCGGGGCATCACGTAGTCGGTGCCGTACGCGACGACCTGCCCGGCGATGGCGGCCTGCTGGGCGGCGCGCCGCTTGGGGCGGTACGGGCCGGAGACGTAGGCGGCCTTGAACCGGGTGAGGGTGGAGATGTCGCTGCGCAGGAAGCCGTTGCCGGGCTGGGAGGGCAGCTGGTAGGCGTCCGGGACGCCGAGCACGCCGCGGCTCTCCATGGCGGAGAAGGTCCGCAGACCGATCCGGTAGGACAGGTGGGACTCCAGTGCGCTCATCCGGCCCTCGTCGAGGCGCTGCGAGGCGAGCAGCAGGTGCACCCCGAGGGAGCGGCCGAGCCGGCCGATCATCACGAAGAGCTCCATGAAGTCCCGGTGCGCGGAGAGCAGTTCGGAGAACTCGTCGACCACCACGAAGAGCGTGGGCAACGGCCGCAGCGCGGTGCCGGCGGCGCGCGCGGTCTCGTAGTCCAGCAGCGAGGCGTAGCCGGCCTCGCGCAGCACCTCCTGGCGGCGGACGAGTTCGCCGTGCAGGGCGTCGCGCATCCGGTCGACCAGGGCGGCCTCGTCGGCCAGGTTGGTGATCACGGCGGAGGTGTGCGGCAGGGTGTCCAGGCCGAGGAAGGTCGCGCCGCCCTTGAAGTCGACCAGGACGAAGTTGAGCACCTCGGAGGAGTGGGTGACGGCGAGCGCCAGCACCAGGGTGCGCAGCAGCTCGGACTTGCCGGAGCCGGTGGCGCCGATCAGCATGCCGTGCGGGCCCATGCCGCCCTGGGCGGACTCCTTGAGGTCCAGGTCCACGGGCCGGCCGTCCGGGCCGAGGCCGAGCGGCACGCGCAGCCGCTGCGGGATGCCGCGCTGGGCCCAGAGCGCCTCGACGTCGTGGGCGTGCAGGTCGGGGATGCCGAGCAGGGCGGTCAGGTCGAAGTCGGTGGCGAGCGGCTCGGCGGCGTCGACGCCGTCGGCGATCCGGTAGCGGGCGAGCCGGGCGGCCAGCCGGGTCGTCGCGGGCAGCGGGAGCGCGTCGGGCCGGCCGAGCTCGGTGACCACGTCCTTGCGGTTGCGGTCGGAGCCGACCATGGCGAGCCGGCCGTCCTCGATCCGCAGCCGCAGGGTGGTGCGGGCCGGGCGCCACTCCAGGGAGTCGGAGAGGTCGATCAGGACGGCGTTGCGGTAGCCGGTCAGCGCGGCGCGGCTGCCGGTGTGCGCGCCGGGGCCGTCCAGCACCAGGACGGTGAACGGCTCGTCCCGGTCGGGTACGGCGTCCGGTTCGAAGCCGGGGCGGCCGGTGAACTCCTCGCCGAGCAGCTGCTCGACCTCGCCGAGGCTGCCGGCGACCAGCCGGACCGGGCCCGCGCCGTCGGTGTCGGTGGGGTGCAGGGCGTGCGGCAGCCACTTGGCCCACTCCCACTCGGCCCGCCGCTCGGTGTCGGTGACGACGGCGACCCGCAGCTCGTCCGGGCCGTGCACCACGGCGAGCTGGGCGAGCACGGCCCGCACCAGCGAGCGGGCGGCCTCGGGGTCGTCGGAGCGCAGCAGCAGGTGGGCGAAGCCGCGCAGGTGGATCGCCATCGGCTGGTCGGCGAGGGTGCCGTAGGCGTGGATGAAGCGGCGCAGCGCGTGGGCGCAGAGCGGCTCCAGGTCCTCGACCGGCTTGGTGGCCAGCGGTGCGAGCGGGGTGGCCAGGCGCTGGGCGCCGAGCGCGATCCGGACGTCGCTGAAGTCGGGGTGGGCTGCGCGCCGTTCCCACAGCCGGGTGGTGCCGACCAGTGCCCCCAGTTCGGTCGGCTCCGGGTGCCGCCAGGCCAGGGCCTTGCGCTGGGCGTCGATCGAGCGGCGCACCTGGCGGCGCATCTGGGAGAGATAGCGCAGGTAGTCGCGGCGCTCGGCGCTCAGCTGCTGCTTGCGGTCGCTGGAGCCGCGGATCAGCTGGGTGACCAGCATGCCGACGGCGGACAGCGCCATCATGCCCATCGCGACGTAGCTGAGCATGCCGCCGCCGCCCTCGCCGCTCCCGCCGGGGTGCAGGAACATGAACACCATCGACAGCGAGCCGAGCGCCATCGGGGCCATGCTGATCATGCTGGCCATGCCGCTCTGCTTCTCCGGCAGGCCCGGCGGCTCCTGGAGCTGGATCTCGCCGTCCGGCATCTCGGGCCCCGGACGCCGGGGCGTCCGGTTGATCAGCTCCACGCTCACTCAGGACTCCTTCTCACCACGGCCGTTCCCCTCTGGCTCACGGACGGCACGGCACCGGAGGTTCAGCGGCGGCGCGGTTCGCCCGGCCCGCTCGCGCGGTTTGAACGCGGCGCGCCGGGCAGTCCGTTCATCCGGGCGGAGCAACGGACCAATCCCAGCAACCGGAGGACCGGCGTGAGCAGCAGTGTCGTGGCAGGACTGTGCCGATTGAGGTTCCACGCACCGGGGACGGCCTTCGAGCTGGCCGTCCCCGCCGACGTGCCGCTGGCCGACCTGCTGCCCGCCGTCCTCGGGCACGCCGGCCCCGAGCTCGCCGAGGAGGGCCTGGAGCACGGCGGCTGGGTGCTCCAGCGGCTCGGCGAGGAGCCGCTGGACGAGGAGCGCACCCCCGAGGCGCTCGGCCTGCACGACGGCGACGCGCTGTACCTGCGGGCCCGCCACGACGCTCTGCCGACGGTGCACTTCGACGACCTGGTGGACGGTGTCGCCACCGGCATGGACGAGCGCGGCGACACCTGGCGCCCCGCGCTCACCCGCGTCCTCGCGCTGGCCCTGGCACTGACCGCGCTGGCGGCCGGGTGGGTGCTGCTCGCCCTGCCCGGCGCCACCGTCCCGCGCCAGGCCGCCGCCGCGGCGGTCGCCGTCCTGCTGCTGCTCGGCGCGGCCAGTGCCTCGCGGGCGATGGCCGACGCCGGCGCGGGCGCCGCGCTGGGCGCCGCCGCCGTGCCGTACCTGGCGCTCGCCGCCCTGCTGCTGCCGAACGGGCCGGACGGCGGTGAACTGCTCGGTGCCCGGATCCTGTCGGCCTCCTCGGCCGGGGCCGGGGCGGCGGTCCTGGCCCTGGCGGCGGTCGGCGCGGCCGCGCCGCTGTTCCTCGGGGTGGCGCTGGTCGCGCTGCTCGGGGTGCTGTCGGGGGTGCTGGTGCTCGCCGGGATGACGCTCGACCAGCTGGTCGCGGTGGTCGCGGTGGTGGCCGTCCTGGTCGGCGCGTTCGTGCCCTCGCTGGCCTTCCGGCTGTCCGGGCTGCGCCTGCCGATGCTGCCGCGCAACGCCGACGAGCTCCAGGAGAACATCGATCCCGTTCCGGCCTCCTCCGTGCTGCCCCGCGCCCTGGTCGCCGACGACTACCTGATGGCCCTGTACACCGCGATCGGCGCCGTCTGCGCGGCCTGCCTGGCCGTGCTCTCCTGGTCGGCCGGGTGGGCCGGTCCGGCCCAGGCCGGTGCGATGAGCGTGCTCCTGCTGCTGCACGCCCGGGCCGTCGGCAGCATCCGCCAGCGGCTGGCGCTCCTGCTGCCCGGCGTCCTCGGCGGCCTGGCCCTGCTCTCCCGCGCCGCCACCGGCGTCACCACCGCCGACCGGCTGCTCCTGCTCGGCGCCGTGCTGACGGTGACCGCCGCCCTCCTCGTCGCCGCCTGGACCGTCCCCGGCCGCCGGCTGCTCCCCTACTGGGGCCGCCTCGCGGACATCCTGCACACCCTGTGCGCGCTGTCCCTGCTGCCACTGGCCCTCCAGGCCTGCGGCGTGTACCACTCCCTGCGCGGCCTGGCCGGCTGAGCCGGGCGCAGGTCCCCGGGCCCGTCACCGTCCCCCGGTGACGGGCCCTCGTGCCGACCACCCCCGTGCGGGCCGGCCCGGCCTCAGCCGAACGGACGGAGCGGGCCGCCCCGGTCACCGGCCCGTTCCCGCTCGTCGAGGGCCTCCCACAGGGCGCCGGGCTCCAGCCGCATCGCCGCCGGGGCGCCCGGGTTGACGACGAGCCCGAGGCCGGGGGGCAGCCGCTCCAGCAGCGTGCCGGGAGCGATGACGGCGTGCCCGGGGCTTCCCGCGGCCTCCAGCCAGGACCGCGCGGAGAACACGACCACCGCCGGTTCGCCGTCCGGGAGGCCGAAGCCGCCGACGGTACCGGACTCGTCCAGCAGCACGGCGACCCGCGCCGCGGCGAGCGCGCGGTACACGTCCTCGCTCGGCCCGTACCCGGTCGCGGCCAGCCGGACGGCGGCGTCGACCGGATCGGTCGGCGCGGGCCACTCGAGCGCCAGCGGCGACGGGCGGTACTCCGGGTTCGGCGCGAACTCCTCGACGGAGCCGTCCTCCCCCGCGCGCCAGCGGCCGATCACCGCCCAGTCCGGCGGCTCCCCCGCCCCCTGCCAGTGCGGGTCGACCAGGCCGATCCACTGTCCCGGCGCGGCCCTGGCGGCGGCCAGGATCCGGTCGGGCACCGGCTCGGGGGCCGGCGGGGGCGCGGCGGGCGACGGTTCGTCCTTGTCCTGTCCCGGAGCTGTCATGGCGGTCCTTCCTGAGGGGTGGCGGTCAGTCGTCGGTCAGGCCGTAGTCGGGGTTCGGGGCGAACGGCGCGCCCGCCACGTCCTCCATCGGGTCGAAGTCCTCGTCGCCGTCGTCCGGCGGCTCCACCCTGCCGTAGACGATCCACTGGCTCTCCGGCGGGACGTCCGCCTCCCCGCCGTCCAGGGGTCCCGTCAGGGGGCGCTCCGGGGGGATGATCCGGACCGGCCGCCAGCGCAGTCCGGCGCCGAGCAGGATCTCGTTCTCCGCCGGGCTGTGCGAGACCTCGCGGAGGAAGGCCCCCGGGGTCCGGTCGGGCAGCATCAGGTACAGCCGGATGAGCCGTTGGCCGAACGCCCCGTGCAGCCGGCTCCCCGCCGAGACCGAGACGTAGGTGGGCTCGGTGACGACCTGGTCCACCCGCAGGGTGTCCGGGTGCAGCCCCTGCCCGACGTACGGCGCTCCGCGGCTGACCACGAGGTCCCCCGTCACCGGGCTCTGCTCGATGGCGTTGTCGAGGCGCTCGATGACGTCCCTCATCGGGCCCGGCGGCAGTCCGGTGTGGTCCAGGCCCTGGGCGGTCAGCCACCACCGGGCCTGCTTGACCTCGAAGTACGAGAAGTCCTCGGCGACCTCGCCGTCCCCGGTCTCGCTCGGAGCCGTGTAGAACTCCAGCGCCTGCTGCTCCGCCTCGCTGAGCTCGCGCACGAGCTGCGCCATCGGCTCGAGCCCCTGGTCGTCGTAGTACGCGTCGCGGCCGAGCCTCTCCTGGTCGGTCCCGAACAGCTCCAGCTGTGCGAGGCGCTCCCGGAACGCCCGCGGCATGGCGTCGAACTCCGCGGTGTCCATGGTCCAGCCCCCGTAGTGCCAGAACAGGTCGGCGGCCTGGGTGCCGCCGATGCCGAAGTGGGCCCAGTTGGCCGGATCGGCCCAGACGGCCGGGTCCGACTGGTCCAGCGTCAGCGGGTGGCCGCCTCCCGGCGGCACCGCGCTGTTGTCGGAGTCGGACCCCACGGAGGAGTCGTCGGCGTTCTGGACGCTCAGGCCGCCCAGGCCGTTCAGGACGCTCTCGATGTCGTCGGCCGAGTGGTCGGCCGGGTGGCCGCCCGGGTGCTCCTCCGCTTCCGCGCCGGGCGCCGTCGCCCGCATCGCCTCGATCTCCTCCACGGCCCGGTGGTCCGGCCAGTAGTCCTCGTTCGGGACGAACTCGACCGTCTCCGCGTACCGGCCGCTCTCCTGGTCCAGCACGGTGCCCCGCACCAGTTCGACGCCGACGATGTACCGGCCGTCGATGCCCCCGGGGAACGCGACCTCCTGCTCCTCCTCCGAGAGGCCCGGACGGTTCAGGGTCTCCCTGACGTCGATGCCGCCCGGAGCGTCGATGACGTAGCGGTACCAGGTCCCCCAGTCCTCGTGCTGGGCCGTGCGCGAGCGGGTCGTGCTCACCAGCGAGGACGCGTCGTTGCTCCCCACGTAGTCCTGGAGGTCGGGGTGGCGGTCCTCCTGCCGCGGCCGCAGCCCGGTCGCGAAGACGTCCGGGTAGTCGACCAGGCCGGAGCGCTGCCGCTCCCAGCGGTAGAGGTGGCCGGTGTCCTGCCGCCACAGCAGCGGCACCGACTGGGCTTCGCCCAGCGCGTCCAGGTCGACGACCCGGTCCGTCGCCACCGGACGCTCCGGCAGCCACCGGGCGGCGTGCGGCACTCCATCCCCCGGGACGAGCGGGAACCCGGACTCGCCGGCGTCGGGGTCCAGGAGGACGTTCCGCTCGTCGAGCACGGTGTCGAGCGGGCGGAGGCCGGGCCCGTGGTGGTGGGCCTCCGGCGCGCGGTACCGCTCGACGAGCCGTCCGGCGCCGTCGTAGGTGTCCACCCGGCCGTCCGGGAAGCGGTGGACCTCCGTCCCGTCCGGGAGGTAGTGGAGCTCCGTGCTGTCCGGGTGGAGGTGGATCTCCGTGCCGTCCGGGTAGCGCTCGACCACCCTGTGGTCCGCGAGGTAGTGCACCTCGCGGTCCGCCAGGTAGTGGACCTCCGTGCCGCCCGGGAAGCGGTGGACCACCTCTCCGGTCTCGTAGTGGAGGATCTCCGGGCCGGTCGGGGAGGACCCCTCGCCGTCGCCCGTGTTGTCCAGCGCGTGCGCCGTCGGCGCGGGCCCGTCGGGGCGGCCGGTGCCCGGGGCGGGCGGCGGCGTCCCGCCCCGGGTGTCGCCGGCGCCGTCCGGGTAGAAGGTCCGGAACAGCCCCGCCGACCCGTCCGGTCCCGGCTTGACGTACAGGCTCGCGGTCGACGGCCCCTCGGGGCCGCCGGGCCTCCCGCTGACGCCGGTGCGGCCGGTCGGCGCGTGGACCGGCAGCCCGGTCTGCCGGGCGACGGCCTGGGCGTGCTCGGCGGACTCGCAGCTGAGCAGCGTGATCGAGGCGGGCCTGCGGGCCGGGGCGCCGTCGCCGTCCGCCTCCGCCTCGTCGTGCGGGCCGCCGGGCGCGTCGGCGTGCGCGTCGACCGCCTTCAGCGCGAGGTCGGCGAGCCGGCGCCTGAGCAGGGCACCGACCTCGGTGCCGGTGACCCCGTGGGCCTCGGTGCCGTCGGCCAGCGGGAGGACGAACCCTTCGGGACCGGCGTGCGCGGCGAAGAAGTAGGTGTGCTTCCCGTCCCACGGCACCCGCTGCGGCGCCCCGGTCGCGAAGCCGTCCGCGGAGCGCGGCACGAAGGTGGTGATCCCGCTCAGCTCGGGGTACAGCGCCGAGCGGGTCGACCAGTCGGCCTCGTCGAAGAGCGCCTGCCCGGTCTCCCGGCCCGTGCCGTCCGTGATGGTGTGGCTGAGCAGCCGCTCGGCGAGCTCCGTGCCGTCCGTGTCGTCCCCGGCTCGCCGGAGCGCGGTCACCGGAGCCGTGTTGTCCGTGTGGTCGGACGTGTGGTCGGACGCCGACTCCCGGGCCCGGAGCCGGACGTACGTGACGCCGTCGTCGGTCCGCGTCAGCGTCCGCTCGACGACCTGCATCCGGGCACCGGGCAGGAAGAGGACCTCTTCCTCCTCCATGTGCGAGGAGAAGGGCGCGATGTCGCGGCCGTGCAGGCCGGTGGCCTCCAGCTCCAGCAGGACCCGGTGCTCGTCCTGGCCGTCGTACCTCCGCATGAAGCCCAGCGAGGTGTTCTCGTTGCTGCTGAAGCTCGCGAAGGTCCGGGTCAGGATGACGTCGCCGCCGTACCCCGGACCGGCGGGGCGGCCGGCCGGCCGCATCGGGTCCTCCAGGGTGCCGTCACCGCGGTACAGCGTCCCCCGCGCCGCGGGCAGCAGCGCCAGCGCGTCCGCCAGCAGATGGCTGTGCAATGCCATCTCGTGCCGGATGCCCGCCAGTTGGTCGGCCGTCAGGGCTTCGGCGAGGCTCCACGGCTGGGCCTTCGCCAGCATGCCCTCGCGCAGCTCGGGCAGCTCGGTGACCGACCTCGGCAGGGCGGTGCCCGGGTCGCGGTAGCTCTTGGCGATCAGCGCCGCGATCTTCCCGCGCAGCGCGGGGACGGGATCGGGGCCCCGGTGCTCCAGCAGCACGTTGATCAGCGAGTAGGCCGGGCCGGTGTAGGTGTGCAGGGCCGCGAAGTGCGCGGGGCCCAGCAGGTCGGTCACGTCCGTCGCCTTCGCGACGCCGTTGCGGGCCATCCACTCCAGGTACGGGGGCGCCCCGAGTCCCTCCTGCGGGTCCGTCCCGGTCAGCGCCTCCCAGCGGTCGTGCGCCTCCTGGAGGGCCGGTCCGGTCAGCTCCCGCGAGGTGCGGGCCCACTCCAGGTAGGTGCGCTCGTGCGGCAGCCCGGCCGTCAGCGACTCCGGCGCGGGGTGGTCGAACGCCGGCCTTACCGGCCCGTCCCAGCCCTCCACCGGCGGGCGCAGCTCCGCCGGCGGGACTCCCGGCACGTTCCGGTACAGCTCGGCGCCGTCGGCGTACCGGTGTCCGGGGAAGGCGCCGGCGAGCCGCATGCCCGCCACCACCTCGTGCAGCGAGTGCTCGCCGTCCGGCAGCAGCCAGCCGTACAGCGCCCGCGCGAACAGGTCGTGGTCGCCCTGGCCGAGGAGCCGGTACGCGTGCACGGCCACGGCCGCGGCGTGCGAGGCCGCTCCGCCGACCGTACGGATGCCCTGCTCCCGCAGGGCCGCGTGGCGGGCGGCGTCGCCCTCCGGGACCTCGGGCCTGCCGGCCCCGAACCGCTCGTCACCGGCCAGCCGGTGGAACTCCCGCATCACCTCGTGCAGGCTCCCGCCCGCGACGAGGCCGGCGGCGCCCTCCGCCCCGGTCTCCTCGGCGATCAGGCGCAGCGCCTCGCGGGCCCGGGCGACCACCCGGGGGTCGCTCGCCGTCCAGGCTCCCAGGTCGCGTTCGAAGTCCTCCGCGTGCTGCCGGTACCGGGGTTCGTCGAAGGCCGCGTGCCGGACGGCCGCCGCCGCTGACGGCCGCGCGGCGGACGAGGGCCCGTCGCCGTCGTGGACCGGCTGGTCGAGCGGTGTGTCGGTGGCGAACTTCACCGCTCCGGCGATCTCGCCGTGGACGTCGCCCTGGTCCGCCTGCGGGTACGACGTGTCGCCGCCGCCCAGGTAGGGGCCGAGCGGTTCGGTCGCGTGCTCGGTGATGCGGTACCAGTTGCCGCCCCGGACGATCACCGGACGGCCGTGTACGTCCATCCCGACGGCGGAGGTGACCACCAGGTGGCCCGACGTGCCGCCCGCCGCGGCGACCGGCGGGACGAACCAGACCCGGCCGTCGGCGGCGTAGGCCACGGCCTGCGGCAGCCGGGCCCACACGTGCTCCATGACCTCGTGCACGTACGTGCGGTCCGGCTGGACCGCGTTGAGGTCGCAGGCGACGAAGCGCACCGGCTTGACGCCGTCCCAGCCGCCCTCGTCGTAGAGCCTGAGCAGACCGCTCGCGATGTCGGCCGGGGCGACCACGACGTGGCCCAGCACGGGCACGCCCTCGGAGGTGTGCATGGCCAGGGTGAGGTAGTCGTTCGCGTGCGGGAGGTTCGGGAACACCGACTCGGTGAGCGTCCGCCAGTCGGCGTGCCGGTCGCCGACCCAGTACAGCGCCGCGGTCTCCAGCTCGGTCAGGTCCGAGCCGGGCTCGTACCCGGGGTCGCGCCAGCGCCGCTCCACCTCGGTCGGGGTCACCGGGCGGCCGGGGCGCTTGAGCTGGTCGACCGTGTCGACCAGGGCCCGCAGGTCGGCCGCTTCGACCTCGCCGCCGTCCGGTCCCTTCAGCCTCCGGACGTAGTCGACCAGGTCCGCCCTGGTCACCTGGTGGTCGGCCGGCAGGCGCAGGGCCTCGCGGACGAGGTCGGCGGTCCGCCGCAGCTCGGTGAGCCGCGCGAGGGTGATCCGGTCGGTGCCCTGCTGCAGCTCCTGGGCGAGCTTGGCGGTGCGCCAGGCGTTCATGCTCGCCTCGCGCCGGGCCGCCTCCCCCGAGACCAGGTCGGCGACCCGGTCGGCGAGCGGTCGCCCGTGGTCCGCCCCGATGTACTGGGCCAGCGGCCACAGGTCGTCGTGGGTGCGCAGCTCGGGGACGTTGGCGAGCCCGGCCAGGACCTCGTGCAGGCGCCGGTCGGCCTCGTCGGTCTTCGGGAACGGCGAGGGCGTGACCCGCTCGGTGGCCTCGATCTGGACGTACGGCTCCCGCATCGCCGACTCGCGGATCTGACGCCCGCCGAGGTCGAAGGTGCTGCCGGGCCGGATCAGGACCTCGGCCTCGCCCTGCTTGTCCGAGAACGGCTGGATGTCGAACGCGCTGCCGCCGCCGCTCAGCGAGAAGTGCAGCAGGGCCCGGTAGGTGAACGGGAGTTCCTTGCGGGTCTCCATGAACATCATCGCGGTCCGGCGCTCCGTCGTGGTGCTGACGAAGTCGGGGTTCTCGAAGGTCTCCCCTCCGTAGGAGGGCGACAGCCGCCGGCCGACGCCTCCCGGCCGGCCCACCACCCGGTCCCCGCGCCAGAGCTCGCCGGAGTACGGGGGGAGCTTGGCCAGCGCCTCGGAGATCAGTTCGGCGTGGGCCAGGAGCTCGCGCTCGATCTGCGGGAGCCGCTCCTTGACCGCGTTCGCCAGGTCCTTGCGGTCCTGGGCGGTCCGGTCGCGGGGCAGCTTGCCGAGCAGCGGGTCGAGCAGCGGGTCGCGCCTGAGGATCGACGGCAGGCGGTTCGGGTCCGGCATGACCAGCAGTTCCGAGATCTGGAACTCCAGTGCCCTGCGCCGGGTGAGCGGCCCGAACCGCAGGGCCACGTTGATCAGCGGGTAGGCGGGGCCGGTGTAGACCGCCAGCGCGTCGAAGTGCGCGGGGGTCAGCAGGTCGAGCACCTGCCGGGCGGTCAGCGGGTTGCGGGCCAGCCAGTCGGCCACCACCTTCGGGGCCTGCGCGAGGTCGTTCGCGGCCGTGGTGAAGCCGTCGCGGTTGCGCTGGGCGTTCACCACCACCTCGTCCCGCCAGCCGCCCTCGGAGCGCGGCTTGTGCAGCAGTTCGTGGTACGCGGCCTCGTGCGGCAGCATGCCGTCCTCGCCCAGCCGCGTGCGCACCTCCTGCTGCGGGATGCCGGGGATGTGCTGGTACAGCGCCGACACGTCGGACAGCGCGTTCGACGGGATCGGCGGCAGTTCGTCCAGCAGCTGGGCGCCCTTGAGGATCTCGTACAGCGAGTGGTCGCCCAGCGGGAGCATCCAGCCGACGAGGGCCAGCAGCATGTCCTGCGGGGTGCTGTCCCCGACCTTGAGCAGCCGGAAGGCGTTCAGCATCTTCGCCGTGGTGGCCGAGATGCCGGTGCTGAGCGGCATGCCCTTGTCGTGGTGGGCCTCGCCGAACCAGGCGGACTTCTCGTTGAGCACGAAGTGCGCCCGCCCGGGCTTCCAGGTCAGCGCCGCTCCGTCGCCGACGGTCTGCTGGTACGCCAGTTCCCGGGGGCTCAGCGGCATGCCGCGGTCCTGGAGGCCCTGCGCCGTCAGGTCGTTGGGCGGCGCCGGGTCGCGTTCCTGACGGGCCTTCAGGCTCGCCAGGTACTCCGCGCCGGCCTTGAGCGGCTCCGCGCCCTGCTTGATGACGGTGCCCGTGCCGAAGTGGTCCTTGGCGAACATCGTGTTGAGGCCCGGCACGACCGCCAGCACGGAGCGCGTCCCGCTCCTGATGAAGTCCGCCTGGCTCTTCAGCTCGCGCTGGTCCAGCCCCATCGCCTCGGCCCGCGCCGCGGCGTCGGGGGAGTCCAGCAGGCGCTGGAGCACCTGCTTGAGTCCGAGCGCGGAGTCCTTGACGTAGGCCGCGTTGTAGAAGGCGGTCAGCAGCTCCCTGGTGTTGCCGGTCCGCATCATGGTGCGGAACTCCTCCAGGCCGAGCTGTTCGCCGACCTGCCCGGCGGCGCCCTCCTGGGGCTTCCTGTCGTTGTTCAGGAAGACCTTGTAGAGCTCACCCTCCGGGGTACCCGGGTTGGCGGCCACCAGGGCGTCGTAGAGCCGCTGCACGGCGTTGCGGGCCGCGGCCTGCGCCCGGGGGTGCGCGAAGGCGTAGGCGCCCAGCCTGGCCTCGAACTCCTCGGCGCGCCGCCGGTGTTCGGGAGTCGAGTGGAGCGCCTGCTTGGGGACTCCGAGCGGCTGGAGGTCCCGCTGGTCGGTGATCGGGTGCTGCTGCGTGGCCTCGGGGAGCGGGTTCGGGTCGTGCAGCTGCGCGCCGTGCGTCCCGACGACCTGGACGACCGGTGCGTCGCCCGGCCGCGGTGCCTGGACGCCCGCCCCGTCGTCGACGGGCGGCACCTGGCCCCCGGCCTCCTCCACGGGCAGCCTCAGGTGCTGCCACTGCCCGCCCGGCTCCAGCCGGGGCCGGCCGGAGGCGTCCCAGCCGACCCGCCCGGCGACCACCAGGTGGGTGCGGCCCTGGTCCTGGACCACCCAGAGCTTGCCGCCGGCGGCGTACGCCTCCAGTTCCACGCCGGGCAGCCGCTCGCGCAGCGCCCGCAGCACCTGGGTGACGTACTCCTGGGCGTCGCAGGCGACGAACCGCAGCGGCCTGCCGTCCCACGTTCCGGCCGCGTGGAGTTCCGCCAGCGAGTCGGCCATGTCGTCCGGGTGCAGCGGCCGGCCGTTCCAGCCCGGCGCCCCGTTCTCCGTGACGGAGTGGTAGGCGACGGTGAAGTAGCGCGGGTCGTCCTGGATCCGGCCCACGCTCCGTTCGAGGTTCTCGCTCGTGGCCCGGTCCGCGAGGGGGTCCCGCAGGACGTGGACGCCGCCATCGTGGTGCGGGGCGAGCGCGCGGGCCACCTGGACGCCGACCGGGCGCCGGGACACCGCCTGGCCGTCCGGGTGCTCGGGCGTGAACTGCGTCCAGTGGTCCTCGGGCGAGACGCCCGGCTTGGTGTCGGCGTGCGGGATCTCCAGTTCGAGGGGCACCAGTCCGGACAGCGAGCGTTCGGTGCCGGGGGTCTGCCCGGTCGGGTCGCCGCCCTTGTGGAAGGTCAGTTCGAGCTGGACGTGGCCGGTGTAGCGGGCCATCGGGGTGTTCGCCTTGGCGTTGGCCACCAACCGGCCGCCCGCGTCGGTGACGGTGCCCAGCCGCTGCCGGTGGGCACCGCCGAGCAGCACCGAACCGGTGGCCTCGACCGGGCCGCCGACGTCGCCCTGGACGCCGACCTGGCCCCGGACGTTCCACTGCCGGCCGGTCAGCCGCGTGCTCCGGCTGCCGCCGCCCGACTCGTTCGCCGGGCTCAGCGCGGCCTTGGTGCTGTCCCCGAGGTACTCCAGCTGGACGAGCGAGGCCTTGACCGTCACCTCGACGTCGTCGACGAACCAGCGCCGGCTCACCGACGGGGTGCCGACCGCCCGCTGCGGGCCGGCCGCCGCGCCGGCCCCGTGGTGGGTTCCGACCGCCGGGGTCAGCAGGGCGGAGAGCTGGGCGTGGCTCAGCCCGCCGGAGACGACGGGCTCCAGCCGCTTCCAGGTGCCCTCGCCGAAGAAGCGCGGGCCCTCGGTCCGCAGGAGGCTGCGCAGGCCGGCCGTGTCGCCGAGCCATCGCAGCACGTCCCCCGGGCGCAGGCCGGAGGTGAAGACCTCGGCCGGCGGCACCCGCAGCTCCCGCGGCAGTGCCGGGCCGCGCCGGCGCCCCGGCACGGTGGCGTCCGGTGTGGTGCGGCCGGGCTCGGTCAGCACGTCGGCGTGGATGACGGTCTCGGCGACGGTACGGCGCAGCCGCCACTGCGGGACGACGGCGTCACCGGCCCCGGCCAGGCGGTGGGCGACCCTGGGCAGTCCGGACCGCGGGGGTTCGGCGGCGGGCACCACCGGCCGGGTCTCCAGCGGCAGCGGGACGGCGGGACGCCGCTCCATCACCACCGAGAGCCGGATCACGGCGCGGTGCGCCTCGGCCGCGAGCTTGGTCTTGACGGCCGTTCCGGTGGTCACGACGTCCCGGCGGTACTCCAGCGTGTCCTGCCGCCGGGTGTGGGTGACACCGCCGCCGACCACGGGGGACACACCGGTGCCCAGGTTCCCCAGCACGTTGAGCCCGAGCGCGTCGGCGTGCCCGCTGCCGGCGTTGCCGCCGGCGTCGGAGCTGGTGAAGGCGGTCTGGGTACTGGCACCGATGTTGAACTCGACCTGGGGCGCGTCGCCCGACCTGGTCACCCGGTCCACCGAGGCGGTGATCCGCACCGTGCTGCGGCCGTGCGTCAGCACGATCTCGTGGCCCGAGGTCATCGGCTTCAGCAGCGGGTGCAGGGCGTCGAAGTCGAGGGCGTCGAGGAGCTTGGCCTTCATCCCCTCCCAGTCCCGGCCGAGCGCCGCCCTGCCCTTGGGCTGGAGCGCGGCGACCACCGTGGCCACCGCCTCCGGCCCGGTGTGCACGGTTCCGTCCGCGCCCTCCAGGTGGACCCGGGTGACGATGTCGGAGGAGCCGAGCCGCTTGTCCGGGAGCTGGCGGGCCGCCGGGTTGTGGTCGGCCGGGGGCCGCACCACCTCGCGGTGCGGCGCGGCCACCAGGACCGGGGCCTGCGCGGTCGTCCCGGCCAGCGCACGCTGGAACCGGTCCGGCACGAACCGGATGCTGAACACGGCGTCCCCGTCGAACAGTTCGGCCGTCTCCACGCTCTTGCCGCGGCTTCCGGTACCGCCGGTGCGCTCGATGGTCAGGCCCCGCACGCTGTCCCTGGTGTGGGCGTACTCGCCGGTGACGGTCACGTGCGGGACGGTGCCCTTGAGCGCGGCCCCGATCCGCCACCGGTTCAGCCGGTCCCAGCTGTAGCCGACCATCGTGCGCTGCTGGCTCCCGAGTTCGAACTCGAAGCCCTCCACCGTCCGCTGGTGCCGCAGGGCCAGCGGGGCGACGGTGACCTCCACCGTCCCCTTCCAGTGCCCGGTGTCCACCGGCACCCGGAGCGTGCCGCCCCGGCTGAGCCGGGACAGCGAGGCGGTCAGGCCGGCCCCGTCCAACCGGGCGGCCAGGCGGACGGACGCCTGGGCGGACACCGGGCCCGCCGTGCCGAGGGCGTGCTGGACCGCGTCCAGCACGGACCGGCCGCGCCGGCCGACGCCGAGCACCACGTCGGAGTGGCCGAGCCGGTCCGGGACCCGCAGGTTCGCGGGGGCCTGCCCGGCGTTCTCCGGCTGCGGCCGCGGGACGTCGGAGCGCGGCGGCGCCGCCCCGTCGAACGGGTTGCCGATGACCCGGCTGTTCCGGGCCACGGGCCGGGTGTGCGCCTGCTCCATGCTCAGCGCGGCGTCCAGCGCGACCGGTTCGCCGTGCGGCCTGCCGTTCACCGTCAGCTGGAGCTCGAACCGGGCGTCGTACAGCACCTGCGCGCTGCGGTACTTGCCGCTCGCGTAGCTCTTGGCCGAGGTACCGCCCCGCCAGCCGTCCCGGTCGCGCACCTCGCGGGTGACCGTGGCGGTGCCCTGGAGGGTGTCCGTGAACGGCTTGCCGCTCTCGTCCAGCACGTCCTCGCGGGTGTGCACCGGCCCCTTGCCGAAGCCCTGGCCCGAGACGTTCCAGGTGTCGGAGTCGAGGAGCCGCTTCGACTCGGTGGTCGTGCTCTCCCGCACCGGGTTGAGGTCCGCGGACGCCTGCTCCCGCCGGTACGTCAACGCGGTGACGTGCGCGGTGACGCCGATGCCGAGCTTGCTCAGCGGGCCGAGCGCGACCGCGGGGCTGCGCAGCGGGACCTCCTGCGTCATGCCGACCAGGTGGGCGGCGACGGCCGACTGCGAGAACGCCCGCAGGACGTCCTCCCGCACCCCGGCCCAGGCCTTCGCCCCCAGCTGGGCGCGGCCGATCTCGTCCAGCCTGGCGTGCAGCGGCGCGACGCTGCGCACGTCGCGGACGACCGTGGTCTCGGGCAGGCCGGTGTAGGCGGCCGAGCCGTGCCAGATCCCGGCGGGCGGGTGCGGGACCAGCGCGCCGGGCGGCAGCGCGGCGTGGTCCGGGTGCGGAGCGGGGGCGACCTGGTCCGGGGCGGCCGGGCTGGTCTCCGACCGGTCGATGACCACCCGGAAGCCGAGCCCGGCGTCGACCGAGCGGGCCTGGACGCGCCGCACCGTGCCGAAGGCCCCGAACTCGACCTCGATCCGGGCCTCGCCCTCGAACACCACTCCCGCCGTCTTCACCTTGGTGCCCAGGGACAGTTCGTCGCCGCCGCCGGTCAGCACGACCCGGTCCCGACCCGTCCTGACACCGCCGCCGAGGCCTCCGCCGCCGTTCTTCGCCGATCCGGTCCCGGTGCCCACCAGCGGGAACTGCCACCCCTTGCCGGTGGTGTCCTGCTCCACGTGCGAGCGGGACGTCCCGGTGGCGATGTTGAACTCGGTGGGCGGCAGCTCCGCCGTCGGCCCGATCGTGTGGATCCGGGCGTTCCGCAGGGTGATGACGGCCTTCGGGCCGGTCAGGCTGTCCACCTCGATCGTCCTGGTCTCGCCCGACATCAGGGCCTTGAGGTCCTGGTGGAGCGCGCCCAGGTCGACCTGCTCCAGCAGCCTGGCCTTCAGCGCGGGCCAGGTACTGCCGAAGTGCTCCCTCGCCTGGGCCTCGAAGCCCGCGACGAACCCGGACATGCCCTTGGCGCCCCCGGCCGCGTTCAGGTCGACGAGCTGGACGCCCTCGGGCCCCACGGTCGCCTCCGGCGTGTGCGGCAGCGCCCACACGTCCGTCACGATGTGCGAACCGGACAGCCTTCCGCCGCCCGGACCCGCCCCCGGCGGGGGCAGCAGCGGAGGGACGGCCGGCCGCGGAGCGCCGGTCTCCCGGAGCGGGACGGCCACCTGCGCCCGCACGTCGACCGGCGGGACCGGTTCCGAGGCGACCTCGCCGAACACGCCGAGGGTGCGCCGGCCGAGGCCGACGAACTCCGCCCTCAGCTGGAAGACGGTGTCGAACAGGGCGGCGGTCTCCGAGGTCTTGCCGCGGGCCACCATCCGGCTCGCCTGGGCGTCGGCCTTGCCGTGCTGCCAGTCGCGCTGGTAGCCGACGGTCTCGGTCAGGTCGGCCGGCTTGCCGAACTTGAACTTCGCCTGGACACCGGCGTTCAGCTGGAGCAGCCGGTCGCCGGTCACCCCGACCGAGGTCTGCCGCTCCGAGCCGTACTCGAACTCGAAGTCGTCGGCCGACCTGACGAAGGTGCTGCGGCCGAGGTCGGCCGCGACCCGGACGGTGCCGCTCCAGGTGCCGATCGAGAAGGGGACGTCCCAGACCTCGCCCCGGGACAGGGCCGTGAGCTTGGCCTGGAGGGTCTCCGCGCCGAACAGGCTCTCGGCGAGCGTCCTGGCCGCCGCCTCCTCGCCGTGCAGGACCCGGGCGAACCGGTCGGTGAAGTGCTCCAGGAGCTGGGTGCGGGCGCTGCCGAGGCCGATCAGCACGTCCGAGGCCGCCAGGCCGTGCTCGTCGATCCGCGTCGGACGGGTGGGCAGCACCGGGCCGAGGACGGTGTGCTGCGTGCCGTTCGCCTCGGTGACGACGTCGCCCGGCTGGAGGACCGCGCCGTCGTCCTCGTGCGGCCCCTCGGTCCGCGTCGCGGATTCCATGAACGCCCGGTACCCGTCGAGCAGGTCGTCCTCGCCCGGCCGCACCACCGGCCGGCTCCCCCCCTCCACCGACTCCATGAACGCCCGGAACCGCCCGAACAGCTCCTCCTCGCCCGGCCGCACCACCGGCCGGCCCTCCCCCTCCACCGACTCCATGAACGCCCGGAACCGCCCGAACAGCTCCTCCTCGTTCGGCCGCACGACCGACCGGCTGCCCCGCTCGGCCGAGCTCATGAACTCCCGGAAACCGTCGAACAGTTGCTCCTCGGCCGCGGTGCGGCTGACCTGGTTGGCCGGCTCCGGGTGGTCCGCGCGCGGGTCCGGCCCGAAGAGGTCCTCCAGCAGCGGCACCAGCTCGGGCACGTTCTCCCGCACCCACTCGGCGCCGTTGTTGCGCGCCAGCCCCGTGGCCGGGTCGTTCCCGTGGTTGTACCCGAAGTACGCGGTGACCAGCTGCGCGAAGAACTCGTGCTCGTCGCGCGCCGAGTAGTTCCCCACCCGGTCGCCGTTCCCGTCCCGCAGACCGCCGTCCGGCCAGGCCGTGACGTCCTCCGCACCGAACAGCGCGGTCAGCGCGTCGGCGTCGCTCCGCTCCCGGAACGCCTCCTCGACCAGCCCCCGCTGCGCCTCGGTGAGGCCGAACTCGTGGATCGCGTGCGCCAGTTCGTGCACCGACGTGGAGTAGCCCTCGGCATGCGCCGGGTCCGGCCCCACCGACGTCCGGGCACCCAGCAGGTTCTCCTCCGTGATCAGCACCAGCCCGCGACCGCTGGCACCCCGGACCACCGACCAGTCCCGGCCGTCGCCCGTACCGTGCCCGGACGCCACGAACCCCGGGACGTCCGTCATCGGGACGTCGCGCGGCACCACCACGACCCGGGCGCCGGACGCCACCAACCGCTCCGCGACGACCTTGTCCGCCAGCATCCGCGCCAGCAGCTCCTCGGCCGTCCGCCGCGCCGCCACCGGCTGGTGGGTCCGCGGATCGACCTCGATCAGCAGCCTCACCGCCGCCTGCGCGAAGTCCTGCGGCTCCAACTCCTCCCGCAGACCCGTCAGGTACGCCTCCTCCGAGGCCAGCTGCCGCCGCTCCTCCGGCGACAGGTAGTCCAGCGCCTGCACCCACTCGTGCAGCGGCCCCGGCACCGGCATCTCGCCGCCGCCCAGGCCCACCGGCGGCCGGCCCGCCACGGCCTGCCCGTCCTGCCCGGTCGCCGCCGGGGCCGGGAGGACCGGCGACGACGGCGGGAGGATCGGCGACGACGGCGGCGTCGCCTCGGCCGGCGGGGGCGAGGTGGGGGCCGGTCCGGTGAGCCGCAGTTCCGAGGGGAGTTCCGTGACGACCCGCTCGGCGGGGACCCCCGAGTAGCCGGCCGGCGTCTCGATGACCGCGGGCGCCATCGAGACGCTGGTGCCGCCCTGCCCCTCGTAGGGTTGGGCGACCATCCACGTGCCGCCCGTGGCGACCACCGGGAAGCCGTGGGCGTCGTAGCCGACCGAGGTCGAGGCGACGAAGGTCCGGCCGCCGCCGGGATGCGCGGGATCGTCGAGGTGCCGGCCCGGGAACGGTATGAACCAGAGGTCCTCCTTGGGCGCCCGGACGGTGACGCTCACGTTCGCCATGGAGAGGTAGACCTGGACCATGGCCAGGTACAAGCCGTTCTGCGTCGCACCCAGGCGCGGGATGGCGAACTCGAGCCCTGTCAGCCCGTTCCAGTACCGGTGCGTCCTGAGATCGGCGATCAGCCTGGCCATCTCCCAGGCGGTGACCTGGTGCCCGTCGACCACCGGGAGGCCGTCCGCGTCGGTGCGGCCCACGATCTCGAACGTCAGGTACGTGCCCTCGACGTACCCGAACTCCGGCAGCACCGTGCCGTCCAGCACCCAGCCGTGGAACCGTCCCGAGGTGTCGGTGAGCGGCCGGCCCTGCTGGACCCAGCCGGCACCCGGCAGTTGGTGCACGACCGGGCCGGACGCCGGCGGAACGGTATGCGGCACCTGGGCGACCGGCCCCGGCTGCTGCCCCGCCGCGGTGCTCCCGTCCCCCGTCTGCGGCACGTGCGCGGCAGGGCCGCCGACCTCGAGCAGGTCGTCCAGCTCGATGATCCTCCCCTCGGAGTCCTGCCCCGGCTCGTGCCCCGGCTGGTCCTCGGCCGGGTCCGGACCGGGGTGCGCACCCCAGGAGGAGACGTCCACGCCGAGCCCGACGGCGTGCGGGGACGGGCCGACGAAGGGCATGCCCTCGCCGTTGCCCACCCTGAACTCGGTGCGCTCGTCCAGGAAGTACGGCCCGAGCTTCTCCGGCCGGCTCCCGTGCTCCAGCCAGAGCCAGTCTCCGGGGCCCAGGTGCACCTGGTCCCCGATCATGGACAGGCCGACCTTCTCGGCGACCAGGAGGTGCGTGGTGCCGAGCGGCGAGGCGACGATCCAGACGTTCCCCGCCGCCGCGAGTGCCAGGACCTTCCGGTTCATCCGCCACAGGTGGCTCAGCATCTGGTCGGCGTACGACCGGTGGGCGTCCGACGCCAGGCCGGTGGCCAGCAGGCGCAGTGGCCTGCGGACGTCCCAGCTGCCGTCCTGCACGAGCTTGAACAGGGCGTGCGCGGCCTCGGCCGGGGTGAGGGCGGTGCCGTTCAGGCCGGGGCGTCCGCCGACGGTGTCCAGCACCACGGTGAGGAAGTCGTCCCGGAACTGCAGCGTCCTCAGGAGCGGTACCAGCGCGTCGTAGTCCGCGGGCCGGTCCCCCAACAGGTAGAGGTTCGGTTCGCCCGGGACCACCGGCTCGGCGTCGGCCCGTCCGACGGCCGCCCAGGCCGTCCGCAGGTCGTCCAGGGTCGAGGCGTGGCCGGTGTGCTCCACGTCCTGGGCGACGGCCAGGAGCCGGCGCAGGTCGTGGTCGCCCGTCCCGGTCCCGCCGGTCACCTGTGCGGTGAACCGCCGCAGGTCGTCCTGGGTGATCCGGTGGTCCGGCGGCAGGCCGAGCTCGGTCCGGGCCAGGGTCGCGACCAGGGACACTCCGGTGAGCTCGGCGAGGGTGTGCCCGACGGCGTCGTGCAGGGTGGCGGCGATCCGCGCGGCGTCCCACAGGTGCTCGGTCGCCCGGCGGACCAGGACCTCGTCCGGAGCGTCCGCGTGGGCCCGGTGCGCGTCCGGCAGCCCGGCATGGGCGCCCACGGCCTTGGCGAGCGGCCAGAGGTCCCGGTGGAACCGCACGTCGGAGGTGTTCGCGAGGTGGGCCAGTTGGTGCCTGAGCTGCTCGTGGAGCGGCTGGGGCCACTGGGGCGAGTCGTTCCGCCACTCGAACGGCCGCGCGGCTCCGCTCTCGATGTAGTCGATCCGCTCGTACGGTCCGGTCTCGGTGCTGCCGGTGCCGCTGCCCGTGACCGTGAGGAGGGCACCGGGCTTGATCAGGATCTCCCGTTCCCCGTCCCGGTAGCGGGAGAACGGCGTGATGTCGACCCCGTTCTCGCCCGCCAGACGGATCCGGGCCAGGACCCGGTGGGCCAGCTTGTACTGGGCCAGCTTGGCGTCGGGCGCCAGGAAGCCCTCGGCCGTCTCCTCCAGTCGGCTGGTGCTGAGCAGCCCCGTGCTGCTCTGCGTCCTGCCCGGCCTGGCCGCCGTGAACACGGCCTCCGGTCCGTCCAGGCGGCCCAGCCCCCACTCGCCCCGGTAGACGACCCCGGTGACGGCCGGGAGCCGGTCCAGCGCCTCGATGATCATCTCGGCGTGGATCCGCAGCTCCTTCTCGATCTCGGGCAGCAGTTCCCGAGCCATCCGGGAGATCTCCGCGGAGTGCTCGGGCGTGCGGAGCTCCCGCTCGGGACGGGTGATGAGCCCGCCGAGCACCGGGTGGCCCAGGAGCACCGACGGCACCCCCTTGACCGGCCCGGCCAGCAGCGCGTCGATCTGCTTGCCCAGCGCGGTGTGCAGCAGCGGTCCGTCGAACTTCAGCAGCACGTTGATCAGCGGGTACGCCGTGCCGGTGTAGATGTTGAGCGCCTCGACGTGGGCCAGGCTCAGCCGCGCGCCGAGCTCGGCCTTGGTCAGCCCGTTGTCGGTCAGCCACTCCCGCTCGGACGAGTACGGCTCGTGGCCCGGCTCGGCCATCCGCTGCCACACCCGCCGCAGGGACTCCAGGCCCTCCTCGTCGAAGCCGCCGTTGCGGCGCGATCGGGTCGCCAGGGCGTGGTACACCGACTCGTGCGGGAGCATGCCGAGCTCCCGGCGCAGGGTGCTCTCGGGCAGGCCCGGGATGTGCCGGTACATCGCGGCGGCCTCGGTCAGCAGGTGCGAGGGCACCGGCGGGAGCTCGCCGGCGAGTTCGGCACCCTTGAGGATCTCGTAGAGCGAGTGGTCGCCGAGCGGCAGCATCCAGCCGACCAGCGCGACCAGCATGTCCTGGGTGTCGACGCCCGGGACCTTGAGCGCGCGGAACGCGCCGAGCATCTTCGCCGTCGTCGCCGAGACGCCGGTGCTGAGCTGCATCCCCTTGGTGTTCCGGGTCTCGCCGTACCAGCCGGAGGCCGAGTTGACCTGGTGCCTGAGGTTGCCCGGCTCCCAGTGGAGGAGCTGGGAGGTGTCGGTGTTCTGGAACTGCCGTTCCCGGGGGCTCAGCGGCATCCGGAAGTCGATGAGCTTCCGGTCCGGCTTCGGCGGATCCGTCTCGGTCCGCTCCGTGCGGGCGTCGGAGCTGGCCCGGTACTCCCGGTGGAGCGCCAGCGGGGCCTTGTGCGCGACCGCGCCGGTGGCGAAGTAGTCCTTGTCGAAGTAGCCGCCCCCGCCGGTCAGTTTGTGCGAGAGCTTCCGGGTGGTGCTGTTGAGGTAGTCCAGCTGCTGCGACACCCGGGTGGTGTCCAGGCCCAGTTCACGCAGCCGGGCGACCGGGTTCCCGTGCTCGGCGAGGCCGTTCAGCACCTGCTTGAGGCCGTACGAACCGGGCGTCCGCGTGGCGTCGTGCGCGTACGCGGCGTTGAAGAAGGCGGTCATCAGCTCACGGAGGTTGCCCGTCGCCAGCAGCTCGTGGAACTCCTCCTGGGTGAGGTGCTCGCCGACCTGCCCGGCCGAGGTCAGGTCCTTGCTCAGGAAGACCCGGTAGACCTGCTCGCCGGTCGGGTCGCCGTGGGCCGCCTTCAGCACCTCGTACAGCCGGTACGCGCTCTCCCGGGCCGCTCGCAGCGCCCCTTCGTGGCGGTAGGCGAGCAGGCCGACGGACTGCTCGAAGTTCTTCGCGACGGTCTCGTACTCCGGTGCGTTGTACAGGTGCCTGCGACCGGCACCGAACTCGTGCGCCTGCGGGTCCGGCGCCACGATCGGGTGCTCGGTCGTGGCGGCCAGCGGCGCGGACCCGCCGTCCAGGTGCGCCGGCAGCTCGGTGGCCACCACCGGGGCGTGCTCGTCCGGGGCCGTGAGCCGGACCCAGTGGCCGCCCGCCTCGACGCGCGGGAGCCCGTTGCCGTCGAAGCCGACGTCGCGGGTGACGATCAGCCTGCGCGAGCCGTCGCCCGCGGCGTGGTCGCGCACCGACCACAGGGTGCCGCCCGGAGCGTCCACCTCGGTCTTCAGCCCCGGCCTGAGCTCGCGCAGGGCGGCGACGAAGCGTGCCGCGTACGAGTCCGCCCCGCCGCGGCCGGCGTCGCAGCCGGCCAGGCGCAGCGGCCGGCCGTCCCACACGCCCCGGTCGTACAGGTCGAGCGCGGTCCTGGCCAGCTCGTGCGGCGGGACGGGCTTCCCGTCGAGGTGGGGGGCGCCGTCCGGCCCCTTGCCGTGGAAGACCAGGGTGAAGTGCGACGGGTCGGCGGGGAAGTGGGCGAGCGCCTCGTCGGTGGCGCGCGGATCCGGTCCCCGGTCGGCCAGCCAGTGCACGCCGGGGCGGACCTCGGTCGTGACCGGCGGGTGCTCGTGGAGGGCGACCGGAGCGCCCAGCGCCGAGGCGACGGCCACCGTCAGGTCGTCCCCGCCCGGCAGGTCGGCGGTGTCCCTGGCGCGGACGGTCAGCTGCCCGTCGGCGGGTCCGTGGTCGCCGCCGGTGGTCCGGACCGGATCCTCCGCGGTGTCCGTCCGGCGGCCGAAGGCGTCCTCGTGGGCGCGCTGGTGGGCGTTCCACCCGGCCGCGTCGAAGTGGTCGAGGGTCCACAGTTCGCGGTAGCGGGCGATGAAGTCGTCGCCGTACTCGCGCTTGAGGTGGTCGGTCAGGGCCTCGTTGAGGGTGTGGCGCGCCGCGAGCCCGTCGAAGCCCCTGGCGGCCTCGCGCAGGGCGGGGGCGGCCTCCTTCTCGAAGGCCGCGTGCTCGCGCAGCTCCCGGACGAGTTCGTCGCGGGCGTTCTGCCAGTGCTCCTGGCGGCCGGCCAGGTCCTCGTGCGAGCGGAAGGACTCGTCGAAGGCGCGCGCGATCCGGTCGCCGTGGCCCTGCGTCAGGCGGTCGGCGGCGTGCGGGGACAGGCCGTGCTCGCGGGCGGCCGCCTGGGCCTCGGCCGTGGCCTGGCGGCGGACGGCGAGGCGGGCGGCCTGGTGGGTGAGCCGGTCGTGCAGGGCGGCGGGGTCGGTGAGCCGGTCGAGGGCGGCGCGGAGTGCGGCGGGCTCGCCGACGCGCTCGGTGGCGGCCCGGTCCATCTCCCCGGCGAGTTCGCGGAGCACCGTGTCCTTGGCGCGCAGCACGTCGGACTCGTCGGCGCCGAACCTCTCGGCGAACTCCTTGCGTGCGAGGTCCTCGGCCCAGCTGTCGGCCGCCTTCTCCGCCTCCGCGACGGCCCGGTTGATCGCGGCCTCGCGGACCGCCTGCACGGCGAACTCGTGCGGCAGGGCGTACGGAGCGTCGGCCTGTGACCGGGCGAACAGCTCCCTGACCTCGTCGTGGCCCCGGCGCCGGCCGGTCGCCTCGTCGCGCGGGCCCGCCGCCTGCTCGAAGTCGGCGGCGACGCGTTCGTGCAGCCGCTCCCGGATCGCCCGCACGCTGCTCGGCGACAGGTCGACGCGTTCCGTCACGCCGACGGCGGCGAGCATCTCCCGGTCGGTCGGCGAGAGTCGCTCGTACCAGTCGCCGACGGCCCGCCCGACCCGCTCCTCGACCTCGGCCAGCGCGTTCGCCCGGTCGGTCTCCAGGAGGAGTTCGGCGCGCGCGTGCTCGGTGAGCCGCCGCAGGGCCTGGCCGGCCAGGGTGTTGGCCTCGGTGGTGAGGCTGTCCGGGTCCGCGTAGATCCGGGCGGCCTCCGCGTCCGCGCGCGCCCTGAAGTCCTGCCGGACGAGTTCCACGACGGACGCCGGGGCGTGGTCGGGGGTGTGGGCGACGCCGGTCCCGCCGTCGGTGATCCGCGGGGCGTTCCGGGCGGCCAGCGCCCGGTCGAGGTGCTGCACCGCCACCCGGACGGCGGCCTCCCGGACGGCGGCGACCCGCACCAGGCCGTCGAGGTCGCCGAGGATCCGCTGCCGCTCCTGCGGCCGGGCGGCCAGCTCCTCGTACATCATCGCCCGGGCCCGCTCGTGGACCGCTCCGCGCAGGTCGGCCGGGGCGTCCTCCGGGAACCGGCCCGGGGCGTCCAGGGCCTCCTCCAGCAGCCGCTCGGCCTCGTCCTCGCGCCGGTGGCCGCTGCCGTCCGGGTCCGTTCGCAGTTCCTCGGCCGCCTCGGAGAGCTTGGCCTCGTACTGGTCCTGGAGGTCCCGCTGGGTCCGGCGCCACTGTTCGGCCCGCTCCCCGTCCGGCTCGGCCCGGATGTGCTCGGGGGCTTCGGTGTAGTGGTACGCGGCCGGCTCCGGGTCCGTGCCGAAGCGCACGGCGGTGTCCATCGGGCTCACGTCGCCGGCGGGCTGGTGCTCGTACTCCGCGGGCCGCTGCGATGCGGTCCTGGTCACGGTCGGCTCGCCGCCGTCGGGCCCCTTGGAGTACGTGTGCCACTCACCGCCGCCGACGACGGTCGGGCGGCCGTCCGCGTTGAAGCCGACCTTGTCCGCGACGATCACGTGGCCGGTGCCGGGGCCCGTCACCGCGGTCTTCCCCTGGAACCCGGGCGCCACCCAGACCGGGCCGTCGGCCGCGACCGCCTTCAGGTCGGCGAGCTTCGGGTTCGACCAGACCTGCTCCATCACCTGCCTGACGTAGCCGGGGTTGGGGCCGCCGTCGAGGTTGCAGGCGACGAACTCGATCGTGCGGCGGCCGCCCGACAGGTGTCCGAGATCGGCCAGTCCGCGGATGACGGAGGCGAGTTCGCCGGCCGGCATCGGCTCGCCGCTGCCGTCGGTGTGGATCACCACGGTGTAGCGGGCGGGGTCGACCGGCAGCTTCTCCAGCGTCTCCAGCAGGTGCGGGCTCGGCTCGGCGTCGCCGGCGACCCATCCGGGCTGCCGCTCCGGTCCGGTGCGGGGCAGGAAGTGGCCGACGGTCGGCGGGACGTGGGAGTCGTCGCCGACGTCGAGGTACTGCAGGCGTTCGGTGCCGCCCGTCTCGGCCGGCTCCTGGTGCCCGGTCGGCTTCGGCTCCGGCTGGAGGTCCGGCTGCGGCTCCGGCTTCGGCTGCTGCTCGGTCGGCCGGGGGTCGGGCCTCCGCGGCTCGTGGACGGTCCGGTCCCCCTCGTCGACGTGCTGCTGCGGCTGCTCCTCGTGCCTGCCGGTGGTCGGCACGTGGACGGGCGACGGGACGTCGGTCGAGGACGTGTCGGTCGGCACGTGGACGGGCGACGGGACGTCCGTCGAGGAGGTCGTGGCGTGCGCCGGGGCCGGCACCGTCGCGGTGGGCTCCTCCTGCGGCGTGCGCCCCGGCTCCTCCTTCGGGCCGCCGACCGTGGTGCTGCGCTTCGGCGGCTCCGGCGTGGACGTGTCGGTGGCCTTGGGCGAGCCGGCGGGCGCCTTCGCCGCGTCGTCCCCGCCGGTCGTCCTCGTCGGGGTGGTCGCCGGGGGCTTCGCCGCGCTCTCCCTGGACGGCTGCGTGGAGCCGTCTGAGTCGGTCCTCAGGTGCTCCGGCCGCGAGCCGTCCAGCGGACCGTTCACGTGCGGCTCGTCGCCGACGAAGATCCCCTTCGGCGGCCCGCCCGCGCTCCCCGGCGCCCCCGGGTGGGAGGTCCACAGCGAGGTCGGGTGGCCCATCAGGTTGGACACCACGGCGAGCGGGAAGCGCGCGTAGTTGGGCAGGTGCAGGTCGGCGAGCTTCAGCCGCAGCGGGCCGCCGGCGATGTGCCCGAGGTGGCCGAGCGCGCCCATCGCGACGCCGCCGTAGAAGCTCTCGACGCTGACGGTGAACTCGTGGTTCTCGCCGAAGGTCAGGTTGTAGGCGCCCTCGGAGACGACGTTCTGGACGCCGCCCTTGAGGTAGTTGCCGATGCCCTCGCCGAACCGGTACAGGAACTGCCCGGCGGTCTGCGGGTGCAGCCCGTCCATCAGGCTCACCGCGCGCCCCGCGAGGTCCTGGGTGGCCCTGATGGTCTCCCGGAGGTGCTGCTGCTCCGCCTGCAGGAACTTCAGGTCCTTCAGGCCGCTCTCCAGCGCGCCGCCGCTGAGCTGCTTCAACTCGCCCTGCATGTGGCTGATCTGCTTGGTGACGCCCTGCAGCTCGGCCCTGAGCGTGCCCGACTCCATCCTCCCGCTGGCCGCAACCAGCGTCGACACCAGCTTGTTGACGGTCCCGAGGTCAACGGCGTAGCGCCCGCCCGCGGCGGCGAGCCGCTCGGCGATCAATCGCCCGGCGGCACCGGAGAGTTCCCTGTCGACGCCGAGCTCCACGAGCTCCCGCTCGAAGGTCCGCCCCATGTCCAGGGTGAGCCTCTCGACCTTGCTGAGGTGCTCGGCGACGTTCTCGACGGCCTCCCGGCCGACGAACCCGGTCGGGTTCTCGACCTTTTCGACCTGCTTCGCGAGCTCCGAGAGCGCGTTGTCCTTGCCCTTCCGCGCGACGTTCTCGATGCCCTTCCCCGCGCTGGCGGGGTACTCCTTCTTGAGCTGCCCGGTCAGATCCTTGAGGCTGTGCCGCCCGGCCTCCGCTCCGGTGAGCCGCTTCTCCAGATCCTTCGCGACCTTCGCCCTGGCCTGCTCCACGGCCTCCTTGCCGCCGATCTTCGACTCGCTCCTGCGCAGGATGTTGAAGAACTCCTTCAACTCCGCACCGCTCATCGACTTCAGCTCGTTCTTCAGCAGGTCCTTGAACTCGGAGCCGGCCAGCGCCTTGAGGTCGGCCTGGAGCTCCTTGCTGAGGCCGCGTCCGAAGACCCGCCCGAAGGCCTTGCCGAGACCGAAGGTGAGCAGCTCCAGCGGACCGGTGAGCAGGCCGTTGATCGCGCCCATCTCGACCGCCTGGATGAAGGACTCCTTCTCCCAGTGGTCCTTGTGGCCCTTGCCGATCTGGATGCCCTGGATGATCCCGTCCATCACCATGGCGGTGGTGATGGAGAGGAACTCGTGCAGCAGGAGCTGCTTGAACAGCCAGATGAAGACCTCCTTGATCACCGCCCCCGCGGTCTCGTAGGCGACGAAGATCTCCGCGAGCGAGCCGCCGAAGGTGATCGGCGACATGGCGATCGCCCAGGCGATCTGGGCCACCAGCTGGATGAGCTGGGCGATGATCATCCACTTCGCGTACTCGACCTGGTTGGCCACCTTGTGCGCGAAGTCGCCGAGCTGCTTGGCCATCTGGCCGGCCGCCGTCACGAAGTCGGTGCCGTTGGTCTCGCCGATCAGGTCGCGCATCTGGTCCATGAAGGCGTCGGCCGCCTTGCCCTCGAAGCTCTCGTTGCAGAGCTTCACCAGCTCGACCAGGTAGCCGCGCAGCTCGGGGACCTTCTCGTGGATGGCGAGGTAGTCGTCGCCCGCCGTACGGAGCTTGTCCTCGTCGGCCTCAGGCCACTTCATGCCGGTCACGATGCTGAAGAACTTCGCCAGGCCCGGCGGCAGCATGATCGACACGGTGGTGCACTCCTGGCAGTGGTCGAACGGAGGGAGGGAAGAGGGAAGGAAGGCACCCGGGGGCGGGGTCCGGCCGGCCGCCGGCACCCGCCCCCAGGCACGGCGGGAGGCGAGGGCGCGTCAGACGCGGCTGGCGTCCTCGTCGGCGTCGTTGAGGATCGCGGAGGTGTTCTTGCCCCCCTGCCCGGCGCTCTCGACCGTGGCCCGCACCTTCTTGAACAGCGCCGTGACGGAGGCGGTGGGCTCGTCGACGTTCTCGTGGTACGTCTTGCCGATCTCGTCGTTGCCGGCCGAGTTCTTGTTGTACTCGTTGATCTCCCGGGTCCTGCCCTCGATCTCCTTGAACAGGTCGGACAGCTCGGGGTACTTGGCGAACTTGTCGGTGAGGTCGGACAGTGCGGTCAGGGTCTGCTTAGCCACGGAACTCCTCCTGCCGGTCGCGCTTGCGCCGCTCCTCCGCCGCCGCCGCGTCGGCGAACCCGGGCCGCATCTGCCGCAGCGGCGCGAACAGGTCGTCCAGTTCGGTGCCGCCGACCATCGAGGCCGCCAGGGTCTCGCCGAGGCCGCTGAACCCGCTCATCGTCGCGGCCACCCGGTCCCCGAGGTCGGCCCGCGCGGTGTTCAGGACGTCGATGATCGCCTTGGACAGCTCGCCCGGGGCCATCGAGCGGTAGGCGGTGGTGTGGAAGGTCAGCGACACCACCTGTCCCTGGGCCCCGACCACGGCGGTGAGCAACCGGTCCTTGGACGTCACCGAGGCGGTCGCCAGCTCCAGCTCCTTGGCCGCCGCGGCCATCTTGACCTGCTGTTCCTCCAGCGCGGCCATCGCCTGCTCGATCTGTGCGGTGAACGGGAACTCCACGCCCGCACCTCCCTCTCTTCCCGAGGGCGCGCCCCGGGCCCGGAGGCGCCGGGCCCGGAACGCGCCGGTCCATGGGGTCGTACGGTCCTCTCTACGGCTGCGCCCGCCCACCGGGTTCGACGACGGCCGCGGATGCTCAGCGCCCGATGACGCCCGTCACCGCACCGGAGTCGGTGCCCCAGACCTCCTCGTCCTCGGACAGCCAGGTGGTGCGCTGACGCTCCTTCTCGCCCTGGCCGGGCGCACCGGCGCCCGCCCCGGCGCCCATCGGCGGCATCATCGGGCCGGTCATGCCGTTGGTCCCGCCCGTGGTCGGGATGCCGCGGCCCATCAGCTGGGACTCCTCGGCGGCGGCCGCCGCGGCTCGCCCCCCGGCGGTACGGCCGGACTGGGCCTCCGCGGCGAGTTCGGCGCTCCTGACCGGGTCGCTCATCGCGGCCGCCCTGCCGCCGATGCCGAGAGTCGGCGGCCCGGCCGCGACGGTGCTGCGGCCACCGGACCCACCGGAACCGGTGAACGGCCGGCCCAGCAGGTCGGTGCCGCCCTTGAACGAGGTGGTGAAGTCGCCGCTCCCGGAACCGGTGGAGATCCCGCCGAGCGACGGCAGCCCGGTCCAGTTGCCCCCGATGGAGCCCCTACCGGGATATTCGGCCCCGGTAGGAGGACGGCCGGCGAGGAGGGCGTGCGCCTGGTCGTTCATCAACTGCTCGAACTGCGACACCGGCTTGCCGTCCGACCCCAGGACGGTGCCTTCCTTGTCGATCGTGTCGTCCTTGCCGAGCACGACCAGGTTGCCGTTGACGTCCTTCAGCAGCTTCCCGTCCGGGCCGGTGACGGTGCCGTCATCGTTCCGCTTGGACCCGACGGGCACCTTGAAAGCTCCCCCGCCGGTACCGGTGCCGGTGCCGGGGACGGTGCTCGGCGGGCCGACCGTCGTCCCCGGGGGGACGACGAGCGGTTTGCCGTCCTTGTCGAGCACCGGCTTGCCGTCCGGGCCGATCACCTGGCCCTTGCCGTTGACGGTACTGCCGGGCGGCACGGTGATCGGCTTGCCGTCCTTGCCCCGCAGCGGATTCCCCTTGCCGTCCAGCAGGGTCGACTGGCCGCCGGTCCCGGAGCCGTTCCTGCCGCCCGTGCCGCCGGGGGTGCCGGGCACCGTCGTGGGCGGCGGAGGCGGGATCTTGCCCGTGCTGCCGCCACCGGGGCCCGTCTTGTCCTTGTTCTCGGGGTTCAGGTCGTTCTTGCCCGAGCCGCCGCCCGGGCCGCCGCCCCCCGTGCCGCCGTCACCGGTGCCGGGCGGATTGGGGCCGTCCTTGGTGGGCGGCTTGTCGGTCGGCAGCCACTTCTGCGGCGCTTCGAGCTTCGTGAGAACGGCGGTGGCGTGGTTGTACTTCTCCTTGAAGGTGGCCATCACGTCGGTCGCCTGTTTGTCCAGGACGATCTGGATCCACGCCGTCCAGATCTTCTTGGAGATGTCGTCGATCCAGGCCTTCAGGGCGTCCTTGTTCTCCGGCGAGGGGGCGGCTCCGGTGGCCGAGAACTTGAAGGTGTGCCTTCCGTCGCTTTCCTTGGTCATCGTCGGCTGCACCAAGGCCGTGGCCGCGCCGAAGGCCGAATGGACGCACTCGGAGGGCCAGGAGAAGGACGTCCCCTTCCCGTCCTTGTCCTTGTCGTCGTTCTTCAGGGCCCACTTCGTCCCCGACTCCAACCGCGAGTCCGGAACCGCCCGCCAGGCGTTGTAGCCCTGGTACAGCCCGTACACGGCGGTGCGCAGCGCATCCGCGGTGTCCTTCAGGCACTTGGCCTTGGTGTCGGCGTCGTCGCCGAGCTCGACGTGCATCTGGATGAGCTGGTTCCGCAGCCCGATCAGGACCTCCTTGAACCGGCCCGCCGCACTGCCCTGGAACTCGCTGCCCGCACCCTCGACGCTGTCCGCCCAGCTCTGGACGGTCTTCTGCTGCTCCTTGACCCAGGTGTTGGTGTCGGTGATGACTTTCGCGGCGTGGTCGAAACTCGGGGCGCTGGTGCGGTCGTTGTAGCCACTGCCCCAGATCAGCGGTCCGAGGATCTGGTCCGCGGCCTTCCCGAAGTTCCCGAGCGGGGTGTCGTTGTTGGGCGCGCCCTCCGGCGGCTTGAGCTGCCAGAAGTCCCAGTCGCACGTGACGCCGACGATCGTGCTGAACACGTAGGTTTCGCCGGGGGCGTCGTAGACCCACTCGGCCCACATGTCGAAGCCGGCCTGCTCGCCCTTCTTGTACGGTTTCAGGGCGTCGTTCGTCGACTTGAGGGTACTGCTGACCGTGATCCCGGTGATCCACGGCTTGCCGGTCACCGCGTCCCGACTCATGATCGAGCTCTGGGTCGAGGACGCGAACGCCGCCAGGGCCTGTTCCCACGGATACGGGCTGGGTGCTGTCTCTGCCATGGCTTCCTTCTGGAGGCGTGCGGATGGAACGGTGTCGGCCCGGTCGCCGGACGGGTGCTCCGCCCGGCGACCGGGGGGACTCAGCCGGTGCCGGTCGTGGGCTTCGTGACGCCGCCCAGGACCTCGCCGAAGAGCTCGATCGTCTCCGCCTCCGTCAGGCTGTGGTCCTCGCCCTCCTGGAACTTGGTGCCGGCCATCTCCAGGTCGAGCTTGATCTTCTTGACGTCGGTCTGGATCGTGGTCAGCGCGTCCTTGACGCTGCCCATGAAGCCGTCGACGCCCGTCTTCAGCGCCTGGATCTCCGGCACACTGTTGTTGCCCGGCAGCACGGGCGGGCAGACCTGCACCTCGGTGGCCTCGGTGCCGAGGTCGATCCGGAACGTCTCCAGCTTCGTGGCGAACGCCTTGAGCCCGCTGGTCGAGACCTTGATCGTGGTGTCACCCATGGGACCGTCTCCGCCTCGTGACTAGCCGAACTGCTTCCGCGCGCTCTGGTCGGCGTCGGTCATGATGTGGTGCATGTTGGTGAGCTTGCCGCCGGCGGCGATGATGTCCTGGTTCATCTGCCCTGCGTTCGCCGTCACCGCCTGCTTGAACTCCGTGAAGGCGTCGGCGGCAGCGCCCTGGAAACTGCCGCTCTCGGTCAGGGAGTTCAGCTTGCGCTCCACCTCCCACAGGGCGTCGTCCATCAGCTTGCCCGCCTGTCCCAGCTCGCTCGCGGCCTGGGCGACGGTCTCGTGGTGGAGCTGGATGCTCCCGAAGTTGTCCATCGACATGGTGTGCTCGTTCCCTTCCTGTCCGCGATGCGCCGTCAGGCGCCGTTCAGCGCCGTGACGATGCCGTCGGCGGCGTGCATCCTGGCCTCTTCCTCGGCGTGGCTGAGGACCTGGTCGGCAACCTTGGTCGCCTCAGCGAAGCGCTCGAAGGCCCCGATGACCGTGTGGTAACGCGTCATCCAGTCGTTGACCTTCTCCTGGAAGGTCGAGCTGGCACCGGAGATGTAGCCGGCGGCCAGCTCCTCCTTGATCCGCTCGACCGTGCGGCCGGCGGTGATCATGTCCTCGATCTGCTGCTCGATGTCGGACAGCGCCTTGCGGATCGCCTCGTCCTGTTTGTTCAAGTTCGCCGGCGTGCTCACCAGGTGCTCCTTCTCTCTCCCCGCGCTGGTCGCGCGCGGCTCTGATCGACTCAACGTGACTGCCACGACCAGTGGTTCAGCCGCAGGGCGACGTTGTTCCGGCGGGCACGGCAGCACCCGCGAGGGCCACGCCGGGCACCACCGCCGCCCCGGTGGCGGGGACCGCCGGGATCCCGGTCGTCCCCGGCGTGACCGCCGCGACGGTGGGTGCCGTTCCGGCCGCCGTGTCCGCCAGCGCCGCCGGGTCCAGGCTCGGCCCGGACGGCAGCAGCGCCACCACCGCGGCCGGGACGGCCACCGGCGTCGCCCCGCCGTACCCGAGCTGCTTGGCCGCCGCCGCCGAGGGCAGCGGGTAGCGCGTCCCGCCCTCGGTGACCAGGTACTCGGTGCCGCCCGCGCCGGCGCCGGACAGCGCCCGCACCAGGGCGCCACGGCCCGGCCGGACGGCGATCCGGTCGGCCACCGCGCAGGCCGCGGCCGGTGCGCCGGTCGCCGGGCCGGCGGGCGCCGTCGGGGGGCGGCCCGCCTCCGCCTGGGCGGCGGGCAACACGGTGACGGCGGTGGTCGGGCCACCCGCACCGGTGTGCAGGTCGACGCAGACGCCCTCGCCGTGCAGCGGGACGACCAGCGTCGGCGGGGCCTCCGGAAGCCCCGCCGACGGCGGCCCGCCGGGGGCGGTGCGACCGGCGAGATCCAACGGGCCGATCAGCGCGGCCGTCGGGGCGGCGTCGCCGTACGCCTCCTTCTGGGTGCGCGGGTCACCGCGCAGCAGCTCGTACAGCGTCGTGGTGAGCGGGACCAGGCCGGCCCTGGTCAGCAGGTAGTGGGCGCCGCCCGGGGCCTCGAAGAGCTGGCCGATCCTGGTCGGCTTCCCGGCCAGCACCGGGCCCGGCTCGCCGCGCCCGGGGACGGCGGGCGCGGCGAGGTCGGGCCCGGCGGGCAGCGCGTTCAGCACGCCGGCCTGCACCGGGAACGGCGTCGCACCGCCGTAACCGAGCGCCTGGAGCGCCTGGTTGGCGGTGTCGACGCGCAGCCGCTGGCCCTGCCAGAGCAGGTGCGTCGAGCCGTCGGGGAGGGCGACCAGCAGGCCCTGGGTCGGCGTCAGCGCCCGGCCCTCGGACGCCGGGTCCACCAGCAGTCCGAGCCGGGGTGCGGGAGCGCCGGTCGGGCCGGGCTGGACGGTGCCGCAGACCAGCCAGGTGCCGCCGCCCAGGTCGGCGGCGGGCGGCAGCCCGTCCGGGGCGCCGACGATCCCGACCGGGGCGCCGCGCGGCGCGTCCGCGATCGACTCCCGGCTCACCTGGCGCACCGTCATCTGCTCACCGGCCAGCAGCCTGGCGCTGGTGTCGTTCAGCACCGGGTGCAGCTGCCCGCCGACGGACAGGTAGCGGGCGCCGGACTCCCGGACCACCACCAGCGTGCCGGGCTTGGCCCAGCCGTCGCCGCCGCCGGGCCGGATCACCCCGTAGACCGTGACGCCCAGCCCGATCAGCACCCCCACCGCGAGGCCCGTCATGGTGCCCCGGGTGGTGCGCCCGGTCGGGGTGTCCGGCGCGTCGGGCTCCGCCCGCAGCATGCCCGACGCCAGCCTGCTCATCACGAACAGGTGCGCCTGCACCTGGTCGCGTCGGGACTGCATCCAGTTCCTCCCCGGTTCCTCGCGGACCCACCCGCTGCCACGCGGCCGCGCCGCGGCGCGCCCACTACGGTCCTACGGCCCCCACCACCGGCCCGGTTCACCGCCCGGCCCGCCCGCGGCCCCGGGCCGTCGGACCCCTCTGCCACACTGGCCCCGGACACGACCGAGGGGGCTCCCATGACGGCGCTGTGGATTCCGCCGGTGTACGGGGACGGGCCGGCCTCGGTGCGGCTGCTGCGCACGTACTTCACCCGGCAGCGGGCGAAGGGCGGCTCGTACTACACGGGCGCCCACTTCGAGCGGCTCGCCGGCGGCGGCGACCGCCCGGAGACGGCGGACCGCTTCACGGCCGACGACCTGCTCGCGATCACCATGCCGAGCGTCTCGGTCGAGCCGCACGGAGCCGTCGAACTGCTCACCGACCCGGAGGGGCACTGGCACCGCCTGCTGTCCGCGATCCCCCGCGACGCCCGGCTGGAGGACCCGGCCTGCGCCCCGCTGCTCGCCCCCGGCGGGCCGGCCGCCGAGCTGTGGGAACGGCTGGCGAACCCGAGCGGCACGTACCCGGGCAAGCCCGACGGGACCGGCCCCGTGGTCGCGGGCAAGCTGCCGGCCCGCAAGCGGCCGCACCTGGTCCCCGTCTACGACGTCCGGGTGAAGGCCCTGTTCCGGCGGCCGAAGGTCGACACCGCCTTCTGGTCCGCGCTGGCCGCCGCGCTGCGCGCCGACGGCGGGGCGTTCCGCGCCCGGCTGGCGCGGCTCCGTACCGAGGCCGGGATCGGCGAGGACATCGGCGTGCTGCGGGTGCTGGACGTCATCGCCTGGATGCACCAGGGCGAGGCCGGGCAGGCCCCGGCGGGCTGAGGCGGGCTGCGGCACCGCGCCCGTCACCCGCATCGGTGCGGCGAAGTGGCAGGCGGGGGGTGTCTGGCCGAGGCTGGGGCGGGGGTCCCGCCTCAGAGGGGTACGGTGCCGATGTTCGAGACGAGCTTTGCGTTCCCGCGTTCGCTGGAGAAGCCGGTGGCCGGTGCCCGGGGCCGGGTGGCGGTGGTCGGGGCGGGAGTCGCCGGCCTGGTGTGCGCCTACGAGTTGCAGCGCCGCGGGTTCGACGTCGTCCTGTACGAGCGGGCGAACCGGCCCGGCGGGCGGGTGCGCACCCACCGGTTCTGGGACGGCACCCACGTGGACCTCGGCGCCATGCGCATCCCCGGCAACCACCACTGCGTGCTGCACTACGTCTCCCGCTTCCGGCTGGCCACCCGCCCGTTCGTCAACTCGAACCCGCGCGCCTACTACCACCTGCGCGGCCGCCGGGTCCGGGTGCAGGACGTGGCGACGCTGTTCCCCGCGTACGACCTGCGCCCGACGGAGCGGCGGGCCCCGGCCCCGCTGCTGGACCACCTGCTCGGCTCGGTGTGGCGCACCCTGACCGTGGAGCAGCAGCGCCGCACCCTGGAGGGCCACTGGGACGACCCGGCGCTGGAGCGGGCCGCCTCGGTGTCGCTGTGGCAGTTCGTCCACGAGCACCTGTCGCAGGACGCCTGGGACCTGGTCGGCCACGCCACCGGCCTCGCCCACTACGAGCAGTCCTCGCTGCTGGAGGTGCTGGTCGACTACTTCGGCCTGTTCCACCGCGGGCAGGTCGAGCTGGTCGACGGGCTGGACGCGCTGATCCACGCCTTCGTCGCCGCGCTGCGCCCCGGCACGCTCCAGCTCTCCACCCAGATCGAGGAACTGGCGCTGACCACGGACGGCGTCCGGCTCCGCGGCCGGCGGATCGGCGCCCCGCTGCACGAGGACTTCGACTACGCGGTGTGCTGCGTCCCGGCGCCCGCGCTCGACCGGATCACCGTCACCCCGGGCCTGCCGCACGCCCAGCGGCACGCCATCCGCGGCATCAGCTACGCGAGCAGCATCAAGACCGTCCTGCACCTCACCCGCCGCCGCTGGGAGCTGGAGGACGGCATCCACGGCGGCGGCAGCTTCACCGACCTGCCGATCCAGCAGTGCTGGTACCCCTCGGACAACGCGGTGCGGGCGAAGGACGGGGTCAACGGCAGCTCGGGCCCGCGCTGGGCGGTGCGCGACCCGCTGCGCTCGGCCGAGCCGACGGCGCTGCTCGGCGCCTACCTGTGGGGCGCCAACGCCCGCCGCTTCGCCTCGCTGGAGCAGGCCGACCGGGACGCGCTGGTGCTGGAGTGCCTGGAACGGCTCCACCCGGGTATCACCGGGGACGTGGACGACATCGTGCACTGCAACTGGGACGTGCAGACCGGCATGGGCGGCGGCGCCTTCGCCCACCTGACGCCCGGCGAGCACACCCGCTACCTGACCGTGCTCGGCTCCCCGTTCCCGGCGGAGCGGCCGCGGGTCTTCTTCGCCGGCGAGCACCTGTCCGGCGCCCACGCCTGGTGCCAGGGCGCGGCGCAGTCCGCCCTGGGCGCGGTGGGCTCGCTGCTCGACCGGGCCGGGCACCCCCGGGTCAGCACCCGGGTGGGGGCGGTGTGACGGTCGCCGATCCCCACCGTGCGTCCGGCCCGGCGCCCGACCCCGACCCCGGCCCGGCCCCGGCGCCCGACCCCGGCCCGGCCCTCGACCGGGCCGCGCTGCTGGCCCCGTTCCGGCCCGGCCGCAGCGAACTGGTCGGCATCGAGGTCGAGTGCGGCCTGGTCGACCCCGCCACCGGGCTGGCCGCCCGCTACTTCGGCGAGCGCGGCGTGCTCGCCGTCCTGGAGGCGGTGCTGGGCCGGTGGGGCGGCGAACGGCTGGAGGACGCCGGCCGGCTGACCGGGATCCTGCTCCCGGACGGCAGCCAGATCACCCTGGAGCACGGCGGCCAGCTGGAGTACTCCTCGACGCCCGTCCCGTCCGTGGCCAAGGCGGTGGACGACATGCGCGCCGCACTGGAGCGACTCGCCGAGCTGGTCGGCCGCTTCGGCCTCGCCCTGCTGCCCGGCAGCTACCTGCCGTTCGACCGGCTCGCCGACATGCAGTGGGTGCCGATGACCCGGGGCGCCATCATGCGGGACTACTTCGCCGGGCTGGGCGAGCCGGGCGGCCGCGCCCGGTACGTGATGGCGCTGTCGCTCTCCACCCAGGTCACCTTGGACTACCTCTCCCCCGACGACTTCACCCGGAAGCTGCGGATGCAGATGGCCGCCGCCCCGGTGGTCTCCGCCATGCTCGTCAACTCGCCGCTCCAGGGGGGCAGTTCGGCAAGCGGCCTGCTGTCCCACCGGTGCTGGGCCTGGCTGCGGATGGACCCGCGCCGGGGCGGGGTGCTGCCGCCCGCGCTGCGCCCCGGCGTCACCGTCGAGGAGGTCGTCGACTGGGCGCTCGGCATCCCGCTGATCCACTACCGCACCGCGGACGGCCGCTACCACCCGGCGCCCCCCGACCGCACCTTCGCCGACCTGCTCCGGCACGGCTACCCGGACGGCTCGCGGCCGACCCCGGCGCACTGGGCCGCCCACCTCAACCAGCTCTGGACCAACACCAGGGTCCGCAACACGCTGGAGCTCCGCGCCTCGGACGGCCCGCCGTACCCGCACATCCCGGCCGTCCCGGCACTCTGGGCCGGGCTCAGCTACCACCCCGAATCCCTCTCCTCCGCCTGGGAGTTGCTCGGCCACTACACCCTGCACGACCACCGGGCCGCACTCGCCGATCTGCCCGCCCGAGGCCTGGCCACCCGCCTCGGCGGCGACCCGGTCCGCCCGCTCGCCGCCGAACTGCTGCGGCTGGCCCGGGCCGGCCTCGCCGCCAGGATCGCGGCGGGCCTCGAACCGCCGCACGTCCTCGGGTACCTGGACCCGCTGGACGAGATCCTCGCCACCGGCCGGACCTTCGCCGAGCAGTGCCGGGAGCGCTGGCACGGCGACCTGCGCCGCGACCCGGCCCGCTACGTCGCCGCGCACCGGGTCTGAGGCCCCGGGCGCGGGAAGACCACCCGCCCCCGCGTCAGCGGTTCGGCCGGACCGCGCGCCCGGTGGCAGCCGCACCCCGGCCGGCCGGCACCACCGCCCCCCCGAAGCCGCCCGGCACCCGGAGCGCTGACACCGCCCGGACACCCGTTCGGCGCAGCGCTCCCCCGGCCGCACGGGCCGGGCTCCGGCGGCCCGCCTATGGTGGGCGGATGACCGATCGTCGGACCGCCCGGCCCGGTGTCGCCCGGGTGGGCCACCTCGTCGCCGCCGCCGCTTTCGCCGTCTGCATGGCGGGCACCACGCTGCCCACCCCGCTCTACGGGCTGTACCAGGAGGAGATCGGCTTCTCCGAGCTGACGGTCACGGTCGTGTTCGCGGTGTACGCCTTCGGCGTCATCGGCGTCCTGCTGCTGGTCGGCAACGTCTCGGACACCGTCGGGCGCCGGCCCGTGCTGCTCTGCGGGCTGGCCTGCTCGGCCGCCAGCGCGGTGGTCTTCCTGGCCGCGGACAGCGTCGCCCTGCTCTGCCTGGGCCGGCTGCTGTCCGGGTTCTCCGCGGGCCTGTTCACCGGCACCGGGACGGCGTACGTGCTGGAGCTCGCCCCGCCGGAACATCGGGCCCGCGCGGGCTTCGTCGCGACCGCCGCCAACATGGGCGGGCTCGGCTGCGGACCGCTGCTGTCGGGCCTGCTCTCGCAGTACGCGCCGCACCCGCTGGTGCTGCCGTTCGCCGTGCACCTGGGGCTGCTCGCCGCCTCGTTCGCGCTCACCCTGCTGCTGCCGGAGACGGTCGCCGGGGCCCGCCCGCTGCGCACCGCCCGGCCCGACCGGCCGGCCCTGCCGCCGGAGGTCCGCCGGGTGTTCGTGCCGGCCGGGGTCGCCGCCTTCGCCGGCTTCTCCCTGCTGGGCCTGTTCACCTCGGTCAGCCCCGCCTTCCTCGGCGCCGACCTGGGCGTCCACAACCGCGCGGTGGTCGGCCTGGTGGTCTTCACGGCCTTCCTCGCCTCCACCCTCGGCCAGCTCCTGGTGCCCCGGCTCGGCACCGCCCGGGCGATCCCGCTGGGCTGTCTGGTGCTGATCGCCGGGATGGCCCTGCTGGCCGCCTCGCTCGCCTGGGAGACGCTGCCGCCGCTGGTGCTCAGCGCCCTGGTGGGCGGCGCCGGGCAGGGCATGGGCCTGCGCGGGGCGGTCGGCGAGGTGGCCGCCGCCGCTCCCGCCGCGCACCGCGGCGGCGCGCTCTCGGTGCTGTTCGTGGTCGCCTACTTCGGCATCTCGATCCCGGTCATCGGGGTGGGCCTGCTCACCGGGCCGCTCGGCCTGGCCCACGCGGGCCTGGTCTTCGCCGCCTGCATGGCCGCGCTCGCCGCCGCGTCCGGCCTCTACCTGCTGCGCCGGCCGCATCCTCAGGCCTGACTCCCGCGCGCCGCCGTACGCGCCCGCCGTGCGCCGCCCCGCGCGCGCCGGCCACCGGCCGCCCGGGCGCGGTTGCCGCCCGGGCCGGGTACCGATAGACACGAGCCAGACACCCTGCGTGACCCCCGGAGGTCTCCGCCATGAGCGTGACGAGTCGGTACCTGGACGCCTGGGAGGGCTTCTGGCGCGACGCGCCCGAGGAACCGGGCTCGGTGATCTGGGACGCCGCACCGGCCCTCAGCGCCGAACGCCACCTCACGCTGTTCCGCCCCCATCTGGCGGACCCCCTGCTGCCCGTCGTCGACCTGGGCTGCGGCAACGGCACCCAGACCCGGTTCCTCGCCGAGCGATTCCCGCTCGCCCTCGGCGTCGACCTGTCCGAGGCGGCGCTGGACCGCGCCCGGCGCGGCGACCCGGCCGGGCGGGCCGAGTTCACCCGGCTGGACGCCACCGACGCCGACGCCGTCCGAGCGCTCCACCACCGCCTCGGCGACGCCAACGTGTACGTGCGCGGGGTGATCCACCAGAGCGAGGCGGCCGACCGACCGCGGGTGGTCGAGGCCATCGGCGTCCTGCTCGGGGCACGCGGCCGGGCCTTCGTGTTCGAGCTCGCCGAGGCGGCCAAGGGCGTACTGGGCGAGCTCGCCCGCGGCCCGGCCGGCCCGCCCCCGAAGCTGCGCCCGGTGTTCTCCCACGGGCTCGCCCCCGCCGAGGTCGCCGACGCGGTGTTCCCCGAGCTGTTCCGCGCGGCCGGCCTCGACATCCTCGCCACCGGCGAACTGCCGCTGGCCACCACGGAGTCCACGCCCGACGGCGCCCCGATCGAGCTGCCCGCGCACTGGCTGGTCGCCGGGCCTGGCGGCTGCGCGCCGCACTGAGCCGACGTGTCCGGCTACTCCGCCGCGCCCTCGGGCCGGATGTTCAGGTTGCCGCGCAGCACGTTCGCCGGGTCGTACGCCTTCTTCACGGCCGCGAGCCGGGCGTAGCGCTCCGGGCCGTAGATCTCCCGCGCCCTCCGGTCGCCCTCGCCGTGGACGTAGTTGGCGTACGCGCCGCCGGTGCCGAAGGGCCGCAGGGCCTCCACCGTCTCCCGCGACCAGGCGATGTGCTCCGGGTCATGCTCCGGGTCGGTCCAGTGCGCCTCCGCCGTCACCTGGAAGGGCGCGGCGCGGCCGGGGAAGGCGGAGTCCTCCTCGGGGACGTCGGCGATGGCCCCGCGCAGGAACTCGAAGTCGATCGAGCAGAGCGCGGACGGGTTGGCCCTGGTCGCCTCGACGAGCCGGGCGACGGCCTCCGGCGAGAGGTCCTCGACGTAGCAGGACTTGACGAAGTAGCGGTCGCCCTTGGGCTCGCTGCTGTCGCCGAGCGCCTGGAGCTGCGGGTACGACATCGGGATGCTGATCCGGGCCGCGGGCACGACCTCCCGGTAGAGGGCCTCGGTCTGCGCCCGGCCCTCCTCCTCGTCGCCGGTCCACACCGCCAGGAGCAGCAGCGCGGGCCGCCCCCGCAGGTGCTCCGGTATCCACTCCTGCTCGCCCGCGCGCTTCAGCCCGCCGACGGTGTGCAGGCCGGCAGGCTGCCGCTCGGTGTACTTCCGGTAGGCGGCCAGGGCGTCCGGGACGTCGTCCAGGGCGTAGACACCCATGCTGAACAGGGCCGGTCCGACCGGGCGCAGCCGCAGGGTGAAGCGGGTGACCACGCCGAAGTTCCCGCCGCCGCCGCGCAGCGCCCACAGCAGTTCGGGGTGGCTGTCCTCGGTGGCCTCGACGACCGATCCGTCGGCGAGGACGACCTCGGCGGCGAGGATGTGGTCGCAGGTCAGGCCCCAGCGGCGGGCGAGCCAGCCGTACCCGCCGCCGAGGGCGAGCCCGCCCAGGCCGGTGTGGGAGATGACGCCCGCGGGACAGGCCAGTCCGTACGGCGCCGTGGCCCGGTCGAGGTCGCGCAGCAGGCAGCCGCCCTGGGCCTCGGCGGTGCGGGCCTGCGGGTCGACGGTGACGGCGCGCATCGGCGACAGGTCGATCATCAGCGCCCCGTCGGCGACGGCGCTGCCGCCGACGTTGTGGCCGCCGCCGCGGACGGTGACGTCGAGGCCGTGGGCCGCCGCGTGGCGCAGCGCCTCGCCGACGTCCGCCGCGGTGCGGCAGCGGGCGATGTGGGCGGGGCGGCGGTCGTGCATGCCGTTCCACACCGTGCGGGCCTCGTCGTACCCGGCGTCGCCGGGGCTCAGCCAGTGCCCGGGCGGTGCCGTCCGCGGTGCGACGTCCTCCGGCATGTCCTGCGGCATGGTGGCGGCCCCTCTCCCTCACGGTGTCACGGCCGGGTGAGGGGCCCCGTCAGCCGGTGCGCCCCCCTGACCGATGCATGGCGCAGACACGATAGGTGGCCCACCGGCGGTGTGCTGGTGAACAGCTGATCACGGGTCAGGTTTCGGCCATCCTCCGGGCCGACCTGAACCCACCGGGACCGACCGTTCCGTCGGCCCGTCCGCCGGTGATCCGCGCTGGTCATCCGTGGATCATCCGGCGCGCCGCGGAAGGAGCGTCCGCGCCCGGGATCTTGGCGCGTTTGCGGGGACGGAGCGACGAAAACGTTCGAACAATCGGAGCCGCCGTGTTTTGCTTCCCCGGACATGACAGCGGTCGGCTCGGCGGCAACGGGGTGAGGGATGGCAGGGACCGAAGGTGCTCCGGGCGGACCGCGCCCGCCGGGCGTCGCCCGCTACCGCGCCCGCGGCGTCCCCGACCTGCACCACCGCTTCATCCGCGACGCCCGCTCGCACGACTGGGAGCCGGCCGAGGTGGTCCACCGGGCCCTGCGGGACCGCACCGACCAAGCCCCGCCCTCCGAGCTCTCCTGGCTGATCGCCAGCGGCAGCACCTACGCCGAACAGGTCGGCATGGACGTGGCGGCCGGTCTGCTGCACGCCTGCCCCGAGGGCGACATGAAGCTGGTGCTCGCCACCGCGGTGGCCGACGAGGCCAAGCACTCGGCCGTCTTCCACCGCTACGCGCACGCCGTCGCCGGGTCGGTCAAGGACCCGGGGGACGCCGTCGAGGAGCTGTCGCACGACCTGTGGTCGCTGGACGACTACACCGCCCGCTTCCTGGCCCACACCCTGGCCGAGGGCTTCGCCGCCGACGAGTTCCGCTGGTTCGACGAGGGCCTGCGCGGGGACGGCCTGGGCGAGGTGTACCGGCTGGTGCGCCGGGACGAGTCCCGCCACGTCGCGCTCGGCATGGCCTACCTCACCCACGGACCCGGCGCGGACCGACTGCGCCGCCTGCCCGCCGAGTCGCTGCTCGCCGCCGAACAGGTGGTGCTGAAGCACAACGACGTGGACAAGCTGTCCGCGCTGGTGCACCGGCTGCTGCCCGGTACGCCGGCGCCCCGTGTCGCCGCCTGGCTCCGGGCACGGCACGCCACCCGCATGCGGGTGCTCCTGAACGTCCGGGACGACCGGCAAGAACTGTCCCGGCGCCGCAAATCCCCGCGAGAACACATGGAGGTGTGATGGAGATCAAGAAGGTTGCCGTCCGCGCTGAGACCAAGGCGGCCAACAAGTACAGCGTGAGCACACGCCGCGCCGCCAAGTAAGCGCGAGTTCCGTACCGAGGCGGCCGTACCCCCGGTGGTACGGCCGCCTCTCCACTGTCCGAGAGAGTCCGAAAGGCCAGGGAATGCGTATCGCGCTCGTCTCCATGCCGTGGCAGGCCCTGGAGATGCCGTCGCTCCAGGTCGGTCTCCTGCACGCGCTCGTCACCCGGGAACGGCCGGCCGACGAGGTCACCGAGTACCACGGGTGGCTGCGCTGGGCCGAGTACCTGCTGGAGCACAGCGACGGCGAACTGACCCCGACGGAGTACATGACCGTCGCCGACGACCAGGTGTTCGACGGCTTCGGCGACTGGGTCTTCTCGGGCTGCCTGTACGACGACGAGCACTGGGGCACCGAGCAGCTGACCGCGTACGCGGAGCGCACCGGGTCGTCGATCGACAGCCTGCTGCGGATGCGGCCGCACGCCGCCGGGTTCATCGCCGAGGCCGCCCGCGAGGTGCTCGCCGGGAACCCCGACGTGGTCGGCATGACCACCACCTTCCTGCAGAACGTGCCGTCGCTGGCCCTCGCCCGGGAGATCAAGCGGCTGCGGCCCGAGGTCGTCACCGTGCTGGGCGGCAGCAACTGCGACAGCGTCATGGGCCACGCCCTGCACCGCAACCACCGCTTCCTGGACCACGTCGTGCGCGGCGAGGCCGAGCGGGCCTTCCCGGCGCTGCTCGCCCACCTCGAGCGCGGCACCGCCCCCGCGGACGTCCCCGGGGTCTGCTGGTGGGACGGCGACACCTCGCGCGCCAACCGGGAGGCCAAGGGCACCGTGCCGATCGGGCTGCTGCCCAGCCCCGACTTCGACGCCTGGCAGGAGTCCTTCGACGCCTCCCCGGTGGCCGAGTTCGTCGAACCCAAGCTCGTGGTGGAGGGCGCCCGGGGCTGCTGGTGGGGCGAGAAGCACCACTGCACCTTCTGCGGGCTCAACGGCAGCCTGATGGAGTTCCGCTCCAAGAGCGGCGAGCAGCTCTGGTCCGAGATCGAACGGCTCGTCCACCGGCACAAGTTGCTCGACGTCATCACGGTCGACAACATCATCAGCATGGACTACTTCCGTGACTTCCTGCCACGGGCCGCCGAGAGCGAGTGGGACCTGCGCATCCACTACGAGGTGAAGTCGAACCTCAGCCAGGAGCAGATCGCCCTGCTGGGCCGCGCCCGGGTCACCCACGTCCAGCCCGGCATCGAGAGCCTGAACAGCCGGGTGCTCGGCCTGATGGACAAGGGGGTCACCGGCGCCCGCAACGTCCGTACCATGCGGGAGTGCGAGAACCACGCGCTCACCTGCGTCTGGAACTACCTCTACGGGTTCCCGGGCGAGCACGACGAGGACTACACGGAGATCATCGACCAGATGCCGGCCCTGCGCCACCTCCAGCCCCCGGGCGGTGCCACCCGCATCGCCCTGGAGCGGTTCAGCCCGCACTTCACCAACCCCGCGCTGGGATTCACCGAGCGCCGCCCCGCCGACATCTACCAGCACGTCTACCAGCTGCCGCGGGAGGAACTGGAGGACCTGGTCTACCTGTTCGACGCCCCGGCCACCGGCATCCAGGGCGAGCTGGAACGGCGGCTGGTGGAGGAGATCGACCGCTGGACGGAGGCCTACCCGTCCTCCCGGCTCCTGCTCGAACCGGCCGCGGACGGCGACGGCGGCGAGGACGGCGACCTGCTCGTCCACGACGAACGCGAGGGCTGGCCGCGGCGCACCCACCGGCTGACCCACTGGCGGGCCGCCGCGTTCCGCGAACTGGACCACGGCCGGACGATCCCCGCCCTGCACCGCCGCCTGGCCGAGGCCGGGCACCAGGTCCCTCTGGCCGAACTCACCGCCTGGGGACGTGAACTCCTGGCGCACGGACTGGTGTTCAAGGACGGCGACACCCTGGTCGCGCTGCCCACCCGGGCGGTGCCGGTCCGCGCCCCCGGCCTGGACGCCCCGCTCCTCGCCGCCGTGCCCACCCCCGAGGAGGTGGCGTGATGCCGATCGCCAAGCCCTCCCTGGCCGCGCCGGACCGGCCGGAGCTGCCGGACGTGCTGCCGTACCGGCTGGACGGCCGGCTGGTCGTCCTCACCGAGCCGGTCCCGCTCGGCGCGGGCGGGCGGACCGCCGCCGAGGCCGTCCGGCTGCTGCGCGAGTGCCAGAGCCACGTCCTGCCGGTGCACTGGTCCCTGGCGCCGGACGACCCGGTGCTGCACGAGCCGGCGGCCGCCGACTTCGCCCTCCACCACCTGCACCACCTGCCGCCGCCCGCCGGCGCGTCCGGGGGCTCGTCCGGGGACTCGGAGAACGCGGCGGCCGAACGGGCCCTGGCCGACTGGCGTGCCGCGTACGCGTACGGGCGGTTCTACTACCGGCAGGGCCCTGGCTTCCTCCAGGTCAGGGACCGCCGGGACCCGGACGCCTCGGCCCGCTTCGCCCTGGACCACCCCGACCTGGTGGCCACCTTCCGGACCTGCCTGACCCCCACCGCCCTGGACGACCTCAGCGGTACGGGCCGTGAGGCGGTGTCCGTCCTGGCGTCCGAGGGACTGGTGCTCGTCACCCGGGGCTGGGCGGTGACACTGCCTCCACGCATCCGCCACTGGACCGTGCCCGACACAGGAGTCTGATACATGGGATCTTCCACGGCCGAGGAGTCGTCCGTACCCGCGGAGTCCGGCCCTCCCGCGACGCCGCCCCCGGCCCCGGAAGCCGTACCGCTGCGCCGGCACCGGCCGTTGCTGCTGCTGGTCACCGAGCAGATGACCAGCTCGGTGGGACGGCAGGTCACCGCGCTGGCGCTGCCGCTGCTGGCCATCGCCCACCTGCACGCCGGCCCGCTGGGCTCCTCGGCGCTGATGGCGATGACCTACCTGCCCGGCGTCCTGCTCAGCCCGCTGATCGGCGTCGCCGTCGACCGGGCCCGGCTGCGGCGGATGCTGGTCTCGGTCTCTTGGTTGCAGGTACCCGCCATCGGCAGCGTGCCGCTCGCGGCGGCGCTGGACGGCCTGACCTGGCCACACCTGTTCGCCGCGGCCGCCGCCTCCGGGGCGCTGAGCTCCGCCCAGAGCGTCGCGCTGCAGTCCTGTCTGCCCCGCGTGGTGCCCACGGAACGCCTGCTGCCGGCCAACTCCTCGCTCACCGGGGCCCGGACCATCGGCCTGATCGGCGGTCCGGCGCTCGGCGGCGTCCTGATCGGCGTGATCGACCCGGCCCCGGCGCTGCTGGTCGAGTGCGCCGCCTACCTCGTCGGCGGGGCCCTGTTCCTCGCGCTGCCCGCCGCGCTGAACCGGTCCTCGCAGGAGTCGGGCAGCGGTGCGCGCTCCCGCGTCGAGGCGCTGAAGGAGGGCCTCGCGGTCATCCGGCGCGAGACCCTGCTGCGCCGCCAGGCGCTGGCCGCGGCCGGGCTCAACCTCGGCGGCGGGGCCGGCGGCGGGCTGTTCGTCCTGTACGCCGACCAGGAGCTGCAACTGCCCCCGTGGCAGCTCGGCACGGTCTACGCCGCGTACGCCGTCGGCATGGGCACCGGGGTGCTGGCCGCGATCTCCGTCACCCGGGCGCTGGGCATGGCCCGGGCCATCCGGCTGTGCGCCGTCGGCGCCGGGGCCGCCCTGTTCCTCATCCCGGCGGCCTCCCTCGGCCTGCCCTTCCCGGTGCTGGTCCTGTACCAGCTGCTGTTCGGGCTGCTGGCCACCGTCTGGTCGATCGCCATGACCACCGGACGTCAACTCGTCACCCCCGCCCACCTGCTGGGCCGGGTCAACGCCTTCCTGGGGGCCGTGCTGACCGCCACCCTGCCGGTCGGCGCCTTCGTCGGCGGCTGGCTCGCCTCCCGGGTCGGCATCGTGCCGGTGCTGGTCGGGGCCGCGGCCGTCGCCCTGGCGGGCGCGAGCAGCCTCTGGTTCCCGCGCGACATGCTCGCCGGGATCGAGCGGGCGGCCGAGGCGAAGAAGTCCTGAGGCCCGAGCGGAAGAAGACCCCCGAGCCCGTCACCGAGGAAGCAGGAGGACGCATGCCCGGCACAACGGGAACCGTGCTCGTCACCGGAGCGAGCAGCGGCATCGGAGCGGCCACCGCGCGCCGGCTCGCCGCCCGCGGACACGACCTGGTGCTGATCGCCCGGCGCGAGGACCGCCTGAAGGCGCTGGCCGCGGAGCTGTCCGCCGGGCACGGCACCGCCGCCGTGGCGGTGCCGCTCGACCTGGAGCGCACCGACGAGCTGTCCGACGCGCTGACGGACGTCCTCGCGGCCCTGCCGGGTCCGCTGTCCGGCGCGGTCCTGGCGGCCGGGCACGGCCGCGGCCACGGCCCGGTGCGGGAGGCGGACTGCGCGCCGTGGGAGTCCCAGCTGCGGGTCAACCTGCTCGCCCCGATGGTCGTCACGCGTCGGCTGCTGCCCGAACTGGACGCCACCGGCGGGGACCTAGTCCTGATCGGCTCCCTGTTCGGCACCCGGCCCTCGCCCGGCTACGCGGCCTATGCCGCGACCAAGCACGGACTGGCCGGCTTCGTCCGCTCGCTCGCCGAGGAGGAACGGCCGGCCGGCGGCTGCCGGATCTGCCTGATCTCCCCCGGCGCCACCAACACCGAGTTCGCCTCGGTGCTCGCCGGGGCCGCGACCCCGCGCGTCCACGAGGTCACCGACTGGCCGTACCACCCGCTGCTCGCCGAGGACGTGGCGGCCGCCGTCGATTGGGCGATGAGCCGGCCCGGGCACGCCCGGGTCACCGAGCTCACCATCGACCCCACCGACGCCCGGTACTGACGCTCAGGCCCGGCCGAGGACGCGGTCGACGGTGATCTCGATGACCACCCGGTCCGGGTTGACCCGCGGCTCGCGGTAGCGCTCGGCGTAGCGGCGCTCCGCCTCGGCGACCTGCTCGGGCTCGTCACGGACGACGGCCACGCCCTCCAGGGTCGACCAGCGGGCCCGGTCCACCTGGCAGACCGCGACCCGCAGGCCCGCGGGCCCGGCCTCGGCGACGTTGCGGGCCTTGCGGCTGGTGCGGCTGGTGATCACCCGGGCGGTCCCCGTCTCCGGCTGGTACGTCACACCGACCGGCACCACGTGCGGCGTACCGTCCGGGCGGGTGGTGGTCAGCGTGGAGATGTGCCGCTCCCGCCAGAAGGCGAGGAACGATTCGTCGAGGTCGCGCGGGTCGTGGGCCATGATCGGATGGTACGGCCCCCGGGGAACCACCGTTCCCCGGGGGCCGTGGCGGTACGGCGTCAGTGCCCGCGCGCGATCCACTCCGGCAGGGCCGGGGCCTCGGCGCCGATGGTCGTCGGGTCGCCGTGGCCGGTGCGCACCACGGTCTCGGCCGGGAGCGTCAGCAGCCGCTCGCGGATCGAGTCGACGATCGTCGGGAAGTGCGAGAAGGACCGGCCGGTGGCGCCCGGGCCGCCCTGGAAGAGGGTGTCGCCGGTGAAGACGGTGCCCAGCGCGGGCGCGTACAGGCAGACCGCGCCCGGCGCGTGGCCCGGGGTGTGCAGCACGGTCAGCTCGGTGCCGGCCACCTCGATCCGCTGGCCGTCGGCCAGTTCGCCGTCCGGCAGCCGCTCGGGGTGGGTGAGCTTCCACAGCGGCAGGTCGTCCGGGTGCAGCAGGATCGGCGCACCGGTGCGGGCGGCGAGCGCCGGGGCCGCGTCGATGTGGTCGTTGTGCGCGTGGGTGGAGACGATCGCCAGCAGCCTGCGCCCGCCGAGCGCGGCCTCGATGGCCTCGGCGTCGTGCGCGGCGTCGATCACCACCGCCTCCTCGTCGTTCCCGACGATCCAGACGTTGTTCTCCACCTCCCAGCTGCCGCCGTCGAGTTCGAAGGTCCCAGCGGTCACCAGCCGGTCGATGCGCGTCCCCTCGCTCACAGGACCACCACCGAACGCAGCACGTCGCCCTGGTGCATCCGCTCGAAGGCCTGCTCCACCTGGTCGAGCTCGATGGTCTCGGTGACGAAGGCGCCGAGGTCCAGGCGGCCCTGGAGGTGGAGGTCGATCAGCATCGGGAAGTCCCGCGAGGGCAGGCAGTCGCCGTACCAGGAGGACTTCAGCGCGCCGCCGCGCCCGAAGACGTCGAGCAGCGGCAGCTCCAGCGTCATCTCCGGGGTCGGTACGCCGACCAGGACGACGGTGCCGGCCAGGTCACGGGCGTAGAAGGCCTGCTTGTAGGTCTCCGGCCGGCCGACCGCCTCGACCACCACGTCCGCGCCGTTGCCGCCGGTCAGCTCGCGGATCGCCTCGACCGGGTCGGTGGTGCGGGAGTTGACGGTGTGGGTGGCGCCAAGCCGGCGGGCGGTCTCCAGCTTGCGGTCGTCGATGTCCACCGCGATGATCTTCGCGGCGCCGGCCAGCCGGGAGCCCATCACGGCCGCGCCGCCGACGCCGCCGCAGCCGATCACCGCGACCGAGTCGCCCCGGCCGACGTTGCCGGTGTTGATCGCGGCGCCGAGGCCGGCCATCACGCCGCAGCCGAGCAGGCCGGCGACGGCCGGCTCGGCGGCCGGGTCGACCTTGGTGCACTGGCCGGCCGCGACCAGGGTCTTCTCGGCGAACGCGCCGATGCCCAGCGCCGGGGACAGCTCGGTGCCGTCCAGCAGCGTCATCCGCTGCTTCGCGTTGTGGGTGTCGAAGCAGTACTGCGGGCGGCCCCGCTCGCACGCGCGGCACTGGCCGCACACCGCGCGCCAGTTGAGGACCACGAAGTCACCGGGCCCGACCTCGGTGACGCCCTCGCCGACCGACTCCACGATGCCCGCGGCCTCGTGGCCGAGCAGGAACGGGAACTCGTCGTTGATGCCGCCCTCCCGGTAGTGGAGGTCGGTGTGGCAGACGCCGCACGCCTGGATCCGGACCACCGCCTCGCCCGGGCCAGGGTCCGGCACCACGATCGTGGTCACCTCCACGGGCGCGCCCTTGGCGCGCGCGATGACTGCCTTGACCTGCTGGGGCATCCGATTCCACCTCCGTCGGCCGGTGCGGCTCTGCACCGGCGTGACCTGCGACAAAAGACTGCGAGACGTACTGCCCACGAAGCGTATCGCCCGTCCGGGCCGGGCTCCGGCGGGGCGTACCCGCCGAGGGTCCGGCGCGGCCGTACGGGCGGGGGCGCGCGGGTCGCGTTGAGCGCCTGTCAGCGCGCCTCGAAGTGCCCGGAAAGCACCGGCGTTGGCTCAAAGTGCCGCAGACGGGCGGCCCGCCGCCCACGTACGGTCGTAGCTGAGACGGTCCACGCGACCACGCTCAGCACACCCGCCCCACCCGTCGGCGCGCGACCGTGCGCCGGCCGCGCCGGATGCGTACCGACCGTGCGCCCCCGCACATTTCGCGCCACACCCCCGTAGGAGCCCGACCGAACCCCGGCCCGTGTCGAGCCGCCAGCCGGCCGCACCACCCGTCCCCCGCACCATCCCCGGATCCACCCCCCGTCGGGCCGCGCCCCGCGGCCCACCGTCCTGGAGTCTGGAGTACGGATGTCCACCGAGAACAGTGCGACCAGCGCCGGCACCGCCCCGCTCCCCCCGCTGCACTGCATGCGCCAGCTCGAACCCGGCCCGCCCCGCCTGGCCGCGCTGCCCACCGGCACGCCGGTCTGGCTGGTCAGCCGGCACGCCGACGTGCGCCAGGTGCTGACCGACCCGCGGCTGGGCCGCGCCCCGCTCTACGCGCCGGACGCCCCGCCGATCACGGTCACGCCCAACATCCTGGACGACCCGCAGAGCATGCTGAACATCGACGGCGTCGAGCACCAGCGGCTGCGCCGCACCGTGCAGCGGGCCTTCACCCCGCGCGCGATCGAACGCTGGCGGCCCTGGGTGGCCTCCGTGGTCGAGGCGCTGATCGACGAGCTGATCGACCACGGCTCCCCCGCCGACGTCGTCGCCGGCTACACCCGCCCGCTGCCGGTCGCGGTGATCAGCCGCCTGATGGGCCTGGACAACCTGGACGGCAAGCGGCTCGCGCACTGGAGCGACCACGCGCTCTCCACCACCGCCCACAGCGCCGACGCGATCGTCGCCGCGATGACCGAGTTCGCCGCCTTCGGCGCCGAGGTGATCGCCGAACGCCGGGCCGCCCCCGGCGACGACCTGGTCAGCGGCCTGCTCGCGGCGGCCGACGAGGACGGCTCGATCACCGAGGGCCAGCTCGTCCTGCTGGTCATCGGCCTGGTCGTGGCCGGCCACGAGACCACCATGACCAGCCTCGGCAACGCCCTGGTCTACCTGCTCCAGGACGGCCGCGAGGCCTGGCAGCGGCTCGCCTCCGACGAGGCCGGCGCCGCCGCCGCGACCGAGCAGCTGCTGCGCGCCGTCCCGCTCGGCGACGCCCAGGAGCACATGCCCGGACTGATGCGCCGCACCGTCGAGGACGTGGAGATCGGCGGCGTGGTCATCCCGGCCGGCAGCGTGGTCGCCGCCGACGCCGCCGCCGCCAACCACGACCCGTCGGTCTTCACCCAGGACCTGCGCACCGAGCTGTTCTCCCCGCTGGCCGCGCCCACGCTCACCTTCGGCGCCGGGCCGCACCACTGCCTGGGCGCCTGGCTGGCCCGGATGGAGCTGGAGCTCGCCCTGCACCGGCTGGCCCGCCGGCTGCCCGCCCTGCGGCTGGCCGACCCGGTCGAGCTGATCGACTGGCGGCGCGGCCTGCTCACCCGCAGCCCGAACGCCCTGCGGGTGGTCTGGTGACGGGCCGCGCGGACACCGAGCCGGTGGTCGTCCGGGTCGACCGGGACCGCTGCATCGGCTCCGGGATGTGCGCCCGCAGCGCCCCCGACTCGCTGGTCCTGGGCGCCGACGGGCTGGCCGCACCGCTGGCCGAGTACGCGGACGGCGGCGCGGAGTTGACGGACGGGCTGAGCGAGGCGGTGGACTTCTGCCCGGTGGAGGCGCTCAGCCTCCACTCGGCCCGCGGCGGCTACCGGATCGACCCCGCGGAGTGAGTCCGTCCCGGTGGCGCCCGCCCGCCCTCCCGTCCTCCCGCCAGCCCGCTCCGACGACGACGGCGACAACGGCGGTGGGCGCCACCGGGAACTCCCGGCACGTCGGCTGATCGATGAGCCCTGCTCATGGGTCGATGAGCCCATCGATCTTGTTCGGCCCTTTCGCCGGCTGGTGAGCTGGCCGCATGACGAACGCCGAAACCCTTGCCCCACCCGCCGGTTCACCCGCCGGCCACCGCTGGTCCCCGGTCCTCGCCGTCGCGCTCGCCACCTTCACCGTGGTGTCCTCCGAGATGATGCCGGTCGGCCTGCTCACCCCGATGTCCCACAGCCTCGGGGTCACCGACGGGGTCACCGGCCTCTCCCTCACCGTCACCGGCCTGATCGCCGCCGCCCTCTCCCCCTTCGCCCCGCTGCTCGTCGGACCGCGCGACCGCCGGACCGTCCTGGTCGCCTTCATGCTGCTGCTCGCCCTGGCCGACGCGGTGACCGCGCTGGCGCCGAACTTCGCCGCGCTGGCCGCCGGACGCGTCCTGCTCGGCGTCGCCATGGGCATCGTCTGGGGCCTCGCCGCGAGCATCGGCCCGCGCCTCGCCGACGGTCCGCGGACCGCGCTCGCCATGACGCTGATCTTCTCCGGCATCTCCATCGCCTCCGTCCTCGGCGTCCCGCTGGGCACCTACCTGGCCGCACTGCTCGACTGGCGCGCCGCGTTCTGGGCGCTCGCCCTGCTCGGCGCCGGGTCCGCCGCCGTCCTCGCCGCCACCCTGCCCGCGCTGCCCGCGCACGAGCGCGGACGGCTGGGAGGGTTGGCCGACGCCCTGCGCCACCGGGGCGTCGCCGCCGGGATCGTGATCACCGGCTTCGTCGTGCTCGGCCAGTTCGCCGGCTACACCTACGTCCGCCCGGTCCTCGAAGCCGGCGCGGGCCTCGGCAGCGGTGTGATCGCCGCCTGCCTACTGGCGTACGGACTCGCGGGCGTCGCCGGGAACTTCACCCTCGGCCCGCTGTCCGGGCGCCGCCCGAAGACCGCCGTCGCCCTCGCCCTCAGCGGCGTCGCCCTGGCCGCCGCCCTGCTCGCGTACGCCACCGGCGTCGTCGCCGTGCTGCTCGTCCTGGTCGTCTGGGGCGCCTCGTACGGCGGGGTGTCGGTCTCCACCCAGACGTGGGTCCGCACCGCCGACCCCGCCCGGTTCGAGGCCTCGGCGGCGGTCTGGGCGGGCGTGTTCAACGCGAGCATCGCGCTCGGCTCCTTCGCGGGCGGCCTGGTCGTCGACCGGGCCGGGACCCACGCGGTCCTGTTCACCGCGGCCGGGCTGGCGGCCGTCGGGCTGCTGCTCACCCTGCTCACCCGGCCGCGCGACCGGCGGCTCGACCAGCCGTCCGGCCGGCAGCACGGCGAGCACGGCCAGCAGCCCGACCGGCGGCTCGACCGGCCGGTGTAGCCCCGGGCTCAGTCGACGTGCCGGGCCAGCAGCTCGACGAACTCCGCCGCCAGCCGGTGCGGCCGCCGCTCGTTCCCGACCACCTCCAGCGTGGTCGGCCGCAATTCGGGCACCGGCAGGAAGCGGATGTCCGGCCGCTGCACGTACGTCGTGCTGCGCTCGCACAACAGCAGCCCCCGGCCGGTGCTGGCTGCCATCGACAACCCCTCCTGGACGGTGGCCGCACCCGCCGGGTAGCTCAGCTCCCGCCCATCCGGCGTCCGCCGGGGCGCGTTCACCCGCCGCCAGTACTCGGGCGCCGGGCCGCGCGGCTCGATCAGCGGCAGCGCGGCCAGTTCCTCGGCGCTCACCCCGTCCGGCCCGCCGAGGCGGCGCGCCGCGGAGAACGCCACGTACACCGGCTGCCGGGAGAACTCCAGCAGCACCTCCAGCCCCGGCTCCCGGCACGGGGCGAGCACGATGGCCAGGTCGACCTCACCCCGGGCGAGGTGCGAGAACGGGTCCGCCCACGGCAGTTCGACCAGCCGCGCCGTCCCCTCCGGCAGGCTCGCGATCACCCGGGCCACCGGCTCGTACACCGCGCACTGGAAGCCCAGCCGCAGCGGCCGGGCGGTGGCGGCTCCGGCCCGGGCGGCCTCGTACCCCTCGCGCAGCCGGTCGAAGGCGGGCACCACCTGCTCGGCCAGCGCCCGCCCCAGCGCGGTCAACTCGACCCGGCGGCTGGTCCGTTGGAACACCTGGGCGCCGACCCGGCTCTCCAGCCGCTTGATCAGCTGGGACACCCGCCCCTGCGAGACCCCGAGGCGCTCCGCCGTCCGCCCGAAGTGCAACTGGTGGACGAGGACCGAGAAGCACTCCAGCTCCTGCAACGGCAGCTCGGGCAGGACGGGAGTCCCGGAGGCTCCGGGGGCCGGCGTCGGTCGTTCCACCCCGGCAGTCTACGCCGGGCCGCCCGGCCGGTCCGCGGGCCGGCAGGCCAGCAGGGCGCGCAGCTCGGCGGCCGGGTCGCCCTCGTGGTACGGGCGTTCGCTCGGCTCGATGTGGTCCAGGAACTCCTGGTACCGCAGGGCGTAGGACAGGTGGTAGAACGGCTCGGCGAGTTCGAGGGCGCGCCCCGGGTCGGAGCCGGGGGCGTGCCGCAGCCAGGCCTCCGTCCAGACCCGGGCGTGGTGCCGCCAGGCCTCCTCGCCGAGGTAGGCGCGGGGGCGCAGCCCGTCCAGGGCCGGGTGGCCGAGGCAGGAGTCGGCGTAGTCGACGACCACCGTGCCCGCCCCGTCGGAGCGCCAGTTGCCGGGGTGGAAGTCGCCGTGCAGCAGGGTCTCCGGCAGGCCGCAGGCGGCGAGTTGGTCCAGCAGCCCGGGCAGCTCGGCGACGAGTCCGGCCAGGCGCTCCAGCTCCTCCGGCGTCAGGTCGGTCTCCTCGGCGAGCCGGTCCAGCCGGTCCGTCAGCCGGGCCGCCAGGGCACGGGGCGTGCGGTCGCGCAGGCCGGCCAGGTCGGCCGGGCGGTCGGCGAGCGCCGCCTGGGCGGCGACGAGCCGGGGGACGACCTCGGCGACGGTCCCGGCGGACGGGCTCCAGCAGTCCTCGCCGGGTACGTGGTCGAGCAGCAGCCGCCCCGTCGGGGCGTCGGCGGCGAGGACGGTCGGGACGAGCCTGCGGTCGACGCTGCCGAGCAGCGCGATGATCTCGCCCTCGTGGGCGTTGAACGCGGGCGTCGTGGTCTTCAGCCAGGCGTCGGCCCCGGTGGAGGTGGGCAGGCGGAAGAGGCCGGAGAGGTTCCAGGTCCGGATCTGCCGCGCGGGCGCGGCCACCGGCCGGCCGACGGCGGCCAGCTCCGCCTCCGCCCAGGTCAGCGCCTCCCGCAGACCGTCGGGCGTGGCCCAGGCGGCACGGTGCTCCGCGGGGCCGAGCAGCGCGGCCGTCCCCTCGTCCGAGGCCGCGGGCTCGATCCCGGTCGGCCGGCCCAGCGCCTCGGCGTGGTACCGGACCCGCCCACCGTGGCCCGGTTCCCCGCTCCGCCCGTCGACCAGCCGCGCCACCAGCACCGGAACCCCGGCCGCTTCCGTCGCCCGCGCGACCACCTCGTCCACCGAGGACCACCAGCCGAGTTCCACCTCGAAGGGGCCCAGCTGCCCGAAGTACTCCTCGCCGTACGTGAGATCGACCGTCACGGTCCGGTTGCTCGCTCGCTGCATCGGAGTAGCTTCACGCACCAGGGCGGGCGGGCGCGAACGATTTTCCGCGCCCGCCGCCCGGGACGGCCGCAAGGCGCTGGTGGCGAGGCACGGCTGCCGGCGGGAGCGGTCCTGCGGCAGCCCCGTGCCGAGGCCCGGAGGCGGCGTCAGCCGATGGCCACCGCCGTCCCCGAGACCCGTACCCGGGTGTCGTCGGCCCGCAGTTCGACCCGGAGCAGGCCCGGGCGGCCCAGGTCGTCGCCCTGGTGGAGCGTCAGCACCGCCGGGGCCGTCACCGCGCCGAGGTCCCGCAGGTAGGCGCCGAAGGCGGCCGCGGCGGCGCCGGTGGCCGGGTCCTCGACCACGCCGCCGACCGGGAACGGGTCACGGACGTGGAAGACCTCGGGGGCCTCCCGCCAGGCGAGTTGCAGGGTGGTCAGGTCGCGGGCGCGCATGTGGTCGGCGAGACCGTCGAAGTCGTAGTCGAGCCGGGCCAGCCGCTCGCGGGTGGCGACCGCCAGGACGAGGTGCCGGGCGCCGGCGTACGCGAGCCGGGGCGGCAGGGCCGGGTCGAGGTCCGCGGCGGACCAGCCGAGCAGGGCGAGCGCCTCCGCCACGTCGGCCGCCGGCACCTCCTCGACCTTCGGCTCGACGCTGGTGAGGGTGGCGCGCAGCAGCCCGTCGGCGCCTCGCTCGACCTCGACCGGGACGTCCCCGGCCGCGGTCGCGAAGACGTACTGCCCGGGGCCGGTGCGCTCGGCCAGGGCGACGGCGGAGCCGACCGTCGCGTGGCCGCAGAACGGCACCTCGGCGAGCGGGCTGAAGTACCGTACGCGGTAGGCACCTTCGGCCGGGCCTGCGGTGAGGAAGGCGGTCTCGGAGTACCCGACCTCGGCGGCGACGGCGAGCATCCGCTCGTCGGTCAGCCCGGTGGCGTCGAGCACCACGCCGGCCGGGTTGCCGCCCTCGGGGCCGGTGGCGAAGGCGGCGTAGCGGAGGATCTCAGGAGCGGCGTCATCGGTCATGACCGGACGAACGCGCGCGCGGCGATCACTGTTCCCCGCTCACCGCAGCACCGCCTCCAGGAGGTCCGAGCCGAGCCGGGCGCTGCCCGCCAGGTCGAGTTCGTAGAGCATGTACCGCCCGCGCCGCCGGGTCGTGAGCAGGCCGGCCCTGCGCAGCACGGCCAGGTGCCGGGAGACCTCGGGCGCGCTGAGCTGCCAGGCGGAGGCCAGTTCGCCGGTGGTGTGCGGGCCGCGGGCCATGGTGCGGGCGAGGCGCAGCCGGACGGGGTGGGCGAGCGCCTCCAGACGCTGCTGGACGAGGGCGAGCGAGACGGGCTCGGGCAGGCCGGCCTCGGCGACCGGGTACTGGAGGACGGGCCGCCAGCCGTGGGCGTGCACCACCAGCAGGTGGGGGCGGCCGTAGGCGGTGGGGATGAAGGTGACGCCGCCGTTCTCGACGGCGCTGGTGGTGCTGTCCTGGAGCTTGTCGATGACGATCCGCCGCCGTCCGCCGGTGTCCTGGTCGAGCGTGACGGACGGCGAGACGGCGGCGAGCGCGGCGCCGGGGCCCCGGCGGGTGAGCAGGTCGGCCTTGTGCCGGGCGTCGGCGGCCAGGCCGGGCAGGACGCGCTGCCAGGCGTCGGCGAAGAACGCGGACTCGCACTCCTCCAGCATCCGGCGCACCAGGGCCCGTACGGCGGGCGGGTCGGCGAGCAGCCGGTCGGCGAAGGCGGCCTGCCGGGGGCCGCGCGCGAGGGCGAGTTCGCGGGCACGTTCGTTGGCGGCGGGGTCGGTGAGCGGGGACGCCGTCCGGGGGTGGAGCCGGGAGGAGCCGCAGGTGGTGACGAGGGCGCCGGCGACGTACAGCTCGTCGTCGATCCGGTCGACGGCGTCCAGTTCCTCGGCGAGGGTGGCGCCGGGCAGTCCGGGGACCAGGAAGTCGGCGCGCGAGGAGCGCCAGAGGAAGTCGGCCTCCAGCAACCGCTCGGCCAGCTGCGGCGGGATCGCGGCGGTGGTGCTGCTCGCCCAGCCGTGCAGCGCGGGGTGGTGCGCGGGCTCGGCGAGGACGTGCAGCATGGCGTTCAGCTCGGCGAGCGGGGAGGGCGTGAAGAGCAGTCGCTCGTCGGGCAGGCCGGTGATGTCGATGGTCACGCTCATGCGTCCGCCCCGCTGTTCCTGGTGGTTCTCTCGCTCCGCCCGCTCACGTCCGTGATCCTGTCACCCCTCCTGGCGGGACCTCCCTCGGATTGACGGGAAGCGTCAATCCGCGTGCCGGGCGGCGCGCCTCGGGCGGACGGTACCGGCCATGAGCCCGATCCAGGAGAAGCCCGTCCACGACCGCGCCGCCGTCCGCGACGGCGAGCCGCCCGCCCCACCCGCTGCGCCGGGCGCCCCGCCCCTCGGCCCGGGCCGCCGAGGTCCGTCCGCGTTGCTGGGCCTGCTGACCGCCGCGGGCGGGCCCCGGTACGCCGTCGCGCTGGCGGTGGACGCGGTGGGCGGCGGGATGCTGCGGCCGTTCCTGCTGCTGTACGGCGTCGGCGTGCTGGGGCTGAGCGCGGGTGCGGCCGGGCTGGCGCTGTCGGCCGGGATGGTGGCGGGCCTGCTGGCGGTGCCGCTGACCGGCCACTGGATCGACCGTGGCGCCCGGACCCTGCCGGCCGCCACGGCCCTGCTGCTGCGGGCGGCGGGTGCGCTGACGCTGCTGTTCGCGGACGGCCTGCCGGGGTTCACCGCGGCGGCGGTGCTGTTCGGGGTGGGGAGCCAGTCCTGGCCGACCACCCACGCGGCGGTGGTGAGCACGCTGACCGAGGGCCGGCTGCGGGACGCGGCGCTGGCCGCCGGGCGGTCGCTGCGCAACGCCGGGCTGGGCGCGGGCGCGCTGCTGGCCACCGTGGCGGTGAGCGGCGGGGCGGGCACGATCCGGCTGCTGGCCGGGGTGACGGGCGCGGCCTGGCTGGTCGCGGCCGCCCTGGTGGGCTCACTGCGGGTGCGGGTGCCGGCTCCGCGGCGGGAGCAGCGGGAGCGGGCTGAGCGGGCTGAGCGGCGGACGGTCGCGCGGGAGCGGGCCGAGCCGCTGCGCCGGATCACCCTGCTGAGCGTCGCCAACGTGCCCTACGCGTTCTGCTTCGACGTGCTGGAGGTGGCGCTGCCCGCGCTGCTGGTGCTGCACCTGCACGCCTCCCCGGCCTGGTCCTCGGGCGTCTTCGTCGGCAACACGGTGCTGGTGATCGCCCTGCAACTGGCGCTGGTGCTGCGGCTGGCGGACCGTTCCCGGCGCGCCGTGCTGGCCGCCTCGGGGGCGCTGCTGGCGGTGTCGTACCTGGGCTTCTGGGCGGTCGGCTCGCTGGGCGGCGGGCCGGGGGCGGCGGGCATCGCGGCGGTCTCGGTGCTGTACACGCTGGGCGAGATCCTCTACACCGGTTCGGGGACGGCCCTGGTGGCGGCCGTCGCCCCGCCGCACCTGCTGGGACGGGCGCTGGCGCGCTGGGAACTGTCGTCGGGGGTGGGCCGGGCGGCCGCGCCGGCCGTGCTGACGGCGTTGCTGGCGGCCGGGCCGGGCGCACTGTGGGTGCCGCTGGCTGCGGCCACCGCACTGGGGGCACTGGCGGTGCTGCGGCTGGGGCCGGAGCGCTGACGGGGCGCAGCGCTGACGCCCTGCCTGCTGACGGGCCGACGCACGGGCGGCCCGACACGGCAGGCTCGCCGGTGGGATGATCGTCCCCATGGCCCTGACCCCGTACCAGCAGCACCTTCGCGACCGGCTCACGGCCGCCGGGGTGACCGCCCCGCCGCAGCCGTGGCGGCCGGTCGGCCGGGGGCTGATCGCCGTCGGCGGGCTGCTCGGCATCGGTTTCGCCGTCCACCCGGAGAGCGGCCACGACCTGGTGCTGACGGTCTCGTCCAGCGGCCACGGCCTGTTCGACGCGGTGACCGGCCTCAAGCTGGCCCGCGACTACGAGCCCGCCGAGGACCCGGACGGCCCGGACCTCGCCTGCCCCGGCCTCGGCCAGGTCGCGGACGTGCGCATCCCGGTGGCGGGGATGTGGGGCGGCGGGCTGCACACCTCCGCCGAGGGCGGCTGGCACGTCGAGGTGGTCGCCCCGGAGTGGCCGCACCACCGGGTGCTGCTCGCCACCGGCCGCGGACCGTGGCAGGGCGAGCCCGGTGAGAGCTGGTGGCCGGTCCTCGACTCCGACTGGTCCACCCTCCGCGCGGCCGGCTTCTCCCCGACCGGCCGCACCCTCGCGGTGGCCACCAGCAGCGACCTCACCCTCTGGACCCGCGGCTAGCGCCTCGCTCGTGTTCTCGGGCCTGTCTTCGAACTCGCGTCTGCGGGGCGACGCCGGGAGTTCGAAGACAGGCCCTGGCCCTTCCGGATGCGGACGGGCCGCGGACCCCCGATCCTGGCGGCGAGGCGTGCCCCGGCAGGAGGAAGGAACTCAGGCGTGAGCGGACGAAGTGAGCGAACCATCAGCAGGCGTGCGTTGCGCGAAGCGCCTGCCGAGGGAAGCGAGGCGGGCGCATGAGCGCACTCGACTTCGAGATCATCGACAGCCCGGACAGCTCGCTCAACAAGACCTCGGTCCTGGTCACCGGCCCGCACGACGCGCTGCTGGTGGACGCCGGGTTCACCCGCTCCGACGGGCGCCGCCTGGTGGAACGGATCCAGGCCGGCGGCAAGCGGCTGACCACCGTCTTCATCAGCCACGGCGACCCGGACTTCTACTTCGGCGCCCAGGAGGTCCAGGACGCCTTCCCGCAGGCCCGCTTCCTGGCCACCGCCTCGACCGTCGAGCACATCCAGGAGACCTACGAGGCCAAGCTGCGGGCCTGGGCGCACCTGGGCCCGGAACTGCCCACCCGGCTGGTGCGGCCCGAGGTGCTGCACGGGGACGAGCTGGTCTTCGAGGGCCACCGATTCGAGCTGCGCGGCGCCGACTTCCACCTGCCGGACCGGCACTACCTCTGGCAGCACCACCACCGCGCGGTGCTGGGCGGGGTGCTGCTCTTCGAGGGCCTGCACGTGTGGACCGCCGACACCCCCACCTCCGCCCAACGGGCCGCCTGGATCGACCTGGTGGACGGCATCGAGGCGCTCCATCCGACCTGGGTGGCGGCCGGCCACCGGGTCGCCGGCGCACCCACCGACCACACCGCCGTCGACCACACCCGTGCCTACCTGCGCGCCTTCGAGACCGAGATCGGCCGGGCCCCGGACGCGGCGGCCGCCAAGGAGGCGCTGGAGCGGCGCTTCCCGGAGCTGGGGCTGCGGATCGCGGTGGACATCGGCACCAAGGTCGCCATGGGCGAGATGGCGTGGGGGTGAGCGGACGGTGATCGAGATCCCCCGGGACGTCGCGTCCTTCGCCGAGTCGCCCGCCCCCGCCGACGTGGTGCGCCGCCAGTACCTGGCCTCCGCCCGGGGCGACCTGGCCGCGCTGCGCACCACTTTGGCCGAGGACGTGGAGTGGACCGAGATGGCCGGCTTCCCGCTGGCCGGCACCTACCGCACCCCGAAGGGCGTCACCGCCAACGTGATGGAGCGGCTGGCCGCCGAGTGGGACGACTGGACCGCGCACGACGACACCTACGTGGTGGACGGCGAGACCGTGGTGGTGCTGGGCCGCTACACCGCCGTGCACCGGGCCACCGGGAAGCCGCTCGCGGTCCGGGTCGCCCACCGCTTCACCGTGCGCGGCGGCCGCATCGTGCGCTTCGAACAGTTCACCGACACCGCGCTGGTCAGGGACGCGATGACCGCGTGAGACCGCCGCGAGGCCGGCGCGCGGAGCCGCGTGAGGACCGCGCAGCAGACCTGCGCGGCCGTGCGCGAAGGCGCCGCGTTCACTCGTACGGGCGAGCGCGGCGCGGCGCGCCAGGCGCGGCCTCGACAGACCACCCGGACGGCGGCAGGCTGACCCCGACCACGGCCGGAGAACGAGGAGTCGAGCATGGCGGGCACGGACACCGGGACCACCGCGGCGGACGGCGGGCGGGAGCGCCCGATCGTCGTCGTCGGGGCGTCCCTGGGCGGCGCGAAGGCCGCCGAGGCGCTGCGCGAGGCCGGGTACCGGGGCGGCATCGTCCTGATCGGCGAGGAGCACGAGCGCCCGTACGAGCGGCCGCCGCTGTCCAAGGGCTACCTCCAGGGCAAGACGTCCCGGGAGAAGATCTACGTCCACCCGCCGCAGTGGTACGCGGAGCACGACGTCACGCTGCGGCTGGGCACGGCGGTGGCCGCGATCGACCCGGCCGGGCACACCGTGACGCTCGCCGACGACGGTCAGGTGGAGTACGCCAAGCTGCTGCTGACCACCGGCTCGGTGCCGCGTCGGCTGCCGGTGCCCGGCGCCGACCAGGACGGGGTGCTCTACCTGCGCCGGGTGGAGGACAGCGACCGGATCAGGGCGGCGCTGCGGCCCGGGGCCCGGATCGCGGTGATCGGCGCGGGCTGGATCGGGCTGGAGGTGGCGGCCGCGGCCCGGGAGGCGGGCGCCGAGGTGACGGTGCTGGAAGCGCTCGAACTGCCACTGCTGCGGGTGCTCGGCCGGGAGGTCGCCCAGGTCTTCGCCGACCTGCACCGGGACCACGGCGTGGACCTGCGCCTCGGCGTCAAGGTGGCCGAACTGACCGGTGAGGGCGGCACGGTGAGCGGCGTGCGGCTGGCCGACGGCACGACAGTGGCGGCCGACGCGGTGGTGGTCGGCATCGGCATCACCCCGGCCACCGGCCTCGCCGAGGCAGCCGGGCTGGAGGTCGACAACGGCGTCAGGACCGACCAGCACCTGCGCACCTCGGACCCGGACGTCTACGCGGCCGGCGACGTCGCCAACGCCTTCCACCCGCTGTTCGGCACCCACGTCCGGGTCGAGCACTGGGCCAACGCGCTCAACCAGCCGCAGACCGCCGCCCGCGCCCTGCTCGGACAGCCGGACGCGGTGTACGACCGGATCCCGTACTTCTTCACCGACCAGTACGACCTCGGGATGGAGTACGTCGGCTACGTCGAGCCGGACGGCTACGACCGGGTGGTGTTCCGCGGCGACCCGGCCACCCGCGAGTTCATCGCGTTCTGGCTGTCCGGCGGCCGGGTGCTCGCGGGGATGAACGTCAACGTCTGGGACGTCACCGACCCGATCCGCGAACTGGTGCGCTCGGGCCGGGTGGTGGACGCCGGGGCGCTGGCCGACCCGGACGTGCCGCTCGACGCGCTGTAGTCGGCGGGCCGCGGTCGGCGCAGCGTGCCGGCGCGCCGCGGCGGGCTCAGCCCACCGGGACGCCGGGGTTCACCAGGCCCCGGCCCCCGGTGACGGTGTTGCCCGCGCCGATCGTGACCTTGCACTTCGCCGCGTCGTAGTCGGTCACGTCGATCGCGTACCGGTCCGGGCCGGTGGCGCCGGTGAGGTCGGAGCGGTTGCCCCGGAAGACGGTGCCGCAGCCCCAGCCGGGCTGGACGCTGTGGGTCTGGAAGCCGTCGTCGGTGGTGCGGCGGCCGGTGTTGTTCTCGATGACGTAGTCGTTGCCCTTCACGTCGACCCAGGAGTCGTCGTAGTTGCGCCCGGTGAGGCCGTCGCCGTCGAAGGTGTTGCCGGAGACCAGGCCGCCGGTGGTGCCCTCCTTGAGGTCGACGTTCTCTCCGCCGATGTTCGGGCCGAAGGTGTTGCCGGTGATCAGCACGTGGTCGCTGTGGTCGGAGAGGGTGTTGGCGGTGCCGACGTAGACGCCCTCGCCCTTGCCGTCCCGGCTCAGGCCGGTGTCGTGGACGCGCGAGTCGCGCAGCGTGCCGTAGGCGCTTGAGTTGCGGAAGTGCACGCCCTCCATGGTGGTGTGGTGGACCGTCACGTCGGCCAGCACCACGTGGTTCGCGGCGTCGGCCATGATGCCCTTCTGGGCGCCGGTGACGGTCAGCCCCTGGACGGTCCAGTAGCTCGCGCCGTCGAGGTGCAGGCCGTAGCCGCCGCCGGTGGGGGTGGTGAGGACGGCCTTCGCGGAGCCTACGAGGGTGATCCGGGCGCTGGCGGTGCCGGCGGCGGTGGCCTTGAAGTTGCCGGAGTAGGTGCCGTCGGCGAGTTGGATGGTCTGGCCGGGCACGGCGGCGGCGAGGGCGCTCTGGAGCTGTTTGGCCGTGCTGACCTTGACGACCGCCGCCGGCCTGGCGGAGTCGGCGGCCACGGCCGCGGGGGCGGCACCGCCGAGGGCTAGGACGGAGAGCGCGGCGAGGACGGCGGGGGCGGCGGGGCGCTTGGTCACGGACGGTGCTCCTTGCGGTGGTCGGGGCCGGCCGGGGCGACGGGGGCCGGTGGTGACAGGAACATGCCGTCGCCCAGGGTGGACTGGACCATTCCGGGGCGTCAAGAGCGCCTTGCCCGCGTGATACTGGAGCCGTGGGCCTGTCGCCGCCCCGCAGACGCGAGTTCGAGGGCAGGCCCGGGACGGGTCGCGGACAGGGAGGCGGCGATGGGCGGTACGGCCGGGTTCGCCGTGGTGGTGTTCGGTGCGCTGGGCGGCGTGGTCGCCTACCTCGCCTGGGTGGTCGGCCTGCGCGACCTGCGGCGGCTGCGCCGGGTCGGCGTCCCGGTGCGGGCGCTGGTGCGCGAGCGTGCCCTGGCGCCGGAGGACCGCGCCCTGCCGCCCCGGCCACTGCTCCAGTTCGAGACCGAGGACGGCCGGGTGGTCGAGGTCTTCTCCCCCGTCCCCTCCACCGCCCGCCACCCACTGCCGGACGGCGGCTTCGTCCCGGTCCACTACGACCCGGCGGACCCTCGACAGGTGCTGGTGGACGGGCGGGAGCGCGCGGGGCTGGAGTACGGGTTCCTCGCGCTCGGGCTGCTGGCGGTCCTCGGCGCGATCACCCTCGGCGCCGCGGTGCTCTGAGCGACCGCGGCGGTCAGGACGGCGAAACGGACCGCCGGCGGGGCAGTGACGTGCATCAGGTACCCCCCCCCGGCCCCACGGTCCCCCGCGCCACGGTCCGCGACGGTCGCCACGCCTGCGGCGCCTCAGTCGCGCAGGGCTTCGACCAGGCGCCGGGCCCGGGTGTCCTCCTCCAGCAGCGCCCGGACCAACCGGTCACAGTCCCGACCCGCGACCTCGGCCAGGTAGGCCTCGACCGCGCGCGGGTCGGCGGGCAGCGTCACCTCGCCGGAATCGAGCGCGGCGTGCGCCCGGGCGTAGTCGAGGCCGAGCCCGGCGAGCAGTTCGCCGGCGATGTCCTCCTCCGCCAACCGCGGCTCGTGGCAGCCGACTTCGCGCACCGCCAGCAGGGCGAGCAGGACGTGCTCGGTGCCGGGCGTACGGCGCCCGAGGCGCTCCGCCTGGGCGTCGGCCTCCAGCCGGATCCAGGCCGCCGGACCGGACGGGCCCGACCGCAGCAGGCGCTTCCAGCGCGGGGCCCGCCGGGCGCGGCGGGCCAGCAGTGCCTCCCGGGTGGGGAGCAGCAGCGGGTCGAGCCCGCCACCCGGCCGCCTGGCACCCGGCTGCCCGCCGCCCGGCTGCCCGGCACCGTCGAGCCGGTCCAGGACGGCCTGCGGGGCGACGCCGGCCGCGCGCAGCAGTTCGGCGGCACGGGTCGGCTGGTCGCCGTCGTCGGCGAGCAGGGCGCGCAGCAGATGGGCGGCGGTGCAGGCCGGTCGGCCGTCTCGCCGGGCGTGCCCGGTCGCGGCGGTGAGCGCCCGGGCGGCGGCCGCGCTCAGCAGCCGCCCGTCCTCGCCGGCGGTGCCGAGCACCTCCCGGGCGGGGACGGCGGCGGGCCCGTCGTCGGCCGTCCAGCGTCCCTCGCGCTCCCGGAGCAGGGCGCGCAGGGTGTCCGCGCCCGCCCCGGCGGCGGCCAGGGCGGCGCCGGCGGGGCCCGCGTCCCCGGCCACGGTGAGCAGGAGGTGTTCCGTCCCGAGCCGCCCGCCCCCCGGCGCGCCGAGCGCGTGCCAGTCCGGCTCCAGCATGGTCGTTTCCATCGGCCCCTCCCACGACTGCGGCTTTACTCGGACTATAAGCCCGCTTTTCCTTCTCTTTGGAGTTTTCCGCACATCAGGACCGCGCCGGGGCGCGTCCTAGCCGCGCGCCCCGCGCCGCATCACCCAGAGCGCCGGCCCGTCCTCCGGCAGCCGGACCTCCTCCAGCACCTCGAAGCCGAAGTGCCGGTAGACCGCCAGGTTCGCCTCCTTGGAGGACTCCAGGTAGACCGGCAGCCCGTCCGCGTCGGCCTTGGCCAGCCCGGAGCGCAGCAGTGCGGCGCCCTGCCCCCGACCCTGGGCGACCGGGTCGGCGCCGATGACCGCCAGGTACCAGTGCGGCTCCTGCGGCACGTTGGCGGCGGCCGCCTCGATGGAGCGCCGGAACGGCTCGGCCCGGTCACCGAGGGGCTCGGCCAGCTCCCGGAGCGTGTCCGCGTCCGGGACGGCCTTGTCCTGCGCCTGCGGCGGCATCCATAAGGCGGCGGCGTTCGCGGTCCGCTCGCACACCCCGTGCCGGACGTACTGCCGGGTGAACAGCGTGGTGAAGTAACCGCCCATCCCCTCCTGCCGGGTGGCCGGGTCGGGGAAGAGCCAGCACATCGCCGGGTCGTCGGCGAAGGCGAGGGCCAGGGATCGGCTGACTGACGGTGCGTCATCGAGCGTGGCGGTCTGCGGCACGTTGGTCATCTGCATACGGACATCCTGCGCGCCCTTTATCTCCGGCCCGGCGGCGAGGGCCGGTTGACGAGCGCGGTGCACCGACCGGGCCGGGCGACCGGGCGACGAATAATCGTTGGCGCCCGCGCGATCGACGTGGTTACCCTGACGCCGTTCCGTACCGATCGACGACCTGGGCCGTGTGCCCGCCGAGAGGGTGTCTTGATGTCCCGCCTTGCGCCGAGTGCGCCTCGCCACGCCGCCTGACGGCCACTGCCTGACGAACCGTCGAGGCCACTCGGCCTGCTCTTGCTGCCATCGCACGAACCCCTCAGCAAGGAGCACCCCGGGTGTCCAGCACCTCCAGCACTCCCCCCGTCCTGAAGACCTCCACCTTCGCCTGCACCTGGTGCGGTCTGACCGTCTCCACCTACGCCGCCGACGGCACGCGGCGCAACCACTGCCCGTCCTGCCTGCACTCCCGGCACGTCGTCGACCAGGTCGAGGGCGGTCCGAGCGACTGCCACGGCCGGATGTCGCCGATCGCCATCGCCGTGCTGCGCACCGGCGACTGGACGGTCGTCCACCGGTGCGTGCGGTGCGACGAGCTGACGTCCACTCCGGTCTGCACGGACGACAACCAGCTCATCCTGATGCGGATGGCCGTCCGGCCGCTCGCCCAACCGCCGTTCCCGCTCGAAGCGTTCGGCTCGCTCTGAACCGCGCACGGAGAGGAGGGAGCGGCGAACCGTGCCACGACGCAAGAACACCGACGGCCGGGGCCGGCGGGAGCACCGCCCGCAGCGGCACAAGGACGTCCTGCACGAGCAGGGCGGCCACCGGGGGAACGCCTTCCGCTGCGTGGAGTGCCGACTGGACGTCCCCCTGGACGCCCCCGGTACGGCCCATCGCAACCACTGCCCGAACTGCCTGGCCAGCCGTCATGTCGACGGCCGGATCCCCGGCGACCGGGCGGCCGGCTGCGGCGGCCGGATGGCGGTGCTGAGCCTGTCGGTCCGTGCCGACGGCGAGTGGATGATCATCCACCAGTGCCTGTCCTGCGGTGAGTTGAGCGCCAACCGGATCGCCGGGGACGACAACGCCCTGGCCCTGGTCCGGCTGGCCCTCAAACCGCTGCGGGACACCACCCTGGCCCACCGCACCATGCTCACGCTGTAACCCGCTCGACCCGCGCGCCCCGGTCGACGGGACCGGCGCACGCGGGGTGGTCGCGGCGGGCCCGTCCGTACGGGCGGGCCCGCTGTCCGAACCGGCGACCACCCCGCGCGCCCGGCCACCTGTCTCCACCGGTTCGCCGGGGGCTCCGGACACCGGCCGGAGCCCGGGGTCCTCGGCGAGGTCCGTCCGTACGGGCGGACCGTCCACGGGCGGCGCCTCAGCCCGCGGACCACCGCTTCACCGTGAGGAGTCCGGTCAGCGGGCCGACCGGCAGGTGCCGGCGGGCCCGCCGCTGCGCCGACTCCCACCGATGCAGGTCGTGCAGCAGTTCGGGCACCGGCACGATCAGCACCAGGCAGCCCGCCCGTCGGGCGCAGTAGCCGGGGACCGCGCGCCGCAGCCCGCGGTGCAGCGGGCCGCCGCTGCGGCCGAGGACCAGCAGGTCGTCCGGCCGGTCGGCGACGTGCAGCAGGGCCGGGCCGGCCTCGCCGCGGATCACCACCGGGCGCAGCGGGACGCCGGGGTCGGCGCCGCCGAAGGCCGCGTCGAGGGCGTCCCGCAGGCGCTGTTCGGCGGCCTCCCGGACGGCGGCGAGCAGCGGCGGGCATGGCGAGCGCCGGTAGCCGTGTTCGCCACCGGGCGGCTCCCAGGCGAGCACCGGCACCAGCTCGGCGCCGCGGTCGCTGGCCTCGGCGAGGCCGCGGTGCAGGGCCGCCAGGTTCCCCGGCGACCCGCTGACCCCGACCACCACCCGGGGCGCCGCGCCGTCACCGTGCCGCCCGTCTCCGTGCCGCCCGTCCGCGTGCTCGTCCGTGCGCCGCCCGTTGCCGTGCATGATCCGTCCTCGTGTGGTCGTGTTCCCCGTCGCTCCCCAGCCAACCGCCCCAGTGGCGCTGACCTGCGTTCCTTGACGGCTTCCTGACGTTCCGGGCGGTGTTCCCAACGCCCTCCGTACGCGGCCCGCCGGGCGTCCGCACCCCCCGCGTGTCCCCCGTTCGGCCTACTCAGCAGGCGAAGATCACCCACGGATGGGTGGATGGAGACGGCCCGCCGGGGTGCGGCATGCCCGACGGGCGGTTCGATGTCGAACTTTCTAGGGAGCACGGGCTTGTACTACAGCAGCGGCAACTACGAGGCGTTCGCCCGGCCGAGGAAGCCGGAGGGGGCGGACCGCAAGCGGGCGTGGTTCGTGGGGTCGGGGCTCGCGGCCTTGGCCGGGGCGGCCTTCCTGGTCCGGGACGGCCAGGTGCCCGGCGAGCGGATCACGGTCCTGGAGCGGCTGAAGCTGGCCGGCGGCGCGCTGGACGGGATCGAGGTGCCCGAGAAGGGCTTCGTGGTCCGCGGCGGGCGTGAGCTGGAGGACCACATGGAGTGCCTGTGGGACCTCTTCCGCTCGGTGCCCTCGCTGGAGGTCGACGGCGCGTCCGTGCTGGACGAGTTCTACTGGCTGAAGGGACAGAGTACACCCTTACACCTTTGCCCTGACCTGGGCGAACACAAGAAGCAGTTCGTCTACCGGACTATTCCCGAACAGTGGATTCTTGCAAGATCAGGGCATCCTCGTGTGGCTCGGCAGCGGGATCGGCTCCCACGGCAGTGGCGGGCCGGGGTGGCCGTCGCGGTGTGGGGATTCCCCCGAGTCGATGAGCTGCTTGCTCAGCCACCTCGGGTCACATCCGTACATCTCGCCGAGGACTTGGACCCCCAGCCCCGCGCGGTATCGCCTTGCCACTGCCGGAATCGCGGCCGTGACGAGGCGATGGATCACGGCTTGGCGGTCACGCCGGTTGTTGGCGTACATGGAGGGCGGTCCAATCAAGGGGCACAGGGATTTGGGCCGGTCCCCCGTGTTTGTCAGAACATCCTGGGGGACCGGCGCGCGCGATGCGGGGAGCACGGTCCGCGGTGCGCGCCCCGGCAGCGTGGCCGGGCGTGGTGCCCCGCCCTGGCAGTTGGGTCTTGGCCACTGGCCAGGCGGGGAGTTGTGGGTGGTCGCCCCGGCCCTGAATCGGGGAGCCGGGCCGGAGCGACCGGTGCGCGCGCCCCTCGCGCACCCTTCCGCCAGGTGGGACCGGCGGGTGAGCCCGTGGTGTCGAGCGTGTTGACGCCCCGGGAGATCAGAGGGCTGGCTGCTCTCTTCGGCCGGAGTTCATGCAGGCGGTGGTCTACGGGCCCGCCGTCATGTTGGGGGCACGGACGGCGTAGGTGCTGAACCCGTTGTGCTCACCGGTCGGGACGAACCCGGCCTTGAGGAGGACGCGGCCGGAGGCGGGGTTGTCCGTGTGGTGCTTGGCACGGACCTTCGGGAGGGCGAGGGGGCCGAAGGCAAGGTCGAGGATCTTGCGGACTCCGTCGGTGGCGTAGCCCCGGCCCCAGGCATCCGCGCGCAGGATGTAGCTGACGGCGGCGACGGGTCGGTCCGGGTGTAGCTTGACGACCCCGAGGAGGTCACCGTCCACGACGAGGCCGAGCACGTACAGCGTGCGCGGCACCAGTTCCGCAGCCGCGACGATGGCGCGGAGGCAATGGCGAGCCTCGTCGGCGTCCATCGGCTTCCGGCCCAGGTACTTGGTCGACTCAGCGCTGTAGATTCTCACCAGGGCTCCGGCATCGCCAGGCTCCAGTTCCCGAAGTTCGATCACCCGTCCACCGCTTCGATCAGCTTTGCCAGTTCGGCGGCGGCGGGCCGGTCGTCCGGGGAAGCCAGCAGAACGTAGCGCAGCCGGGCCTGGAGGGCGGGCCAAAGCATCGCGGTGGACATCGGGACGGCCCGGTGGGCGATGGCCTTGCGGATCTCCTCCACCGGCGTGCCCGTTTCGAGGCCGGCGGTCGCGTAATCCAGGGGCCACTTGCCGGTGACGCAGGTCCACAGGGTGCCGGCGAGGGCGTAGACGTCGGCGGCACGGGTCGTCTCGACGGGTTGAGGACCGTTGATGATCCGGGCGGCCAGTTCGGGGGCGGTGAGGTGCATCATCGTGCCTTCGAACACGGTCCACGGGGTGCTGCCGATCCGCCGTGTCCAGGCGAAGTCGAGCAGGCGGACCGCTCCGTCCTCGCCGTGCATGCCGTGTGCGGGCTGGAGGTTGCCGTGCACCCACCCATCGGCGTGGAGGTCGGCCACGGCGCGGCACAGGGCCACGGCGGCGGCGAGGGCTTCCTCTCTCCCGCCTTCGTCCTTGCGCACGGGACGGAAGACCTGCCAGGTGGAGGGTCCGTCCAGCCACGGCGTGACATACCAGATGCCGTCGACGAAGCGGCCGGCGGTCACGGTGTAGCCGGGGAGTTGGTCGAGGACGGAGGCTTCGCGGGTGGTGACCTCGGCGGCCTCGCCGGTGCCGAGCTTGATGCTCGCCGCGCCGTGCGGGCCAGTGGCCTTCCACACCGCCGAGCCGCGCCGGTTGCTGATCTCCGTCAGCTCCAGCGGCCCGCAGAGGGCTTCCGCGGCCTTCAGTGCTTCTGCGGCCTCGGCAAGGAACTCGCCCATTGTCTGACTGCCTTCCATTCACAAGGGATGTGCTCGAAGACGTCCCGGCCGTCGTCCGCCGCGACGGCGAGCGCGGCGGCAAGGTCGGGCGTCCCCGTGAGGAACTTCGGGTCCAGCGGCCGTACGCCCGCCCGGACCGGAAGGAACGAGAACGGCGGTGACGGGATGTCCTGCCCGCGCCGGCCGCGCTCGGCAGTGCCCTGGGGGAACTTGCCGAACATGACTCCGACCGGGGCGTACAGGTGCTTCAGCGCCCAGTGCGGCCAGGCCATCAGCTCACGGTGATCGGCCCCCATGCAATGCCCTGTCAACACGATGTTCTCGCAGGCGAGAACGCCGTACGGGCGGGGCATCAGTGGGCGGACCCATTCCGCGGCCTGGACCCCGGCGTAGAACAACTCCGCTTCCACGGCGTACCGGTGGCTGCCCGGTGTGATCTCGTAGACGGTCCACCCGGTCATGCCGCGTCGGATGGACGGCCCGAGGAACAGGCAGTGCTCGGTCAGCCCGGCGAGGTAGCCGTGCACGTCCACGTCGATGCTGGCCGGGGTCTCCGTCCGGGCCTCGGTGAGGCGGAGCGCCCCGGCGGTCGGCCGGGGCACCCCGTCGGATGGTGCGGTGATCACAGGTAGGACGCCGCCGGGGCCACGTCGTCGCCGTCGCCACCGGCGGGCGAGCAGTCCCACTCCGCCCAGACCTCGCCGGTGTCCCGGTAGCGGGCCAGGGCTTCGGTGTCGAGCGTGCCGTCGGCGCTGGTGAACCAGACCTCGGGCAGGGGGCCGTACGCCTCCTCGTACGCGGCCACCCACGAGATGTAGCCGTTGCCCGTGCTCTCGACGTGGGTCAGCGTGCGGCCGGCGTGCCGGAGGGTGAACGCGTCGTGCGCGGCCGGGTCCGCGACGAGGGTGTGCCACGCCGCGTCGATCGCGCCGGAGAACATCTGCGGGGCGGGGTCGCCCGCGTCGGTCCGCCGCGCGGTGATGCTGAAGAACTTGCCCAGCTCGTCCAGCTCCACGGTGGGGTTGGGGGTGGTGGCGGTGCTCATGTGCATCTCCAATCGGGTTGGCTCTGCCGGCCGGGGTGGACGGGCAGTCGTGCGGGGTACCCCGGCCCGTCGTCAACGTTCCGACGAGCCGGGAGTTCATGGGGCGCCCTGGGGGGCGTGGCGTGACGGTCAGAAGCGGCCGGACGCGATGAGCGCGGTGGCCACGAGCACCAGCAGGACCATGGCGACCGTCTGTGCGATGGCGACCGGAAGTGGCGTCGGGATTCCGCGCGAGGTCCGGTCGGCGGCCTCGCGGTACTCCTCCTGGCCGTCGTCCACGGCAGCCTACGCCGGGCGCTTGTCGAGCGCGGCTCGCATCGCGGCGCGGCGCTGGGGCCGACGGGCGCGGTCGATGCAGTCCTCGCAGATCGGGTGACAGGTACCCTCGGCCTCGCCGGGGGCCTGAAGTGTGGTGCCCGCGCAGACCAGCGTCTCGCGGCGGCATACCCAGCAGGTCCCCTCGCGGTAGCCGTCGGGCCGGTCCACGACGAACCCCTCATCCGTGAGCCGGACGGGCAGCGGCGGCGGGGTACTCAATCCGCGGACTCCAAGTCGGTCAGCAGCACCATCTCCGGGTAGGGGTCGCCGGAGCTGTCCCGGTTCACCCAGGCGTGGTTGGCGAGCCTGCTCGGCGTCTCGGCCTCGGTGCCCGTCCCGCCGTCCGTGCGATGCCGGACCGGGTCTCCCTGGATCACACTGTTCAAGTTGCGCTTCTCCATCGGGTCGCGGGTGCGGGGGTGGTTGAGCCGGTGCCCGTGAGACCGACTGGGCCGGCTGACTGGTACGCCGAGCCGTGCAGTCCCGACAGGCGCAGGTGGACCGCACGGCGGCGATCTGGATCAGCGTTCCCACGGAGGGGGCGCGGTCAGCCGCCCGGGCGGCCCGGTAGTCGTCCAGCGGGTTCCAGCTGGCGGCGAGCTGGGCGAGTTCGTGCTTCGAGAGGCCGGTAACGACCTCGCGGTACACGCCTGGGGTGGTGCGTCTTGCCATCGATCTGTCCTCCTCTGCCGCTCGAAGCAAGCTGCATTCAGTGAACGACCGAGGAGTTGCCGAGAACCAGAGCAGAAGGTGAGCACCTATCAGGCATAATCAACGCACTGTCCGGCCTGACCTCGGGCTTCTCGATCTGAGCGGAGGCTCCTGTGGCTCCGAGAAGGAAGCATCTAGCCCAGCGTCGCAAGGCACTGGGCTACAGTCAGGAGGCGTTCGCCAACGAGTTGGGGGTCGCGGTATCCACGGTCACCCGTTGGGAAGCCGGCGCGACTGATCCTCAGGGGTACGTACACCCCAAGATGGCAAAGGTCCTCAAGGTCACCCGTGAAGGGCTGGCGGACCTCCTCGCACCAGAGGTGACAGTCCCTGACCGATCGGTGGTCTACACCGCTGCTCCTACTGGTGATACTGACGACATGAAGCGCCGCGATGTATTGAGCGTGCTCGCCGTGACCGGGGCTCTCATTGCCCTGCCGGGCTCCGAAAATGCTCCGACTCGTCCCGGAGTGGCTGCGTCCTTGGCTGAAACCGGCCCCGAGTTGAACGCCCATCTCTGGAAGGTCTTCGGCCTTTCCGACTCGAAACAGGCCGTGTACCCGATGGTTCGGCACCAATTGGCTCTCCTGGCCAAGGGACTCGGGGAGAGCCAACGGGAGAGTTCGCGCCAGCAGCTCTGTGCGCTGGTAGGAGACCTCTACCAGCTCGCTGGTGAGATCTTCTTCGACGCCAACAGGTATACCGATGCCGCACACTGCTACACACTTGCTGCCACCGCCAGCAAGGAAGCGCGGGCATTCGATCTGTGGGCTTGTGCGTTGACGAGGCACGCCTTCGTCGAACTCTACGAGCGTCGCTTTGCCGTCGCGGCTCCCATTCTGTCAGCGGCGTCCCAGGTGGCAGAACGCGGAGACAGCCAGCTCTCGACCCGGTACTGGGTGGCCGCGGTCCAGGCGGAGGTTCATGCCGGCCTCGGCGACCTTGATGCGACCAGGCGCGCACTCGATGACGCGGAGAAGGTGCACACGTTGGCCGGACCGTTGAACAACGGAGGCTGGCTTCGGTTCGACGGTTCACGGCTTGCCGAGGAGCGAGGCACCTGCTACCTCGCGCTCGGCCGCCCGGATTTGGCCGAGGAGGCGCTGACAGCCGCACTCTCGCAGCAACTGTCACTGCGTCGTCGGGGTGCGGTGCTCGCAGAGTTGGCGGCACTCGGTGCCGACCGACGTGATCTCGACCAAGCGAGTCACTACACTCACGCCGCTCTGGAGCTGGCGAGCCAGACCGGCTCGGGTTATATCGGGAGGAAGCTGGAGGGCGTCAAGCGTCGCCTCGTCCCGCTGATGACCGATGGCCGGGCTTCAGCATTGCACCAGCAGATCTCAGCGCTCGACAGCGCTGCCTGACGAAGGAATGACATATGTCGTCTGACGGGCGGATCTTCCGCGAAGCGTGGATCGCGGGCGTGTCCAAGCACTACCCGGGCGAACCGAAGGCCGGCTACGTCGCCCCATGGGATGAGACACCGGATTGGGAGCGAGCGTGCGCCGCCGCCGTGTACGGCCAAGTCCACGACTTCATCAGGGTGAGTGGTGGCAACACGTCGAAGCTCACGCGGGAGCAGAAGGGGCGCTTCGTCGCAACGTGCTGGATCGCTCAGATCCACAAGCACATCGAGAACCCGAAGCCGGGCTACGTGGCTGATTGGAACGACCTGCCCACCTGGCAGCAGGAGACCGATGCGGACATTTTCGAGGCGATCGAGCGCGTGATCTCGTGAGTTGGCTGACTCCGCCCTTTCGCCCGGACGGACTGCCGGAGCACGACGGGGCGGAGGCCGCGGGGGTGGGGCCTGGTGTCCGTTGCCCGATCTCGACCCCGTTGGCGAGCAGTTGTTGGACAGCGGCCTCAGCCTGGTGCTGGTAGCGGTGGCGGGAGTGGAAGTGGCCGTTCTCCCGCGCCTCGTAGGAGTCGTGGGCGAAGGCGGTGGTATTGAGGGTGACGTCCAGGCGGCGGTCGTGGCCTGAGCCGGTGACGGTCCAGCGGCCGGTACCCACCGCGGACCACGCAAGGTTGATGTCGGCCCCGGTGGGGGCCCGCTCGGCACGCTGGCGATCGGCCTGCTGGCGGGCCACCTCCCGGCGGCGGGCAGCTTCCTGGCCGCTAGGTAGCGGGGGTAGGGCCTGGGGTTCGTGGCGGGCCGGCCACGGCTCGGCGAGGTCGGCGCGGTGGTGCTGCCAGATGCGGAGCATGGCGCGGCCGTCGGCGGTGGCCACCACGTCGCCGCACTCGTCCAGCTGGAGGAACCCGGCGGCGATGACCAGCTCGACCACCTTCCGGCGCACCCGGCGACCCTTGGCTCCGAGGCGGGCCCCGGCCGGAACGAGCCGGTAGCCGGTGCCGTCCCACCACACCCCCGTCGGGGTCTTCGCCGGTGGCTGCCGCGACGAGGGCGTACACCTGGGTCGTCCACCCGGACTTCTCGCGGGCCTCCTCGGTTCGCCGGGCGGCGATGAACCGGTGGAAGTCGGCTTCGTGGTCGTCGGCGTGGAGGCGGGCGGCGTGGTGGGCATCGACGCGGTGAAGGTGGTCGTCGCCGACCTGGGCGGGGCGCCCGGTGTACCGGTCACCGCAGTCCAGGCACCACACCCTCCCGCCCTCGCCCCGGTAGCCGCCGGGGCCAACGCCGACGAGGCAGGGGTTGCGCAGGCCCCACTCCAGGGCGGTGCCGCCTCCGGGTATCCAGGGGGCGCGGGCGGGGGTGGTCACTGGGGTCTCCAAGGGGGTGGGGCCTGTGGTCACGCTGGGCGGTGGAGGGCGTAGTACGGCGTAAGGGCCATGTCGTTAGTGTCATTTTTTTGACACTCTTAAAAAGATCCATAAACAGCACTCTTACGGTGGGACTCAATGCCAACCGGGCTCCGGCACCCGGCACTTCGACACCAGGCCCCGCCCCGGGGGGTGGGGCCTGGTGTCAGTGGGGCTCAGCGGTGTTCGGTGGCGAGGTGTCGCCTGCGGGTCTCCTCGGTGTAGCCCCTGGCGGTGTTGCGGGTGGTCCAGCCGCAGGTGCAGGTGGCGGTGGAGTAGGCCCGGCCGGAGCACCCTTCAGTTAGCGGCTTGCCCGAGCTGGTGTGCTTGTGGCTGGGCGGGCACTTGGTGCCGTCGGCGTGGTGGTCGGTTCGGGGCACCTTGAACGTGGCCGCGGGGGCGTCCTGCTTCGGCCGGCTGGCCGAGAGAGGGCCTGGCTGGCCGGTGGTGCTCATGCGGGCCAGCGACTCCTGCTCGGCGTCCCACTCGGCTTCGGTGAGGGCGTCACCGACGCACAGCGGCTCGGTGTGGTCGTACCAGGTCTCCCAGTCGCTGGTGACGATGCGTTCGGCTTCGGCCTGGGCGGCTTCGAGGGTGGGGGCGAGGACGGGCACCACGTGCACGGTGATGACGTCGACGGCGACGATGTACTTCGGCATGCTTCTTGCTCTCTGGTGTTGCTCGGGGGCGAAGGCCTGGTGCCTACGCGGCCTGGGCGGTGGCTGGCAGTGAAGCGGTGAGGGCCCGCAGTACGGCCTCTGCCATGTCGGGGGTGAGGTGTGAGCAACATGTGGAGGTGGCTTCGCGCGCGTGCGCGCACCTGTTGCTGCGGCACCCCGGCCGGCCTCCTTCGCAGCCCCGCCAGGGCAACGCTCCCCGACCGGCCCTCTCTCCCCGGCCGTGGTCGAGCACCTGGCGGGTCCCTGCTCTCAAGGAGGCTTCTGTGTCGCCGAGTTCGCGCCGTACTGCCCCGCTTCCCCCGCACTGGGCCCGCCTTCGCCGCACGGTGATGAACCGCGACGGCTGGATGTGCTAGCACGTCCGCTACGACACCGGCGAGCCGTGCGCTGAGCCGGCGCGCCACTGCGACCACATCGTCGCCGCCTCCGAAGGCGGCTCCGACGCCCCCTCCAATCTCCGCGCCCTGTGCGACTGGCACGTCCTGCGCAAGGACGCGGCCGACGCCGGCCGGGCCCGCAGGAGAGCCGCCGCGGACCGCTGGCAGCCCGCCCGAAGCCGCCGACGCCACCCCGGGGAGGTCCGTTGAACGTCGACCCGACCGAGAAGGACGCGGCGAAGATCCGCGCCGCGCTGATCGAGCTGTACGAGACCGAACTCGACCTTGAACCGACCGACCTCGCGCTGATCGACATCGCCGCGCCGATGCTCGCCCGCGCCGCCCAGCTCGACGCCGTGGTGCGCCGCGAAGGTCAGATGATCGAAGGCGGGAACCGCAAGGACATGATGGTGCTGCACCCCGGTATCGCTCAGGCCCAGCTCAACCGGACGCAGGCCGCCGGCCACCTCGCCAAGATCCGTGGTGAAGGCGAAGACACCAAGCGCGGCCACAACGCCCGCGACGCCATCGCCGCCCGCTGGGGAAATCGCGTGTGAAGCGCGGCATCCGCTGCTTCGTTACTCACGGACGACAGTACGGAAGACATTAACTCGTTACGAAGATCTGCGACTTGAGGACGAGTGCTTGGGTTGGCGCTAGGGCCTGTGTGAGGTTGTGATCAGTCTTCGGGTTCTGCCTTCGTCCGAGGGTGAAACCCGGTACGACTGTGTCTGTGACGCGTAGGCAAC
>NZ_JBVKDS010000006.1:0-393037 GCF_055633695.1 Kitasatospora sp. NPDC114501 | reverse complement strand
GCGGCGGCGTCGAGGTGGCCGACGTTGCCCTTGACCGAGCCGAGGGCCCAGGACCCGGTGTCGCCGAACGCCCGGGACAGCGCCTGCACCTCGATCGGGTCGCCCAGCGAGGTGCCCGTGCCGTGCGCCTCGACGTAGTCGATGTCCGTGGGTGCGAGGCCCGCGCTGGCGAGCGCGGCGGAGATGACCGCGGCCTGGCCGGTGACGCTCGGGGCGGTGAAACCGACCTTCACCGCGCCGTCGTTGTTGACGGCCGAGCCCTTGATCACGGCGTGCACCGTGTCGCCGTCGGCGAGCGCGTCCTCCAGCCGCTTCAGCGCCACCACGCCGACACCCGTCCCGAAGACCGTGCCCCGGGCGTCCGCGTCGAACGGACGGACGTGCCCGTCGGGCGACACGAAGGACCCGTCCTGGTGCAGGTAGCCGGTGCCCGGGTTCGGGTCGACGTGGACGCCACCCGCCAGGGCGAGGTCGCACTCGCCGGCGAGCAGGCTCCGGCAGGCGGTGTGGGCGGCGACCAGCGCGGTCGCGCAGGCCGCGCGCAGTGAGACCGCGGGGCCCTTCAGGTCCAGCTTGTACGACACCCGGGAGGCCAGGAAGGCGAGTTCGTTGGCCACCAGGATCTGGGTCTGGCCCAGGGTGTCCACGATCTGCTGGTGCGAGTAGACGTGCTGCACATAGCGGTTGGTCCCCGCGCCACCGAAGACACCGATGCCGCCCCCGTACCGGGCGGCGTCGTAGCCGGCGTGCTCCAGCGCCTCCCAGGCCGTCTCCAGGAAGAGCCGGTGCTGAGGGTCCATCACCTCGGCCTCGCGGGCGGTGTACCCGAAGAAGTCCGCATCGAACAGGTCGCTGCCGGCGAAGGCGGGCGCGGCCTTGACGTAGTTCGGCTGCCCGAGGACTTCGGCCGGCACCCCGGCCGCCGTCAGCTCCTCGTCGGTCAGGGCGACGATCGACTCGACGCCGTCGCGCAGGTTCGACCAGAACTCGGTCAGGTCCCCCGCGCCGGGAAAGCGCCCCGCCATCCCGACGATCGCGACACCACCGCGCGCCGCCATCACCGCGTCGCCCGGAGGTTGTCGATGAGCGCGCCGAGGGTACGCACGGTGGGGCCCTCGTAGACGATGGTCAGCGGTACGGCCACCGCCAGCTCCTGCCGCAGTCGGTGGACGACCTGGAGGCCGAGCAGCGAACTGCCGCCCAGTTCGAAGAAGTTGTCCTGCACGCCGACACTCTCCATGCCGAGCAGCTCCTGCCAGATCTCCGCCACCCGGTGTTCGGTCTCGCCGTTCGGGGCGACGAACGGGTTGCGCAGGTTGGGGCGCTCGTGCCGTGCGGCCGGAGCCGGCACCTCGGCCACCGGGTCGGCCCACAGCTCCTGGCGAAGCGTCAGTTCACCGGTGGAGGTGATGATCTGCGCCTGGGGCACCGCGTCGAGCAGGGCGTCGAACACCCGCCGGCCCTCGGCCGGAGTGAGTGCCAACTCGCGCACCGCCGCGCCGAGTTCCGAATCCGCCCGATCGTCGTGCGAAAAGTACCAGGCTTCCCAGTTGACGCTGGTCCAGGGCAGGGCCGCACTGTGGTTCCGGTGGGCGAAGGCGTCGAGCGCGGCGTTCGCGGCGGCGTACGCACCGAAGCCGAGTCCGCCGAGCAGCGAGGCGATCGAGGAGCAGATGACGGCGAAGTCCACCTGCTGGTCGGCCAGCACCTCGTGCAGCACCTGCGTGCCGTAGAGCTTGGGGCCGAAGTGCCAGGAGGCCTCCTCCGGGCCCAGGGCCGCGACTTCCCGGTGGGCCGCCGTGCCGGTCGTGCCGGCGCAGTGCAGCACGCCGTCGATCGGGCCGAACTCCCGCAGGACACGCTCCTTCAGGGCGAGCATGGCCGTGCGGTCGGAGACGTCAGTGGCGGTCACCAGCACCTCGGAGCCGAGCGCCTCGATCTCCTGGACGGCACGGATCGCGGACCGGACCGCTTCCGGGTGCTGCGGATCGGCCCAGCTCTCCCGGGGCGGCAGACCCGTCCGTCCGAGCAGCACCAGGCGCACCTCGGCCCGGTCGGCGAGGGCGCGGGCCATCAGCAGGCCGATCTTCCCGAGGCCGCCGGTGACCAGGTACACCCCGCCGGGGCGGACCGGGGACCCGCCCCGCGGGCGCGGCGCGCCGGTCACGTACGTCGGCGCCCAGCGGTGCCGGCCGCGCAGCGCGATGGTGCGCTCGGCGGGCGGGGCGGCGAGGTCGGCCAGCAGCCGGTCGACCAACCCGGGTACGGCCTGCGGGCCTTCGGGGCGGAGGTCGAAATGGACGCAGCTGAGCGAGGGGTACTCCTGCGGCAGCACCCGGCACAGGCCCTGGACGGTGGCCTTCGGCGGGCAGAGCGGCTCGTCCCCGAGGACGGCGTGCACCTCGGAGGACAGCACGTCCCAGCGCTGCCGCCGTGTCATCAGCTCGGCTTCGGTGGCCTGGACCCAGTGGACCAGGCTGTCGAAGGAGCGGTGCAGCAGGGCCCGGACGTCCTCGGGCGCCGTGGCCCGGTCGGCGTCGTCGCCGACGCTCCAGCTGTGCACCACCCGGCCGGGCAGCGGCCCCTCGGCGCGAAGCGCCTCGGCGAGTCGGTCGAAGTGCTCCGGCCGGGCAGGGTCGAGGACGTACTCGCGCTCGCTCTTGCGGTGCCACTCGGCTCCCCGTGAGACCGTGCGCACGGTGGCGCCGAGACCTTCGAGGCGGTCGGCGAGGTGGTGGCCGACACCGGTCTCGTCCGCGAAGACGAGCCAGCGCTCGTCGGCCAAGCCGACCTCGGCGGGCTCCGGTGCGCCGGCCAGTCGCTGCCAGGACGGCGTGTAGAACCACTGGGGCAGGTCGCCGCGCCGCTGCTGGGCCGAGCCGCTGCCGGGCTGGGCGGTGCCGGGTTCGAGCCAGTAGGTGCGCCGTTCGAAGGGGTAGGAGGGGAGCGGGACCCGCCGGGCGCCGGCCGTGGCCGGGAAAGGGCGCTCCCGGCCGGCGAGCCAGAGGCGTCCGGCGGCCCGTAGGAGTGCGGTGCGGTCGCTCTGTCCGAGGAAGGCGCCGGGGAGGGACGGGAGGACGACCCGGTCGGTGCCGGCGGCGGCGGGGTGCTGGAGGGCCCCGGGGGTCAGGGTCGGCGCGGGGCCGATCTCGACGATCGCGATGTCCGGGACGGACCACAGGGTGGCCAGGCCGTCCGCGAACCGCACGCTCTCCCGTACGTGCCGGGCCCAGTACTCGGGGCTGGTGGCCTCGTCGTCGGTGATCCAGGTGCCGGTCAGGTTGGAGACGAACGGCACGGCCGGGGCGTTCAGCCGGACCGAGCGGACCAGTTCGGCGTATCGGTCGACGACCGGGTCCATCATCGGGGAGTGGAAGGCGAAGCGGGTGGTCAGCCGGCGGGTGGCGATGTCGGCGGCCAGCAGTTCGCCGGCCACCCGCTCGATGCCCTCGACGGTGCCGGAGAGCACGCAGGTCTGCGGGCCGTTGATCGCGGCGAGGCAGACCTCCGCGTCGGTGTACCGTGCGACGGCCTCCTCGGAGAGCGGCACGGCGAGCATCGCCCCCTCGCCCTGCTCCTCGATCAGCCGGGCGCGCTCCGCGACGAGGCGCAGGGCGTCGGGCAGCGAGAAGACCCCGGCCACACAGGCCGCGACGTACTCGCCCAGGCTGTGACCGATCATCACCTCGGGTTGGACCCCCCAGGCGGCCCAGAGCCTGACCAGGGCGTACTCGAGAGCGAACACCGCGGGGTAGCCGAGGCGTGGCTGGTCCAGCGGGTGCTCGCTGCGCTCCGGCTGGAGCAGCAGCCTGCTGAAGTCGAAGGGCTGCCCGGGGGCGGCGTCCGCGGACTCGTCGACGGTGAAAACGAGTTCGCGGATGTCCGTGCCGAGCAGCGGCTCCAGCAGTCCGGCGCACTCGTCCATCGCTGCCCTGAACTCCGGCTCCTGGGAGTAGAGTTCGCGCGCCATGCCGGGGAACTGGGAGCCGAAGCCGGTGAACATGAAGGCCACCGGCCGGTGCGGGGCCTCGGGCGCGGTCGCGGTGAGCAGCCGACCGTCGTCGCGGGCATCGAGCGCCACCAGCGCCTCCTCGGTGCCGCCCGCCACCAGCATCCGTCGGAACGGGAACGCCCGGCGGCCCTGCTGGAGGGTGAACGCGACATCGGCCAGCGGGAGTTCGGGGTGTGCCCGGAGGTGGTCGTACAGCTGGTCGGTGGCCGCCTCCAGGGCCTCCGGGCTCTTCGCGGAGAGCACCAGCAGCTGCTCGGCGCCGTCGGCCTGCCGGGGTTCGCGCGGCAGCTCCGGGGCCTGTTCGAGGATGACGTGGGCGTTGGTGCCGCCGAGGCCGAAGGAGCTCACCCCGGCGCGGCGCGGGCCGTCGCCCTCGGGCCAGGGCAGCAGCTCGGTGTTGACGTAGAACGGGCTGCCGGCCAGGGCGATCCGCGGGTTGGGCCGCTCGAAGTGCAGGGTGGGCGGCAGCTGCCCGTGCTCCACCGCCAGCGCGGTCTTGATCAGGCCGGCGATCCCGGCGGCCGAGTCGAGGTGGCCGATGTTGGTCTTGGCGGAGCCGAGGGCGCAACTGCGCTCCCGGACCCCGGAGTAGGCCGAGGCGAGTGCCGAGAACTCGATCGGGTCGCCCAGGATGGTGGCCGTCCCGTGCAGCTCGATGTAGCCGATGCTCTCGGCCGGCACGCCCGCGTTCGCCAGCGCGGTGGAGATGACGGCGGACTGGGTGGCGGCGCTGGGCGCGCTGAAGCCGGCCCGGCGGGAGCCGTCGTTGTTCAGCGCGGAGCCCTTGATGACCGCGTGGATGTGGTCGTTGTCGGTGATGGCGTCCTTGAGGCGCTTGAGCACCACCATCCCGACGCCGTCGCCGCCCACCGTCCCCTGGGCGCGGGCGTCGAAGGTGCGGCAGTAGCCGTCCGGCGAGAAGATGCCGTCCGGGCGGTAGACGTAGCCCTTGCTCCTGGTCCCGCCGACGGCGACACCGCCGGCCAGCGCGGTGTCGCACTGGTAGGCCAGCAGCGCCTGGCACGCCTCGACCACGGCGACCAGTGACGTGGAGCAGGCGGACTGGATGGTGAGGGCGGGGCCCTCCAGGCCGAGCTTGTAGGAGACCCGGCTGGCGAGGAAGTCCGGCCGGTTGCCGATCACCGTCTGCTTGTCGCCGAGGATCTGCGCGGCGCCGGGCTGGGAGGCGATGTTGAAGAGCAGGTAGGTGTTGTTGCCCGCGCCCGCGTAGACGCCGACCAGGCCGTCCTGCCGATCGGTGTCGTATCCGGAGCTCTCCAGGGCGGCCCAGGCGCATTCGAGCAGGACCCGGTGCTGCGGGTCCATGAGTTCGGCCTCGCGCGGGGAGTAGCCGAAGAAGGCGGCGTCGAACTTCTCGCTGTCCGCCAGCGGGTAGCCCGCGCCGACGAAGTCCGGGTCGGCCAGGGTGGCGGCGTCCACGCCCCGGGCGGCGAGTTCCTCGTCCTCGAAGCGGGTGACGGAGCAGACGCCCGCCTTGAGGTTGCTCCAGTACTCCTCGACCGTCCGGGCGCCGGGGAAGCGGCCGGCCATGCCGACGATGGCGATGTCCAGACTGTCGTCGAACTCGGAGAAGCCGTCGGCCGGTTCGGAGTACAGCTCGGAGTCCGGCTCGGCGCCCGCGGTGGGGTCCGGCTCGGGGGAGTACTCACTCATGGCGACCTCGCTTCGCTTGCAGCTGCTGTTGGCGGCGCTTCAGCAGGGCGTTCTGTTGAGTGCTCCTGCCGCGGGTGGCGGCCGGTGCCACCCCCTGCCCCTGCTGCGAGAGCAACTCGGCCTGGGCCCGGACGGTGGTGTGTTGGAACAGGTCGAGCAGCTCGACCTCCCGGCCGGTCGTCGCCCGGAGCCGGTGGTGCAGCCCGACCATGAGCAGGGAGTGCCCGCCGATGTCGAAGAAGTTCTGGTCGGTGCCGACCGCCTCGGTGTGGAGGACCTCCTGCCACACCTGCGCCACCAGCCGTTCCAGTTCGTTGCGCGGTGGAAGCGGCGCGGTGGCGGGCTCGGCGGGCCGGGGCAGCCTGCCGCGGTCGACCTTGCCGTGCCCGGAGAGCGGCAGCCGGTCCAGCGTCACCAGCGCCTGCGGCACCATGTGCGGGGAGAGCCGGTCCCGCAGGTGGCGCTCCAGCCCGGCGGTGCTGAACCCGGGGCCGTGCGGCTCGACGTAGGCGACCACCCGCCGGTCGCCCGGGACGTCCTCGCGGACGACGGCGATGGCGTGGCGCACCTCGGGGTGGCTCTTCAGTGCGGCCTCGATCTCGCCCAGGGCGACCCGGAAGCCGCGGACCTTGATCTGGTCGTCGCGCCGGCCGAGGAAGGCGATCGTCCCGTCGGCCAGGCGGCGGACGATGTCGCCGGTGCGGTAGAGGCGGGAGCCCGGGCCGCCGCCGAGGGTGTCCGGGACGAAGGCCGCCGCGGTGAGGTCCTCCCGGCGGTGGTAGCCGCGGGCGAGGTTGTCGCCGCCGATCAGCAGCTCTCCGGCGACGCCGACGGGCGTGGGACGGCCCGCGGGGTCCACCACGTGGGCCTGGGTGCCCGGGAGCGGAACGCCGATCGGCGCGGTCTCCCACTCCGCCTCCGGGTGGTCGGCCACGGCGAGGGTCAGCACACCGACGGTGGTCTCGGTCGGACCGTAGTGGTTGAAGACCCGGCAGTGCGGGACGAGGCGTTGGAGGGCGCGCAGCCAGCGCCAGTCGGAGGCCTCGCCGCCGACGACCAGCAGGCGGCGCGGCAGGAGTTCGGCGAAGCGCGGCGAGGTCTGGAGGGCCCGGAGGTGGGAGGGCGCGATCTTCAGGCAGTCGACCCCCCGGGTCTGCACCCAGTCGGCCAGCCTCTCCGCGTCCAGCGCGACGTCACGGGAGATCAGCTGTACCTCGCCGCCCGTGCACAGCGGCGGGGCGAAGGCCGTGACGCTGGAGTCCACCGTCAGCGGCTGCACCATCGCGTAGCTGAGCGGCCCGTCGATGCCGAGCCGCCGGATGACGGCGCGGGTGTAGCCGACGAGCTGGCGGTGCTCGATCACCACGCCCTTGGGCTTGCCGGTGGAACCGGAGGTGTAGAGCAGGTACGCGGCATCGCCGCTGGTCGAGCGCTCCGGCGGGCGGTTCTCCGTCGGGCGGCCCGCCAACACGGCCAGCTCGGCGTCGAGTTCGATCACCTGGTGGGCGGTGCCGAGCGGAGCCGTCGCCACCGTGATCCGCACGGCCGCGTCCGCGAGGATGCCGTCCCGCCGCTCGACCGGGTCGTTCGGATCCACCGGTACGTACGCGCCGCCGGCCTTGAGGATGCCGAGCACGGCCACCATCAGCCGCACGTCGCGATCGGCGCAGAGGCCCACCGTCACCTCGGGGCCGACCCCGGCCTCACGCAGCAGGTCGGCCAACTGGTTGGCCCGGGCGTTCAGTTCGCGATAGCTGAGGGCGGCGTCCGCGGCCCGGACCGCGACCGCTTCGGGGGTGCGGGCGGCCTGCTCCTCGAAGAGCCGGTGGAAGCCCACGTCCGTCGGCTCACCCGGGACGCCGTTCAGCCTGGCGACGGTCTCCTCCTCCTCGGCGGTGAGCAGGGGCAACTCGGCCACCGACCGGTCCGGATCGGCCGTCGCGCCTTCGAGGAGCCGGAGCAGGTGGTCCACCGCGCGGCGGGCGGTGGCGGGGTCCAGGACGTCGGTGGCGAACACCAGCTGACCGGTGAGTTCGCCGTCGGCGTGGCAGAGTTGGAGATCCAGGTCGCAGGAGGTGGTCTCGGGGGCGACGCGCGGTTCCGGTCGGCAGGAGAAGCCCGGCCAGAGGTGCACGACCTCGGCGGTACGGGCCTGCTCGGCCTCCGCCAGCCCGGTGCCCGCCAACCGGACCAGGTCCCGGAAGCTCCCGTCGGTCCGGGCGCGGACCGGCGTGGCCACCCCGGCGCCGTTGGTCACCCCGACCGCGAGCTCGGACTGTCCGCCGTACCGGTGCAGCAGTGCCAGGTAGAGGGCGAAGGCCGCCGCCGGGAGTCCCGCCCCGCAGGCTTCACCCAGCCGCCGCAGTGCGGCGGTCGCCCCGGCGGGGACGACGACGGGGACCGAGCCGGCCCGGTGGTCGCGCCGGGCCGGAGGCGTCCGGTCCAACGGGAGCTCCGGGGCGGCGGGCAGCTCGGCGGGGCGCCCCTCGGCATCGGGGCCGGGCACGGGAGGTGCGGGGTGGCGCAGTGTCATGAGGGAAGCCTTGAGGGGTCTGGGGGCAGGACGTACGTCACCCGTCTCGCCGGAACGGGCCACGGCTACGCGGATCGCTTGGTGCAGAGGTAGACCTGGTTGCGGCGGTGGTCGGCGGGGACGTCGATGATCTCGACCGACTCCGAGAGCGAGTGCAGCAGCGCCTCGAACGGGCCGGCGGCGTAGCGGTTGAGCCAGATGTAGCCGTCGGCCGTTTCCCGCCGAAGCAGCACCTCGGTCTCTCGCGGCACCTGGAACATGCAGATCACCACGGTGCGGCGGGAGACCCGGAACAGTTCGCGGACGGCGGTCTCGTAGTACGGCAGGCTCTCCAGCACGTGCCGGCAGTTCACCACGTCGAACGAGCCTTCGGGGTAGGTGAGGTCGGTGACGCTCATCTGCTCCCACCGGGCGTCGGGGTGGAGCGCGCGGCAGTCCTCGATGGCGGCCTCGTTGATGTCGATGCCGGTGTAGTCGACCGCCAGGCCCGCCGTCAGCAGGTGGCGGTAGGTGACCCCGGAGATGACACCGCAGTCGAGCAGTTCGAACGGTTCCTCGCCGTGCAGTGCCGCGATCCGCTCGGTCACGACCGCGTGCGAGGGGTGCCCGGCCCGGGACTCCTCGCCCATGTGAGCCATGTCAGAGGTGTGCGCCCAGAGCGATCTCGTGTTCACTGCGTTGATCCTCCGTACTGCTGAAGCGAAGCCGGACATGGCGGCACGGTCACCGGTCGGACCGTTCCGTGCTGGAGGCCGGGCGACGACCTGCTTCGGAGCGCCCCGTCGCGGCGGTCCCCGGGGCGGCCCGGCTGCCGTCAGCGCACCGGCTGGCGGTCAGAAAGCCGCACCTTCGGCGGACTCGGGGTCGTAGACGGCGTCCGGGCCGAACATCCGGGCGTGCTTCGCCGCGGCGAGGGCCAGCGTGCCGCTCGCGTCCCGGGCGGCCGCGACCTCGGCCAGCTGGTTGACCATGGCGGGCGTCGCCAGCCCCTGATCGCGCAGTTCGGGGGAGCGGGACATCAGGACCATGGCCGCGGTGGTGTAGCCCGCGTCGACCCAGGACTGCCAGATCGCGTCGCGGTCCTGCTCCTGGCCCGCGAAGAGCTCCTCGCGGCGGTCGTGCCGACGCGTGGGGACCGGGCTCCGGTCGCGGGCCTCCGTGCGCAGGCGGACCCGGCGGCCCGCGATGTAGGCGACGGCGGCGCCCTTGCGGATGGCGAAGTTCAGGGCCTGTGCCGCGGTGTCCACCACCGGCTCACCCTTGTCGTTCAGGGAGGTGTTGCACACCATCGGCACGCCCGTGGCCTGCCGGAACGCCTCGATCGCCCGGTGGAGCAGGGGGTTGGTCGCGGCGGACAGGGTCTGCCGCCGGGCCGAGCCGTCGAGGTGGAGGACGGCCGGGACCAGGTGGCGCTTCGACTCGGTGACGTACGCGGTTTCGAGCATGTAGGGCGAGGGCCAGGGGTCCTCGAACCACTCGCCGCTGTACTCCTCCAGGACGATCGGGGCGACCGGACGCCACCACTGCCGGCTCTTCCAGTCGTTCAGCAGGTCCTTCGACCGGGGTGAGCGGGGGTCGGCGAGGATGCTGCGGTGGCCCAGTGCGCGCGGGCCGATCTCGGCCGCCCCGTCCGCCCACACCAGCGGTCCGGCGGAGAGGTCCTCGACGAACTGGGCCTCGGTGAAGTCCTGGACGTCCTCGACGAAGTCCTCGAAGTGCCGCAGGGCGTCCTCGACATCGGTCAGTTGGGAGCCGTGGTAGGCGGATTCGAGCTTGAAGCCACCGCCCGGGAGCAGGCCCTCGCCGAGGAGGCCGAGGAGGCCGATTCCGAGGGACTGGCCGGAGTCGTTGGCGCTCGGCGGGGTGAGCAGGCCCTTGAAGCCGTAGCGGCGCAGGAGGAAGGAGTTGGTCGGGCAGTTGAGGGCGAAGCCCCCGCTCAGGGAGAGGTACGCCTGGCTCGGGTCCACCCCTGCCGACTCGAGCAGCCGGTCGACGTTGCGCACCATGACGAGCTCGCAGGCCGTCTGGACGATCTTCATGACGGCGGACTGCAGGTGCTCCTGCGCGCGGAAGCGGCTGTCCAACTCCATGGACGGCAGCTGGGATTCGGCTGCACGGATCACGGCCTGGACGAACGGGAGCGTGTCGACCAGCGGTACCCGCCGGCCTCCGTACAGTTCCAGCTCCCGCACCGCCGCCTCGGTGTCGAAGGCGATTTCGGTGGGGCAGGCCGACGCCAGGGCCATCAGGGTGCCGGGCTCCTTGTCGAACTCGGCTGACGCGGCGTCGTAGATGGGGGCCGGGGACTCGACCGGAGCGAAGTCGACGTCGCCCTTGGTGGACACGCAGCCGGTGTACCAGTACTTCTTGCTCGCCAGGTCGAGGCCGAAGTCGGGCCGGCCGTCCAGGGCGAGTCCGATGATGGTCTCGCTGCGGAACGCCTCGGAGTCGAGCAGCAGCCCGCTGTAGAGGTGGGCGAGGCTGTGGATCGGGAAGTCCTCGGCGCCGGCGGGTAGCTTGATGTCGGCGTGGTGCGGCAGGCCGGGCGTGCCCCAGGACAGGCTCACGTCCTCCGGGGAGAGCCCCTCGGCCGCGAGCAGCTCGGTGAGCACCTTGTGGTAGCGGTCGACGGTGAAGAGTGGCCAGAAGTGGTGCTTCTGTCCGCTGACACGCTCGAGCTCCCAGACCCTGACGAGTTCGACCCGCGAGTCGTGACTGCGCCAGAGCGCGATGTTCTGGTCATGGCGCGGTGCGATGACGGACAAGCTGCCGGGTGGGGAGATGTAGCTCGACAGGAAGTACTTCGCGGCTGGGTGCGCGGTCACGATGTCCCCTTCGGCGGTTGGACAGTGGCTACTTCTTCTTCGGGCCCGACGGTCCTGGAAACGGTCGGCGCAGGCGGTCGTGAGACTGCCGGGGCGTGCTCGACCGGGCCCCGGTGCGTACCGGCGGCGTCAGGTGCGACGGACTGCCCGGGCGGGTGCGATCGGCCTCGGGCCGGAATCCCGGCGGCCGCCTGCACGGAGGCTTCGGCCGGCTACGGGGCTGCGGGGTGGGATCGGCGGGGACGGACTCCGGTCCCCTCGTCCGGATGCGTCGGCCCCTGGGCAGGCGACGGGATCGCGTGAGCCCGGTCGTGCCGTCGTGCCGGAACTACTTCGAAGCGGCGATCCGCCCGTCGACGAGCTCGACCAGCTCGCCGACGTCGGCCACGGTGAACATGTCGACGACGTCCAGGTCGACGTCGAACGTGCTCTGGATCGAGACCATCAGGCGGAGCAGCGACACGGAGGTGGCTCCGAGGTCATCGAAAGTACTGTCCAGCGAGACCTCAAGGGGAGCGAATACTTCGGAAATCACCGACAGCAAGTTGCCGGGCTGCTCGTTCGACATTTCGTATTCCCAGATCTCTTCTATTCAAAGCTTATCCAGGTAATTGACCCTATGGCGTTGATGGCGCAGCGTCAAGACCCGTCTTTGGGTTGGGACGATACGTGGCACGATGTCCATATTGCGCCATGTAACACCGAGTGAAGGGGACTGAGTCTTCGGGTGCGAAACGGGCATGGCCAACGAACTGCCCTGTTGCTATATTCGGCCTGACCGGGGCTCGACAAGCCATGCCTACTCTGGGGTAGGCTGCCCGAGGTTTCACCGCACAGCCACAGTACTGGGGGTAGTGGTGTTAGAAATCAGCTTTCGGCCTCTCACGCCAATCACTGGCGCGGAGGTGGAAGGCGTCGATCTCGCTGCGGACCTGTCGCCGGCCGTCGTGGCCCGTCTCCGTGAGGCCCTGCTGCGTCACAAGGTCCTCGTTTTCCGCAATCAGCCGATGAACGACGCGCAACACGTCGAACTCACCAATGCCTTCGGCGGTGCCACTGCGGCCCATCCCATCGTGAACGGCCTGCCCGAAGAGCCCGCCGTGCTGCGGACCGCGCTGTCCGAGGAGCGGCGGGCGCTGATCGAGGCCGAGGCCGGCCTCAGCCACCCCTTGAAGGGGTCGACGCCGCGGCGCCTGCGGACCGAGTGGCATGTCGACAGCACCTTCGTGGTCAACCCGAACGCCATCACCATTCTGCGTGGTGTCGAGATTCCGCCGGCCGGCGGCGACACCCTCTTCGCCAATCTGGAAGCGCTGTACGAGGGGCTTTCGCCCTCCCTCCGGGGATACCTCGACACCCTCCAGGCGATTCACTCCCGGCATGCCCCGGAGGCGGCGCCCCGCCTCGACGGCAAGCCGGCCGGCCCCTTCGCGGCCGTCCATCCGCTGGTGCGGGTGCACCCCGAGACCGGTGTGCGCAGCCTGCTCGTCAGCGCCGTGTTCCTCCAGACCATCCGCGGTCTCAAGCCCCGCGAGAGCACGGCCCTGCTGGACTTCCTGCTCGACGAGCTCGCCGGGCGGGACGAGATCCACGCCCGGGTCCGCTGGGAGCAGGACACCCTGGTCATGTGGGACAACCGCGCCGTGGCCCACGCGGGGCCGGTGGACGGTCTGATGTTCCAGGAGGAGCGGATCGTGCACCGCACCACTGTCGTGGGCGACGTGCCCTGCGGGCCTGACGGCTTCGTCTCGCGTGCCCTCATGGGGGGTCGCTTCGACGCGCTGGCCTGAGCGCCGGCGCCGTGACACCAGGGCGGTCGTCCGAGCTCCGGCTTCGGTGCCGAGTTCCGGACCGGGGCCCCGAAAGGGCCATGCCGAGAAACGTCGTCGACGGGTCGCCCCGGTAGTCCATGTGCAGTCGAAACGGTCGTATGAAGATTCGCCGGCATCGGTACTCCGGCGTATGTCCGGGCCATTCGGTTCATTCTCCGGGAACCTTTGTAGGGGAAGCGCAAAATGCCGATCGTCAACCACCGTGAAAAGACCGAAGCACCACCCAAATACCACCTGTCATGTGTCGGCTGCGGCTGGACGTCCGATCCGGAGTTCAGGCTCCGATGTCCCCGATGTTCGAGTGCACTCGATCCCAGGCTGAACCTGGAGAACGTCACCGAACGTGACGGTGACCGGCCCGAGCTGACCTACCTGGACTTCCTTCCGGTCGAATCCGAGCACTTGCTAGACGCCGACGTCAGCGTGCGGACCCCCTGCCGTCCGGCCCCGCGCCTCGGAGCGGCCATCGGCCTGCCCCGACTCTGGGTGAAGGACGAGTCCCAGCAGCCGACGGGCACCACCAAGGACCGGCTGGCCTCGGTGGTCCTGGCCGTGTTCCGGCAGTTCGGGATCAAGGAGTTCGTCGCCTCCAGCACCGGAAACAGCTCCACCGCCCTGGCCCGCGCCGTGCAGCGCGACCAGTCGATGCGGGCCCACTTCTTCTGCGGCCGCGACTTCACCGGTGACCACGACATCGAGACCAACGACCGGGTGTCCCTCACCGTCGTGGACGGCAACTACGCGCAAGCCACCCAGGCGGCCCAGGAGTTCGCGGACCGGCACGGGCTGGTCTGGGAGGGCGGGTTCTTCAACTGGGCCCGCCGCGAGGGTCTGAAGCTCACCTACCTGGAAGCCTTCGACGCCATGGACGACGAGCCCGACGTGGTCGTCCAGGCCATCAGCAGCGGCATGGGGATGATGGCCGTACGCAAGGGCGTGGCAGAGTACCTCGCCTGCGGCCGGCTCACCTCCTCGCCCCGCTTCGTGATGGTCCAGCAGGACACCTGCGCCCCGATGGCCGTGGCCTGGCGGGAGGGACGGGCCGAGCTCACCGAGGACGACGTCATCGAGCACCCGACAGGTCTGGCCCGGGCCATCCTGCTCGGCGACGGCCGGGCCACCTATCCCTACATGCGGGACATCGCCGCCGAGAGTGGTGGCTCCATCGTCTCGGTGAGCCAGGACGAACTGGTCCGAGCCCGTACGATGCTCCGCGAGCTGGAGGGGCTGGACGTCTGCCACTCCTCGGCCGCGACCATCGCCGCGCTGCGCAACGAGGCCGCGGCCCGGCGGATCACCCCGGACCAGGTCGTCCTGGTCAACCTGACCGGCCGTGAGCGGTACACCGCCGCCGCCGCCGGACCGGCCCTCGCCACCGCCGCCACCGCCGGCTGAGCCTCCCCCTCTCCGAGCCGGATGCCACCGCTCCCGCCGGAGTGATGTGCCCGCCCCCACGTTCGCAAGGAATTCGTTGATACTCAGTCACCTCACCCCGCAGCAGGCCGAGCGCCACGCCGAGTTCCGTGCCTTCGCCGACCGTGTCCTGGTCCCGCAGGCGGACCGCTTCGATCGCGAGCAAGCGGTCTCCCGAGAGGTCGTCGCCGACCTGGCCGGGCAGGGCTACCTCGGCGCACTTCTCCCGAAGGAGTCCGGCGGCCTCGGCATGGACTGGGTCGAATACGGACTGCTCACCGAGGAACTGGGCCGGGGCTGCCAGTCGATCCGTAACCTCGTGGCCGTGGAGGACATGGTCGCCCACTCGATCCACAAGTGGGGAACGCAGGAGCAGAAGCAGCGGTGGCTCCCCCAGATCACATCGGGCCGAACGCTGGCGGCCTTCGCCCTGACCGAGCCGGACGTCGGCAGTGACGCCGCCGCCGTCGAGACCACGGCGACGGCCGACGGCGCCGATGTCGTCCTGCGCGGCACCAAGAAGTGGATCAGCTTCGCGCAGATCGCGGACCTCTTCCTGGTCTTCGCCACGTTCGACGGACAGCACACCGCCTTCCTGGTGGAGCGGGACGCTCCCGGCCTGTCGGTGGATCCGATCGAGGGCCTGCTCGGCCTGCGCGGCTCGATGCTCGGCCGGATCACCTTCGACGACTGCCGGATCCCGGCCGCCAACCTGGTCGGGCGTCCCGGCATCGGCCTCACCTTCGTCGCCTCCAGCGCCCTCGACCTCGGCCGCTTCAGCACCGCCTGGGGCTCGGTCGGGCTGGCCCAGACGTGCCTGGAGGCCGCGACGGAGTACGCCGGCCGCCGCACCCAGTACGGCACCGAGATCCGCAACCACCAGCTGGTCCAGCAGCTGCTGGCCGACATGCTCACCGACACCGTCACGGCCCGGCTGCTCTGCTACCACGCCGGGGTGAGCAAGGAGCGGGGGGAGACGGAGTCCGTCAACCACACCCTGCTGGCGAAGTACCGGACCTCGACGATCGCCGTCAAGGCGGCCGCCGACGCGGTGCAGATCCACGGTGCCCAGGGCATCGGCGCGGAGGCGTCCGTTCAGCGTCACTACCGCGACGCCAAGGTGATGGAGATCATCGAGGGCACCACGCAGATCCAGCAGAGCATGCTCGGTCAGTTCGCCGTCCGGGCGGCCCGGCTGTGAGCGAGCTCCGGACGGGGGCGGTGACCTACGGTCAGCTGTCGGTCCTGCGTTCGCTGGAGACCCACGGACCCGACCATCGGGCGGTCGCCAATCTGGTCAGTGTCTGGGAGGTGCCGTTCGGTCTCGGTGCGGCCCAAGTGATGGACGCATGGCTTCAGTTGGTGGAGAGACACGAGTCGCTGCGGACCACCTACGACCTGAGCGGCCCGACGCCGGCCCAGGTGGTCCACCCGTACCGCCCGTCCCGGGTGGCCGCGCTGGAGCTGGCCGAGGACAGCTTCGCGGCGGCCCTCCGGCTGGGGGCCGAGGCGGCCGTCGAGCCGATCGACATCGAGACCGAACTGCCGTGGCGCGCGTTCGTCACCACTCACCAGGGGGACGCGCTCCACCTGGTCACCGTGATCCATCATGTGGCGGCCGACAACGGTGCGCTGCGGGTGCTGGAGGAACAACTCGGTGTCCTCCTGGAGGGCGGGGCGCTCGGGCCGGTGGTGCAGCCGCTGGAGATGGCGCGGGAGCAGCAGGAGGAACCGGGCACCCGGAGCGTCCGGCACTGGACCGAGGCCTGGGGCCGGCTCGTCCCGGCGGACCGGGATCCGGAGGACGCCAGTGAGCGACGCCGGGCGTCGCTCTACAGCCTGGAGGGACTGACCGCCGCGCAGGAGCTCTCCGACCGGCTGAGGATCTCGGTCCAGTCGGTGGTGCTCGGCGTCGGCGCGCTCGCGCTGTCCCGGCTCAAGCGCGTCGAGCGGATGACCTTCGCGTTGATGGCCGCCAACCGGCTCACCCCCCGGTGGGTGCCGCTGGTCGGCTCGCTCAACCAGTTCGCCCCGGTGACCGTCACGGTCGACGAGGAGGCCCACCCGCTGGAGTACCTGCGGGCCTGCTACGTCCAGTCCATGACGGCGTACATGAACGGCTGCTACGACGTCGACGCGCTGAAGGAGAGCCTCCGGGAGGCCGGCCTGCCGGAGACGGACCCCACCGCCTTCGCCAAGCACTACAACTTCCTCGGCGATGTGGACGTGGAGCCGGCCGCCGGATCCCCCCTGCGCACCGGGATCGAGTGGCGTCCGTCCACCCAGCGATCGGGGCCGAACTTCCACCTGGCGGTGGCCACGGGGAAGGGAGTCCTCATCGGAGTGGGCGCGAGTCGCGACTATCTCGACGGAAACCTCCCAGCCGTTCTCGCGGCGTCGATCGAGGCTGGTCTGATCAATATGTCCAGAGGGTCCGAGAACTCCCTGGCGGATGTCTCGCTGGATAATCCGTGGCGAATTCTCTGAAGGGCAGCAGAATGCGGGGGGAAATGCTTCTCCCCCCGCACTCCGGCATCCTGCGGCCTGGTCGAGCCGGTTCTAGAAGCCTGCACAGATTCCGCGAAGCTGCTTCTTCATGATGAACACCTCCTGTCCGTGGTGACTATAGCCACAGGCGGTCGGGAGGTGGAAGGAAATTCTGGATAAGGACCAGGAAAGACGGTTAGGGTCTCACTCATGACGGATTCGTATGCCGACCCGGGAGCCCCGGATCACCGAAGTGCCGCGCGTTACCTGTGGTGGCTGACCATGAGTCAGCGCCGACGGGTGACAGGTGGTGCGGTGATCGGCACCCTCTGGATGGTCTGCCTCCTGCTGCCGCCGTACCTCATGCAGCGTGCGATCGACGACGGGCTCCAGCGGGGGAAGACCGGCGTCCTGGTCGGCTGGGTGGCCGCACTGGTCGGCGCCGCGCTGCTCAACGCATGGCTCGGCATCATGCGCCACCGCATCATGACGCGCGTCCGGATGGACGCCACCTTCCGGACCATCAAGGTCGTGGTCGCGCACTCCACCCGGCTGGGTGCCGAACTGCCCCGCAAGGTCACGGCCGGCGAGGTGGCCAGCATCGGTGTCGGCGACGTCGCGCAGATGAGCCAGACACTGACGATCACCGGCCCGGGCGTCGGTGCCGTCGTCGCGTACCTGGTGGCGGCCGCGCTGCTGCTGTCGGTCTCCGTCCCGCTCGCCCTCGTGGTCCTGCTGGGGGTGCCGTTGCTCGCGGTCGTGGTCGGGCCGCTGCTGGAACGCCTCCAGGGCGCGGAGTCCAAGTACCGCGCGCAGCAGGGGGCGTTGACCGCCCGGCTCGGGGACATCGTCGGCGGCATGCGCGTACTCAACGGCATCGGCGGTAAGGAGCTGCTGGCCGGCCGCTACCTGCGCGGATCGCGGGACCTGCAGTCCGAGGGCTACCGGGTCGGCGCCGTGACCAGCTGGATACAGGCGCTCTCGGTCGGCCTGCCCGCCCTCTTCCTCGCGTTGGTGACCTGGCTGGCCGCCCGGATGGCAGCCGAGGGCACCATCACGATCGGCACGCTGGTCGCCGTCTACGGCTACGTCGCCGTCCTGGTCGTGCCGGTCTCCAACTTCATCGAGGGCGGATACGACCTCACCAGGGGTCTGGTCGCCGCTCGACGGGTCGTCCGGATGCTCGACGTGAAGCCCGCCTTCGAAGACGCCGCGACACTCCGGCCGGCCCCTGGCGCACCGTCAGCGCTGTACGACGCCGACACCGGTGTGGAACTGGTCCCGGGTCGGCTGACCGCGATCGTGAGCGCTCGCCCGGCCGATTCCACGGCCGTGGTCGACCGGCTCGGCCGGTACAGCGCATCCGCTGCGACCTGGGGCGGCGTGCCGCTCGCCGAGGTCGCCCTGGCCGAGGTCCGCAGCCGGATCGTGGTGGCGGACAACGACGCCGACTTCTTCTCCGGCACGCTGCGCACCGTGGTCGAGGGCCGCTCCGAGCACTCCGACCCGTCCATCGCCCAGGCCGTCAGGGACGCCGCGGCGGAGGACATCGTGCAGGCACTGCCCGATGGCCTGGACACCGTGATCCAGGCCCAGGGCAGCAACCTCTCCGGCGGTCAGCGCCAGCGGCTGCGACTGGTCCGTGCCCTGCTGGCGGACCCGGAGGTGCTCCTGCTCGTCGAGCCCACCTCCGCCGTGGACGTCCACACCGAGGCCGCCATGGCCGCTGGGCTGCGCCGGGCGCGGACCGGACGCACCACCGCCCTCACCTCGACCTCCCCCGCCCTCCTGGAGCAGGCCGACACCGTCTGCTACCTCGTCGACGGCCGTCTGGCGGCAGCCGGCCCGCACCAGGAACTGCTCGCAACAGAGCCCGGCTACCGCGCGCTGGTGGCTCGCGGCGAAACCGCCACCGGGTCCACGCCCGCCGAGGAGGCCGTCCGATGACCGCTCAGACCGAGACCGACCCCGGACGGCTCCCGATCGCCGGTTCCGCCGAGGTCCGCCGGGCCGCCGTGCGTCTGATGGGGCAGGACCGCCGTGCTGTCGCCGCGATGCTGACCCTCAACGGACTGGCCGCGGCCGCCGGTCTGGGCGGCCCCTGGCTGCTGGGCCGGATCATCGACGACGTCCGGGGCGGCGCGGGGACCGGACACGTCGACCGACTCGCCCTCGGCATCCTCTGCTTCGCGCTCGCGCAGCTGCTCCTCGGCCGCTTCGCCCGCTACGCCGCCCACCGCTTCGGCGAGCGGACTCTGGCGCGGATCCGGGAGCGGTTCGTCGACCGGTCCCTCGCCCTGCCCGCTTCGGTGACCGAACGCGCCGGCGTCGGTGACCTGCTGACGCGCGGCACCGCCGACGTCGCCACCGTCGGCGCCACCCTGCGCGACGCCGGGCCGGAGGTCTCCGTGGCGCTCGTCCAGATCCTCCTGATCCTGGTCGCCATGCTCGCGGTCAACCCGCTGCTCGGCGTCTGCGGGTTGCTCTGCCTCTCCGGGGTCTGGTTCGCCACCCGCTGGTACCTGCACCGTGCACACGCGGGATACCTCGCCGAAGGCGCCGCCAACTCCGCGCTGATCGAGATCCTCACCTCCACCGCGACGGGGGCCCGCACCGTCGAGGCCCTGGGCCTCCAGGACCGCCGGATCGCCGCCACGGCCGAGGCTGTGGAGCACTGCCGGGCCACCCGTACCCGCACCCTCAACCTGCGCACCGTCCTCTTTCCCGTGGTCGAGTTCTCGTACGTCGCCCCGGTCGCCGGCATCCTGCTGCTCGGCGCCGCCCTGCGCGACACCGGCGCGGTCACCACCGGCGCGGTGGTCTCCTGTGCCCTCTACTTCTGGAAGCTCTCCGAGCCGATGGACAAGATCCTGCTCTGGCTCGACCAACTCCAGCGCAGCAACGCCTCCTTCGCCCGGGTCGAGGGCATCGGCCAGGTGGACGCCCCGGCCGTGACGGGCGGCGGCCGCCCCGAGGACGACCGGATCGACGTGGTCGACGTCCGGTACGCCTACCAGGGCGAGCGGGACGTCCTGCACGGCGTCGACCTCACCGTCCGTCCGGGTGAGCGGCTGGCCATCGTCGGCCCGTCCGGAGCCGGCAAGTCCACGCTGGGCCGGCTGCTGGCCGGGGCGGAGAGGCCGCGCACCGGACGGGTGACGGTGGGGCAGGTGCCTGTCGCCGAGCTCGACCCGGCCCAGTTGCGCCGACACGTCGTCCTGGTCTCCCAGGAGCACCACGTCTTCCTCGGCACCGTCCGGGACAACCTCCTGATCGCCGCGCCCGGCGCGACCGACCAGGAGCTGCACGCGGTGCTGGCCGCGGTCGACATCGACTGGGTGGACGAGCTGCCGGACGGGCTGGACACCGAACTCGGTGCCGGTGGGCTCCGTCTGGACGCCCAGCAGGCCCAGCAGCTCGCCCTGGCCCGGGTGGTCCTGGCCGATCCGCACACGCTGATCCTGGACGAGGCCACCTCCCTGCTCGACCCGACCACGGCCCGGCACACCGAGCGCTCGCTGGCGGCCGTGCTCAAGGAACGCACCGTGATCGCCATCGCCCACCGCCTGCACACCGCCCACGACGCGGACCGGGTCGCGGTCATGAACGGTGGCCGGGTGACCGAACTGGGCAGTCACGAAGAGCTGTTGGCGGCCGGCGGCGGATACGCCGGGCTGTGGAAGTCCTGGCACGGCGCCTGAGCGCCTTCCAGCCCTCCCGACCTCTCGACCAGTAGGAGCGGAACCCCATGCACTCGGCACCACCGCAGACGGCCCAGAGCTGGGTCCGGCCGATTCCCGGCCGGACCGAGCCCGGCCCCCTCCGGCTCTTCTGCTTCCCGTACGCCGGGGCAGGCGCCTCGGTCTTCCGGGGGTGGGGCGCCGGACTCCCGGAAGGAGTGGAGGCGTTCGCCGTGCAGCTGCCGGGTCGGGAGGACCGGTTCTTCGACCAGCCGATCGCGGACCTGGAAGAGCTGCTGGACGTCCTTCTCCCCGCCCTGCTTCCCTACCTCGACCGGCCGTTCGCCTTCTTCGGGCACAGCATGGGCGCCATCGTCAGCTGGGAGCTCGCCCGCAGGCTGCAGCGCGAGCAGGGGCTGGAGCCGGTCCGGATGATGGTGTCCGGCTGCCGGGCGCTACCGGCCCACGAGTCCAGGAAGCTGAGTGAACCCGACCTCTCCGACGAGGAGCTGATCAACGAGCTCCGCCGTCTCAACGGCACGCCGGAGCAGTTGCTGCAGAACCCGGACTTCGCCGCCTTCATCCTGCCGACCTTCCGGGCCGACCTCGCGCTGTTCGCCGGCTACGTCTACCGGCCGGGCGAACTGCTCACCTGCCCCGTCTCGGCCTTCGGTGGTGACGCCGACCCCAGGGTCGCCGAGGAGCACCTCGAGGGCTGGGCCGAGCTGACCACCGGTCGGAGCGAGGTGGAGGTCTTCCCCGGCGGCCACCTCTTCCTCAACGACCAGCGGGAGGCCGTGCTCCGGAGCGTGTCCCGGGCGCTCCCGGTCGTCGGCCACTGACCAGTACTTCCTTTCGATCCCAGGGGGCTCGCGTGGAGACAGTGTGGAATGTCGTCCAGGCTCAGGTGGAACGGACGCCCGAGGCAGTGGCCGCGCGGACGGCACGCACCTACACCTACCGTGACGTCGCCGCGCTGGCCGGAGACCTCGGCGAGCGGATAGCGGCGAAGGCCCGGCCGGGCTCCGTCGTGGCGCTCGACGCGTCCAGCCGGTTCAGTGGGGCCGTCGGCATCCTCGCCGCGAACGCCGCGGGCTGCGCCGTGCTGCCGCTCGACCGGCAGAGCCCGCCGGCCAGGCGGGCCCGGGTCCTCGACGACGCCCGCCCCGCCCTGCTGCTGCGCGAGCTGGCCGAGGGCGAGTTCGCCCTGGAGGAGAACGGACTTCCGTCGCCGCCGAGGGAACCGGACCTGGGTGAGATCGCCTACATCCTGTACACCTCCGGATCGACCGGGCAGCCCAAGGGCGTGATGGTGGGCCACGAGGCCCTGATCGACCGCCTCGCCGCGCTGGCCGAGCGGCCGGGGCTGGCGGCCGGCGAGAGCGTGCTGGCGATGGCCGCGCTGTCCTTCGACATCTCGCTGGTGGAGCTGATCCTTCCGCTGACCGTGGGGGCCTCCTTCACGGTGGTCCCGGAGGAGGTCCGGGCGGATCCGCTCACCTTCGCGGAGCTGGTGGCGGAGGCCGTGCCGGACGTCGTCCAGGCCACCCCCAGCTTCTGGCGGATGCTGACGGCCTCCGGCTGGAAGGGTGCGCCCGGAAGCCGACTGTGGACCGGCGGAGAGACGCTCACCCCGAGCCTCGCCCGGGAGCTGCTGCCCCGGTGCGGTGAACTCTGGAACGTGTACGGCCCCACCGAGGGAGTCCTCTGGTCCACGGCGGCGCGGGTGGAATCCGCCGAGCGGATCTCGCTCGGCGAGCCGCTGGCCGGGGTGGGCCTCCTCGCCGACGAGAGCGGTGAACTCCTGCTCTACGGGGAGGGGCTGGCGCACGGCTACCTCAACCGGGAGGAGCTGACGGCCGAGCGCTTCCTGCACGGCGACACCCCCGACGGCCGCCGCCGGGTCTACCGCACCGGGGACCGGGTCAGAACGGGGCCGGACGGCGCACTGGAGTTCCTCGGCCGCCTGGACAGCCAGGTCAAGCTGCGCGGACACCGGATCGAGCTGGGCGAGGTGGAGGCCGTCCTGGAGGAGCACCCGGAGGTCTCGCAGGCCGTCGTGCTGGTCCGGGACGCCGACCGGCCCGACACCGCGGCGCTGGTGGCCTTCGTGGTACAGCGCGCCGAGGCGGACCTCCAGGGCTGGTTGGAGGACCGGCTGCCGCCGAGCCACCACCCCGCCAGGATCACCGCCCTGCCCGCGCTGCCCCGCACCACCACAGGAAAGGTGGACCGGATCGGGTTGGCGGCCGGCCTGGCCGCCGGCGACCAGGTGGAGCCGGCTGCCGGATCGCCCGCCGCAGCACCCTCGGGGGACGTCCGGGCCCTGGTGGCCGAGGCGTGGCGGCAGACGCTCACCGCGGACTCCGTCGACGAGGACACCAACTTCTTCGACGCCGGCGGGAATTCGGTCCTCCTGACGGCGCTCCAGCGGCGGCTCACCGACGGCCTCGGCATCCGGGTGCCGATCAAGGAGATCTTCCGGTACCCGACCGTCGCCTCGCTGACCGACCACATCCTCCGTACGGAGATGCCCAATTGAACCTCTACTGCATTCCTTACGCCGGGTGCTCGGCACGCGTCTACGACCCGTGGCAGCGGCACCTGCCGGACGGCGTCACCGTCGTGCCGCTGGAGCTCCCCGGCCGGGGCTCACGCTGCGTGGAGGAGCCGATCGACGAGCTGGCAGCCCTGCTCGACGACCTGCACCAGCAGCTCGACCCGGCCTCGCCGTACGTGCTGTTCGGCCACAGCTACGGTGCTGTGATCGCCTTCGAGCTGACCAAGTCGCTCCGCTCCAGGGGCGCTCCGGAGCCGTCCGCGCTGCTGGTCTCGGCCAGCCGCGCGCCCCGGCTGCCGGCCGCCGACGCGGACAGCCACCTGCTCTCCGACGCCGAACTCACCGAGCGGCTGGCCGCGTTGGGCGGGACTCCGAGGGAGCTGCTGGAGAACGAGGAGCTGATGGAGATCTACCTCCCCGTGATCCGCGCCGACTACCGGATCCTCGGCGAGTACGGCACCGGCACCCCGGGTACGGTCGGCTGCCCGGTGGTGGCGTTCTACGGGGACGCGGACGACGAGGCGGACCTGTCTTCGGTCGAGGCGTGGGCGGACTACACGGACGGTCCCTTCCGCGTGGAGAGGATCCGCGGCGACCACTTCTTCCTGCACTCCGCCGAGCAGGAGCTCGTGGCCGCCGTCGCGGCGGTCTGTACGAAGGGGGAGCCGTGGTGAGTCCGGCCGTCGCACCGGTGGCCCCTGACCAGAACCCGGAGGGTACCAAGTGACCGCGACACAGGCCGCCCGCTGCCCCTACCGCGACGACGGCCGTCCGGCGGCCGACCCCTGCGCGGACTACCTCCCGCTGCGGGAGGAGGGGCCGGTCCGCTGGGACGAGGACCTGGGGGTGTGGATCGTCTCCGGGTTCCGCGAGACGACCGCCCTGCTGCGGCACCCCGCTCTGTCGGCCGCTTGGCCGCAGCGGGGCGCCACCACCCTGCACCGGGAGGGAGAGGGGGAGGGGCGGGCCGCAGAGGTCGTGCGCAGGTGGTTCATGTTCAACGACGACCCCGCGCACGCGGCAGCCCGCCGGGTCGTCGCGCCGCTCTTCGCGGCCGACCGGCTCGCCGCGATGCGGCCCGTCGTCGAAGAGCTGGTCGACGAGCTCCTGGCGGGGCGGACGGACCGGCTGGAGGTGATGGCGGAACTCGCCGTCCCGCTCTCCAGCCGGGTCATCTGCCGGATCCTGGGTCTGCCCGGGGAGGTCGCGCCCCGGCTGCACGACTGGTCTCCCGACATCGCGGCGCTGCTGATGGCGGACTACCTGCCGGAGGTCAGGACCAGGGGAAGTCGGGCCCTGCGGGAAATCGCGGACGTGGTGGACGAGGCCCTGCGCTCGGAGGTCCGCGAGGGCACCGGGCTCCGGCTGCTGCGCGACGCCCGCCAGGAGGGCGTCATCGAGGCCGCCGACATCTCGGCCACCGCGAGCCTGCTGATCTACGCCGGGTTCGAGACCACCTCGACCTTCATCGGCAAGGCGGTCCGGGCCGCGCTGCACGCCGATGCCTGGGCCGACCTGCGGAGCGGTGAACCGGGCGCGGCGGTCGACGAGCTGCTCAGGTTCGACACCTCCGTCCAGCAGGTGGCCCGGGTGGCCACCGCGCCGGTGGAGGCGGCCGGTCACCTGATCGCGGAGGGGGACCTCGTCCTGCTGATGCTCGGCGTGGCCAACCGCGACCCGGCCGTCTTCGCCGACCCGGACCTGCTGGACCACGGCCGCGAGATCAGGCGACACCTCGCCTTCGGCTTCGGCGCGCACTACTGCCTGGGGGCGGGGCTGGCGCGGATGGAGTCCGAGATCGTACTGGAGCGCCTCGCAGGCAGGTGGGCGGACCTCCACCTCGACGGGCCGCCGGTGACGAGGCAGCACTTCGGCTTCACCGTCCTGGAACGCCTGGCCGTGCGCGGCACGGCCTCGTGACGGCCGACCGCACGTCCCTGAAAGGAGAGTTGGGATGACACGAGTGACGAGCGGCTCCCCGGAACCGCGTGCCGGGGACAGGAGTGGTCTCTTGATGCAGGGCATCGTGAACGAACGGACGGTGGTCCGGATGCTCGGCGCGATCGTCGACGCGCATCCGGACGTGGTCGCGGTCGAGTGCGGCGAACGGAAGCTCACCTACCGTCAGTTCTGGGACGCGGCCGCCGCGGTGGCCGGGCGCATCCGGCAGGCCGAGGGCCACCGGAGCGGTTGCCTCGTCGGCCTGCTCTTCGACCGCGGCATCGAGGGCATCGTGGCGCAGCTCGGAAGCTGGCTCGCGGGTGCCGGGTACCTGCCGCTCGACCCGGCGCTGCCGGACGGCCGGGTGGCGGCGATCCTGCACGATGCCCGGCCGGTGGCCGTGCTGGCCCAGGAGGGGCTCGCCGGGCGGGTGCCCGCGGGCGTTCCGGTACTCGGCAGCGCCGGGGCGCCCCTGGCGTCGGTGTCGCCGGCCCCGCTGGCCTACGTCATCTACACCTCCGGTTCGACCGGTACGCCCAAGGGCGTCGAGGTCGGCCACGCGGGTCTGGCGAACCTGGTGTCCTGGCACCGGGAGACCTACGGCACCCGGCCCGGGGTGCGGGTCGGAGCCTTCGCCGGGCTGGGGTTCGACGCCACGGTCTGGGAGGTCTGGGCGGCTCTCGCGAGCGGGGCGACGCTGGTGCTGCCGACCGAGCGGCTGATCGTCGACAGCGCGGTGATCGCCGAGTTCATCGAGCGGAGCGCCATCACGCACTGCTTCCTGAGCACCCCGCTCGCCGAGCAACTGTTCGCCCTCCCGGCCCCGCCCGTCGGCCTGGCCGTCCTGTTGACCGGCGGGGACCGTCTTCGGGTGAGCCCGCCGGCCGGCTTCCCCGCCGCGGTCTTCAACCACTACGGGCCGACCGAGGCCACCGTGGTGACCACCGCCAGCGCGGACCTGCGCCGTGGCCCCACCGAGGGCGCGCCGGTGATCGGACGCCCCATCACCGGCGCGAAGGTCCGGCTGGTGGATGCCGACGGCGTCGAGGTCGCCGAGCCCGGCGTGCCCGGGGAACTGCTGATCGGAGGCGATGTCCTGGCCTTCGGCTACCGGGGCGACCCGGAGCTCACCGGCCGCAAGTTCGTCGCCGACCGGGACGGGAGCCGCTGGTACTCCTCCGGCGACCTCTGCCGCTGGACGGCCGACGGCGAGCTGGAGTTCGTCGAGCGGCGGGACGCCCAGGTCAGCATCCGCGGTCACCGGGTGGAGCCGGCCGAGGTCGAGCAGGAGATCCTGGCTGTTCCCGGAGTGGACCAGGCGGCCGTCGTCCACGTGCCGGACCAGGACGGCGGATCCTTGCACGCCTTCTTCTGCGGCGAGGCCGAGCCGGGCGACATCCGCGCCGCACTGACCGGTCGGCTGCCCGCGTACATGCTCCCCACCGGGCTGCACCGGCTCGTCGCGATGCCGCTGACACCCAACGGCAAGATCGACCGGAAGGCCCTGCCGGACACTCCGGTCGCAGCCGTGGCCGAGCCCTCCCCCCTCGGCGCCACCGAGGCGCGGATCGCCGAGATCTGGTCCGATCTGACCGGGAACCTCCCCCGCTCCGGGGACAGCTTCTTCGAGATCGGGGGGCACTCGCTGATCGCCGCCCGGGCGGTGTCCCGGACGCGTGAGAAGTTCGGAATCAAGATCGGGCTGCAGGTCATCTTCGACCATCCGGTCCTCGCGGACTTCTCCGCCGCGGTCGACGAAGCCCTCAGGAGTGCGGAGTGATGCAGGACCAACGGCCCGTTGTGATACTCGAGTTCGGGAACGAGGTGCCCCGGAGGACCTTCGCCGGCATCCTGCCCGACGGTTGGCGGGAGCGGACCCTCAGGATCGACCCGCTGCACTACCCCGGCCTCGCCGACGGAATCGTCGGGACGGCTGAGCAGGCCGCCCACTGGGCCGAGCGGATCACCGCTGCCGGGCCGCCCCCGGTCGCGGTGCTGGCCTACTGTTCGGCCGTCGGCCTGGCCTCGGCGCTGGTGCAGGCGCTGCCCGGGCCGGACGTCCCGCTCATCGTGCTCGACCCGGCAGCGGCCGACCCCAACGCTCCTCAGGCACTGCTGGACGACCTCGCCCTGGCCATGGACGAGTCCGCCGAGGTGCCCACGATCACCGGCCTGCCGCCCGGTGACGCGCTCACCCTGGCCGGCTCCTTCCTGCTCTCGGTGATCGACGGCTGCTCGCCCGGGCTCGACGAGGAGATCCTGGTCGAACTGACCGAGGGGCAGCGGGCCTGGCTCAGCTTCACTCTGACCGCGGCGGTGCCCCCGGAGGCCCCGCCGGCTCCCACCCACGTCCTGCTGAGCGAGGCGCTCGACTGGCCGGGCTCCGGGGCGGTGCACCGGGTCGATGCGACGGCGGAGGAACTGTTCCACGCGCCTGCCGTGAAGGTCCTGCTCACCGACCTGCTGGCCACCGGGGAGAAGGAGGCGCCGTCGCGGCCCGTCCCCGCAGAACGTGACGCCGGCCCGGCTGGTCCAGGCCGCGTCGGAAGCAGGGGAAGGTCTCTCTGAACCGGCCGTATCGGTCCGGGCGTTCTGTCAACCATTGATGTGAAGATTGGCTGGCCAAGTGGAAGACCCCTACGATTCCGAGGGTGACGGGGCCTGGTTCGAACTGTGGAACGGTCAAAGGGGGTTGTGGCTCCAGCACCAGCTGGACGAGGGCCGGGCGGACTCCAACCTTCCGTACTGGCAGCACCTGTACGAGGCGGTGGACATCGTCGCCGTGCGCCGTGCCGCGGCCTTCCTGATGGACCGGCACCAAGCGCTGCGGCTGTCCTTCCGGGACACTCCGGAGGGTCCGCGCCAGCGTGTCCTGCCCGAATTCGACCTGGACGTGCCGCTCGTCGACCTGACCGGCGCGGCTGATCCGACGGCCGAACTGAACCGGTGCGTCCGGGCCGAGAACGCGACCCCCTTCGACGAACTCGCCACCCCGCCGGTGCGGCTCAAGGTGTTCAAGCTGGCCGCCGACCACCACTGCCTCTACGTGAACGTGCACCACATCCTCACGGACGGCACCAGCATGGGCATCTTCATACGCGAACTGCTGCTCTGCTACCGAGCTTTCGCCGCGGGCGGAGAGCCGGAGCTGCCCCCGCTCCCGACGACCTACGACGCCTTCGTGCGGGGGCGGCGGGAGTGGCTGGCAAGCGACCAGAGCAAGGCCATGGAGGCGTACTGGCTCGACCAGCTGGCCGCCCCGCTGCCGCGGCTGCGCATCGGGGACTATGATGCGCCCGCCGACGAGGTGGTGAACGAGACGCTGGAGTTCGACGTCGAGGCCGACACGGCCGCAGGGCTGGCGGCACTGGCCAAGAAGCTGCGCGTCACGCCGCACATCCTGTTGCTCAGCGCCTACGCGGTCGCGTTGCGGGACATCAGCGGCGACGACGACATCGTGGTCTGCGTCCCGTTCTCCGGCCGGGACACCAAGGAGTCGGACGGGATGTTCGGCAGTTTCGTCAACCCGCTCCCCGTCCGGGTGCGGACGTCGGGTGCGGACCCCTTCGAAGAGGTCGTGCGCCGGACCAGGACCGTGAGCATCGGCGCCTATGCGCACAGCCGCTATCCGTTCACCCTGCTGCTCGAGAAGCTCGACGTGGAATCCCGACCCGGCCGGAACCCGGTCTTCTCGACCTCCTTCCAGTTCGCGGACTTCCTGCCCCCGGCCCGGCAGACCTCGCAGCTCGACCTCTGCCTGTTCGGCAAGCCGGACGGCGACCGGATCAGTCTGCGGCTCAACTACAACTCCCGACGGCTGGCGAAGTCCGAGGCCGAGGAGGTCCGGTCGGCCTTCCTGGCTGTCCTGCGGACGGTCGTCGAGGACGTGACGGTTCCGCTGGCCGCCCTGGCGGAGCCGCTGGCGCGGGCCCGGCGGGCCGCGCGGACCGTACCCGCCGGCCGTCGTCGGCTGGGTGCCCTGCGAGCCTCCCGGCCCGGGACGCCGAACGCCTGAACCGGTATCCCGCCATCTCACCGAAAGGAAGTGCCCATGGACGGACAGCGTGACGACGACGGCTATGTCGTGGTGATCAACTCCGAGGAGCAGTACTCCATCTGGCCGCAGGGCCGCGAGCTGCCCGCCGGCTGGCGGGAGACGGGCGAGCGGGGCTCGAAGGAGGCCTGTCTCGCGCACGTCGACGAGGTGTGGACGGACATGCGTCCGCTGACCCTGCGCCGGGAGATGGCGGGCGGGACCGACCGGTGAGGGTGGCGGTCAGGCCGCTCGCCGAGCGGCCACAGGCGGCCACGCGGCTGTTCTGCTTCCCGTACGCCGGCGGCGGTGCCTCGGTGTTCCGCGACTGGGCCGCCGCTCTGCCCGCCGACATCGAGCCGTGGTCGGTACAACTTCCGGGCAGGGAAGACCGGTTGGGCGACCCGCTGTTCGACCGGATGGGCGCGGTGCTCAACGACCTGGTGCCCTCGGTCATCCCGCACCTGGACCGTCCGTTCGCGTTCTTCGGCCACAGCATGGGCGCCCTGGTGGCCTGGAGCCTCACCCGCACCCTGCAGCGGATGGAGATCGGCTCACCCACCCGGCTGTTCGTCTCGGGGTGCGTCCCGCCCCAAGCCCGGGAGGAGACCGCGTTCCACGCCGGTCCGGAGGAGGAGCTGATCGGGAGACTGCGCTCCTGGTCCGCGACACCGGAAGCGGTTCTGGCGGACCCGGAACTGATGCGCCTGATGCTCCCGGTGATCCGGGCCGACCTCGCGGTGGTCGAGACCTACCGGTTCACCGGCGGGCCGCCGCTGACCTGCCCGGTCACGGCGTTCGGCGGGACCGAGGACGATCCCGCGGGCATCGCGGCGATGCCGCGCTGGGGCGAGCTCACGGCCGGCGGCTTCGACCTGCGGATGTTTCCCGGCGGCCACTTCTTCCTGCACTCCGCCCGCCCGGCCGTGCTCGCCGAGATCGCCGGGCGGCTCGCTGCCGTGCCCCGGCAGAACGGTCACTGACCCGGAGCCCTCCGAAACAACCATCCTCTCGATCGACGGAACTAGGTGGAACGACATGTCGCAGCGGTCCGTGATGGACGTCGTCTCGGATGTGTGGACGGCTGTCCTGCACACCGAGATATCCGGTCCTGACGCCAATTTCTTCGCGCTGGGCGGAAATTCACTGAAGGGTGCCAGAGCGATCAGCCGGCTGCGCGAGGAGCTGGGCATCCGGATCCCGCTCAGCGTGCTCTTCGACGCACAGACCCTCGTCGAGCTGACCGCGGCCATCGAGGCGATGCGGGAGACGGAGCCCGGCGCGGAGCAGACCATCGAGCCGTTCGAGGGGCGCTCGGACGAGGTCTTCCACGCGCCCACCTCGTTCACCCAGCAGCGGCTGTGGGTCGACGAGCACATCCAGGGCCCGAGCTCCCGCTACAACATCCCGATGGCGAACGAGCTCGTGGGCCCGCTCGACATCACGGCCCTGGGGCAGGCCGTCCAGGCGCTGGTCGACCGGCACGAGGTGTTCCGCACCACCATCAAGGCGGTCGACGGCTTCCCCGAGCAGGTGATCCGGGCCAGGGCCGAATCGCCGCTGACCGTGGTCGACCTCCGGGACGAGCCGGAGGAGAAGCAGGAGCAGGTCCTGGCCGGTCTGCTCCTCGACTCCGCCCAGCGGCCGTTCGACGTGGAGCAGGGGCCGCTGCTCCGGGTCGAGCTGTACCGGCTGGACGAGGACTGGCACGTCCTGCTCATCAACCTGCACCACATCACCACCGACGTGTACTCCTTCGAACTCGCCATCGCCGAGCTGCTGGAGCTCTACGCCGCCGCCGCCGGCGGCGGGATCCCGGCGGCCGTGAAGCCGCCGGTGCAGTACGCCGACTACGCCGCCTGGCAGCGGCGCACGGTCACCGGGACCACGCTCGAACGCCAACTGGACTACTGGAAGGACCGACTGCGCGGACCGCTCCCCGTACTGGACCTTCCGACCGACCTGCCGCCCCGGGAGACCGGCACGAGCCGGGGGGCGTCGGTGGACATCGAGCTGCCCCGAGCGGTGTCGCGGAGGATCCGCGAGCTGTCCAGGGAGCACAACGCCACTCCGTTCATGACCGTGATCACGCTGCTCAACGTGCTGCTCAGCCGGTACAGCGGCCAGACGGACATCGTGGTCGGCATCCCCAGCGCCAACCGTGACCTGCCGGAGCTCGAGTCCATGCTCGGGTGCTTCCTCAACACCCTCGCCGTGCGCAGCGACCTGTCCGGCGACCCGACGCTGGCCGAGCTGCTCGGCCGGGTCCGGGGCAGGGTCCTGGAGGCCTTCGCCCACCAGGACGTCCCCTACGAGCGGGTGGTCAACGCGGTCTCGACCGACCGTTCCTCCCGGCAGGGGCCGTTCCGGGTCATGCTGGCGTACCAGCACGCGGTCCCGGCGCCGGAGCTGGCCGGGATCACCGTCAACGACGTCGAGTTGGGCCTGAACCTTAAGGCGGTCAAGTTCGACCTGGTGTTCCGGGTCGTCGAGACCGAGTTCACGTACCGCCTCGCGGTCGACTACAACACCGACCTGTTCCTCGAGGACAAGGCCTGGCGCATCCTCGACCACCTGGCCGTGCTCGCGGCCGACGCGGTGGCCGCTCCCGCCAAGCGCCTCTCCGAGCTCACCATCCTCCCCGAGGAGGAGCGCCGTCAGCTCGAGCAGTGGTCCACCGCCGACTGCGGTCCCTACCCCACGGACCTCTTCCTGCACCGGCTGTTCGAGGCACAGGCGCTCAGGACCCCGGACGCGGACGCGGTGGAGAGTGGCGACGAGCGGGTCAGCTACCACGAACTCGACGGCCGGGCATCCCGGTTGGCCGACGAGCTGACGGCGCGCGGCATCGGCACCGACGACCTGGTCGGCCTGTGCGCGGACCCGTCGGTGGACCTCATCGTCGGCATCCTCGGCATCCTGAAGTCCGGTGCCGCCTACGTGCCGATCGATCCGCTCGCCCCCGTCGACCGGATGTCGTACGTCGTCGCGGACAGCGGGATGAAGGTCCTGGTCACCACCCCGGAACTGCGGGACCAGCTGCCGGCGGCCGTCCTGGAGGGCGTGGACGTGGTGAGCACCGCGCAGGACGGCGCGCGGGGCGGCGCCCCGGGGTCCGCGCTGCATCCCTCGCAGCTGGTGTACCTGATGTACACGTCCGGGACCACCGGCCGGCCCAAGGGCGTCGGCCTGCCGCACACCGCGATCACCCCGTGGATCCAGTGGGCCCAGGACATCCGCCCGATCGGGCCCGGCACCCGGGTGGTGCACAACCTCTCCTACCACTTCGACTGGTCCGTCGAGCAGATGTTCCACGCACTGACCGCAGGCGCCTGCCTGGTCATGCTGCCCCGTGAGGTCAAGGCCGACGGCCGGGCCACCGCCCGGTTCATCAACGAGCGGTCGATCCACATGCTGTACCTGACGCCGACCCAGATGCGCGGCATCACCGACGCCGGCCTGGAGATGCCGACGTTGCGGCACGTGTCCATGGGCGGCGAGAACCTGGACGCCGACCTGGTGGCACGGACCCGTGCGGTCGTCTCCGCCGGGTGCGAGATCTGGAACGAGTACGGGCCGACGGAGACCGCGGGCGCGGCCCTGGTCGGCCGGATGGGCGACGAGCCGCTGGAGCGCAGCTCCATGCCGCTGGGTGAGTTGATCGCCAACGCCTCCTGCGCGGTGGTCGACCGCTGGGGGAACCTGCAGCCCATCGGCGTGCCCGGCGAGCTCTGGATCGGTGGTGACGGCGTCGCCCGCGGCTACCGCAACCAGCCCGCCCTGACCGCCGACCGGTTCGCCCCGGACCCGGCCCGGCCCGACCGACGCCTCTACCGCACGGGCGACCTGGTGCGCCGCCTGCCGAACGGGGAGATGGAGTTCCTGGGCCGGGTCGACAGTCAGGTCAAGATCCGCGGCGTGCGGGTCGAGCTGGAAGAGATCGAATCGGTGCTGCGCGGTCACCCGGAGGTGGCGAACGCCGTGGTGCTCCTGGAGCCCGACCAGCGGCTGGTCGCCCACGTGGTCAGGACACCGGGCAGCGGGCTCGACGAGGCCGCGCTCCGTGCCCACCTCGCCCCGAAGCTGCCCATCGTCATGCAGCCGGCCGTGTTCATGTGGCTCGAGGCCATGCCGCTCTCCCCGACCGGCAAGGTGGACCGCCAGCGGCTGCCCCGGCCCGAGCCGATTCCTGTGCTCCCGACGGCCGTGACGCCGCCGAGCACGGAGACGGAGCGCACCGTCGCGGCGGCCTGGGCGGAGGTGCTCGGGTTCGCGGAGGTGGACGTGCGGGCCAACTTCTTCGAGGCCGGCGGGGACTCGTTCTCCCTGCTGGCGGTCGTCAGCCGACTGCGGGCCGAGCTCGAGCTGGACATCCCGGTGCGCGCCCTGGTCGACGCGCCGACCGTCGAGACGCTGGCCGCGCACATCGAGGCACTGCGCCGGGCGGCCCTCCGTCCGTCCGCGACGCCCCTTCCGTAGCGGACCCCAAGGTCCGGCGGTCAGTTCGACAACGATGGGAAGTGACGTCATGAGCGACACCGCGGCTCACGACATGGCGGCGGAGACCCTGCCCGATCTGTTCGCGGCCCAGGTGGCCCGTACCCCTGACGCCGTCGCGCTCGTCGGCGTCGACGGCTCTCTCACGTACGCCGAACTGGACGCCAGGGCCGGCCGGCTGGCGCGGTCGCTCATGGCCAAGGGGGTGGGGCCCGAAACGATCGTGGCGGTCGCGGTGCCGCGATCCGTGGAACTGCTGGTCGCCCTCTACGCGGTGCACAGGGCCGGGGCCGCGTACCTTCCGGTCGATCCGCTGCTGCCCGCCGAGCGTGCACGGGAGATGACCGAGGATGCCCGGCCCGTGCTGACGCTCGACAGCGAGGACGTCCGGCGGATGTCGGAGGAGGGCACGCCCGAGGCAGACGGGACCGGGTGGCCCTCGCCGCACCCGTCGAGCACCGCCTACGTCATCTTCACCTCGGGATCCACCGGCCGGCCCAAGGGGGTGGCCGTGTCCCACGAGGCCATCGTCAACCGCCTGCGCTGGATGCAGGCGGAGTATCCGCTGGGCCACGACGACCGCGTCCTGCAGAAGACCCCCGCCGGATTCGACGTCTCCGTGTGGGAGTTCTTCTGGCCGCTGTGCGTCGGTGCGCGCCTCGTCCTGGCCGGCCCGGACGAGCACCGAGACCCCACCCGGATCGCCGAGCTGATCCGCGCGGAGCGGATCACGACCGTGCATTTCGTCCCGTCCATGCTGCGCCACTTCCTCGAAGAGCCGACGACGGCCCGATGTGATTCGCTGCGCCGGGTGTTCGCGAGCGGCGAGGCGCTCTCGGCCGATCTGCGGTCACGGTTCTTCCGCGTCCTGGACGCCGAACTGCACAACCTCTACGGGCCCACCGAGGCCGCGGTGGATGTGTCCTACTGGCGCTGCGGCCCCGACGACCCGCCCGGCCCGGTGCCGATCGGTGCGCCGGTGCGGAACACCCGGCTGTACGTTCTGGACGAGCAGCTGAACCAGGCCGCGCCCGGTGTGGCCGGCGAGCTCTACATCTCGGGTGTCCAGCTGGCCCGGGGGTACGTCAACCGGCCGGGGCTGACAGCAGAGCGGTTCGTCCCCGACCCCTACGGCCCTGAAGGCAGCCGGATGTACCGGACCGGGGATCTCGCCCGGCGGGACACTGACGGGGTCCTGCACTACCTGGGCCGCACCGACCACCAGGTCAAGGTGGGCGGCGTGCGCGTCGAACTCGGCGAGATCGAGGCGACGTTGGCCCGGCACGCCGCGGTCGCCGACGCGGTGGTGGCCGCGAGGCCCGACGAGGCCGGCGAGACGCGGCTGACCGCCTACCTCGTACCCGACCCCGTCGAGGCCGCCGCGCTGCGGAACCTGTGCCGCCTCGAAGACGCCGGGCTCCTCGACCGGAAGGACCTGCAGACCCTACCGAACGGCATGGCCGTCGTCGCGTCCAACCGGTCGGAGGCGGACTTCCTGTACCGCGAGATCTTCGAGGAGGGCGAGTACCTGCGGCACGGGATCACGCTGCCCGACACCGGGGCCTGCGTCTTCGACGTGGGCGCGCACATCGGGTTCTTCTCGCTGGCGGTGGCCCGCTCCCGTCCCGGCAGCGTGGTCCATTCGTTCGAGCCGATTCCGCAGCTGTTCCGCATGCTCGAACTCAACACCCGGCTGCACGGAGTCGACGCCAGGCTGTTCCCGTGCGGCCTCGCCGAAGCGGCGGGTACGGCGTCGTTCACCTACTATCCGCAACTGTCGATCATGTCGGGGCGATTCGGTGACGTCGCCGAGGAGCGTGGTGTCCTGGAGGCCTTCGTCCGCAACGAGCAGCCGATGCGGGAAGCCCTTCCGCAGAGCGGTGCGGCGGATCTCGACGGTCTGCTCACAGAGCGGCTGCAACACACCGACGTGACCTGCGAGCTGCGCACGCTGTCGGACGTCATCGACGAGACCGGTGTGGACCGGATCGACCTGCTCAAGATCGATGCGGAGAAGAGCGAACACGCGGTGCTTCTGGGGCTCCGTGAGGAGCACTGGAACCTGGTCCGCCAGCTGGTGATCGAAGCGCATGACGCCCCGGGCCGGATCGACTGGATCCGGGGCCACCTGGAGGAGCGGGGGTACCGGGTCACCGTCGACGGGCTGGCGATGCTCTCGGAGACCGGTCTGGTCACCCTCTACGCGGTCCGCGGCGGGCAGCCGGCCTCAGGTGGCGGGGAGAGTGCCGCACCGGCGCACCGTGGGTCGGGTTGGTCGTCTCCGGACCTGTACGTCGAGGACGTGCGGCGCGAAGCGGAGCTCCGGCTCCCGCCACAGATGGTTCCGGACCACTTCGTGATCGTCGACGCGCTTCCCCTGACGGCCAACGGCAAGCTCGACCGGGCGGCACTCCCCGCGCCCCGGCGCCGATCGACCGGGAGAACGGCCGCTCCGCGCGACGCGACCGAGGTGCTGCTCCGCTCCTTGTTCGCCGACGTGCTCGCCGCACCCGACATGGGGATCCACGACGACTTCTTCCTTCTGGGCGGCAACTCGTTCGACGCGATCCGCCTGGTGGCCCGGATCCGTGAGGCGCTGGGCGTCGGAGTGACCGTCCCGAGCCTGTTCAAGGCCCCGACCGTGGCCGCCCTCGCCGAACTGCTGGCCCATGGATCCGACGGGGCCCCGTTCTCGCCCGACGCATGACCCTCTCGCGCGCCGCTCGCTTCCGCGGTGCCGTACCACTTCTGGTACCGCGGCGAGCCGACGAGCCCGGCGACGGCAGCACGTCACCGGGTGGTCATGCGGGAGCGTCCGAGGAGAAGGAGTGAGGCGTGGCCGACGGGGCGAGTTCGGCGAGTTGGCTGCCGAAGGCGCGCAGCAGATCGGGGAGCCGTCGCGACCAGGAACCGGTCAGCGGAGCCTGGACGACGCATTTCAGGGTCCCGTCGGGCAGTTCGCACAGCTGGAGCTGAACCTCGGCGACCGCGCCGACCGGCGGCACCGGAACGGTGTGCATCCTTACCGGACCGGCCGAATGCTCGACGCGCTGCCAGTTCTCGAAGGCGAACAGCACCTGGTAGACGGGCATCCGACCACCGGCGACGGTATCCACGGCCCGGACGATCTCGTAACGGGGCAGTGCGGAGCCCACGACACTCCGCCGCACGGCGGCCCAGACCCGCTCGACCACCCCGGGCGCGGACAGCTCGGGCATCCGCACCGGCAGGATGTTGATCAGGCAGCCGATCTCGTCCTGCTGCCCGGCCGAGCGGGCGGCCACCGGTGTGCCGACGCAGAAGTCGGAGCCGCCGGTGACCTCGGCCAGAGCCCGGCCGTACGCGGCCAGCAGCACCGCGAACGGTGAGCAGGCGCTGCGCCTGGCCTGGTCGCGCACCGCCTGCCAGGTGCTGGGCGGACAGGTGGTTCGGAGCTCGGCCGACCCACCTACAGCGAGCTCGTGCTGGTTCGGCGCCGGGCTGCCGTCCGGGGTGGGCAGGTCGGCCGCCCCCGCCAGCACGGCGCGCCAGTGCGTGGTGAGTTCGGCGTGTTGCGCCGGCGTGAGTTCCGCGGGCTCCACTCGTTCCAGCACGGGCAGATCGGTCGCGACGCCCTCGACGGCCCGTGCGTAGGCGCGCGCCAGATCGGCGGCGAACACCTCCTGGGAGAGACCGTCGAAAGCGATGTGATGGACCGCCAGGAAGACGGTGGCGCCCTGTGCGTCCGGGGCGACCGCGGCCCTGTAGACGCGGCCCGCGGCGATGTCGAAGGTGTCGGCGTTCAGCAGGGTGGCGGCCGCCTCCTCGAAGCCGGTGCCGGGCCCGAGGCGCAGCAGCGGCTCTGCGACGGGCTCCGCGAGGACCTTGCGGACCACCTCCTCGTGCTCGAACACGAAGGCGGTGCGCAGCGCCTCCTGGCGGCGCGCCACTGCCGACAGCGCTGTGTCGAGGGCGGGGAGGTCGAGCGGGCCGTCGACGCGGACCTGGGCGAGGACCCAGCCGGCGCGGCTCGCCGGGGCGATCTGCTCGGCGAGCCAGAGCTGCATCTCCAGAGCGGAGGCCGGCTGGACCCGCACCGTCGCGTGGTCAGTCACAGGAAAGCTCCTTGTCCGCGCCTGCGGGGTTGTCGGTGTCGATCGGAACGTCTGTGTCGCAGCTCGCGGTTTCAATCACGTCCGCGCCGTCGCAACGCGGCGCTCATGCGTTCCAGGGTCTCTTCCAGGACCTGCGGGGACGTGCCGAAATTGAGCCGTACGAATCCATCGCCGCCCGCTCCGAAGGCCGGACCGGAGAAGAGAAGCACCTTGGCCTCGTCGCGGAAGAAGGGCATGGGGTCCGGGCCGATCCCCACCTGCCGGCAGTCGAGCCAGGCAAGGAAAGTGGCCTCCGGAGTCCGGCATCGGATCCCCTCCGGGAGCCGCTCGGCCAGCAGCCGCCGGTTCCGGTCCAAGATGGCCAGAACCTCGTCCAGCCAGGCGTCGCCCGAGGTCCAGGCGGCCTTCAGCGCCTCGACCGCGAGCACTCCTACTTGGCCGAAAAGCAGCCCGCGCCGGGCGTCGACGGCATCCCGTACGGCCTGCGGTCCTATGTGTGCCAGCGCGCAGCGGATCCCGGCGAGGTTGAACGCCTTGCTCCCCGAGGTGAGGGTGACGGTGCGGGCGGCGATTTCCGGGCTGAGCGAGGCGAAGGGAATGTGCTGGTGCGGGGCATGGGTCAGATCCGCGTGCACCTCGTCGGAGATCACCAACAGGTTGAACCTGAGCACGAGTTCCGCGAGCGACTCCAGCTCGTCACGGCGGAACACCCGGCCGGTGGGGTTGTGGGGGTTGACGAGGAAGAGCACACGGCAGCGCCCCGAGCCCTCGTCCGCCGCGGTCCGCTCCATGAGTGCGGGATCGAACTCCCACCCGCCCTCGCCCTCCTGGATCGGAACGGTCAGCGCCCTGCGGCCGATCCTCTCGATGACCTCGACGAACGGCGGGCAAGCGGGGGTGTGCAGAAGTACCGCGTCGCCGGGGTCGGTGGCGATCTGGAGCGTCGCGAGCATCGCCTGGTTGATGTCCGTGAACAGCCGGACGTGCGCGGGATCAGGCCGATGGCCGTACCGGTGCCGCGTCCGCTCGGCGAACACCTCGCCGAGCGGGCCGCCGCGGCTCTCGTCGAACCACGGGGGGTAGCCGAGATCGCCGTCGGCGCGGCGCAGCAGGGCCTGGCGTATCGCGGGTGCGGTCGGGAAGTCCATGTCCGCGACCCAGGAGGCCAGCATGCCGTCGCCCGCGGTGGCCCACTTCTCCCCGTCCCGCTGTGACAGCCGGCTCAGTTCGAGGGAGTCGAGAGCGGTTGACGAAGTGTCGGCGTTCATAGTCCTGTTCCGTGTCGGTTGGATGGCGCAGCGTTGTGCGGACCAATGTCGGTGCAATGCCGCAGGACGGAGAGGAGGCCGGTACGGAAAGCCTGCGGCAGTAAACCGATCGCTCGGCAGAATTCCTGCGGTTCCGCTATCCCTCCAGTCGCATCCCCACAGTCCTGTCGGGCCGCAGGGGAGTTCCCCGAGTACTCAAGGGGAGCACACAAGGTTATGCGGCAGCCTTTGGCCTTGATGTGTGACGTCGGTCACATTGCGGGGTTCGCGACCCGCCGGTACTGTCGCCAACAGCGCCTTCCTCAGCCCGGATTAGACGCTGAGGCTAGTCGCTCGCAAAGCTTGGAGCCTCCTGGCCCGGCAGTCGGTGCGCACACGCGCCCATCCGATATTCACAGTCGAATTACATCTGCGATGTCGAGAATCTGTGACAGGAGTCAGGAATTGTCCTCCCATGCTGCCCAAATCCCTGCGGACCGGCCGCGTGGCGTCGATGCGCCCCGTTGCACGGGGGTGGTACGCCGAGAAATTCCCGGTCTCTACGCCGGCGCCGTCAGGGATGTGGCGGTGTCCTGCGCGACCGCCCCGGAGAGTGTGCTGCTCGCCGGCTTCGCCGCGCTGCTGTACCGGTATTCCGGCCAGAACCAGGTCGAGTTCCACGTGCGCCGCGACGGCGGTGAGGACTCGCTGCTCCGCTTCTCCGTCACCGGGGAGAGCACGTTCCGCGGACTGACCAGTGCGGCCGGTGCCGTGGCGGACCCCGGGAAGGAGCCCCCGCGCATCGGCGTACGTTTCGGTGCGGATCGGGCCGGCGAGGGCGGTCAGCCGTACGAGGTCGAGCTCGTGCTGCCCGTGGCCGAGGCGGCGTCCCGGTCGGCCGCTCTCCACTTCGACGAGCGACTCTTCGAAACGGCGACCGGCGACCGGCTGCTGGCCCACTTCCAGAACCTGCTCGAGGACGGCGCGAACCGGCCGGACCAGGCGGTGGCGGATCTCGTGCTTCTCACCGGGCCCGAGGTGCACCGGATCCTCGTGGAGTGGAACGACACCGCTGTCCGACTGCCCCGCGAGGAAGGCTGTCTGCACGAGGCGTTCGAGGAGCGGGCCGCGCGGTCCCCCGAGGCCGTCGCCGTGATCCAAGGAGCGACCCGGCTGACGTTCCAGGAGATCAACGTCGCGGCGAACCGGCTGGCACATCATCTGCGGGACCTGGGCGTCGGCCCCGACGACCGCGTCGGCCTCTACCTCGAGCACTCGCCCGATCTGCTGATCTCGATGCTCGGGGTACTCAAGGCCGGCGGGGCCTATGTGCCACTCGACCCCGGCTATCCGCAGGCCAGGGTGTCCACCATGATCACCGGTGCTTCCTGCGTGGCTCTGATCAGCCACAGCAAGCTCGCTGCCGCTCTGACCGGGGAGGACCCCGTACGGCGGGAACTCCTGGTGTTATTGGACCGCGAGACCGCGGCCCTGTCCGCTCGGCCCGATCACGATCCGAAGGCCCAGGCCGGGCCGGACAACCTCTGCTACGTCATCCACACGTCCGGTTCCACCGGAAAGCCGAAGCCGATCGCGCTGCGCCACCGGGGCGTGGTGAACAACATCGAGGATCTCAACTCCCGCTTCGCCGTGGGCGTCGGCGACAGTGTCCTCGGCCTGTCATCCCCGAGTTTCGACATGTCGGTCTACGAGTTCCTCGGGATGACGGCGGCAGGCGGCACTCTCATCCTTCCCGCGCCCGGCCGGGCCAAGGATCCGGCGCACTGGGCCGAACTGGCGGCGGACCACGGCGTCACGGTGTGGAACACCGCACCGGCGCTGCTGGAACTGGTACTCGATCACGTCGAGCGCGGCGGGGGCGGTGGGCCCTCACCGGTGAACGCGCTGCGGCTGATCATGATCGCCGGAGACTGGATCCCGTTGAAGCTGCCCGGACGCGCCCGCGGAGCCGCGCCCGATGCCAGGTTCGTCTCCCTCGGCGGGGCCACCGAGGCCTCGATCTATTCGACGATATTCGAGGTCGAGGCCACCGAACCCACCTGGAGGAGCATTCCGTACGGGCGCCCGATGGCCAATCAGCGCACCTACATCCTGGACGAGTCACTCCAGCCCGTTCCGCCGGGTGTGACAGGCGAGTTGTACCTCGCCGGCGTCGGCCTCGCGCTCGGCTACCTGGACCAGCCCGCCTTGACCGCCGAGCGGTTCATCGAGTGGACGTACGGCACAGTGGCCGATGAGCGGCTGTACCGCACCGGCGACTTGGCGAGGTTCGGTGCCGACGGACTGATCGAACTGATCGGCCGGACCGACCTTCAGGTGAAGATTCACGGGCTGCGGGTGGAGCTGACCGAGATCGAGTCCGTGCTCCGCGACCATCCTCTGGTCAAAGAGGCGGCGGTGACCGCACGGACCGACGCCGCCGGCGTCCCGGTCCTGGTCGGATTCGTCGTGCCGCGCGACGGCGAAGTCCTGGACCCGGAGGACGTCCGCAGGACCCTCGCGGCCAGCCTCCCGGCTCACATGGTTCCCGGCACCGTGCTCGTGCTGCCGGCCATGCCGCTGAGCCCCAACGGGAAGCTGGACCGCAAGTCGCTTCCAGCGGCCCCCTCACCGCACGGGGAGCGCCGTGGCGGCACCGTGCCCGAGGGTGCCGAGCCCAGCGGTCCGTGGGAGAAGTGGATCGCCGCCGTATGGCAGGACGTTCTGGGCATCGACGCGATCCGGCGTGACGACGACTTCTTCGCGTTGGGCGGCGACTCGATGAAGGCCATGCGCGGTATGGCGCAGGTGCCCGAGCTGACGTTGGTGGCTCTGCACAGCCATCCGACTCTGCAGAGCCTGGCCGCGTATCTTCAGGCCACGGCCGTTCTGCCCGGGGCGGCGAGCTCCGTCCCCGGACAGAGCGGGGCAGCGTAACGGGACGGGCCTGGCGGACGAGCCGTGGCGCACCGCTGTCCGCCAGGCCGCGTCGGGCCTCGGCCAGTCGTCGAGCAGCGCACGGTCCGTGGCGGTGGAGGTGTTCGGCCAGGCCGGTCGGCAGGTGCCGAGCGGTGCGGTCCACTTCTTCCGGCACGGCACGGCACGGCACGGACGGCTTCGGTGACCGGTTCCGGCCGGGTCAGGTCGCGCACCACAGCCCGTCTCGCCGGCCTCCCACCCACATCGCCGTCGTACCGCCCGGATCGCCCGCCCACGCGATCTGCGCGGCCGGAGACGGGACCTGTCCACCGGAACGGGCACGGAGCGACAACGGACACCCCGACAACCGCGTCGGTCCTGGCGATAGGCCGGATGGTTCGGGTGCGTCGAGTTCGCCGAGCTGTCGGGTGAGTTCTTCGAGGCGGGCCCGGAACTGACTGGATTGGCCGGCCGGTTCGCGTTCGCGGAAACCCCGGTCGAAACTCCCGGGCCGGCGCGCGCGCATGAATGGTCGAGGACTGGTGCGGGTGTGAAATTTGAAGACACGACCCAGTAAGGTCGAGTAAGATCTTACTGGTGAGTTCGAGGTCGTGCCGGGTGGGCCCTCGATTGAAGAGTTGCTGGACCGCCACACGAAGAATGCGGCCAGGCTTTGCGGACGTTCCGATCCTCGACGGATTGGGATGCGTGTTTTCCGGGAATCAGAAGAACGGGGGACTGATGGCCACGCACGCTATTCAGAAGATACACGCCGGGGGCGGCGACATTCAGATGCACCGCCCGGGGGAAGTGTCCGATCTGGACGCGTTCCGGGAACGGCGGCTGACGCGCAGGCGCCGGCTGTCGGATGACCTGGCGAGTGCGAGAACGGACAGCCGCTATTTCCCTGTGCTGTCGGTGCTGGCGCCCGTCATGACCCAATCCGAGGGTGAGATCACCTATCCGGGCGACCCGATGTGTCTCTACACGGCGCTGAGTGCTGCCGTGCACCGTGCTGTGGCGGACGCCGGCCCGCTGGAGGAAGCCGTGCACTACAGCGACCTCGCGCCCGAGTGGACACGGTTCCCGTCCAAGGAGTACCGGCTCTCCGCCAGTGACGACGGATACCGGGTCTACGGCACGTCACCCAACACCGACCAGACGGTGTTCGACCCCCGGGTCTGGGACGACGCGGCGCGCACGAGATGGCTGCGGCTACTGCGCGAGGTCCAGCCCAGGGTCGTGCTCATCAGCGCCGTGTCACCCGCGCACCGCTACGCGCTCGAAATCGCGAGGCTGGTCAAGTGCGAGGTCCCGGACGCCTTCGTCGTACTCGGAGGCCGTCATGTGGACGAGACCACCACCTGCACCCCCGACGGCCAGGCCCTGGTGCTCGAACCCAGCAGCACGGTGGCAGTCATTCAGGAGGGCAAGGTCCCCGGAGTGGTCGACGCCGTCGTCGGCGGCGAGGCCTACTTCGCTGTGGACCTGCTCATGCGGGCCCTCGCCCTTGCCACCGATCTCGACCGGCGTTGGGTGGACCGTGACCAGGTTCTGCCGTGCCTACAGGGGCTGCTCGCCGAAGAGGGCCCCGTGCCCGGCGCGTCGGTCGTCGTCCTGGCGGCGGGGAAGACCTTCGACGCCGTTCCGCTCCGTGGCCGAACGCTCGACCTCGCGTCTTTGCCCTCGCCGTACGAGGCATTCGCGATCCGGTCCCGATTCCCCATCTTCACCCGCCCCGGGACGGGGGAGGTGATGCGCACCGCGCACTTCATGGTGTCCAACGCCTGTCCGTACCGATGTAATTTCTGCTCCGAGTCGTCGCAGCTCGGCACTGGGCTCAAGCGGTTCAAGGACGACGCGATAGGTGCGGCGGCGGAGCGGGTCTGTGAATACGTCGGCTACGGCGCCGAGTCGCTCTTCTTCGACGACTCCGTCTTCTGGAGCGGTCGGTATCGGGACATCGAGAATTTCTGTGAAGAGCTCAGCCGGATCCGCCGGGACGAGAGCGGTTCACTCGAACCGCGTTACCGCAGGTTCGTTCGCGGGGAAGGCGATCTCCAGCGGTTGCGCGACCTCCAGTGGGGTGCTCAGCTGACCGTGGACACCCTTGTCGCGCTACATTCGGCTGAAGAGTCGTCAAAAATCCTGTGGAAGATGAAGGATGCCGGATGCAGCTACATCTACATCGGCATCGAGAGCATGTCGACGCAGGTCATGGACAACATTCACAAGAATATCCGCCGGGACGAACGGAAGCCCTGGCGGGAAAAGGTCAGGGAAGCTGCGGCCCTCGTCAAGGCGCAGGACCTGCAGCTGGGGACTTCCGTTCTCTTCGGTCTCGACGGTGAGACGCGGGACAGCATCGACGAGACCATCCATGAGGTGGGCCGTCTCATCGACGACGAGCTGATCGATCTGGCCAGCCCGAACATACTCACCTATCACCCCGCGACACCGGTCACGCGCCAGCACGGCATGCGGGACAAACTCGACTACCACTCCCCGCGCATCGACAACCGAAAGCCCTATATCTATTTCGAGGAAGCTTTTCCCGGTGTCGTCTCCGTCCTCCTCACCGAGGACGACATCTGGCACATTCACAGGGAGACCGAGAAACGCTGGGGCGGGGCCCGCAATGACGCTGCCGCGGTTCCTGTCCAGGAAGAGCGATCCGACAGCCCCGGCACGTCCACACCGGACAGCGGACTCCTCCGACGGCGGTGAGGAGATCTCGCCGCCACCGCACCGAAGCCCCGGTCCGCCGTGCCGCGCACGGCCGGCACCCGAACGCCACCGGTCCCGACCGGTAAGAACCCAGAAGGCGTCCATTGGTCACCATCGCACATTCCGAGCTCGACGTCTTTCCACTCTGCCTCGGCGGCAGCGTCTTCGGATGGACCGTCGACGAGCGGACATCCTTCCGCGTCCTCGACGCCTACGCCGCCGCGGGCGGGAACTTCATCGACACCGCCGACTCCTATTCCCAGTGGGCCCCCGGAAACACCGGCGGGGAGTCCGAGTCCATCCTCGGCAACTGGCTGGCCGCGCGCGGCCGGCGGGACCGTTTCGTCATCGCCACCAAGGTGGGCCGACTGAACGGACTGTCCGGGCTCACGGCGAAGGTCATCCGCCAGGCGGTAGAGGAATCCCTGCGCCGTCTGCGGACGGACCACATCGACCTCTACTACACGCACGCGGACGATCCGGAAACTCCCCTCGAAGAGACCCTCGCCGCACTCGACACGCTGATCACGGCAGGGAAGGTACGCCATATCGGCGCCTCGAACATCAGCGGCCCCAGGCTGGCCGAATCCCTTGAGGTCTCGAAGCGTTCGGGGCTCGCCTCGTACGTGGCGGTCCAGCCTCCCTACAACCTCATGGAACGCGAGCCCTTCGAGAGTGGGATCGCCCCGGTCTGCGAGCGCGAGGGCGTCTCCTGCGTCCCGTACTTCGCCCTGGCGCAGGGCTTCCTGACGGGCAAGTACCGCGAAGGCGCACCCGCCGTTCCCAGCGTCCGCGTCGACGCGGCACGACCGTACGGCGAAACGCCCCGCGGTCGCACGGTGCTCCGGACGCTGGACACGATCGCCGCCGAGCACGGCACCGCCCCCGCCGCGGTGGCCCTGGCCTGGCTGAGGGCGCAGCCCCATGTCGTCGCTCCGCTCGCCAGCAGCAGGACGCCCGAGCAGCTCGCCGAACTGATCCCGGGAGCGACCCTGGAGCTCTCGCCGGCCGAGGTTCACTCGCTGGATCTCGCCTCACGGACCACCGCGACGGACCACCACGCGCATGTCGGTTGACGGAGGAGGAGCTGCCGTGACCCTCACCCCCCACACCGCCCTGATCGGATTCGACGCCCTCAAGTCGTTCGTCTCCGTAGCGCGCGATGAATACGAGGCCTGTACCCCGCAGGAACCACCCTCCTGTTTCGCCCTCCTGCTCGGCACCGTCGACGACGGTGTCGCGGCCGTCACCTCGGTCCAGTTCGCGACCAACGTCCGTGCCACCGACCCGATGGCGCTCGAAGAGTTCTCGAGTTCCATAGCGCCGTGCTTCGGAAGCGCCTACCGAAACCCCCGCCGGGGATTCTGGTGCAGCTCGCAGGATCTGCTTCGTATCCACCGGCAGGCGGACCGTGACGGCGTCGAGATCCTGGGCTCCGTCCATCTGCATCCCGACTGGCACCGGATCGGCCCACCCGAAGAGCGAGGGCTGCGAATAAGCGAGGAGCCGACACCGATGGACCGCTACATGTTCGACAACAGTCGGTACCCGGTGAACATGATCTGCTATCTGGAATCCGGCCCACAGGGGGTTTCCGCCGCACTCGCGGCATGGGGCCCTCCTCCTGAGGACGAGGTCTCGGCGCCATGCCCGCGCCTCGTTCTGAGGTTCAGCGTGTCCTGACGAACGGCAGGCCCACCCCTCGCCACCGGCGGGACTCCGCCCGGTCACGCTCGCGGCTGTGGCGTGTTCCGGGCCCGCCCGCGGGCGGTGTGGACGGGCCCGGGTGTCGAGGGGCCGGGGCCGGCGTCGGCGTCAGAGCCGGGTGGCGGTGACGACGTGGTAGTCGAGGAGGCCGTCGCGCCAGGCGGTGAGGAAGTGGCGGGACCAGTGGGAGGGGGGGACGGCGCCGGTGAGGTAGCGGTCGAAGCCGGGCCAGACGTCGGCGCCGATGGACTGGGTGGTGGTGTCGGTGAAGCCGTGGCGGGTGAGGTCGGCGGTGAAGGCGTCGAGGGGGTGGGGGACGTCGAGGCCGTCGGCGAAGCTGGCGAGCATGATCTTGAGGCGTTCGGCGGCGTCGGGGCCGGGGGCGGTGAAGAAGGTGGTCACGACGAGGCGGCCGCCCGATCGCAGGACGCGGGCGGACTCGCGGGCGAAGCCGGTCAGTTCGCGGAAGTGCTGGGCGGCCTCGACGGAGAAGACGCCGTCCAGGTAGCCGTCGGAGAACGGGAGTTCGTCCGCCGAGCCCAGGGTGTAAGCCAGCCGATCGGGGTACGTCGCCAGGGCTCTCGCGTTGACGGCCCGGGCCCGCTCGATCTGGTCCGGGTGGATGTCCACGCCCGTCACCCCCGCGAAGCGGAACTCCCGCAGGGCGAGAGCACTCCCGAGGCCGCGCCCGCAACCCACCTCCGCCAGCCGCAGGCGCTCGCGCGGTTCGGGGAACTCCCGCAACACCCGCCGGTACAGCTGCTCCTGGCTGCGAACCCGGTCCTCGGGGGTCGGGGCGGCGAGGTCGATCCCCTGCCAGTAGCCGAAGTTGATGAAACCTCCGGCGAATGACGGGGCCGTGCTGAGGTCGTCGACGCCGTAGGTCTGGCGCACGGTCGGGGGGATGCGGTTGTGGTCCATGGGCCGCTGGGTCTCCTGGTCGGTGGGCGCCCGGCCGTCGGGCGTGCCGAGGTACGTACCCAAACCTGTGGTGGTCCGAACACGGTACGTGATGTCGGGGTCTCCGGTGTCCAGGGGGCGACGGGGGGCGTGGTGGTGCTCCGAGAGGACGCGGGGCACCACCACGCGACGGGGGCGGCGGGCGGCTACCGGGTGAGGGCGGCCGGGGCGTCGAGCCGGGTCAGCTTCTGCGGGTTGCGCACGACGTAGACCCGGGTGATCCGGCCGTCCTCCACCGCGAGGCTCACCACCGAGGGCTCGCCGCCGATGTCGATCCGGCCGGCCGGTGCGCCGTTGAGCCACACCGTGGCGGTGTCGAACGCGACCGGCAGCCGGCCGGTGCGCGCGAGCAGCGCCGCCACCGCCTCGGCCCCGTGCACCGGGGCGGCGGCGGCCGCCGCGATCCCGCCGCCGTCGGCGACCAGGACGACGTCCGGTGCCAGCACCGCCACCAGGTCCTGCAACCGTCCGGTGCGCAGGGTCTCCAGGAAGCGCTCCACCACCTGCTGCTGCTCGGAGCGGCTCACCCGCACCCGGGGCCGGCGGGCCGCCACGTGCCCGCGGGCCCGGCGGGCGACCTGCCGTACGGCGGCCGAGGTCTTGCCGAGGGCCTCGGCGATCTCCTCGTACGGCAGCTCGAAGACCTCGCGGAGCACGAACACCGCCCGCTCGGTCGGCCCGAGGGTCTCCAGCACGGTCAGCATCGCGAACGAGACGCTCTCCGCGAGTTCGACGTCCTCGGCGACGTCGGGGCTGGTGAGCAGCGGCTCCGGCAGCCACTGGCCGACGTACTGCTCGCGTCGGCGGGAGAGCGTCCGCAGCCGGTTGAGGCCCAGGCGGGTGACGGTCCGGATGAGGTACGAGCGCGGGTCCCGCACCCGGTCGTGGTCGGCCTCGGCCCACCGCAGCCAGGACTCCTGCAGCACGTCCTCGGCGTCGGCGGCGGAGCCGAGCAGCTCGTAGGCGACGGTGAAGAGCAGGGTGCGGTGGGTGACGAAGGGGTCCTCGGTCATGCCGGCGACGCCCCGGGCGCGTCGTCGGCGGCGCCGCGCCGGGCCAGGGGGGCCTCGCAGGAGTCCGAGAAGCCCTGGGAGCGGACGCCGTTCGCGGTGTTGTTCCTGGCGGCCATGTTGACGAAGGCCACGTAGGCGGTGAGTTCGACCATGGCCGCCGGGCCGAGCTCGTCCAGCAGGTGCTCGTACAGCTCGTCGGTGACGGTCGGCGGGGTCATGGTCATGGCCTCGGCGTACTCCATCACCTCCCGCTCCAGCGGCGTGAAGGCCCCGGACGCCCGCCAGTTCGGCACCTGGCCGGCCTTGGCCAGGTCCAGGCCCTGGTTCCGCGCCTGGAAGTAGCCGACGTCCAGGCACCAGCCGCAGCCGACCTGCGCGGCCACCGCCATGTGCGCGAAGGACTTGAGGCTCTCGTCGAGCGCGTCCCACTCGGCGATCCGGCGGGAGAAGTCCAGGTTCGCGGTGGCGACGCCGGGGTTGTGCCAGATCGCCTCGACGGGTTCGAGCTCCGTCCCGAAGCCCTTGATCATGTTCTCGCTCAGCTCGGCGGGCAGCTGGGCCTTCGGCAGTCGCAGTGCCATGGTGTCCTCCCGGTGCGGTGGTTCGGTGGTGCGGTGGTGTGCGGCGGGTTCGCCGGACATGAAGACACCGGAGGGCCCGCGGATGTGACAGGGCGATGCGAGAGCGGAGGAAAACGCTTTCCGGACGGGCCGGGTGGTTCGCTACAGTCCGCGGGTACCGCCGACCACCGCGAGGAGAACGACACCGTGACCGTCCCCGACGACCGCCCCGTCCCGCCGCTGACCGGCGGTGAGCGCGAGATGCTGCGCGGCTTCCTCGACTTCCACCGGGCGACCCTCGCCCTGAAGTGCGAGGGTCTGACCGACGAGCAGCTGCGGCTGTGCTCCAGCCCGCCCTCCACGCTCAGCCTGCTCGGCCTGGTCCGGCACATGGCGGAGGTGGAGCGGACCTGGTTCCGCCGGGTGATCAACGGCGAGGACCTGCCGCTGGTCTGGTCCGAGGACGGCGACTACCAGGTCGCGTACGACGCCGCCGGTGCCACCCGGGCCGAGGCCTTCACCGCCTGGCGGACCGAGGTCGAGCACTCCCGGCGCATCGAGCTCGCCGCCGAGTCCCTCGACGTCACCGGCCACCAGGCCCGGTGGGACGCCGAGGTGTCGCTGCGACTGGTGATGCTCCACCTGATCCACGAGTACGCCCGGCACAACGGACACGCCGACTTCCTGCGGGAGGCGATCGACGGGGTGGTGGGCGCCTGAGGAGCCCGGGGCCCGAGCCGCCCTACCAGCCGAGCAGGTGGGTGCGGTGGGTGAGGGCCGCCAGGACGGATTCGGCGGTGGTCTCGGGGGTGAGGGCGGTGGTGTCCAGGGCGTGGTCGGCGTCCTCGGCGGCCGGGCCGGCGTGCAGGACGACGTAGTGGAGGGCGGCGCCGGTGGTGCGGCTCTCGCGGCGGAAGGTGTCGAGGGCGGCCGGGACGGCGGGTGCCTCCACCACGACCTGGTAGCCACGGGTCGCGTAGGCGAACGCGGCCTGGGCCGCGGCGGCCAGGGCGGTGGCGTTCTGGCGCCCGGCCTCGGGCAGGTGGGGCGGTAGCTGGCCGCTGCGGATGACCCGCAGGAAGTCGTCCGTCCGCAGGTGGACGCTCGGGTTCAGCTCCCGGGCGAGCAGCTCCGCGACCGGGCTGTTCCCGGCCCCGTCCGGGTCGACGAGGACGAGGACGCCCCCGGCGCCCCGGCCGCCCCCGAGCTCCGGCCCACCTACGGTCGTACGGTTCACAGCTGCTGATCCCTTCGCGGGCCGGGGACGGTCGGGTAGCCGGGGGGCGGGGCGGTCGGCGTGCGAAGGGGCTGGTCGGCCCCTGTACCGGACAACCGACCGCCTCGTCCCTACGACTGATGCGTTTCGGGGATCAACCTAGTCCAAACGGGTGGCGGAGTCGTCCCCCATCCGGTTCCTGGGCGGGTCGGTGGGCCGGCGGAAGGCCGAGGTCCGGGGGTGGGGCCCTACCGGTCCTCGGTGCGCAGCACGATCGGGTTGGTGAGCGCCGCCATCGGCCCCCAGGGCAGGTCCGGCCCCATCGAGTTGCCCCTGCCCGGGGTGCCGTCCGCCTTCGGGTGGCGCACCTCGGCCCGGACGTAGGCGGCGAGCGAGGCGGTGGTGCGCCAGACCACGGTGCCGGAGCCGTCGGCGGGCAGCGACTCCTGGTGCAGCTGCCCCTCGTCGGTGAGGAGGCGGACCGTCCCGCCTGGCACCCCGGACACGGTGAGCCGGACGTCCAGCGGGGCGTCGGCCGGAACGGTCAGCTCCTCGCCGATGCCCGCCCGGCGGCCGTGTCCGGTGACGGTGAAGTCGAGCTGGACGGCGGAGGACTCGGCCAGCCAGCTGCGCCCGGCGCGCAGCCCGTCCAGGACCGCGTCCCGGGTGAGGTCCTCGGCCAGCACCACGGTGTGCGGGGAGCCGATGGGCTGCGGCTCGCTGTGCGCGTCGCTGTTGCCCAGGGCGGGCAGCCAGGAGCGGCCCTCGCGCAGGGCGACGGCGAGCCGGCCGTCCCAGGTGTCCACCGCCGACTCGTCGTCGTACGTCCAGGGGCCGTTCCACACCTCGACGGCGTCGGCCCCCTCGTAGCCGAACTTCCACTGGCAGGCGACGTACGGGCAGTACGGGTGCGCGGGCACCACCAGGCCGCCGGCCCGGTGGACCTGGCGGACGAAGCGCGGGTACTCCTCGTCGCGCGAGCGGTAGCGCCAGTCGACGAACTGGCCGGGCTCCAGGCCGAGGGCCAGCCAGTGGCCGTTGCGGGTGGTGATCTCCTCGCCCGCCAGGATCAGCAGGTCGGGGCCGGCCAGCGGGCCCCAGGAGGCGTGCGAGGAGCTGGTGTTGTGGTCGGTGGAGACGATGAAGTCCAGGCCGGCCGCGCGGGCCCCGGCCGCCACCTCCTCGGGCGTGCGCCGCCCGTCGGAGTGGACGGTGTGCAGGTGGCAGTCGCCCCGGTACCAGGCCCGGCCGCGGCCGCGGGCCCGCTCCGCCGGGTAGTGGGGGGTGAACCGCGGCCCGGGCGCACCGAACCGGAGGGTGACCTCGACGTGGTACTCCAGGCCCTGCGGGGCGATCTGGTAGGGGCCGAGGACCACGTGCCAGGTGCCGGGGTCGATCGGGCCGGGGAGGTAGCCAGGGGTCGCGGCGCCGCGGGAGAGGCTGAACTCGGTGCGGAAGCCGCCGGACCAGCCGCGGAAGCCGGGACCGCCGAGGTCGGTGCCCCGGTCGTCGAAGATGCCGATGTCGCAGGAGTTGCCGGGGGTGCCGGCCGGGACCGGGGGCTTGTCGTAGCGGTAGGAGACGGCGATCTCGCGGACGCCGTCGGGCACTTCGACGGGGAGGTGGACGAAGTCGGGGGCGCCGGTGGGCAGATGGCCGGTGAGGGTGAGGGTGCGGTCTGCGGGGGTGCCGCCGGGTGTGGTGCCGGGGGCGTCGGTGGGGGCGGCGCCGGCCCGGCCGGTGGTGGCGGTCAGGCCGAGGGCGGTGGCGGTGCCGGTGACGAGGCCGGTGCGGAGCAGGTCGCGGCGGGCGGGCTGTGAGTCCGGTCGGTCGGCGGGCTGGTCGGTCGGCTGGTCATGGCGCGGGGTGTGGGGCTCGGTCGGCATCGAGGTCTCCGGTTCGGGGCGGGCGGGTCGCTCGCGTGCCTACCCCGGCGAGTGAACCGGGGGTGAGTCGGGGTCCACGGCGGTGGGGCGGGCCGGTGAAGAGGCGCCGGGCGGGGGTGGGGGCGAGTTGCGGGGAGTGACGATTGGTCGGTTCATAGTCATGTCATCGGTTTATATGAGAACTAGTGCGAATGGGAGACGGATGTGTCGGTGAGGCGACGGACGCTGCTCATGGTGGTGGCCGGAGGAGCGCTGGCGGGATGCCGGACCAGGGCGACGGGCGCCGGCTCGCCCCTGCTCCCGCCGGCCGGCTCCGCTTCGGCGGCCTCGGCGATACCGTCCGACGCGCCGTCCGCTGTACCGTCCGCTGTACCGCTCGCGACACCCGCCGACGGGTCCGACGGGTCCGCCGAGGCCGCCGCCGCGCCGACGGCAGGGCCGGAGCCCACGCCCGCGCCGGGGGCCGCGAAGCAGCCGGCGCGGGAGCCGACCCGGGCCGAGGTGGTGGAGCGGTACGGCGGGCAGGCCCCGGGCGACTGGGGGCTGGAGGTGTCCGGGGTGATCACCGCGCTGCCGGACGGCGAGAGCGCCACGGCGCTCACCTTCGACGCCTGCGGCGGCCCGGGCGGCAACGGCTACGACGCCGACCTGATCGACTTCCTGCGGGCGCACGGCGTGCCGGCCACCCTCTTCCTGAACGCCCGCTGGATCGACGCCAACCCGGAGGAGTTCGAGCGGCTCGCCGCCGACCCGCTGTTCGAGATCGGCAACCACGGCACCGTCCACCGCCCGCTCTCGGTCACCGGCCGCTCCGCCTACGGCATCGCCGGCACGCGCGACGTCGGCGAGGTGTACGACGAGGTGGCGGGCAACTCCCACAAGCTCGCCGAGCTGCTCGGGCACCCGCCCCGGTTCTTCCGCTCCGGCACCGCGCACTACGACGACGTCGCCACCCGGGTGGTCGCCGACCTCGGCCAGCGGGTGGCCGGTTTCACCGTGAACGGGGACGGCGGGGCGACGCTGCGGGCCGCCGAGGTGCGGCAGGAGGTGGCCTCCGCCCCGCCCGGCGCGATCGTGATCGGCCATCTGAACCATCCGGGCGGCGGCACCGCCCCCGGGGTGGCGGCGGCGGTGCCGGGGCTGCTGGCGGCGGGACGGCGCTTCGTACGGCTCTCTGACGTGCTGTAGCCGGGCGGCGGAGGTCGTTCGGGGCAGGTGGCAGGTGGCAGGTGGCAGGTGGCAGGTGGCAGGTGGTTCGGGGCGGGCCGGCTGCGGAGAGCGGGCGGCTCAGGCCAGGCGCAGGCCGCCCGGGTGCTCCTCCTCGATGACCCGGACCAGCCAGTCGAAGACCGTCGGCCCCCGGCCCGCCCGGGCGGCGTCCAGCTGGGCGGTGATCTGCGCCCGGTTGGTGGGGTGGGCCCGCGCCAGCCGCAGCTCCAGCTGGCGGACCGTCTCCGGGTGGCCGAGGTGGCGGCGGGAGACCTCGTGGTGGCGCCACTCGATGACCCAGTCGCCGTCCTCGGGGGTGCCGTAGCCGCCGCGCAGGCAGTCGGCGAAGGCGTCGAGGTTGCGGCCGAAGTAGCCGTCCTCGCCGATGGTCCGTCCGACCGTGTCCCAGAAGTCCTCCAGGGTCTCGATCCTGTTGCCGTCGATCACATAGGTCACCGTCACGGGGTCGAGGATATGCGGCGCCGACGGCAGGTCAGGGGAGACGGCAGGTCAGGGAAGACAACGGGTCAGGGAGAGACGGCGATGGCGGTGGCGAGCAGCCCGTCCCGGACCGCCCAGCGGCCGTCGAAGCCGTCGATCCGGCGGCCGCCGACCACCGGGCCGGGGACGAGCAGCCGGGCGGTGAAGGTGCCGTCGGGGGAGAGGTCCAGTTCGGCCTCCGCGAAGTCCAGGAAGAGCAGGGTCAGCGGGAACCAGGCCTTGTACACCGATTCCTTGGCGCTGAACAGGATGCGGTCCCAGGGCACGTCCGGGTGCCCGGCGGCCAACTCGGCGAGCCGCTGCCGCTCCACCGGCAGCGCGACCGCCTCCTGGACGCCCTCGGGCAGCGGCAGCGCGGGTTCGGCGTCGATGCCGACGGAGGCGAGGGTGCCGGCCCGGGCCACGGCCGCCGCGCGGAAGCCGTCGCAGTGGGTGAGGCTGCCGACCACGCCGTCCGGCCAGCTCGGCGCGCCGCGCAGGCCCGGGACCAGCGGCCGGTACGGGACGCCGAGGCGGGCGAGGGCGGCCCGGGCGCAGTGCCGGACGGTGGTGAACTCGCGGCGCCGCTTGTCGACGGCCCGGGCGACGGCCGGCTCCTCCTCGGGCTCCAGCCGGGCCTCCGGCGGGTCGTCGTAGGCCACCTCGGTCACCACGACGTCCGGCAGCAGGTCCCCGATCATCCGTTCCCCCCTCGGTCGGCCGCGCGGGTGGTCGCCGCGCGGGACGAGGGTAACCCGGGTGGAGGGATCTTGGTGGGGGATCGGGGACCCCGGCCGGACGGCTCGGTCCGACCCGGCTGCTCGGAGGTGGCCGGACGTCGGCGCGGAGGCCGGCGCGGACGCTACTGCGTGAGCAGGCGGGCGAAGTCCAGCCCGAGGCTGCCGAGGACGGGCAGGGCGCCGAGGTCGGTCACGCCGGCCACCGGGATGCTGTAACCCTGGTTCACCTCGCGGGGTGCGGCACCGGCGGTGACGGGGGCGGCGGTCGGGAGCAGGACGGTGCCGAGGAGCAGGGCGGCGAGCGAGGTACGCATCTGAGGGGGCCTCCGGAGGCTCGGGTGACGGCCTGTCAACACCCTCCGTGGCGGGGCGGTCACGCATCTTCGCCCCTTCGGCCGCATTGGTAAAGATGCTTGCCTTGTGTTCATGGCAACATCGCGGAGGTCTGGACCACCTTGCGGTCGGGCGCATACGTTTCCTTCACGAGGGCGGACGTTCGGTCGGCGAACTGTCGTACGGGCGTGTCGAGTTCCGCCTGTCATGCACATGCTCTTCACCATGCCCTGCACCGCAACCGGAGGGAACGGACCATGCGCGCCATCGGAAAGAACCTCAGGATCCTCGCGGGCGCCCCGCTCGCCGCAGCCGCCCTGATCGCCCTCACGGCCGGCTCCGCCAGCGCCGCGATACCGATCAACAAGCCCATGACCGGCAAGGCCACCTACTACAACGACGCCGGCTACGGCGCCTGCGGCACCCAGATCAACGCCGCCACCCAGATGCTGGTCGCCGTCTCGCACACCTGGTGGACCACCGCCAACCCGAACAACGACCCGGTCTGCAAGGGCATTTCGGTCAAGGTGACCTACCAGGGCAAGACCATCACCGTCCCGGTGAAGGACCAGTGTCCCTCCTGCGACTCCACCCACATCGACCTCAGCCAGCCGGCCTTCGCCAAGCTGGCCCCGCTGGACAAGGGCGTCATCAGCGGCCTGAGCTGGCAGTTCGTCAAGGCCGGACGGAACGGCGAGACCGTCGAGCTCTCCGCCCCGATCACCGGCTCCACCCTCGGCTGAGGCCCCGGACGGCCGGGCCCGCCCCCGCCGGTTCGCGGGGGCGGGCACCGGGGCGGTCGCGGCCCGGGGGTCGGTCAGGTGGACAGCCGGTACTGCTCGGCCTGGCTCCCGCATACCGGCCGTTCGATCACAGCCGGATGCCGTCGCCCGGCGTCGGCGCCGGTGACTCCGTCGACGCCCGCGCCGCCCCGAGCGGCGGGGCCATCGCGAGCAGCAGCTGGACGGCCGGCGGCGCCGTGCGTGGGTTGTTGGCCAGCCCCAGGGTGACGGTCGGCACCGGGGTGGTGAGCCGGCGCAGGCAGACGCCGGGGATCCGGAACACCCGGGCCCGCCCCCCGGGGATCGGCGCGATGCCGTGCCCCGCCGCCACGGCCAGCAGCAACTGCTCGTCGTCCGGCTCCGCCCGGACGATCCGCGGCGCCCCGCCCGGCCACAGCTGCCCGGTGATCAGCGCGTGCATCCCGGGCCCGTTCTCGCGCGGCCACAGCACCGCCGGCTCGTCCGCGATCCGGTGCCGGCCGATCCGGGCCCGGTCCGGGCGAGCGGATGGCCGGCCGGAACGGCGAGCAGCAGCTCCTCCTCGGCGATGATCCGGCAGGCGAGCCCGGGAACGTCGAGCGGCGGCCGGACGAACGCCGCGGCCAGCCGCCCGGCGAGCAGCTCGGCGACGCCGTGCGACGTCCAACCGGTCTGCAGCGCGACGTCCAGCCGCGGGTACCGGTTGCGGAACTCCGTCACCAGGACGTCGCAGATCCCGCCCCGGGCGGACCGGGTGTACGCCACCCGTAGCCGCCCCTCCCGCCCCCGCGCCGCCGCCGCCACCCGCTCCTCGGCCGCCGCCACCTCCCGCAGCACCCGCCGTGCCTCCTCGGCGACCGCCCGCCCGACCGGCGTCAGCGCACAGCCCTTGCCGGTGCGCTCGACCAGCCGCGCGCCGAGCTGCCGCTCCCACGCCTTGATCTGCCGGCTCAGTGCAGGCTGCGCCACGCGCAGCCGGCCGGCGGCCCGGGTGAAGCTCAACTCCTCGGCCGGCACGGAGAAGTAGCGCATGCAGCGCAGATCCATCCGGCGATGACAAGGGCGGCTCATCGCTTCCGGACAGCACCGGTCTTGGACGGACTCCGGCGTGACCGGCTTTCCTGGAGACGGCCGCCGGCACCCCGGCGGGCCGCCCTTCGAGCGAGGAGTTCACGATGGACGTCGTCGTGGTCGGAAGCGGGATCATCGGGCTCACCACAGCGATCCGGCTACAGGAGAAGGGGCTTCGGGTCGTCGTGGTGACGGCCGACGGCCTGCTGTCGACGACCTCGGCCGTAGCCGCGGCCGTCTGGTTCCCGGTCGCCACCGGCACCAGCGGCCGGGTGGCCGACTGGTCCGCGACCGCCTTCGCCGAGTTCGCCCGCCAGGCCGCCGACGGCGTCCCCGGCGTCTCGATGCGCAGCACCCGCATGCTGGAGCACGAGGAGCAGCCGGCGGGCCTGCCCTGGTGGGGCGGCGCCGTCCCCGACCTGCGCCGGCTGACGGCCGTCGAACGCGGACCGGACTGCGCGGACGGCTGGTCGTTCACCGCCCCCGCCGTCGAGATGCCGCTCTACCTGCCCTGGCTGCTCGGCCGGTTCCTCGACCGCGGCGGAGGGATCGTCCACCGCCGCCTCGACACCCTCGACCAGGCCCGGGCCTGGGCACCCGTGGTCGTCAACGCCACCGGAATCGGCGCCCGGCAGCTCTGCGAGGACCCGGCCGTCCACCCGGTGCGCGGCCAGCTCGTCCTGGTCCGCAACCCCGGCCTGCCCACCTCGACGCGCATCCAGGACGACCCGTCCGGCTACACCTACATCTACCCCCGCAGCGCCGACGTCGTCCTCGGTGGCACCTTCGAACCGGACGACTGGAACACCGCACCCGACCCCGCCACCGCGGCAGCCATCCTGGCCCGCTGCACGGCCCGCATCCCCGCCCTCCGCGACGCCCGCGTCATCGGCCACGCCGTCGGCCTGCGCCCCGCCCGCCACGGCGGCCCCCGCCTCGAACCGGACCCGGCCGGCCGCATCGTCCACAACTACGGCCACGGCGGCGCCGGCGTCACCCTCAGCTGGGGCTGCGCCGACGCGGCGGCGGACTGCGCGGCCGCGCTCCGGGCGACCTGATGGGGCGTCATATGTGCGTCTGTCGACCGTATTCGCGAATTCTCGAGGCCGCGGTCCACTGTTCTCCGATCTTGACCGACGAGTAGGTCCCGGACCGGTCACGGACCCGTCACGGGATCCGCGCGGAACGGTGCGCATCGCTACGGTCGCTCCAACCAACCGCACCACGTCCCAGAGGAACCCATGCGTCGCACCGCCCTCACCCTGCTCGCCGCCGGCGCCACCGTTCTCGGTCTGGCAGCATGCGACCCCAGCACCACCACCAGCAGCAAGACCACCGCCCCGGCTGTCGTCGCGACCACCGCCGGCGCCCCGGCGGCTCCCGCCGCGGGCGACACCGCTCCCGCGGCCGCCCCGCCGGCCGCGGCCCCCGCCGGTGGCGGCGACGCCGTCAAGGACGCCGAGATCACCAAGTGCACGGTCAACGACGTGCTGAAGATGCCCGAGGCCGAGGTCAAGATCACCAACCACAGCAGCAAGAGCAGTAACTACATCGTGCAACTGGAGTTCACCGACGCCTCCGGTACCCGCGTTGCCGAGGGCGCCGCCGCGACCAACAACCTCGCCCCCAACCAGGCTGCCGTGCAGAAGGCCCCGGGGGCGGCGCAGGTGTCCGGCAAGGTCAACTGCCGGATCACCAACGTCACTCGCTACGCGGCCCCCTGAGCGAGTGCCGCGAAGCGGCCGCCGCACAGGAAGTCGGCCTACCCGACTTCCTGTGCGGCGGCGCGGGGATGGCGCGGTGCGGCGTGGGGCCGGTTCCGGCGCCCGCCGTCCGGGGCGGCTACCGGTCCGCGACGAGCCTGCCGGCCGCGCCCCAGTTCTCCGCCGGGTACTCCTGGATCCACACGTACACGCTCTCGGCGGGGACCTCCAGGGCCTCCACGAAGGCCTCGGTGACCCGCTTGACCAGCTCGCGCTTCTGCTCGACCTCGCGCGGGCCCTGCTGAATGGTGACGATCGGCATCCTCGGCTCCTGACCGGGTTGTTCCACCGGGATCTCCGGCTGGGAACAGTCCACCCCGGGCGGGCCCTCCGCACCCAGACCGGAATCGTTCTGGCAGCGATCACGAATCCCGATCGTCCCGGGTCGCCGTCGATCGGCAGGCTTCCAGGAGCAGCCGGGGGAGCGGGCCGGAACGCCGGACGGCGATCGAGGTCGGCAGCGCCAGCGGGGTCCGGCAGGGGCGGAAGGCGATCCGGCGGGCGTTCACCATCCGGGCGTTCGCGGCGTAAACCACCGTCCACATCGGCGTGCCGGTGCCGATCGACGCCAGGGTGTCCTGGAGCGAGCCGTGGGGCGGGCCGAGGGTCGGCTCGAAGCCGGCCCTCGCGCAGGAGCCCACCAGGTCCACCAGCGCCGGATGGTTGCGGCGTTCGGTCAACCGGAGCGGCAGGTCGGCGAGTTCCGCGAGATCGACCTCGGACCGGTCGGCGAGGGGGTGCCGGCCGGGAAGCGCCAGCACCAGCTCGTCCTGCCAGACGGGCAGGAACCGGAGCTCCGGGCTCTGCTCGGCGATCGCACCCCGGACGAACGCGGCGTCGAGGCGGCCGTCCGCGAGGCGGGCCAGCCGCTCCCGCACCGGGGCGTCCTGAAGCTCGACGCGCACCTCGGGCGCCCGCCGCTGGTAGGTGTCCAGGATCAGGTCGAGCCGCTCACCGAGCCCCGTGACGGTGCCGAGCCGGAGCGCGGCGGGCGCGGCCAGGCCGGCGGCCACGGCCCGGGCGGCGCTCTCGGCGGCCAGCACGTCCCTGGCCGCACCCAGGAAGCGCTCGCCGGCCGGGGTCAACCGGACGTACCGGGGCGACCGGTCGAACAACTCGACCCTCAACTCCCGTTCCAGCCGCCGGACCTGCTGACTCACCGCGGGCTGCCCGAGCAACAGCCGCTCGGCGGCCCGTCCGAAGTGCAGCTCCTCGGCGACGGCCACGAAACAGCGCAGCTGCCGTAGCTCCATGCGGTCCCCCTGCTCGATCGGCCCTCGACACCCCCATCGTCCCAGGCCGGGGCGGGTGCCGGAGCGGAGGGTTCCGCCGAGGTCGGGCAGCACGGAGCGGACCGGGCGGACGGCTTACTGTTCTGGGGTCCGCAGGTGGGCCGGGAGTGGGGAGTCCTAAGGTGTCCGAGGCGAAGAAGCCGGTGCTGTACGTGGTGGTGTGCGCGGCGGGGGTCGCGGGTGGGGTGGGGGAGCTGATCGCGGCCGCGCAGGGGCAGGGGTGGGACGTGGGGGTGGTGGCGACGCCCCACGCGATGCCGATGATCGACGCCGAGGCGATCGTCGCGCAGACCGGGTACCCGATCCGTTCGGCCTGGCGCAAGCCGGGCGAGCCCCGGCCGTTGCCGGATCCGGACGCGATCGTGGTGTCCCCGGCCACCTTCAACTCGATCAACAAGTGGGCCCTCGGCATCTCCGACACCCTCGCCCTCGGAATCCTCTGCGAGTCGTACGGCTGGGGTGTCCCCGTCGCCGTGCAGCCCTGCCTGAGCGCGGCGCAGTCGGCGCACCCGGCGTACGGGGAGAGCCTGGCGAGGCTGCGGCGGATGGGGGTGCGGATCGCGGACTTCACGCCGGGTTCGTACGACTGGACGCGGGCCCTTGAGCTGCTGCGGGACTGACAGGGTGGCTGGCGCGGCGCGCGGACCGACGTCTCCGGGCGCCGGGCCGCCGGGCGTTGGGAGGCGGACCCGCCGCCGGAGTCGCCGTCCCCCGTCCGCGACGTCGATCGTCCGTTCGGACGTGCCGCCGAGCGGAGTCGGCGCGCAGCACCGACGGTGAAGGCGTGCTGAGGAGAACGCCGCCGGCCCTCGCGGTCGCCCTGCTGCTCTGCGCGCCCGGGAACGGCGCGTGGGCCGGGTCCCCGGGCCGGCAGGTGGCGGTCGTGGACCAGGCCTCGCGCAGTGTGCTGGTGTTGCAGAGCGCCGAGGAGCTGATGGCCTACCGGGGCCCGGACCGGCTGCCGGTGGTCTGGGCGTGGAGCGCCGACCGGGCAACGGAGTTGGCGGATCTGGCACCCGCGCGCAGCTGGACCGACCCGGACGAGGTGAAGTCCCGGGTCCGGCAGGGCCGTCGCTATCTGCTGACCACCGCCTCCGGCGGACTGGCGGCGGTCGTGGAGACCACCACCGGCCGCGTCCACTGGGCCGCGGACCTGGGGACGGCCGCCAACCCGCACAGCATCGAGCTGCTGCCGGACGGCAACGTGGCCGTGGCGGCGAGCAGGGGCGGCTGGGTGCGGCTGTACGCGGCCTCGCAGGGGCCGCGGGCCGCGGCGTACGCGGAGTTCCCGCTGCCCGGCGCGCACGGGGTCCACTGGGACGGGCGGACCGGCCTGCTCCTGGTGCTCGGCGACACGGCGTTGACCGCGCTGCGGGTCGGGGGCACCCCGGCCGCGCCGACCCTCGCCGAGGTGCGGAGCAGCCCGCTGCCGGCCCGCGGCGGGCACGACCTGGCGGCGGTGTCGGCGTCTCCCGGCCGGTTCTGGGTGACCACGTCGGCCGGCCTGTGGCGCTACGACCCGGCGGCCGACCGCTTCACCGCCGTGCACCTGGCCGATCCGGCGGCCGAGCGGGACCTCAAGAGCGTCGGTGACGAGCCCGGCACCGGCCGGCTGCTCACGGTGGCGCCCGAACACACGGCTCCGTGCGACTGGTGCACCTCGGTGATCACCCTGCACCGGCCGGAGGGGACGCGGGTGCTGCGCGGCACGCACCTCTACAAGGCGAGGTGGTGGAGTGTCCGGTAGCAGATTTCGGACCCCGGGGGGCCGATCCCGGGGCGCGCGTCGGAGATACCACCCGAATTGCGGACGGCATTCGGCTGATGGGGCATATTGTGTACACCGACAAACTACTCCGATGGAGGTCAGTTTTCCGTCGCGGTCCGCAAACCATCCGTCGACCCCGGTCGGCTGGGATAGCGTCGTGGGGTCGGGGGGTCGACACCGATCCGGTGTATTCGAACGCTAGCTACTGGGCCGTAAAGGCCGAATGAGTCATGGAGAAAAACATGCGGAATTTCCCTGTGGAAACACGGCCGGATGGAGTTGACGACCTTCAGCTCGCGATGGAATCTCTGGCAGCCTTCCCGTCCCGGAACGCGGGAAGCGGGGCGGATGTGACCGAGCGGCTCGCGGCCGTTCACGACCTGTGCCGCGCGGTCGACGCGGTGCTGGACAGTCTGGTCGTCCAGGCCGCCGCCGAGGCGGCCGAGGAGGGGTGGACGGCGGCCCGGATGGCGGCCGAACACTCCGGCTACTACGCCAGGTTGCAGCGCGCGCTGCTCCCCGCCGGTGCCGGGCTGACCCGGCAGTGAGCGCGGTCCAGCCGGGCGTGCACGTGCTGTCCTGCCCCACCCGGTGGAGCGACGTCGACGAGAACGGGCACATCAACAACGCCCGCCTGGTCGGCTACGTCCAGGAGGGGATTTACGACCTGTTCTGCCACCACGAAACCGCCGTACGGGAGTCGCTGTTCCCGTCCGGATTCATTATCGCGCGGCACGAGATCGACTACCTCGAGCAGTTGCACCACCGGCCGGAGCCGTTGGCGGTGCGGCTCACCGTGGAGCGGCTCGGACGGAGTTCCGCGCAGGTCGAGGTGAATGTCTGCCGGGACCGGCTGACCTATATGCGGGCGCGGACCGTGGTGGTCGCGCGGGACCGCGAATCCGGCCGCTCGCGGGCGCTGAGCCCGGCCGAGCGGGTCTTTCTCTCGGCGTTCATGACGGAGGGGGCCCGCGCCCAGGCGGCCCTGGCGGCCACGACGGTGACCGCGGCGACGACCGTTCCGGCCGGGACGCCGGTGACGGCCGGTACGGCGGCGGGTGCCGCCACGACGGTGGCCGCGACGGCCCCGGCGCAGCGCGTACCGGCCGGTGCGGCCGGCGGTGGGCTGCTGCCGTCCCGGCGGCCGCGCAGGCGGTGCCACGCCTCGGCGGGCTGAACCGCCGACGCGGGCCGGTGGCGTGATCGACGACGGTGTCGGTCCGCCCGGTCGGCACCCCCGGGGCCCGGGCGGGCCGTGCGGTCCCACATTCCCAATGGCGGCAGGCAGGTTCCGAAGGCGCCGGCGCGAGTTACGCTGAGCAGCACGGGCACCGGTACGTCCCGCGGTGGTCACGGGCTGCGATTTCCCTCCCGGCTCAGGGCGAGCAGGCCGCCGTCGGTCCGGCCGGCGCCGACCGGAAGGAGGACGCGATGACCATCTCCTGGGAGGACTTCCTCGCCCGCGTCGTGGAGCGCGGCGAGTACCGGGGCGAGGCCGAGGCGGACCATGCCGCCCGGGTCGTGCTCGCCCTGCTCGGTGAGCACCTGGTGGGGTCCGACCGGAACGAACTCGCCGCCGTGCTGCCCGTCACCTATGCGTCGCTGCTGCGCGACGCCGGGCCCGCGGCCGAGCCGCTGAGCGCCGAGCGCTTCGTGGAGGCCGTGGTGGGGTGGATCGACGGGGCGACCCCGGCGACGGCGCAGTGGGACATCGGGGCCGTGCTCAGCACCGTCGCCGACCTGGTCCCGGGGGAACTGCTGGACCGGGTGATCGAGCAACTCCCGGACGGCTACGACCTGTTGTTCGGCCATCCCGCGCGGGCCTGAACCCGCGGCGGTGTCCCCGGGGGCGGCCGTCACCCGGGGTCGGCGGTGTCCCGGGGTCGGCCGCTACCCGGTGGTGGCCCGGAACAGCTCGGCGCCCGGGCCGGTCAGCTCGACCGGCCCGGCACCCGGGCGCAGGTAGGCCGACGCGCCCGCGGGGAGGGGGAGTTCGGCGCCGCCGGGGGCCCGCAGCCGGGCCTGCCCGGAGACGCAGAGCAGGATCTGCGGGGTGGGGAGGTCGCCCCGGACGGCGGTGGCGCCGGGGCGCAGCCGGGAGAGGCCGAACTCCTCGGCGGGTGAGGGGAACCGCTCCTCGGTTCCGGCACCGGTGCCGCTCCCGAGCGGGCGCGGCAGGAGCACCCCGGGCTCCCCGGGGCGGAAGGACGTGACCGCCAGCAGGCCGTCCGCGTCGACGTGCTTGGGCGTGAGCCCGCAGCGCAGCACGTTGTCCGAGTTGGCCATCAACTCCACGCCCACGCCCCGCAGATACGCGTGCGGCACCCCGGCGTCCAGGTACAGCGCCTGCCCGGCGGTGAGTCGGACGTGGTTGAGCAGCAGCGCGGCGAGCAGCCCCCGGTCGCCGGGGTACTCCTCGGCGAGGCGGGCGTACGCGGCGCAGCTCGCGGCGTACGGGCCCTCGGCGGCCGCCGTGCGTCGCAAGGCCCCGGTGACGGCGGTGAGTTCGCCGTCGGAGGCGTTCAGCCCGGAGCGCAGCAGGCCGGGCAGCACCTCCTCTGCGGGCCGGGTGCGCAGGGCGGTGGCCCAGGCGGGGAGCACGCCGAGCGCGTCCAGCAGCCGGGCGGTGCCGGTGGTCGGGCGGAAGCCGCACAGTGCCTCGAAGTCGCCCAGGGCGCAGATGAGTTCGGGCTTGTGACCGCGGTCCTTGAAGATCCGTTCCGGCGCGTCCAGCGGGATGCCGCGGGCCTGCTCCGCCGCGTACCCGGCCTCGGCCTGGGCGCGGGTGGGGTGGACCTGGAGCGAGAGCGCCCGCTCGGCGGCCAGCACCTTGAACAGGAACGGCAGTGCCGGGCCGAAACGCCGTACGGTGTCCGGCCCGAGCCAGCCGTCCGGGTCGGTGTCGATCAGCCCGTCCAGCGGCCGCGGGCCGTCCTCGCGGCCGTAGCCCTCGATGCCGCCGCTTTCGCCGCCACAGCCCTCGACGGTCAGCAGGGACGGCGCCGAGGGGTGGGCGCCCAGCCAGAGTTCGGCCTGCGGGGTGCCGTCGGGCGCGGCGCCGGTGAGCGCGGGGATGGCGGTGGTCGAGCCCCAGGCGTAGCGGCGGACGGGATTCCGCAGGAGGGCGAACGGGGGGAGGGCGGGCTGCGGCATGCGGGCGGCTCCGGGGAGGGTCAGCGGCAGAGCGCGGCCGCGCCGATCAGCCCGGCGTCGGTGCCGAGTTCGGCGCGGCGCACGTCCAGGCCGCGGACGTACGAGAGGGCGGCGTAGCGGTCCAGGTGGCGGGCGAGCGGGGTGAGCAGCACGTCCCCGGCGGCGGCCACGCCGCCGCCGATCACCACCCGGGAGAGGTCCACCAGGGCGGCCGTGGCGGCGATCCCGGCGGCCAGCGCCTGGGCGGCGCGGTCGAAGGCGGCGAGCGCGACCGGGTCGCCCGCGGCGGCGGAGGCGGCGACGGCGCGGGCCGTCCGGTCGCCGTCCACGGGCCGCCAGCCCTCGGCGAGCGCGTGGCGGGCGATCGCGGTGCCGCTGGCGAGGCCTTCCAGGCAGCCGCGCGAGCCGCACGGGCAGGGCTCGCCGTCCAGGTCGACGGTGATGTGGCCGAGGTGGCCGGCGTTGCCGCTGGGGCCGGGGCGCACCACGCCGTCGAGCACCAGCCCGGCGCCGACGCCGGTCGACACCACCAGGCAGAGCGCGTTGGCGGCGCCCCGGGCCGCGCCCTGCCAGTGCTCGGCGGCGGCCATCGCCACGCCGTCCCCGGCGAGGTGGACGGGCAGGGCGCGGACCGCCACCGCCGGGTGCGCGGCGACCTCGGCGACCAGCGGGAAGCCGCGCCAGCCAGGGATGTTGACCGGGCTGACGGTGCCGTCGGCGAGGTCGACCGGGCCGGCGCTGCCGATCCCGACGGCCGTCACGGCGGCCCAGTCGGCCGTGCCGGCGAGCCGTTCCAGCACCCGGTGCACGACGGCGAGCACGGCCGCGCCCGGCTCGGCGGCCGGGGTGGGCAGCTGGAGCCGGTGCCGCAGCCGTCCGTCGGCGTCGACCAGCGCCCCGGCGATCTTGGTGCCGCCGATGTCGACGGCGGCGAACAGCGGGGTGACGGGCACGGTGGGCTCCCAAGCGGTCGATGAGGGCGGCGCCCCGGCCGAGCGGGCCGAGGCGCCGAACAGCGTACGTCGGCCGGCGGACCAGCGGGCCCGGGGGCCCGCTGGCCCGTCGGCTCAGCGGGCCGCGCTGAGCCGCAGCGTGACCAGCTCGAACGGCCGCAGCGCGAGCCGCACCGCGCCGTCCTCGACCGCCACCTCGCCACGGGTGCCGTCCCAGGGGCGCTCCAGCAGGTCGCAGGGGACGGCGCCGGCCAGCGGGAAGGAGGTGGTCAGCCGGCCCCGGACACGGCCGCCGCCGGCCTCGTAGACCCGGACGATCAGGTCCCCGCTGCGGTCGTCGGCGAGCTTGACGGCACTCACCACCAGGGCGTCGTCGTCCACCTCCACCAGCGGCGCGACCTGCTCGGCGCTGCCGGTGACCCGTCGCTCGGGCAGGCCGATCCGGTAGCCCTCGCGGACGGCGTCGCCGATCGCCGCGCCCGGCACCAGGGCGTGCCGGAAGCGGTGCAGGCCCTGGTCGGTCTTCGGGTCGGGGAAGCGCGGGGCGCGCAGCAGCGAGAAGCGGACGGTGGTGGTGGTCCCGCCGTCCTCGGCGCGCACCGCGCGGGTGACGTCGTGGCCGTAGGTGGAGGCGGTGACCAGGGCGACGCCCCAGCCGGGCTCGTCGAGGTGGACGAAGCGGTGGTTGCAGGCCTCGAACTTGGCGGCGTCCCAGCTGGTGTTGGTGTGGGTGGGCCGGTAGAGGTGGCCGAACTGGGTCTCGGCGGCGTAGCGCTCGGTGTGGATGTCCAGCGGGAACGCGGCCTTGAGGAACTTCTCGGTCTCGTGCCAGTCGACCTCGGTGTCGATGTCCAGCCGCTGCTCGCCGGCCGGCAGGGTGAGGGTCTGGACGACGGTGGAGGAGCCGAAGGAGCGGGCGATCCGCACCGAGGCCGCGTCGGGGGAGCAGGTGGCGGTGAGCGAGTCCACGCCGGTCAGGTCGGTGACGGTGTTGCGGTAGAACTGGTCCACGTCCCAGGCGTCCCACATGTTGGGGAAGTCGGGGTGCAGCTGGAGCAGGTTGGCCCGGCTGCCGGGGGCGACGGTCTCCCGGCCGGTCGCGAGGTCGACCACCGAGGCGATCAGGCCGTCCGCGTCCACGACGACCTCCAGCAGGCCGTTGTGCAGGGTGAAGCCGCCCTCCGGCCGCTCGACCGCCTCGCAGCCGGCGCCCGGCGACGCGACCACGGCGGCCCCGCCCGCCGGAACCGCCGAGCGGGTGTGCGGCGCCGCGTTGAACACCAGTTCGCGCCCGCCGTCGGCGGCCCCGGCCAGCGCCTGCTGGGCCGCGCCGATCAGCCCCTCCAGCTCCGCGGCCAGCGCCGCGTACGTCGCCTCGGCCTCGCGGTGCACCCAGGCGATGGACGAGCCGGGCAGGATGTCGTGGAACTGGTGCAGCAGCACGGTCTTCCAGATCCGGTCCAGCTGCTCGTACGGGTACGCCGCGCCGGTGCGCAACGCGGCGGTGGCGCACCAGAGTTCGGCCTCGCGCAGCAGGTTCTCGCTGCGCCGGTTGCCCTGCTTGGTCCTCGCCTGGCTGGTCAGGGTGGCGCGGTGCAGCTCCAGGTAGAGCTCGCCGACCCAGACCGGCGGGTCCGGGTACTCGGCCTCGGCCTTGGCGAAGAACTCGGCGGGGTCCTCCCAGCGGACGGTGGCCGAGCCCTCCAGGTCCTTCATCCGGGCCGCCTTGGCGACCATCTCGCGCGTGGTGCCGCCGCCGCCGTCGCCCCAGCCGGTCGGGGCGAGCGAGTGCCGGGCGACGCCCTTGTCCTTGAAGTTCCGCGCCGCGTGGGCGATCTCGCTGCCCTTCATCGAGCAGTTGTAGGTGTCCACCGGCGGGAAGTGGGTGAAGATCCTCGTCCCGTCGATGCCCTCCCAGAGGAAGGTGTGGTGCGGGAACCGGTTCACCTGGCTCCACGAGATCTTCTGGGTCAGCAGCCACTTGGAGCCCGCGTTGCGGATGATCTGCGGCAGGCCGCCGGTGAAGCCGAAGGTGTCCGGGAGCCACGCCTCGTGGTTCTCCACCCCGAACTCGTCCAGGAAGAACCGCTTGCCGTGCACGAACTGCCGGGCCATCGCCTCCGAGCTCGGCATGTTGGTGTCGGACTCGACCCACATGCCGCCGGCCGGCACGAACCGGCCCTCCGCCACCGCCTTCCGGACCCGGGCGTACACCTCGGGGCGGTGCTCCTTGATCCAGGCGAACTGCTGCGCCTGGGACATGGTGTAGCGGAACTCCGGCTCGTCCTCCAGCAGCGCGGTCATGTTGGCGGTGGTGCGGGCGACCTTGCGGACGGTCTCGCGCAGCGGCCAGAGCCAGGCCGAGTCGATGTGGGCGTGGCCGATCGCGCTGATCCGGTGGGCGGACGGCGCGGCGGGCGCGGCCAGCACCCCTTCCAGCTGCGAACGGGCGGCCGCGGCCGTACCGTTGACGTCCTGGAGGTCGACCGCGTCGAGCGCCCGCTCGACCGCGCGCAGGATCTCCCAGCGGCGGGGGCCCTCCACCGGCAGCTCGGCCATCAGCTCGCCGAGCACCTCCAGGTCCAGCACCAGCTGCCAGACCGTCTCGTCGAAGACGGCCAGGTCCATCCGGGCCAGCTTGTACTGCGGCTGGTCGCCGGCCGTCTCCTTGTCGCCCAACTCGGTGGGCAGGAAGGGGTGGTAGTCCAGGATGACCGGGTTGGAGGCGGCCTCGACGTGCAGCAGCACCTGCTCGCCGCCGGCCGCCGGGGCGGCGATCCGCACCCACTGGTTCTGCGGGTTGAGGCCCTTCACCGGGGAGCCGTCCGGGCGGTAGACCAGGCCCTCGCACTGGAAGCCGGGCATGTTGGCGTCGAAGCCCAGGTCGATCAGTGCCTCGACGGTGCGCCCGGCCCAGGCCTCGGGCACGGTGCCGGTCACGGTGATCCAACTGGTGCCCCAGGGCGCGCCCCAGGCGTCACCGACCGCGATCGGGGTGCGCGGGGCGGCCAGGCCCTCGGCGACCGGGACGGGCTCGCCGGGCGCCGTCCAGATGCCGACCTCCAGCGGGACGGACTCGGGGTACACGGCCGGGCGGATGCGCTCGTCCAGGACGCGCTTGAGGCGGGACTCGACCAGGGTGCGGTCATCGTGCATGTCAGCGGGCTCCGTTGCGGGCTGGGGACGGTCAGGGGAAACGTACGTCGGAGGGGTGGACCACCTCGGTGATGCCACGCGCGGCGAGGTGCTCGCGGTCCTCGGCGTGCTCGGCGAGCACCGCGGTCGGCCTGGCACCGTCCTCGGCGAGGCGCATGAACGCCTCGTACACCGGACCGCCGGGGCCGCAGACCGCGCGCCGCGGCGAGGTGACCTCGTCGCCGGTGGCGACCACCACGGCGGTGCTGCGCGGCTTCGGCGGCTGCCAGGACCGGCGGGCCTCGGCGGCGGCCTCGGCGAGCCGGGCGCCGGCCGGCTTGACCTTCCGGTCGGTGGTCAACAGGCCGAGGCTGTACTCCAGCTCGGGGAAGTCGGCGAGCGAGCGGTCCACGTCGTGCGAGCACCACCAGGTCACCCCCCACAGGTCCGGGCAGTCCAGCACGGCCGCCACGGTGGCGCCGGTGAAGCGCGCCGCGTCCTGCGCGGTGATGTGCGGGGCGGGCGCGCCGACCTCCTGCAACCAGACCGGGCGGGCCGGGTCCTCCGCCCAGGCCTTGGAGAGCTCGACCAGGTACGCGGCGTGCTGCGCGGTGGCGGTGGAGTGGGCGCCGTAGCGCTGGGCGGTCCCGTTGAAGACCCAGGAGTGCACGGCGGTCGCGGCGCCGATCCGGGCCGAGTGCCAGGGGGTGAACGGGTGCTCGTCCAGGTACCAGGCCGCGTCGTAGGAGGCGTGCAGGTGCAGCCGGCCGGGGGCGCCCTGCTCACAGGCGTCGAGCATCCGGCGCAGCCAGGCCTCCGCCTCGGCGGGGGTGGCCCGGTCGGGGTCGGGGTGCGGGGCGCCGGAGAACTGGTTGATCTCGTTGCCGAGCGTCATCCCGAGGAAGTTGGGGCGCTCGCGCAGCGCTCCGGCGAGGGTGCGCAGGTACGCGGCCTGGCCGTCGAGAACCTCGGGGTCGGTGAAGATGTTGCGCCGGTGCCAGGTCCGCGTCCAGGACGGCAGGAAGTCGAAGCTGGACAGGTGGCCCTGCAGGCCGTCCACCGCGACGTCCAGCCCGCGCTCGCCGGCCGCGTCCACCAGGGCCGTCAGCTGCTCGACGGCGCGCGGGCGGATCAGGGTGCGGTTGGGCTGGAAGACCGGCCAGAGCGGGAAGACCCGTACGTGGTCCAGGCCGAGGGCGGCGATGGAGTCGAAGTCGGCGCGCACGGCGTCGAGGTCGAAGTCGAGCCAGTGGTGGAACCAGCCGGCGCTGGGGGTGTAGTTGACACCGAAACGGGGAGCGGTGGTCATCGGGCATCTTCCTCAACGGGGTCGGGGCGTACGGGCGGTGGGCTATCCCATTGACGGGCTATCCCTTGACGGCTCCCTCCTCGACGCCCTTGAAGAAGAAGCGCTGGCAGACGCCGAACACCACGACGATCGGCAGGAAGGCGATCATGGTGCCGGCCGCGATCAGCCGGGGGTTGGCGGAGAAGGTGCCGTTGAGGTACTGGAGCCCGACGGTGAGGGTGTACTTCTGCGGGTCGTTGAGCACGATCAGCGGCCACAGGAAGTCGTCCCAGGCACCGATGAAGGTGAAGATCACGATCACGCTGAGCATGCCGCGCACGTTCGGCAGACCGATGTGCCACAGCCGCTGCCAGACGTTTGCGCCGTCCACCAGCGCGGCCTGGTCCAGCTCGACCGGGACGGCGGCGAAGGCGGTGCGCATCAGCAGGACGTTGAGCATCGCGATCGAACCCGGTAGCGCGACGCCGGCCAGGGTGTCGGCCAGGCCGAGGCCGCGCACCAGCACGTACTGGGAGACGATGGTGACCTCGCCGGGCAGGATCAGGGTGGCGAGGAACAGGCCCAGGACGAGCTTGGCGCCGCGGAAGCGCAGCCGGGCGAGCGCGTAGCCGGCCAGCGTGCAGCCGACCACGTTGCCGGTGATGCAGACCGCGGCGACGATCACCGAGTTGAGCGCGTAGGTCCACACCGGGATGACGTCGGCGACCTTGCCGTAGTTGCCCAGGGTGGGCTGGTCGGGCAGGAAGCTCGGGGTGCGGGTGTAGACGTCCTCGGCGGGGCCCTTGAGGGAGGTGGACAGCTGCCACAGGAAGGGGCCGATGACCAGCAGCAGGACCAGCACCAGGAGCAGGTAGCGGGCGACGGTCTGGGCGGTGGAGGGGGTGTTGAAGCCCCGGGCGGGCCTGGCCGGCTTGACGGGCTCGGCCGTCCGGTCGGGTCCGGTCGGGTCGTCGGGCCTGGTGGCCCTCGTGCGGACGGTGGTCATGGGTCAGGCCGCCTTCCGGTTCAGCCGCATCAGGAACAGCATCGGGCCGAGGGTGATGACGAACAGCAGCAGGCTGAGCGCCGAGGCGTAGCCCAGGTGGCCGTTGAAGCCGCGGCTGTACATCTGGATCAGCATCACCACCGACATGTCCCGGCCGCCCGGGCCGCCCAGGCCGTTGGAGAGCACGTACAGCTCGGAGAAGACGCGCAGCGAGCTCACCGAGATCAGCGCGGAGATCAGGACCATGGTCGGGCGCACCCCGGGCAGGGTGACGTGCCGGAACCGGTGCAGCGGGCCGGCGCCGTCCACGGCCGCCGCCTCGTGCAGTTCGCGCGGGACGTTGGCGAGGGCGGACAGGTAGATGACCATGTAGTAGCCGAGGCCCTTCCAGACGGTCAGGGCGATCGCGCTGAACAGCAGCAGCCAGCGGTCGGTCAGGAAGGGGACCGGCGAGTCGGCCAGCCCGGACTGCCCGAGCAGGCCGTTGACCAGGCCGCGGTCGTCCAGCACCCAGCCCCAGATCAGCGCCACCACGACGGCGGAGGCGATCACCGGGGTGTAGAAGGCGGTGCGGAAGAAGGTGATGCCGGGCATCCTGCGCTGCACCAGCAGGGCGAGCAGCAGCGGCAGGACGGTCAGCAGGGGCAGGCAGACCAGCATGAACACGATGCTGTTGAGCAGGGCGTCGGCGAGCTGCTCGTCGTCCAGCAGCCGGCCGTAGTTCTCCAGGCCGGTGAACTGCCCGCCGCCCAGGGGCTTGGCGTTGGTGAAGGACAGGATCACCGTGTTGACGGCCGGCCAGAGATTGAAGACGGCCAGCCAGACTATCGCGGGCCCGGCGAGCAGCCAGGGGGTGAACCAACGCCGGTGGGTCATGCCGTTGCCTTCCTGGGGCCTGGGGGTGGTGCGGGTGATTCCCCGGGAGCGGCGGGGTGGGGGAGGCCCGCCGCTGTCGTCGGTACGGGGTGGGGCGCGGTGGTCGCGGGCCCGGTGGTCACGGGCCCGGTGGTCACGGGGCCCGGTGGTCACGGGGCCGGTGGGATCAGCCCTTCAGCAGCTTGTTGCACTGCTCGACGGCGGTGTCCAGCGCCTGCTTGGAGCTGGACTCGCCGCTGATGGCCAGCGCGAACTGCTGCTTGATGACGGTGGCCATCGCGTCGTCCACCTCGACGGGCTGGATCAGCTTGGCCTTGGCGAGCGAGGTGAAGGCGATCACCTTGGCGTCGCCCGCGTTGGTGCCGTCGCCCTTGCTGAAGAACGGGTCGTTCGCGGAGGCCTTGGTGGACGGGAAGACGCTGGTCAGGTGGGCGAACGCGGCCTGGTTCTCGGGGCTGGTCACCCAGCGGGCGAGGGCCACGGCGGCGGCCGGGTTCTTGGTGTTCTTCGGGATGGACAGGCCCTGGACGTACAGCGGCGGGGTGCCCATCGCGGTGGAGGGGACGACCTTCGGGGCGAGGGTCGGGTTGTCGGTGGCGAGACTGGTGATGAAGTTGCCGCCGCCGGTGGTCCAGGCCGCGGTGCCGGAGCTGAAGAGCTTGGAGTTGCCGGCGTAGGTGTCGGTCAGCACCCCGTTCGGCATCAGGCCCTCCTTGAAGGCGTCGCGGTACTTGTCGAGCAGCGCGGCGGCCTCCGGGGTGTTGAAGGTGAAGGTCCTGCCGTCGTCGGACATGATCTTCACGCCGATGTTGTAGAGGTCGCCGAGGCCCGGCTTGCGGCTCATCAGGTAGGTCTGGCCGCCGGACTTCTCCTTCATCACCCGGGCCTGGGCGATCAGCTCGTCCAGGCTGGCCGGGGGCTTCTGCGGGTCCAGTCCGTACTTCGTGAGGAGTTCCGAACTCCAGTAGTTCACATCGGTGTTGAGGTACCACGGGTAACCGAAGGTGCCCTGGTGGCCGTTGAACCGGTAGGCGTCCACGCCGCCGGAGACGTACTCCTCGGCGAGCTTCGGGTCGGCCTTGGCGACGTCCAGCAGGACGTCCTTCTTCGCCAGCGGGAAGGCGAAGTCCGGCGGGAGGTTGACCACGTCGGGCAGGGTGCCGGCGGCGGCCTGGCTGAGCACCTTGTCGGAGTACCCCTCGCCGGGCTGGTCGAGCCACTCGACCTCGACGCCGGGGTACTTCTTCTTGAAGCCGTCGATCACGCCCTGCATGTAGTCGGTGAACTTCGGCTTGAGCGCCCAGGTCTGGAGCGAGACCTTGCCCTTGACCTCGCCGGTGGCGGCCGCACTCGCCACCGCTTCGCTGTCCTTGGTGTCACCGGAACCGAGCCCGCAGCCGCTGAGCGCGGCGGTGGCGAGCGCGGTGGTGGTCAGTGCCGCCCAGATTCTTCGCATGAGGGTCTCCCGGTCCTGGGGGTGGGTGGGGGATCGTGCGCACTGCGGGGGTGGTACCTGCGGGTTCCGACACCAGGGGTCGTGCAACGGGGGGTTGTGCCGGATTCCGGAACCTGACTAACTAAACCGGTCTAGCTATGCCAGGGACTATGCTCCCGCCTAAACTTGGATGTCAAGAGAGGAGTCGGGTTCTGTGGGCAGACCGACGATCGCCGACATCGCCCGCCAGGCCGGTGTCTCCAAGGGTGCGGTGTCCTTCGCACTCAACGGCCGGCCGGGCGTGAGCGAGGCGACCAGGGCCCGGATCCTGCGGGTCGCCGAGGAGATGAACTGGCGCCCGCACAGCGCCGCGCGCGCCCTCGGCGGGGCCCGGGCCGACGCCGTCGGCCTGGTGATCGCCCGGCCGGCCCGCACCATCGGCGTCGAGCCGTTCTTCAGCCAACTGCTGTCAGGGCTCCAGGCGGTGCTCTCGGCCAGCTCGATCGCGCTGCACCTGATGGTGGTCGAGGACACCGCCGCCGAGATCCAGGTCTACCGGGGCTGGGCCTCCGAGCACCGGGTGGACGGCTTCATCGTGGTCGACCTCCAGGTCAGGGACCCGCGACTGCCGGTGCTGGACGAACTCGGGCTGCCCGCGGTGGTGCTGGGCGGGCCCGGCAAGGGCGGCAACCAGCTGCGGATCTGGGCCGACGACCGGGAGGCGATGCTCTCGATCGTCGACTACCTGGCCGCCGTCGGGCACCGCCGGATCGCCCACCTCGCCGGGCTGCCGCACTTCCAGCACACCCAGCGGCGGATCCGCGCGCTGCGCGACGCCTCGCGCCGGCTGGGGCTGGAGGAGGCGGTGTCGGTGCCCACCGACTTCAGCGACGCGGAGGGCGCGGCCGCCACCCGGACGCTGCTCTCCCGGGCCCGGCGGCCCACCGCGATCGTCTACGACAGCGACGTGATGGCCGTCGCCGGGCTAGGCGTGGCCGGGGAGATGGGCGTCGCGGTGCCCGGCGAACTGTCCATCGTCTCCTTCGACGACTCGGTGCTCGCCCGGATCGTCCACCCGCCGCTGACCGCGCTCAGCCGGGACACCTTCGCGCTCGGCGAGCAGGTCGCGCGCAGCCTGCTGGCGGCGCTGGACGAGCCGGGGCAGGGGCGCGACCTCCAGATGCCCACGCCGCGGCTGACCGTGCGGGAGTCCACCTCGCCGCCCGGGGCGGTCGGCCCGGCCGCTTCCCCCGCCGGGGTGGTTGCTGCGCACATCGTTGACAGCGGTTCTGAACCGGTTTAGCCTCGCAGCGCCGAGCGGGACCCGCTCGGCGCGCTCCGCCGCACTCCGCCCGGCGCCCGCTGCCCGATCCCGCTCCTCGTTCCGCCCTCGCCCCCCAGCGCGCCGCGGAAGTCCGATGACCCGGCCGGGCTTCCGGCCGGGGGCGGCAGCGGTACGACCTCGCTCGATCCAGCACCGGACCCCACTCGATCCAGCACTGGCACGCCCGCATGCAGCCGGCCCCCGTCCGCGACGGCGGGCCCGCCCCCACCCTCCTCCGCTCGATCGGAGCCACCGCATGTCACGACGCCTCCCCCTGCTGCTCAGCGCCGTCCTCGCGACGGCCGCGCTGACCACCGCCCCCGCGGCCTGGGCCGACCCGGTACCGGCCGCGGCACCCGCCGCCACCGCCGCGGGTTCGGGCAGCCAGCCCTTCGCCTCGTACTGGTACCCCAACAGCATCCTGAACTGGGACCCGGCGACCGACCCGGACGCCCGCTTCAACCGCTCCCGGGTCCCGCTCCAGCCGCGCACGAGCGATCCGGCACTGCGGGCCAACCCCAACGCCCGTACCGGCGAAGGGAAGATCGCCTCACTGGTCTCCTTCGGCCCCACCTCCAACAACCCCTCGCAGGGCTCCGCCGACCCGAACTACTACGCCTTCGGCTACTGGCAGTACGTCGACAAGCTGGTCTTCTGGGGCGGCTCGGCCGGCGAGGGCCTGATCCTCGCCCCCAACCCGACCGTGATCGACGCCGCCCACCGCAACGGCGTCAAGGTGTACGGCACGGTCTTCTTCCCGCCCGGCGCGTACGGCGGCCAGCTCCAGTGGGTGCGCGACTTCGTCCAGAAGTCCGGCAGCCGCTACCCCGTCGCCGACAAGCTCGTCCAGGCCGCGCAGTACTACGGCTTCGACGGCTGGTTCATCAACCAGGAGACCGGCGGCGGCGATTCGGCCCTGGCGTCCGAAGTGCGCAACCTGATGCAGTACACCAAGGCGCAGAGCGGCACCGAGTTCATGTGGTACGACGCGATGACCACCTCCGGCTCGGTCAACTGGCAGAACGCCCTCACCTCGGCCAACTCGCCCTTCCTTCAAGAGGGTTCGAAGCGCACCTCGGACTCGATGTTCCTGAACTTCAACTGGTCGGCGAGCGGCCTCGACTCCTCCCGGACCCTGGCCCGGCAGCTCGGCCGCAGCGAGTACGAGCTCTACACCGGCATCGACACCGAGGCCGGCGGCTACAACACCGGCGTGGACTGGAACACCCTCTTCCCGTCCGGGCGGCCGCACACCACCTCGCTCGGCCTCTACCGCCCGGAGTGGACCTGGAAGTCCGCCGCCGACCGCGCCGACTTCTACGCCAAGGACGCCCGCTACTGGGTCGGCGCCGCCAACGACCCGTCCAGGATCGACCTCTCGGCGAGCTGGCCGGGCCTGGCCGGCTACGTCGCCGAGTCCTCGCCGATCACCGCCAAGCCCTTCGTCACCAACTTCGACACCGGGCAGGGCGACTTCTACAACGCGGCCGGCACCCGGGTCGCCACCGGAGGCTGGAACAACCTCTCGCTCCAGGACGTCCCGCCCACCTACCGCTGGGTGGTCGAGTCGAGCGGTAGCAGACTCACCCCGTCCGTCGACTTCACCGACGCCTACCAGGGCGGCTCCTCGCTGCGGCTGAGCGGAAAACTGGACGCCGCCAACACCGTCCGGCTGTACCAGACCAAGCTGGCGGTCGCCGCGAACACCAAGCTGGACCTGGTGGTCAAGACGCCGGCCGCCGGGCCGACCAGGCTGAAGGCCGCCGTCTCCTTCACCGACGCGCCGGGCAGCTTCACCACGATCGACGTCGGCTCCAACTCCGGCACCGGCTGGGAGCGGCACACCCTCGACCTTTCCCCGTACGCGGGCCGCACCGTCGCCCAGCTGGCCCTGCGGGTCGAGGGCAGTGACCCGGCGTACGACCTGCGGGTCGGCCAAGTCGCCCTCTACGACGGCTCGGTGGAGAAACCGGCGGCACCGTCCGGCCTCACCGTGCTCGGCGCGAGCGACGTGACGCCCGGCTCCAGCCAGTCCCTGCGGCTGTCCTGGACGGCAGCGGCCGGCGGCAACGTGCACCACTACGAGGTGTACCGGCGCAACGCGGACGGCAGCCGCAGCTTCCTCGGCGCCACGCCCAACGACGCCTACTTCGTCGGACGGCTCGACCGGGCCGGGAGCGAGAGCGCCACCACGTTGGACGTCGAGGCGGTGTCCACCACCTACGGGCGCTCCGCCGCCGCCTCCACCACGGTGAGTTGGAGCGGCTCCCCGTCGACCTCCACCAACCTGGCGCTCAACCGCCCGGCCACCGCCTCCGGCCAGTGCAACGCCGACGAGGGCCCGGCCAAGGCCGTCAACGGCAGTGTCAGCGGCGGGAACGGCGACAAGTGGTGTGCCCTGACCGCCTCCAAGTCGCTGGAGGTGGACCTCGGTTCGGCGAAGCAGCTGTCCAGGTTCGTGGTCAAGCACGCCGCGGCGGGCGGCGAGAGCGCCTCGTACAACACCCGCGACTTCGCCATCCAGGTCCGGTCGGGCGTGAACGACCCCTGGACGACGGTCGCCGACGTCACCGGTAACACGGCCGGCACGACGAGCCATCCGGTGAACACCACCGCCCGCTACGTCCGGCTGGTGGTCACCACGCCCACCCAGACCGCCGACCCGGCTGCCCGCATCTACGAGTTCGAGGCCTGGGGCGCGTAGCCCCGTTCCCCCGTTGGAGAGGAAGCCCCCCGTGCCGGTCACCATCACCGCCGTCGAGAGCACCGACCTGTTCGTCGGCCCCGAGCACGCCCCGCGCCAAGTGCTGCGGGTGCGGCTGGAGGGCCCGGCCGCCCGGATCACCGTCAGCGGCCCGGGCGTCCGCGGCGAGGCGACCGGCACGGGGCTGGTCGAGGTCCCGCTGGAGATCAGCGGGGCCTCGCCCGGCGACCGACTGCCCGTGGTGGTCGGTGCCGAAGACGCGTCCACCGAAGGGGCCTCCGCCGAAGGGCCGGGCGAAGCCGCCTCGGCCGAGGGCCTGGTGGACGTCGCCGAGCCCGGCTGGACGATGTTCCTGGTCTCGCACTTCCACTACGACCCGGTCTGGTGGAACACCCAGGCCGCCTACACCTCCCCGTGGGAACTGCTCTCCGCCGATGCCACCACCCGGCCGCTGTGGGAGCGCAACGGCTTCGCCCTCGTCGACGCCCACCTGGACCTCGCCCTGCGGGACCCGGTGTACAAGTTCGTGCTCGCCGAAGTCGACTACCTGAAGCCCTACTTCGACCAGCATCCGGAGCGCCGCGAGACGCTGCGGCAGCTGCTGGAACGCGGCCAGGTCGAACTCGTCGGCGGCACCTACAACGAGCCCAACACCAACCTCACCGGCGCCGAGACCACCATCCGCAACATCGTCCACGGCATCGGCTACCAGCGCGACATCCTCGGCGGCGACCCGCGGACCGCGTGGCAGCTCGACGTGTTCGGGCACGACCCGCAGTTCCCCGGCCACCTCGCCGCAGCGGGCCTGACCGGCAGCGCCTGGGCGCGCGGCCCCTTCCACCAGTGGGGCCCGATCCAGAAGAACTTCCGCGAGGCCAAGGACGACGCCCGGGTGATGCAGTTCCCGAGCGAGTTCGAGTGGATCGCCCCCGGCGGCGAGGGCGTGCTCACCCACTACATGCCGCACCACTACTCGGCCGGCTGGTGGATGGACTCCTCCGCCGACCTCGCCACCGCCGAACAGGCCGTCTACGAGCTGTACCGCAAGCTCAAGCCGGTGGGCGCGACGAAGAACCTGCTGCTGCCGGTCGGGACGGACTACACCCCGCCGAACAAGTGGGTCACCGAGATCCACCGCTCCTGGGCCGCCAAGTACCTCTGGCCCCGGTTCGTCTGCGCCACCCCGCGCGACTTCCTCGACGCCGTGCGCGCCGAACTCGCCGCCACCGGACGCCGCCCCAGCCCGCAGACCCGCGACATGAACCCGGTGTACACCGGCAAGGACGTCTCGTACATCGACACCAAGCAGGCCCAACGGGCCGGCGAGGTCGCGGCCGTGGACGCCGAGAAGCTCGCCACGCTCGCCGCCGTCCACGGCCTCGGCCGCTACCCGGCCGCCGCCCTGGACAAGGTCTGGCGCCAACTCGCCTACGGCGCGCACCACGACGCGATCACCGGCTCGGAGTCCGACCAGGTCTACCTGGACCTGCTCGGCGGCTGGCGGGAGGCGTACGACCTGGCCTCCGGTGTCCGGGACGCCGCGCTGGACGCTCTGGCGGCGCGGATCTCCACGGCGGGGCCGGGCCGGGCGATCGTGGTGACCAACCCGCTCTCCTTCGACCGGACCGACCTCGTCACCGTCGAACTCCCGGCCGGTGCACGGTCGGTGAGGGTCCTGGACGACCGGGGCGAGGCGGTGCCGAGCGCCGTCGACCGGGGGACACTGCGCTTCCTGGCCGCCGACGTGCCCGCGCTCGGCTGGCGCACCTGGCGGCTGGTGGAGCGCGCCGCAGGCCCGGTGGAGGGCCCCACGAAGCCGGTGGAGGGCACCACGAAGCCGGTGGAGGGCGCCGCGGAGCAGCCGTGGACGGCCGCCGAGGGCTTCGTGATCGAGGGCGACCGGTACCGCGTCACCGCCGACCCGGCCCGCGGCGGCGGCCTGTGCTCGGTGTGGGACCTGCGGCACGACCGGGAGTTGATCCAGGACGGCCGGATCGGCAACGAGCTGCGGGTGTGCGAGGAGTACCCGCAGCACCCCGACTTCGGCGAGGGCCCCTGGCACCTGGTGCCCAGCGGCCCGGTGGTCGGCTCCGGGGACGGCGCCGCGTCGGTCCGCCGGGAGACCGGGCCGCTCGGCGAGCGCCTGGTGATCGAGGGTACGGTCGACGCGGTCCGGTACGAGCAGACCGTCACGCTCTGGCGCGGCCTCGACCGGGTCGACTGCCGCACCCGGGTGGTGGACTACTCCGGCGCCGACCGGCTGCTGCGACTGCGCTTCCCGGTGGACGTCCCCGGCGGCCTGCCGGTCAGCGAGGTCGCGGGCGCGGTCGTCGGACGCGGCTTCGCGATGCCGGACGTGGACTCGGCGGAGGCGCCGTGGACCCTGGACAACCCCGCCAACACCTGGTTCGGACTCGGCGCCACCGCGCGGATCGAGCTGACCGACGCCGCCGGGACGGCCGTCGGTTCCCGCGCCCTCGGCGTGGCGGAGGTCGTCGTCCCCGCGCTGGACGACGCCGCCGACGCCCGCCCACTGGTCGTCGCGCTCGCCCGGGTCGGCGTCACGGCCACCACCTCTGGCGCGGACTGGGCGCGGTACGGCTGGCTGGACGTGGACTCCAACCTGCCGGACTTCCGGATCGTCGTCGGCGGGCCGGAAGTCAACGAGGTGGCACGGGAGTTGCTTTCGGCGGCGGGGGAGGGGTACGAGGCCGCCCTGAAGGCGCACGGCGCGGTGTGGGTGCCGGCGCTGACCCCGCTCGCCGAGGTCTGGCGGCCGGACGCCGACCTGCGCGACCTGCGGGCACTGCCGGCACTCGTCGTCTCCGATGTGGCGGCGCTGGTCGACGACCTGGCCGACGCCCGGATCACCGCGGTCTGCCCGGCGGCGGTCCCCGACCAACTCGCCGACCGGACCGTGGCGTTGCTCAGCTTCGGCCTGCCCGGCTTCGCCGTCGACACCACCGGAGCCCTGCACCTGTCGCTGATGCGCTCCTGCACCGGCTGGCCCTCGGGCGTCTGGATCGACCCGCCCCGGCGCACCCTTCCCGACGGCGCGTCCTTCCAACTCCAGCACTGGACACACGAGTTCAGCTACGCGCTGGTCGGCGGGGACGGCGACTGGCGGAGCCAGACCCTGCCCGCCCAGGGGCAGGAGTTCAACCACCCGCTGTACGCCCGGATCGCCCCGGCCCAGGAGGGGCCGCTGCCGGCCACGCTGTCGTGGCTGCGGGTCGAGCCGCAGCGCGAGGTGCTGCTCGGCGCGCTCAAGCCGGCCGGGAACCCGATCGCCCGCGGGTCGGCGGCGCCGGCCGGCCCGGATCTGACCGTCCGCCTGGTCGAGTCGACCGGCCTCGGCCGAACGGCGCGGCTCAGCGGCGCGCTCGGGCTGGGCTCGTTCCAGGCCGCCGACCTGCTGGAACGGCCGCTTCCCGGCGATGACTCCGGGCTCGACCTCGCCGGCTCGCAGATCGCCACCCTGCTCGCCACTCCGGCCCTGTCGGCCGAGGAAGGCGGCCCGGTGCTGGGCCCGGTCGCCGAACCCGCCCAACCCGTCCACGCCCGCTACTGGCTGCACAACCGGGGCCCGGCACCGCTCGGCTACCTGCCGGTGTCCGTCGGCGCCTCGCCCGGGCTGCTGCGGACGACGGGGGAGCCGGTGACGCTCTCGGTCGCCCTCTCCTCCCAGCTGCGGGACGCGGCGGTCGAGGGCACGGCCGTGGTGCTGCCGCCCGAGGGCTGGACGACCAGCCTCGGCAGCCGCCCGTACCGGCTGGAGGCGGACGGGCACCTGCGCTTCCCGGTGACCCTCACCCCGCCGGTTGACACCGAACCCGGCCTCCACTTCGCCGCCGTCCGGATCGAGCACGACGGCCAACTGGTCGAGGACGTGGTGACCATCGCCGTCGGTGACCTGCCCGACCTGCTGCCCGTCCCCGGCGACACCCCCGAGGACTGGACGATCGCCCAGGGCACCAAGGCCACCACCGGCCGCGACACCGGCCTGTCCGTCGAGGTCGCGGACCAGACCCTGCGGCTCGCCCCCGGCGGCCGGTCCACCCTCAGCCTGAGCCTGACCAACCGCACGCGCGGTGAGATCCGGGGCGAGCTGCAACTGGTCTCCCCGTGGGGCACCTGGGAGGCCATCGCCGAGCCGGTCCGCGGCTTCACCGCCCCGGCCGGCTCCTCCACGCTGGTCGAATTCGCCATCGCCGCTCCCGAGTCCACCGACCCGGGCTCGTACTGGGCGCTGGCAAAGGTGATGTGGTTCGGCCGCTGCCAGTACGCCCCGACCGTCGCCCTGGTGGTGGAGGCATGACCCTCGGCCTGCTCGACGGACGCCCGCTCCCACGTACGGCCCTCGACCGCCGCCTCGCCGCCCTGCGGAACGGCCCGCGCGCCACGGCGCTGCCGCAGCCCGGCAGTTCGGAGGACCGCCAGCTGACCCGGTGGGTCGCCCAGGTGCTGCTGACCGAGGCCCTCTGCGAAGCGGTGGCCGCCGAACGCAACCTGCCCGTGGCCTCCGAGGGCCCCGCCCACCTCGACCAACAAGCCGCCGTCGAACTCGGCTCCATCACGGCGGCCGCCTACGAGGGCAACGCCGCCGTCCGCGCCGTCTACACCTCCGTGACGGCCGGCATCGAGCCCTCACCCGCCGACGTCGCCCACTACCGCACCATGACCACCCGCCCGACCACGGAACACTGGCACCTCGCCCTCCCCGACGGCGAATTCGACGCCGACCCCGACACCCTCCCCAAGGCCCTCGCCGAAGCCCTCCGCACAGCGCCGGAGGGCGAGTGGGTCACCGCCGGCCCCTGGCAGGCCGCCCTCCTCGCCACCCGCACCACCCCGCACGGCGACGACCCCACCCCCGCCCTACGCGACGCCGCCCGCCGAGCCGCCTTCGTCCGCTGGCTCGACCACGCCCGCGCCCACCGCCTCACCCTGGTCGAGGGCCTGGAACACCCGGGCGACCCCGCCCAACCCGACAACCACCACCGCCACTGAGCCGGCCCCTCCGGGCGGGCCCTTCGCCACGTGGAGCGAAGGGCCCGCCGGGGTAGGTGGTGTCATGGAGTCAGACGGATCCCGTGGTGAGGCAGCGGAGGGTGGGTCTGGGCGAACAGGGCGGTGGAGTAGGCACCGGTCTGCAGCAGACCGGGGATCAGGGACCCTGGAGGGGATGAGCCCCGGGCCCGCCGCCCTCGGTGTGGTCGTGCCCCACCGGCGGAGCCAGGACAAGACCGGGAATGCACCCGGCTGATCGTGCCCACGGGCGGGCCGGGCCGAGTCGTCCGACTCGGCCCGGCGGTCCGGCATCCGATCGCGCCCCGCCGCGCTCGGCACGAGCGCGGCGGGGCCGAAGGGGTCGGGCTCCGTATGTCAGATCGGGAGGTCCCAGCCGGGGCCGTCCTCGGTGCCGAGCCAGACCCGTTGGCCGGTGGGCGAGACCGTGATGCCGAATCCCTCCTGGTGGGGTTCGCCGGCGGCCTGCCAGTGGTGCACCGCCTGCTCGACCCGGTCCCACAGGCGGACGGGACCGCGCTGGACGACGGTCCAGCCGCCGTCGGGGCCGGGGGCGGTCCGGGCCTGGGAGCCGGTGGACACGTCCCAGAGGATCTGTTCCGCGCCCGCCCCCAGGCGTTCGGCCGAGGGCGCCGAGAGCTGGGCGACCCAACCGCCGGTCCAGTCGTCGAGCCTCGCGGGGTCGATCCGGCTCGGGCGCTCATCCCCGGGGAGGAGCGCCAGCGTCGGGCGGGGCGGCCGGTCGTGGGGGCGGGCGATCATGAAGCTGGTGCAGCCGGGCAGGAAGCGGCCCGTGGCCTCTCCCGGCCCGGTCACGTCCAGCAGCGCGAGGGCGTTGGCGTAACTCCATCCGGACAGGGTGACCAGGATCCTCCCACCCGGCTCCACCTGGTGCAGCCACGGCAGCGGGACGTACCGGACCGAGCAGGTGGCGATCAGCCGGTCGTACGGCGGGCCGCCCGGGTCACCGCGCAGCCCGTCGCCGATGATCAGCCGAGGCGCGAAGCCGGCCGCTTCGAGTGCCGCCGCGGCAGCCGTGCCCACCGCGGGGTCGTACTCGATGCTGGTGAGGTTGCCGTCCCCGAGGCGGTGCGCGCCGAGGGCGGTCGAGTAGCCGGTCCCGGTGCCGATCTCCAGCACCCGGTGCCCGGGCTCGGCGCCGAGCTGGTGCCACATGCGCAGCACCAGCGAGGGCAGCGTGGACGACGAGGAGGGGGACCCGTGCACGGTCCCCTCGGTCACGTCGTCGGGCCTGGTGCGGCCGTCGAGTTGAGTGATCAGCGTTCGGTCGGAGTAGACACCCTCCAGCCATCCGGGTTCGCCCTCGCGGACGGGCCGGTAGCCGGTGGGGACGCTGCCCGCCACCGGCCGGAACCAGGAACCGGTGAACAGTTCCCGGGGCACCGCCCTGACGGCGCTGATCCATTCGGGATCCGTGAGGGTGCCGTCCTCGGTGAGCCTGTCCGCCAGGGCGGCGCGAAGCCGGGTTGCCGTGTTCACGTGTCGGGGCCTTTCTCCAACTGGTCGGCGATGGCATGGGCGATCGCCGTCGTGGTCTCCGGCGGCTGCCACGCCCACTGGCCGTTCGGATTGCACTCGAGGAAGTACCAGTCGCCGGCGGTGGTGACGGCGAAGTCGAACGCGCCGTACGTCAAACCGAGTTCGGCCAGGTAGGCGGCGATCGGACGGGTGACCGACCCGGGTGCCTCGATCGGTCTGCACGTCATCAGCTCCTGGCGGTAGCGCCAGTCGAGATCGGGGCTGTCGATCCGGACCGCGAACAGTCGGCCGCCGACGGCGGTCACCCGTACGTCGAACGCCTTGTCGACCTTGGCCTGGAACAGGTGCGGGCAGACCGACACGGCGTCGGCGATCTCGGTCCCGAGAACCTCCCGGACCCACACGCTGTGCGGCCGGCCCGCCACTCGGTAGGGCGTGTTCCACACCGGCTTGTAGACCACCCCTGCGGGCTGACAGGTGGCGAACGCCCGCGCCTCGTCCGGGTCGTTGGTGATCACCGTGCTGGGCACCAGGAACCCGCAACGCTGCGCGGTCGAGAGCTGGCCGGGCTTGAACTCCGCGGCCCGGTTGTGCCACGGATGATTGAGGTAGCGCGCGCCCGGCAGTGACGTGAGGATGCCCCCGGCGCCCCACAGCGCCTGTTCTGCGGCGAACCGGCGGTCCTGGGCGCTCAACCCCTGCGGCCCCTCGTAGGGCGAGGGCCTGCGCACCCAGACGGACCGGATCCGAGTGGTGTCGATCTCCCGGCTTGCGGTCCGCAGGGTGCCCCGCTGCTCGCCCGTGCGGTACGCGGCGGTCAGCGAGGCGCCCGCGTGCAGGTCGGTGCCGGGGTCGAGGCGGACCACGGGTACCCGGCGGTCGGCGAGAAGCCGCAACACCACGTCCGCCGTCACGTCGTAGGCGTTGGTCAGCACCAGGACCGAGCTGCTGTCACCCATCAGCCGGAACTCTGGTCCTGGTCGTAGGACTCGGTGGTGTCCGCGTCGGTCGCGCCGCCCGGTCCGGCCCCGTCGCCCGGGGTGGTCGTCGTCGGTGTGAGGCCGCTCGTGCTGGTGCCGTGGCTGCCCAGCTCGACCGTTCGGCCGTGGTCGTCCACGATGACCGCGATCTGCGTCTCGGGGTCGATCACGGGCGTGTACGTCGGGATCGTGGTGGTGGCCGCGTACGGGGCCATCCGTCGCGTGCCCCACGGGGCGGGCGACTGCGTCATGTGTTCTGCCCCTCCGTTCCGTCCTGCGAAGGAAGTCCTGCGGTGTACCGCGAGTACACCGCAACTCGCCCTCGCCGACCAGGCACTGCCCGTTGTCCCGGGGTTGTCCCGCCCGTGTCGGCGGTATGCTCGCGGCCACTGCCGATGATGGGATTGGCTCGTGGACGACCTGATCCGGCACCCCCTCGCCCATGCGCGTGAACTGCGCGGCTGGTCTCAGGGAGAGCTCGCCGCCCGCCTCGACAGGGCCGCTCGTGGCCAGGGGCTGCGCTCCGGTGCCGACAAGACCGCCGTGAGCCGGTGGGAGAACGGGCACAAGACCCCGAACGCCGACTCCCAGCTCCTCCTCGCCGAGGTCTTCGGCGTCACGGTCTCGGAGATGGCCGCGTACGGCTGGCCCCACTGGCTGCCCGGCCGTGACGAGCCGCCGTCGTTGGGCGTCGGCCACACCGTCCAAGCACTCCACGACGCACAGAGAGCTCTCATGGACCGTCGCACCTTCATGACGTACAGCGCCGTTTCCCTGGCGGGGCTGGCCGCCCAGTGGGCGGTGATCGAGCCCGAGCGTCTGAGTTCCGCGCTGGGCGGCCGGCGGGTGGACGACGGGCTCGTGGACTGGCTGGTGGCGACCAGTAGGGAGTTGACGGCTCTGCCGACCGAACAGCGCCAGCACACCGCCCGGTTGCTGGACGCCCAGCTGGCCACGGTGACCGACCTGATCGCCGACGGCCGCTACGGCGAGGCCACCGGGCGACGCCTGCACCTGCTGGCGGCCTCGCTGGCCACCACCTGCGGCTGGTACCGCTTCGACCAGGGGCGGCACTGGGCGGCCGGCAAGCTGTGGGGAGCCGCCCTGCAGTCCGCCCACGCCGCGGGTGACCGCGACCACGGTGCCGGGGTGCTCTCGGACTTCGCCTACCAGTCGAACTGGCTCGGCCAACCGAAGGTCTCCGTCGACCAGCTCGGGTACGCCCTGTCCGGGACGCGGCACCCGACCGCCAGGTCGCTGCTGCTCCTGCGCCGCGCCAGGGCGTACGCCGCGCTGGCCGAGCGTACGGCCTGCTACCGGGACCTGTCGGAGGCCGAGACCGCGCTCGGGACGGATTCGGCGGACCCGGCCCCGGACTGGTGTGCGTGGATGGGCCCGGCCGACCTCGCCGTCGACTCCGGGCAGTGCCTGCTCGACCTCGGCCGTACCGGGGAAGCGCACGTGCGGATTGCCGAGGGCATGGCGCTGCTGCCCCGTGCCCGCGACAAGACGCGCGGGATCTTCCTGACGTACCAGGCCGGCGGCTACCTGCAGTCCAAGGACGTCGAGCGGGCGCTCGCCGTCACCCGGGAGTCGCTGGACCTGGCCACGCGCATCGGGGCCCCACGGTGCGTCGCCCTGGTGCGGGGCCTGGCGCCCGGTTTCAAGCCGTACCGCGAACTGGACGGCGTCCAGGAGCTCTTGACACGACTCAAGGCCAGTTGACGGTGGAAGGTGCCCGCCCCGGAACGTCACCCCCGGGCACGCCGGCCCGACAGCCGGCGGAACCAGCGGCGGCGCAGGCCACTGCGGGGCGGCGGTGGGAGTTCGGCCTCCATGGGGGCGGCGAAGGTGCGCAGCGGAGGGCCGGCCGAGCCCGGTGGTGCCGGGGGCGGCGGTGGCAGGGCAGCCGGCAGGTGGGCCGACGGGGTGTTCGGTGGGAGGGTCGGCGGTGCGGCCGGTGGCCGGGGCGGGGGCCCGTCGGCGCGGAGGTCGGCGGGCGCCGGGTCCGGCGGTGGTGGGGCCGAGGACACCTGCGACGACCACGCGGGCGGCCGGAGCTGAACGGTCGGCCCGCCCGGAGCGGGCCGCTGGACGGTGTCGGCCGTGGCCGGGCCCGGCGGTAGCGCGTGCGCCTGGGGGGCGGTGGTGGCCCGGGGCTGGTACGGGCGGTCGAGGTCGAGGACGAGCTGGGCGCGCCGCAGGGTGGCGCGGGAGACGGCGTCGGGCAGCCAGTCCCCGCGGGAGAGTCGCCGCTGTGCGGTGGCGATCTGGTGGCCGGAGAGCGCGGAGAGCAGGCTGTCGACGGTCGGCCGGTGCGCGGGGTCCTTGCTCAGGCAGGCGCGGACCCAGCCGTCGAGGTCGGCGGGGAGCGAGGAGAGCCGGGGCTCGTCGTGCAGCACGGTGTAGATCAGGCTGACGACGTTCTCCCCGCCGAAGGGCGGCGCCCCGGTCGCCGCGAAGCTCATCACCGCGCCGAGGGCGAAGACGTCGGCCTCGGCGCTCACGGGCCGGGCGGTGATCTGTTCCGGGGCCAGGTAGCCCGGGGTTCCGATGATCACTCCGGTGGACGTCTGCCGGGTCGAGCCGGCCAGCAGCGAGATGCCGAAGTCGATGAGCCGCGGGCCCTGGCCGGTGAGCAGGACGTTCGACGGTTTGAGGTCGCGGTGCACCACACCGGCCGCGTGGACGGAGTCCAGGGCGCTCAGGAGCCCGTACCACAGCGCGTACAGCGAGTCGGTCGGGAGCGGGCCGAAGGCGTCGACGCTCTGCTGGAGGGAGAGCCCCGGGATGAACGCGGTGGCCATCCACGCGCCGTTCTCGTCGGCCTCCGCGTCCAGGAGCGGGGCCGTGAAGTCCTCGGGGATCCGCGAGACCACGGAGATCTCGCGCCGGAAGCGTTCCTGGAGGTCCGGCTCGCTCAGCAGTTCCGGGCGCAGGACCTTGACGGCCGCGGCCCGGCCCATGGCCGAGCGCGCGAGGTACACGATGCCCATGCCGCCGGCGCCGAGACGGCCCAGCAGCCGGTAGGCGCCGATCTCCCGGCGGTCGGTGGACGAGAGCGGTGCCAGCCCGTCGGGCACGCCGGTCCGGTCGTCGGGTTCAGCCATCGCTCCACGTCCCCAGACCCCGCCGGTCGGTGGCCGGGTGGCCGCGGCCGAAGAGGATCTCCGACCTGAGCCGGCGGTCCGCCCGGCGGCGCCAGCGGGCCAGCAGGGCCTCGTTCGCGTGGACCTCGGGGTGGTCGGGGCCGAGGGCCCGGCGCAGGTCCGGCAGCACCTCGTGGAAGATCCGCAGCGCGGTGCGGACGTCGCCGTCGGCGCCGGTCCAGTGGGCGAGCCGGGCCCGGTTCACCAGCGTCACCTGGTCCTGCTCGCCGAGGATCCAGTCCAGGTCGTCGAGCAGCTGCCGGAAGAGGGCGATCGCCGTCCGCGGGTCGCCGGCCTCGCCGGTCCAGTGCGCGTGCTGGCTGCGGGCGAGGAGGGTCTCCCGGGCGTCCCGTCCGGCGACCCGGCTCAGGTCGGGCACCACGGCCGCGAACAGCCCGCGGGCCCCCTTGGGCGACCCGGACAGGCCGGTCCACTGGCCGAGCCTGGCCCGGCCGACCAGGGTGTACAGGTCGTCGGCGCCGAGCAGCCAGTACAGGTCGGGGACGAGCGAGTCGAGCAGGCGGACGGCATGCCGGGCCTGGCCGTCCCGTCCGGTCCACTGGGCCTGGTTGATGCGTCCGACCAGGGTGTCGCGGTCCTCCGGGCCGAGGACCCGGTGCAGGTCGGCCACCAGGAGGCCGGTGAGCTGCGCCGCGGTACCGGTGTTGCCGGTGACCCCGATCCAGTGGGCGTGCCGGCCCCGGCCGAGCAGCGTCTCGCGGTCGTCCGGGCCGAGGGCGCGGGTCAGGTCGGCGACCACCTCGCCGGTGAGGTACGCCGCCTCCGCCGGGCGGCCGGTCTCGCCGGTCCAGTGGGCGAGTTGGGCGCGGCCGACGAGGGTCACCCGGTTGTCGGCGCCGAGCACCCGGGTCAGCGCGCCCACCGCCGCCGTGGACAGGTCGAGCGCCTCGCGGACCTGGCCGGCAGCGCCCAGCCACTGGGCGTACTCGATCCGTCCGGCCAGGGTGTCCGGGTCGTCCGAGCCGAGGATCTGGGTCATCTCGTCGAGGACGCTGCCCAGCTCCGAGGCGGCGGACCGGGCGTGGCCGCCCTCGCCGAGGCGCCGCCCGGCCTCCACCCGGGACTGGAAGCGCTCCCGTTCCGTGACCGGCCCCTGGCTGCTCCCGGCCGGGACGCTCCCGCCCGGCCGGTCGGGGCGTCCGGCCCGCGGGCGGCTGAGGATCAGATTGGCGGCGGTGTCGGTGCCGCACTGCTCCGGCTCCGGCCACCCCCGGGAGCGCAGCGCGAGCCGCAGGTGGGGGAAGAGCGCGCCCAGCGACACCCCCTCCGGACCGGCCCCGTCGACCCCGTTGCGCAGCGCGCGCAGCAGTTCGCCGGTGAAGGCGGTGTGCCGCTTGCCCTCCTCGAAGTGGGAGGGCGAGTTGGGCGGCGACGAGACCAGGGTGTAGGCGCCGGCGATCTCCAGCTGTTCGGCCACCGGCGGGGTGCTCCCGGACAGTCCGCCCGCGACCGCCCGGCCGGAGAAGCAGCAGTCGAGGATGAGCACCCGGACGCGTGCCGGACTGGCCTGGAACGCCTCCCGGACGACGTCGAGCGGGCAGGCCGTCAGGGAGGGCATGCTCTGGTCGGTCTCGGTGAGCGCGAGGTAGAGCTCCCCCTTCTTGGAGCCGATCAGGCCGTGGCCGGAGTAGTAGACGAGGAGCACGTCCTCGGCGGCGGCCGCCGCCCTCAGCAGCGGCAGTCCGAGGTCCCTGGGCTGGCGCGGGTCCAGCACGGTGATGCTGCGCTCGGGGGCGAAGGCGCCCGGTTGTCCCTCGATCAGGACGTCGCGGAAGTCGAGCACGTTGTTCGCGACCGACGGCACGTCCGCGGGCCCGTCCTGGTGCGAGTAGTGGGCGGTGCCGATCAGCACCGCCCACGAGCGCGAGGCGTCGGGGAGCCGGAACACGGTCAGTCCGGGACGCGGTCGGTCCGCGGGTCGGTGTCGGTCGGGTCGGTGTCGGTGCGCGGGGCGTCGTGCAGGGCGGCCTTGAGCACCGTCTCCACGTCGGACCTGGCGACGTGCTCGGCGGTCACCTCGGTGCGGGTGCCGTCCGGTTTCACGGTCTTGAGCCGGATGGTGCTCGTGCGGGGCTGGCCCAGGTAGACCTTGAGCGAGGCGGCGAGGGTGGTGAGCGCCCCGCCCGCCCCCACCGCCACGACGAGGGTGTCGGACCAGGACCCGAGTTCGCCCGGGCCGGGCGTGGCCGCCGCGACGCGGACCCGGCCGCGCAGCGCCGGCTCGCCGGCCAGCCAGTCACGCAGGTCGAGGACGGCGTCGGGGCCGCCCGATTCCACCGCGAGCCAGGATTCCACCACAGCGATTCCCCCTTGGATCGAACCGGCGCGGGTTCTCCGCACCGGCTAAGACGGCGCTGCGGAGTGTTCTGTTCCCCGTGCGGCCGAAATGTTATGACTGACCGTCAGAAGATCGCCATCCGATAGGCCCGGTAGGGAGAACGGCCGTGAGCCGGCCGCCGAACTCCGGGCCGACGCTCGCGCAGGTGGCCGACCGTCCGGCCCACCCCGATGGTGCGGGACGTACCCCTTGGGTCGCCCGTGCCACTCCGGTGCCCCAGGGGCTTCACGCCAACGCACCTGATGCGAACCGCCGTTGACGGCGGTCGTTCGACTACGTCACGCTCGATGAACCGCCGAGGTCGGGGCCGTCGGCCGATCCACGAGCCGCGAGCGGCAGGCAGCAAGCCGCGTGCCGCCGCCCCACCCCCCCGGCCCGGATGTCCACCGTGCAACCGTGTGGAGGTACCGCCATGTCCAAGCGCCGTCTCGCCGTCCACGGAGCCGCCGTCGCCGCTCTGACCCTCGCCGCCCTGCTCGTCCCGCTCACCGGCGCCCACGCCGCCCCGCCCGCCGACTCGTGCACCCAGAACTGGAGCATCAGCTCCGGCCAGGGCTACGCGAACGGCAAGTGGTGCAACTACGACACCAAGGTCGTCGGCACGGTGCACGACACCAAGGCGGACGGCCGCTGTCCGTACGTGCGCGGCGGCCTCTCCAACGGCGGCTACGTCGACAGCGACTGGGCCGGCGGCAAGGGCAAGTCCCGCCCCATCACCCTCCACGCCCCCTCGGGAACCCGCTTCACCAGCCTCAGCATGCGCTCCATCGGCTGCTGACGCCGACCGCTGCGGCCGAACGACGAAAGGCGTCCCGCCGGACGGATCCGGCGGGACGCCTTCGTGTCGCTGAGTCAGGTGCGCCGTGTCACAGGCTCATGAGCTGCATGCGGCTGCACACGACGAAGCCCTCGTGAGTGCCGTCGGACAACAACAGGGTCCGGTAGAGTTCGCGGTCCTCCTCCGACAGGCCCACGAATTCGTCGATCTCGGGGACCGCACGGGCCTCGGAGATGTACAGATCCTTGAAGGTCCGGCGGAGCTTCATTCCCGTGACGCCTATGAACTCCAATTCCAGGACAGGCTGCCGGCTGTCCTCCCAGGTGCGCAGCACCAGGTGGCGGTGCGACACCGAGTAGGACCAGGGGCGGAACGCCCGACCGGTCCGCAGGGGCAGATCGTTCAGTCCTGCCAGGAACGTCGTTCCACCGCTCATGCGAAGGGCTCGTCTCTCGTCTCAGTCGAAGGGGCTTGTCGTCTCTTCACCGTTCAGATACCACTTCACACGATCCCGCACCTCCTTGGGCGCAGCCTTGATCTGTGCCGGCTCCCAGCCCGTAAAGGGCTTCACGTGAACCTCCATTCCCTCCTGTGCCTCGGCCCACTTCCGTGCCGTCTCCTTCCCGATGCCGTCGAGGTTGAAGAAGATATCGGTCTTCTTCCCCGGAGTGAGCGCGTCGCGGAAGGTCTGCTTCCAGTCTGTGCCGCTGGGGAAGGTCAGGTACGACTTCGCCTTGACCTCCTTGGCGAACAGGGACAGCAGCTCATCGCCCGTATCGGTCTCGGTGAGACCGAGGGCGAGACGTTTCGGGCAGTAGTTCGTCGCGTTGTGGACCAGGACCGGCAGGTTGTCCGCCAGCACGTAGGACGTGTGGAGGTCGTCGACGGTGAGGTTGTAGGCGGGTTGGAGGGTGTTCCAGTGCCGAACGTCCTCGACGTCGGCCGAATCCCGGCCGCAGCGGAGCCCAACGTCAAGTGACCTAGCAACAGAACGCCTATGAAGACCGGAAGTTGGATTCGAAGGCCCAGGCCTTAAAACGCCTCAGTCGGCCTATATTTCGGCAAATGTGTCGCACCGTCAGCTTGTGAGCGAATGCCTTCTATATCATGACAAGTTGTCCGTCTGACCTGCCGAAATGGGGGTTGGCGAGGCCTGGTTCGATCTGGTTCGATGGGGCGGTTTCCGCTCGTGGTCGAAGGGGTGGTCAGGCGGCCTCTCCGGAGCCTTTCCCAGCATTCATGACGCTTCATCACGTCATGTCGGTTCGCCTGCCGTCCGGGGTCTTCGTCCCATTCCGCGGATCTGTCGATCAGGGCAACACCAAGCGAACGAAGAGGACCAGGAATGTCAAAGCGCTTGTCCCGTTGGATCGTTGGCGGATCTGTAGCCGCGGCCGTCACGCTGGGTGTCACCGCGCTCGCCTCCGCCGACGGCACCCCGGCGGACAACTCGGCCGCGCCGCCCGCCGTCGAGGACTTCATGCACCCGGGTGCGGCCCCGTTCCCGAACGTGAAGCTGCTGCGCGGCGACGGCCACATCGTGCTGTCCGACTGCGCCGTCGACGACCAGATCAGCGTGCTGAGCTGGGACCTGCCCAACAGCAGCGGTAACAAGATCTGCTTCCGCGCCACCAGCAGCACCGGCTACCTCGCCGTCGAGGTGCCCAACGTCTTCCGGATCCGCACCGACGACTACGCCATCAACGCCAAGCTCACCAGCGACGGCGTCTCCCAGAGCGTCGACATCGCCAAGGGCACCGCCGTCCCCGTCGGGATCGGCAGCGGCTCCGGCAGCGGCAAGCCCGCCACCCTCCTCGAACTGCGCGTCACCGGCTGACCCCCACCGCCGCCCGCCCTCCCCATGGAGCCCCAGGTGACCCACCGACCCCTGCGCACCACCGCACGCCGCTGGCTGGCCACCGCCGCCGTGACCGCCGCCGCCGTCGGCGGCGCGACCGCGATCGCCTCCGCCGACACCACCCCGCCGCCCGCCGACAACTCCGCCGCCCCGCCGGCCGTCGAGGACTTCTCCTACCCCGGCGCCACCGCCATCACCAAGGTGAAGCTGCTGCGCGGCGACGGTCACATCCTGCTCGCCGACTGCAAGCAGACCACCCAGATCCAGATCGGCACCCTCGCCCCGGGCAACCCGGACAACCAGATCTGCTTCACCGTCGCCGGCACCACGGGAAACCTCTCCCTCCAGCTGCCCGACGTCTTCTACATCCAGACCAGCGGCGGCCGCTCCGTCCGCGCCGGCCTCACCACCGGCACCACCTCGCAGACCGTCGACGTCCCCACCAACGGCTTCAAGCCCGTCGGCATCGGCAGCACCGGCAACCCGGCCAGCCTCGTCGAACTGACCGTCACCGGCTGACCGTCTGCCCCCTGACGGTCAGCCGGCTGACCGCCATCCGCTGACCGTCACCGCCCCGCATCCGTCGCTCACGTTGGGAACACCACCTCATGCTTCGCAACTCCTCGTCCCGCAACCTGCGGGCGGGTGTGCTGGTCGCGGCCGCTGCCGCCGGCACGCTGAGCACGTTCGCTCCGGCGGGCGCCGTCCCCGGTGACGTCGCCGCCGCCGGCACCTACACCTCCACCGCCCGGATCGTCGTCGGTGACCACCTGCGCGGCTGCACCGGCGCGCTGGTGGACCGCTACTGGGTGCTCACCGCCGCCTCCTGCTTCGCCGACGACCCGGCGCAGCCGCAAGCGCCGGCCGCCGGTGCGCCGAAGTGGGGGACCACCGCCACCGTCGGCGACCGGTCGACGCAGATCGCCGAGCTGGTGCCGCGCCAGGACCGCGACCTGGTGCTGGCCCGCCTCGCCACGCCGGTGGACGGCGTCGCGCCGCTGCCGCTGGCCGCCACGGCCCCGACCGCCGGGCAGAGCCTGCGTGTTCCCGGTGCCGGCCGGACCAAGGACGAGTGGGCGCCGCTCCAGCTCCACTCCGGCGTGTTCAGCCTCGACACGGTGAACCCGACGGGCATCGGCATCACCGGTACGGGCGGCGCGGCGGTGTGCAAGGGCGACACCGGCGCCCCGGCGGTCCGGGAGGTCAACGGCAGGGCCGAGCTGGTGGCCGTCGCCTCCCGCTCCTGGCAGGGCGGTTGCCTGGGCACCCCGGCCACCGAGACCCGTACCGGAGCGTACGCCACCCGGGTCGACGACCTCGGCGACTGGGTGAAGGACCTGCGCTACCGCACGGCGGAGGTCCAGCGCGGCCTGCACGTGCAGATCGTCGATGTGGACAGCAGGCTGTGGGACACCTCCGCCGACTACACGGCCGGTACCGGCTGGCGCGGCACCTGGTCGCCGGTCAGCAGTGCCGGGCTGACCGCCGTGGACAGCGTCGCCATCGGCGACACCGTGCACGGCTACGCCATCGGCACCGACGGCAAGGTCTACACCCACGACGGCAGGGTCGGCGGCGGATGGACCCCGTGGGCTGAGGTCCCCGGCGGCGCCGGAGGTGCCAAGGGCATCACCGCCACCGTCCGCGGCAGCATCGTCGCGGTCCAGATCATCGGTTCCGACGGCTCGCTCTACAGCACCCATGCGGACTATGCCGCCGGTGAGTGGGCGAAGACCTGGGAGAAGGTCGGCACCAACAACCTGAAGGCCATCACCAGCGCCACCACCGCCGACGGCGTCATCCACGTCTACGCCATTAACGAGGACGGTCGCGTCTACACCCGTGACAACGGGACCGACGGCCAGTGGACGCCGGGGTGGGTCGAGGTTCCCGGCGGCGCGGTCGACGTCAAGGGCATCACCGCCGCCGCCCGCGGCAACACGGTCGACCTGCAGATCATCGGCTCCGACGGCTCCCTGTTCACCACCTACGGCCACTACGACCTCGGTCACTGGGACCAGCAGTGGCAGAAGGTCAGCGACAACCACCTGAAGGCGATCAGCAGCAGCACCGAGGGCAACGTCGTCCACCTCGTCGCCATCAACGAGGACGACAAGGTCTACCACCGCGACGCCGACTACAACGCCGGCCGGTGGACCCCGTGGGGCGAGGTCCCCGGCGGCGCCTTCGGCGTCAAGGCCGTCACCGCCGCCACCACCGGCTGACCCGAGCACGCGCCTCGTCCCGCCGGCCGCCCGCCACCCGGCCGCCGGCCCGGTGGGACGCCACCTTCTTGTCACCTCTCCAGGGGGGAATTCCCGATGTCCCGCAAGTCCCAGTCCCGCTACGGGCGGGCCGGCGTGCTGGTCGCCGCCGCTGCCGCGAGCACGCTGAGCACCTTCTCGCCGGCCCAGGCCGTGGTGGGCGACGCCGCTGCCGCCGGGTCCTACGCCTTCACCGCCCGCCTGGTGATCGGTGACCACCTGCGCGGCTGCACCGGCGCGCTGGTGGACCGCTACTGGGTGCTCACCGCCGCCTCCTGCTTCGCCGACGACCCGGCGCAGCCGCAGGCGCCGGCCGCCGGTGCGCCGAAGTGGGGGACCACCGCCACCGTCGGCGACCGGTCGACGCAGATCGCCGAGCTGGTGCCGCGCCAGGACCGCGACCTGGTGCTGGCCCGCCTCGCCACGCCGGTGGACGGCGTCGTGCCGCTGCCGCTGGCCGCCACGGCCCCGACCGCCGGGCAGAGCCTGCGTGTTCCCGGTGCCGGCCGGACCAAGGACGAGTGGGCGCCGCTCCAGCTCCACTCCGGCGTGTTCAGCCTCGACACGGTGAACCCGACGGGCATCGGCATCACCGGTACGGGCGGCGCGGCGGTGTGCAAGGGTGACACCGGCGCGCCGGCGGTCCGGGAGGTCAACGGCCGGGCCGAGCTGGTGGCCGTCGCCTCCCGCTCCTGGCAGGGCGGCTGCCTGGGCACCCCGGCCACCGAGACCCGTACCGGCGCGTACGCCACCCGGGTCGACGACCTCGGCGGCTGGGTGAAGCAGGTGAAGGCGTCCCGTCCCGGCAGCCGGCTGTTCGCGGTCGGCGGGGACAGCAGGATCTGGGCCAACGAGGGCTCGTACACCGCGGACGTGTGGGGCACCTTCGAGTCCGTGTCCGACAAGGACGGCATCCGGCAGGTCAGCGCCGTCACGATGGGCGACAAGGTCCGGCTGTTCGGGATCGGCGCCGACCAGCGCATCTGGACCGCCACCAAGGACACCGTCACCGGCACCTGGAGCCCCTTCGAGGCGGTGCCGGAGAACAGCGGCATCCAGCAGGTGACCGCCGTCGCCATGGGGGACAAGGTCCGGCTGTTCGCCATCGGCGGTGACGGGCGCATCTACACCGCGGAGGCCGACTACGCCGCCGGCACCTGGTCCGGGTTCGAGGCGCTGCCCAGCAGCGCCATCAAGCAGGTGACGGCGACCGTCGTCGGCAACACCGTGCGGCTGTTCGCGCTCGGCGGCGACGACCGGGTCTGGACCACCACCGGCGACTACACGGCCGGTACGTGGAGCACCTTCGAGGCCATCGAGAGCAGCGGCATCCGGCACATCGCCGCCACCACGATCGGCGGCACCGTGCGCGTGTTCGCCGTCGGTTCCGACCAGCGGATCTTCACCACCGACAGCACCGACAACGGCCCCTGGACCGCCTTCGACGCGGTGCCCGGCGGCAACGTCGCCAAGCAGCTGGCCACCACCACCATCGGTGACACCATCCGGCTGTTCGCGCTCGGCGGCGACGACCGGATCTGGACCGCCGACAAGAAGGCCGACGGCAGCTGGACCACCTTCACCCTGGTCGACAGCAGCGCCATCCGGGGCCTCGCCGCCACCGCCACCGGCTGACCCGGAACTCCCGTTCCCGCGGGGGCCGTCGTCGGCGCACGACCGTCGGCCCCCGCGGGCTCCCGCAGGCTCACCCGAAGGGGATTCCGCATGTCCCGCAAGTCCCAGTACCGCTCCCGGCGCGCGCGAGTGCTCGCGGCCGTCGCGGCCGCCGCCGGCACGCTGAGCACCTTCGCCCCGGCCGGCGCCGTCTCCGGTGACGCGGTGGCCGCCAACGCCTACCCCACCACCGCGCGGATCGTCATCGGCGACAACCTGCGCGCCTGCACCGGCGCGCTGATCGACCAGTACTGGGTGATCGGCGCCGCCTCCTGCTTCGCCGACGACCCGGCGCAGCCGCAGACCCTCGCGGCCGGTGCGCCGAAGTGGACCACCACCGCCACCGTCGGCGCCAAGTCGGCCCAGGTCGTCGAACTGGTGCCGCGTCAGGACCGCGACCTGGTGATGGCCCGCCTGGCCACGCCCGTGGAGGGCATCACGCCGCTGGCGGTCGCCACCACCGCGCCGACGGCCGGGCAGTCGCTGCGGGTGCCCGGCTACGGGCGCACCAGGACCGAGTGGATCCAGGACAAGGTGCACTCCGGCGTGTTCAGCCTCGACACGGTGAACCCGACCGGAGTCGGCATCACGGGGACGGGCGGTGCGGCGGTCTGCAAGGGCGACACCGGCGCGCCGGCGGTCCGGGAGGTCGACGGCCGGGCCGAGCTGGTGGCCGTCGCCTCCCGTTCCTGGCAGGGCGGTTGCCTGGGCACCCCGGCCACCGAGACCCGTACCGGCGCGTACGCCACCCGGGTCGACGACCTCGGCATGTGGATCACCAACGTCCGGAACTCCACCCCGTCGGGGACCGTGGTGAAGGCCTCGCCGTTCACGGTGGTCGACCCCGTCACCGGCCACCCGCTGACCTTCGTGCAGGACAGCGGGAACCACCTGTGGTCGGTGGATCCGAAGAACGAGGGCTGGCTCGACCTGGGCGGCTACGCCGCCACCCGACCCACCGCGATCGTCGACCCGGCCGACAACCACGTGGTGGTGTACGTCAACGGGCCGGACCACAGGCTCTGGTCCTACGACCGCACCGCCGGTCAGTGGACGGCGTTCGTGCCGACTCCGTCGGGGACGGTGCTGGCCCCCGACGCCGTACCGCGCACGGTCGTCGACCCGGCCACCAACCACCTGGTGACCTTCGTCCGCGACACCGCCCACCACCTGTGGTCGGTCGACCCGCAGGGCGAGGGCTGGTACGACTACGGCGGGCTGGCCGCCACCGACCCCGTCCCGATCGTCAACCCCAACGACGGCCACATCGTGGTCCACGTCAACGGGCCGGACAACCGGCTGAACTCCATCGACCGCAAGGGCGCGGGCCGGGTCGAGTTCGTCCCGCCGGCCCTGGCGCCCGACGCCGTCCCCTCGACCGTGGTCGACCCGGCCACCGGGCACTTCACCACGTTCGTCCGCGACGCCGCCAACCACCTGTGGTCCGTCGACCCGTGGGGCCCGGGCTGGCGCGACTGGGGCGTGACGGCCGCCACCGACCCGGTCGCGGTCGCCGACAAGGACGGCAGCCGGACCGTGGTGTACGTCAACGGCCCGAACAACCGGCTGCGGTCGCTGGACTTCTCCACCGGGACGTGGACCGGGTTCGACCCCACCCCGGCCGGCACCGTGCTGGCCGCGGACGCTGTCCCGCAGACCGTCCTCGACCCGGCCACCAGGCACCTGGTCACCTACGTACGGGACGTCAACGACACCCTGTGGTCGGTCGACCCGCTGGGCCCGGGCTGGGTCCGCTTCCACGGCGGCCCCTCCGCCCCCTGACCCGCCCCCGGCGCGGCCCGTGCGGCCCGCCCTGCCACCCGCAGGGCGGGCCGCACCGGTATGCGTGGAGCGGCCGGGCCCGGGTCGTCGTGCGAGCCGGCGGAACCGTCAGAGGCGTTCGGGCACCGGGTTGCCGACGGCCTCGATGGCCCGGCGGACCGGGACCTTCAGCAGGACGGCGAAGCCGACGACGAAGAAGACCAGCAGCGAGATGATCGCCGAGCGGTAGCTGCCGGTGAGCTGGTAGGCGAGGCCGAAGACGAGCGGGCCCATCCAGCTGGTGCCGCGGTCGCTGACCTTGTAGAAGCTGAAGTACTCGGCTTCCCGGCCGGGCGGGATGAGGTGGGAGAACAGGGAGCGGGAGAGCGCCTGGCTGCCGCCGAGGACCAGGCCGATCATGCAGGCCAGGGCGTAGAACCAGGCGGGCTGGTGGGCGGGCATGAAGTAGCCGAGGGCGACGGTGACGACCCAGCCGACCAGCGAGCCGAGGATGGTCCGCTTGGCGCCGTACCGGTGGGCTATCCGGCCGAGCAGCAGGGCGCCGCCGATCGCCACGACCTGGACCAGGAGCACGGCGGTGACCAACGAGGTCTGGTCCATGCCGAGTTCCTCGCTGCCGTAGAGCGAGGCCTGGGAGACGACGGTCTGGATGCCGTCGTTGTAGCAGAGGAAGGCGGCGAGGTAGAGCAGGGTGAGCGGGTGCTTGCGCATGCCGCGCAGGGTCCGGGCGAGTTCGCGCAGGCTGCCGCCGACGGGCTTGCCGTCCCCGGCCGGGGCCGGGTCCCCGGTGCGGCCGGGGGCGACGCCGGCCCGGGAGGGCAGCCGCAGCATCGGGACGACGGTGAACAGCGCCCACCACAGGCCGGCCGAGGCGAGGCAGATCCGGACGGCGGTGCCGGAGTCCAGGCCGAAGGCGTCGTGGCCCTGGAACAGCGCCAGGTTGGCGATCAGCAGCAGTCCGCCGCCCGCGTAGCCGTAGGCCCAGCCCGTGGAGGAGACCTTGTCGCGCTCGTCGGGCGAGGCCAGGGCGGGCAGGTAGGCGTAGGAGAGCGCGACCGAGGTCGCGTACGAGATGTTGGCGACCACCAGCAGCGCGCCGCCGAGCAGGTAGCGGTCGCCGTCGAGGAGGAACATCCCCATCGTGGCGAGCGAACCGACGTACGCGAAGCCGCACATCAGCTCCTTGTGCCGCCCGGTGCGGTCGGCGACGGTGCCGGTCAGCAGCATCACCCCGACCGAGAGCAGCACGGAGAAGGAGACCGTGTACGGGAAGAACGATCCGGCGCGGATCGACAGGCCGAGCGGGTGCACGTTGCCGGCCGCGTCGGCGGCCTCCTTGGCGACGGTGGTCAGGTACGGGCCGAGGAACACCGTCAGGACGGTGGCCGAGAAGGCGGCGTTCGCCCAGTCGTTGACGTACCAGCCGAACTGCATCCGGCGCAGGGACCGACCGTCGTCGGCTGAGGTGGCAGAGGCGGGGGTGGCGGCGGTGGCAGGGGCGGCGGCGGCCGCGGCCGTGGGGTCGGTCGGTGGGTCGTCCGGCAGGTGCGTCGCCGAGTTCGTGGTGCTCATGGGGTTCCCATCACCGTGCTGGAGCCCGTGCCGCCGTCCGTCCAGCAGCCGCGCTCGCCGAGGACGTCCCGCAGGACGTCGATGCGATCGGCCATGATGCCATCCACACCCAGGTCGAGGAGAGCCCTGATCCGTGTGGGATCGTCCACAGTCCAGACGTGCACCTGGAGCCCGAGCCGGTGGGCGGTGCGGACGAAGGCCCGGTCGACGACCCGGACGCCCCGGTGCCGCTCCGGCACCTGCGCGCACAGCCCGGTGAAGGGCGCTCCCGGGCGCCGGGACGACGGGCCGCGCGCGGCCGACGGCAGGAACGGTTCGGCCAGTGAGCGCAGCCGTAGCCGGGCCACCTCGCGCGGGCCCAGCGAGGTGGCCAGCCGGGGCCCGGCGGCGGCCCGGACGGCGGCCAGCCGGGTGTCGGAGAAGCCGCCGACGCAGACCCGGTCCCAGGAGCCGGTCCGGCGGATCGCCTCGACCAGCGGTGCGACGGCCGGCGCGGCCTTGACGTCGATGTTGAAGCGGGCCCCGGGGAACGCGCCGAGCAGGTCCTCCAGCAGCGGCACCGGCTCGGTCCCGCCGATCCGGGCCCGCCTGACGGCCTCCCAGGGCAGCTCCGCCACCGTCCCGGTGCGGTCGGTGACCCGGTCGAGGCGCGTGTCGTGGAAGGCCACCAGCACGCCGTCGGCGGTCGCGTGCACGTCCGTCTCCAGGTAGCGGTAGCCGAGCGCGACGGCGGCCTCGAAGGCGGCGAGCGAGTTCTCGGGGTGCCCGAGCTCGCCGCCCCGGTGTGCGAAGGCGAGCGGCCCGGGGTGGTCGAGGAAGGGGTGCATGTGCTGCTCCGAGCTGCGGGGAGGGGACCCGGCGGGCCCGCGAGGCCGGGATCCGTGGGCGTACCAGCGCGTTACAGTATTACGCACCCTGTCAAGCAGTAACGATCACCCGGCCCGCCCCTCACGTGCCCGCCCCTCACGCGCCCGCCGCCCAGCGGCCGTCGCTCAGCCGCCCGCCCCGGCGCGGACGTCCCGGCGCATGCCGAGGATCTCCGCGACGGCCTCCAGCCAGCGCGCGAGCAGCTGGTCCCCGTCGACGGTGGTGACGGTGGTGGCCGCCGAGCCCAGCCAGTCGCGGGCGAGCCGGGCCGGCTCCGCCCCGGGCAGCGGTTCGGCGAGGTCGGCGGCGTAGCGGGCGCCGCCGCTGCGCACCACCTCGGCGAGGAAGGTGAGCGACCGGGGCAGGACCCCCAGCCGGTCGGCGGCCAGGGCGGCCGCGATGGCGCCCTCGCCGAACAGCGCGGCCCGGTGCGGCCCCGCGAAGGCCAGGCCGTAGCGGAGCATGGCGGGCACGTCGAGCTGGAGCAGCTCCTCGTCGCTCTTGGGGCGGAAGCGGTCGTCGGGGCTCATCGGACCGTCACCGTGTAGGTGTTGCGCACGACCAGTTTCCTGTTCTCTTCGCCGGGGGTGGGCAGGTTGCAGTAACCGCGGAAGCAGTTGAGGAGGGTGACGGCGGTGGTCCCGCCGCCCTTGGCCTCGAAGGTGTAGAAGCGGGTGCCGCCGACGCCGTCCGAGGTCTTCGACGCCTTCGGGAGGTCGAGCTTCTCGTCGGCCAGGGCCGCGACCGCGGCGTCCGGTTTCGGGTCCGCGACGCTCCAGCGGTCGCCGGCCGAGGTGTTGTCCCGGACGGCGACCGTGAAGCGCTCGCCGACGGCGAGGGTCACCGAGCGCTCCTCCGGGCCGAGCAGCCGGCCGCGGTTCGAGCCGGCCGGTCCGCCCGACCCGCCCGGCCCCTCCTGTCCGCAGGCCGTCAGTCCGACCGTCAGCCCGGCGGCGAGTACGGCCGCCAGCGCCGCCGTACGCATCGGCCTCCTCGTGAACACCCTTGCCATCCCGGTCACTTCGGCATGTGGACGGCGTAGGCGGTGGGCAGCCGGTTGTCCGAGGCCCCGCCCATGCGGCCGTTGACGAAGTCGTCCTCGCTGACCCAGGTGGTGGTGCCCCACGGGTTGTAGATCTGCAGCATGTCGCCCTCCTGGCCGACGATCATCATGGCGTGGCCCGACCGCTTGCCGTCCTTGTCGTAGCCCTCCACCCCGACCGGCACCGGCTTGCCGTCGGCGACCGACTTCTCGATGTCCGGCAGCAGCTCGCGCCGGGAGTCGGCGTCCGGCATCTTCTTGTAGTCGAACTCGGCGCCGGTGTGCGGGCTGACCTCGTGCTCCAGCACCCGCTCCTTGCCGTCCGGCCCCATGCCGTCCCAGTTGTCGCCGCCGTCGCCCTCCCGGTGCACCCGGTGCTGCTCGGCGAGCAGCCGCTGCTGGAACGCCGCCGGGTCGTCCTCCTGGCCGGTCGGGCCGCCGGTCAGGTCCAGCGCGTAGAGCGGGTCGACCATCGCCCGGGCGGTGACGGTGGAGGAGGCGACGCAGGTGCCCTCGGTGTTCGCCTGCTGCCAGCGGGCGCCGTCGAAGGTCACCTCGTCCGTGTTCCGGTTGGAGCCGTCGTCGTTGGTCCCGCCGCTGGTGGTGTCGTCGTCCTCGGTGTGGACGGGCGTCAGGTGCGTCCGGAGCCACTCCGGGTCCTTGCCGTGGATCTTGCCCTGGAAGGTGCGGATCTCGTCCATGTTGTGACCGGCCGCCAGCGCCTTCATCAGATAGGCGCGCTCCTGCGGGGACTTGGAGTCGGCGAGCAGCTTCTCGAAGTCCGCCCGGTCCTTCTCGTTCATCTTGTCCAGGTACTCGCCGGACCGCTTCATGTCGTTGGCGGTCAGCAGCTCGTTCAGCTCGGTCGGACCGTCCGGACCGGAGGTCTCGGCGAGCACGATCTTGTCGGCGGCGGTGACCGCGTTGGTCTTCATCTTGCCCGCGCGGGCCTCGGAGGCCAGCTTGTTCAGGTCGCGGGCCGCGGCCCGGGCCGCCTCGTCGGCGTGTTTGGCGGCGGCCAGCATCGACTCGACGTACGGGGCGGCGGCCTGCTGCGCCTTCTTGCGCTCCGCCTCCTCGTCGTCGTACTCGACCATGTCGTCGAACCAGCCGTCCTCGCCGCCCAGCGAGCTCAGCACCTGCTGGAGCCCGGAACGCGCGGCGCCGTCCTGGCTCTGGGCGGTGCGCAGCGCGTCCGCGAGGTGGAGCAGGGCCAGCCCGCCGTTGTGCAGCGCGGTGGTCTGCTGGTCGACGGCGCGGGCGGCGGCGGCCACCACCTCGGCGGCCTTCGCGCCCGTCGAACCGGTCCAGACGTCCGGCAGCCCGGAGGTGGACACCGCCAGGACGTCCTGGTGGAGCTGGGTGGAGTCGGCGGCCGCGGTCTTGTAGCGGTTGCCGGTGGCCTCGATGGTGCCCACGTCCCCGACCGGGGCGTGCACCGCGAGGGCGCCCTTGATCGCGGAGATCAGGTCGTTCTTGCTGTCCGCCCCGCGGACGTCCTTCAGCCGTTCGCTCAGCGCCTTGCAGCGCTGGGTGGTGGATTCCCCTGCCATGGCGGCTCGTTCGCCCCCCTGCTTCCTTGCCCGTGGTGTGGTTCCTGCTGGTGCTGCTCGTTCTCACCGCTGCCCGGCGGCGGCCCAGTCGGCGGCCCGTCGGCCGCCCGGCCTCAGCCGAAGGGCCGGTACTCGCCGCTGCCCGCGGTCGCCAGGTCCTTCACCACGGTGCCGTCGGCCGACTGGTAGCCGGCCGAGGAGCTCCGCACCTTGCCCGCCAGCTCGCTCAGCGCGCTCTTGATCGTCGCGCTCTCCGCCTGCCAGGCGCTGCTGAAGTTCTGGTACGCCGGGTCGACGTCCTCGCCTCCGAACACGTCCGCGGTGTAGCACATCGGGTCGCTGATCGCCGACCCGATCCTGCCCTCGTCGCCGGCCGCCTTGTCCAGCGCCTTCGCCTGTCCCTCGGCCCCGCCGGCCTGGATCGCGTACCCCGACCCCTGCGCCATGGTTCACCTCTCGTGCGTCCCCCGAGCCGTCCGCGCGACGGCGTCCGAGCACCATACGGTCCCTCCGGTGCCCGGGCAATTCGTATCGCGCCTGGTCGGAGCGGTGTTGCCGATTCATGACACACCGTCCACCATCCGGTGACCACCGCCGCCGACGCCGCGTTCACGGCCCGCCCACGCCCCGTCCACGGCCCGTCCACTCCCCTCCACGGCCGGTGCCGCCGGCGCTGCGCCGGCCCGGCGACGGCACCGTCCTGTCAGCGCGGTGCCGGTGTCCTGTCAGCGGTGACAGCGCCCTGTCCACCACCTGCAAGTGGCCCGTCCCAGGCTGGGGTCGAAACGAGGCAGACAACCCATGGGAGGTCACCATGTCGAACAGCACCCACCCGCACTCCGGCCCGCGCACCACCTCGGTCCTGGTCTCCGGCGCCGGGATCGCCGGCACCGCGCTCGCCTACTGGCTCAACCGCTACGGCTTCCACGTCACCGTCGTGGAGCGGGCCCCCTCGCTGCGCGGCGGCGGGCAGGCGGTGGACATCCGCGGCACCGCCCTGACGGTGATCGAGCGGATGGGGCTGCTGGCGGAGGCCCGGGCCCGTCGGACCGGGCTGCTCGGGATGTCCGTGGTCGACGCGGACGGCCGCGAGGTGGGCCGCACCACCGAGTGGACGGCCAGCGGCGGGCCGATCGACGGCCCCGACGTGGAGATCCTGCGCGACGAACTCGCCGAGCTGATCGTCGGAGCGGAGAAGAGCGCGGAGGGCACCGGAACCGCCGGAACCGCGGGGCGCGCCGGGCCCGGCGTCGAGTACCGCTTCGACGACTCGATCGAGACCCTGGTGCAGCACCCGGAGGGCGTCGAGGTCCGGTTCCGCAGCGGCACCGAGCGGTCCTTCGACCTGGTCGTCGGCGCCGACGGCCTGCATTCGAACACCCGCCGCCTCGTGTTCGGCCCCGAGGCGGACTACCTGCACCCCATCGGCACCTACCTCGCCGGCTGGAGCGCGCCCAACCACCTCGGTCTCGACCGCTGGGAGGTCGCCCTCCGGGACAGCGCCGACCCGGACTGGTTCTGCATGGCGATGACCGTCCGCGACAACCGCGAACTGCGCGTCTTCGTCGGCTTCCACAGCGACGAGCCGCTCGACGACATGCTCCCGCGCGACCCCGCCCGGCAGCGCGCGCTGGTGGCCGAGCGCTCCGCCCACGCGCGCTGGGAACTGCCGCGCTTCCTCCAGGCGATGGAGGAGCCCGGGGCGGCCTTCCACTACGACGTCATCGCCCAGATCCGGATGGACCGCTGGTCCAAGAACCGCGTCGTCCTGCTCGGCGACGCCGGCTACTGCTGCTCCCCGGCCACCGGCCAGGGCACCAGCGTGGCCCTGACCGCCGCCTACGTCCTAGCGGGCGAACTGCACGCGGCCGACGGCGACCACCGCGCGGCCTACCCCGCCTACGAGCGGCGGCTGCGCGACCACGTGGCCGCCAACCAGGCGATCCTCGAGGTGACCGGGGACCGGAAGGCCCGGTCCCAGATGGTCACGGACCTCGGACAGGCCGACCCGAGGCTGGAGGCGCTCTCCCAGGCGGCCCTCGCCTTCGACCTGCCGGACTACTGACCGGTCGGGCCGACGGGCCGTGCCCGGTCGTCGGGTACGGCCCGTCCCGCGCCCCTACCGGCCGACGGTCGGGGAGAGCTCCGCGGCGAGCTGGCGCAGCTCGGGGCCGTACTCGGGGTTGGCGAGCGCGGCGGCGAACTGGGCGCGCAGGTAGGCGGCGGGGTTGCCGGTGTCGTACCAGGTGCCGTCGATGACCTGCCCGTAGACCGCGCGCCGGGCGGCGTAGGCGTTGATGGCGTCGGTCAGGTACACCTCGTCCTCGGGCTTCTCGTGCCACCGGAGGGTCAGCTCGCGCAGCTCGTCGACGATGCCGGGGGTGATGACGTAGCCGCCGATCGCCGCGTAGGAGGAGGGCGCGTCGACCGGCTTCGGCTTCTCGACCAGGCCGGTGATCCGCAGCGAGCCGCCGCCGAGGTCCTCCTTCACCACCGGCACGCCGTAGCGGTAGGAGTCCTCGGGCGCCATCGGCATCAGCGCGAGCACCGGCGCGTTGGTCTGCTCGTACGCCCGGATCAGCTGCTGCGCGCGGGGGACCTCGGCCACGAAGACGTCGTCGGGCCAGAGCACCAGGCAGGGCTCGTCGCCGAAGTGGCGGGCGGCGTTGAGCACCGGGGTGCCGTTGCCGTACGGGCCGTGCTGGTAGAGGTAGCTGATGTGGCCCTTGCGGGACAGCTCGCCGACCTCCTCGACCGCCGCCGCGAACGCCGCCTTGCCGTCCTGGCGCAACTGCTCGACCAGGACGGGGTTGGGGCGGAAGTGCTCCTGGATCAGGCCCTTGTCGCCGTTCACGACGATGGTGATGTCGGTGATGCCGCTCTCGATCAGCTCACGCACGGTGTGCTCGATCACCGGCTTGTCACCGACGGGCAGCATCTCCTTCGGGGTCGCCTTGGTCAGCGGCAGGAGGCGGGAGCCGAGCCCGGCGGCGGGGATGACGGCTCGGCGGATCGTCCTGGGGGCCATGTGACGCTCTCTCGTTTCATCGGTGCTGCTGCGCCGTGGTGACGCGGCGTTACGGTGCCGACGCTATCAAGGCCCGACCTGTCGTTAAGTGGACGGTCGGCGTACGGAAGTTGGCCCCCCGGAAGCCGTCCGGCGGTGCCGTGGGCACGGAGGAGAGTGGCGACCGGCCGGGCCCTTTTTGCTCCCGGGTCGTTGCCCACGGTGGCAGACCACCCGAGGACGACCACCGGAGGTTCCCCATGACGAACGAGCCCGAAGCGAAGGGCGAGCTCGAAGCGACGGACGGGCCCGAAGCGACGGACCGGCCCGAGCTGCCGCCGTACCGCAGCTACACCTGGGAGGGCGAGGAGGGGGCCGTCCACATCGCCCTCTACCCCGGCGAGGAGGAGGCCGACGAGGAGCGCAAGGCCGCGTTCCGGGCGAGGGGCGCCCGGATGCTGGCCGACCTGATCACCGACCGGGAGGCGGAGCACACCCCGCCGTATCCCGGCCTGCCGAACCTCCGCCTGATCCGCGGCGGGGGCTCCGCCTGAACTCGCCGCCGCGCCAGCGGACTTGCGCGCCCACCACCCCCGCGTACGCGCCCCCACGTGCACGCGGGGAGTGGTGGGCGCCGGATTCGGGCCGGCCGCCGTGAGCCGCCGGCTCAGCCCTTGCTGCCCGCCTTCAGCACCTGGGCCGCGGCCACGCCCGCCGCGCTGAAGCCGTGCCCGCCGCCCTCGACCTCGGCGGCGACGGCGAGGTCGCCGCGGTAGGCGATGAACCAGCTGTTGTCGTTCTGTCCGCCGGCCTCGACGGTGCCGGTCTTGGCGCCGATCTGGCCGGACAGGCCGGCCATCGGGGTGCGGGCGGTGCCCTGGGTGGCGGTCCTGGCCATCATGGCGCGCAGGTCCCGGGCGACGTCGGTCGGGAGCCTGCCGGGCGCCGTCGCGCGCTTGGCGTCCTCGCGCAGCACGGGCTGGCGGAACGTTCCGCTCTGCACGGTGGCGGCGACCGAGGCCATCAGCAGCGAGTTGACCTGGATCTGCCCCTGGCCGATGTACTGGGCCGCGGCCTCGTCCTTGTTGCCGGGCGCCGGGACGGTGCCGTCCCGGCTAGGAATGCCGATGTGCCACTCCAGGCCGAGGCCGAACTGCTCGCGGGCCACCTTGCCGAGGGTGCCGGGCTGGAGCTTCTCCAGGCCCTTGTCAATGAAGCCGGTGTTGCAGGAGTGGGAGAAGTCGTCGGCGAGCGTGTAGGCCGGGAAGTCGCCGCGCTCGTCGTTGTGCCAGGCACGCGGGGAGTAGGTGGTGTCCTTGCAGGGCACCACGGTGTCCGGGGTCACCCCGGCCTCCAGCAGGGCGGCCGAGGTGATCACCTTCATCGTCGAGCCGGGTGCCTGGCCGCCGGCGACCGCGCGGTTGAAGCCCCCCTGCGGGGCGCTCGCGATCGCCAGGATGTTGCCGGTGCTCGGCTGGACGGCCACCAGTGAGGCCGGATTGCCGTTCGCCGACTGCTGCTTGACCGCGTCCTCGGCGACCTGCTGGAGGTCGGCGTCCAGGGTGAGCCGGACCTCCGGGGCACTCGACGGCGTCAGCACGAACAGCTGCTCCGGCTCGCCGCCGGTTCCGCCGGCGTTCGAGAGCACCACGGCCCGACCGGTGGCGACGGCGGCGCCGTCCGGCGGCGCGATCTGGGGGAGGACGGCGCGCAGCGACGGGAAGGTGTCCAGTGGCCGGCCCTTGCGGTCGGTGGGCTTGGACACCGGGTGGGGCAGCGCCTTCACCCCGATGGTCATGCCCGTGGTGAGCCTGGGGTGGATTACGGACGGCCGCCAGCGCACCACGGGCCGCCCGTCCCGGGACCGGACGAAGCTCAGCACGCCGTCGTACTCCCAGGCGCCCGGGGTGCCCTCGAACTCGGCCTTCACCCGGAAGCCGAGGGCCGGTTCGCTCGGGCTGTCGGTCTGCGCGCGGCCCGTCCCGGTCAGGGCGAGCGAACGGGCGCCCACCTGCTCCTGGAACGAGGTCAGCGCGGCCCGGGCGCTCTCCGGCCGGTCCGTCAGTCCGGCGGCGGCCGTGAGGTCGCCGCGGCTCCAGGCCGCCAGGAACTCCCTGGCCGCCGACTCGGCCTGTTCGGCGGTCGGCGGGACCTGCGGGGTCTGCGCCGGGGCGCCGGAGCCCTGGCCGCCGCCGGAGGCCCCGTTGTCCGTCACGGCGTTCAGCACGTTGTAGGCGCCGTAGCCGCCGACCGCCAGCAGGGCGGTGAAGACCCCGCCGGCCGCCACCAGCGCGACCCGGCGCCTGGTCGAGCCGCGCGGGGCCTCGCCGCCCTCGTCCTCGTCGTAGGCGTCACGGACGTCGTACGGGCCGTCGTCGTCGGCGAGCTCGTCGTACCCCTGGTAGGTGCCGTGGCCGTCCGGCCCGTGGAACCCGTCGTCGTGCCAGTGATCCTCGCCGTACCGGTCGTTCCCCTCGTGCCGTTCGTTCTTCGGCTCCCCGGACATGCTTCCGCCCCCCGCGATCCTTCGTGTGCTGCGGGCGCGCCCCCTCCGGCATGTCGGCCCGCAGGCCCGATGACCGGACGAAGGTCCGTTCGGGCGCGGATCAGCCTATGCCGAGACAACGGACCGGCATACAGCGGGACGGCCCGCCCGGCCCCAGGCCGGGCGGGCGCCGGGGCCGGTCAGGCCCAGGGGTCGGTGAAGGAGCGGCCCGGGACGGGCTTGGCGACCAGGGCGATGGCGGTGAAGAAGTTGACCTGGCCGATGGCGAGCATCAGCGTGGTCAGCGCCTTGTCGTCGTAGTACCCGGCGACCTCGGCGTACAGCGCGTCCGACACCCGCTCACCGTGCGGGTTGGGCTGGAGGACGGCCTCGACCAGGGCGAGCGCGGCGCGCTCGGGGGCGGTGAACCAGGGCGAGTCCTGCCAGCCGGCCACCGAGGCGATCCGCTCCTCCGACTCGCCCGCCTTGCGCAGGAACCCGGTGTGCAGGACGGTCAGGTAGGTGCTGCCGGCGATCTGGCCGGCCCGCAGCTGGATCAGGCTGATGGTGCTGCGGGGGACCGAGTGGTTGCCGGTGGCCTTGAACAGGGCGGCCGAGACCTCGGCGATCTCGGGGACGAGCTCCACCGGGTCCTGGGCCAGGCGCGGGCGCAGCGGGATCTCGGCGGTGATCGGGCGGGCGTTCATCGTGGCGTTCCTCTTCTCGCGGGTGAACAGTGCGGTCACCGGTCCGACGGATCGCGGCGCCGATGTGTGACAGCCGGGGCCCGTTTTCGTAGAACACGGTTCGATGCCGTCCGACGCCGCCCGACGCCGCCCCCGGGGAACCCCCTCAGGCCAGCACCGCCGGCGTCGGCCCGTCCGGCCGCACGGTGATGCTGTACGCCGCCCCCGCGGGCCGCGACCGGAACTCCAACGGCCCCATCGACAGAAGGAGTTCCAGCAGCGCCGTGGTCTCGCGCAGCGCGAACCGGGTGCCCAGGCAGGCGCGGGCGCCGAGGCCGAACGGGAAGTAGGCGCCGTGCTGCCCGGGGCGGTCCGCGCCGGGGGCGAAGCGGGCGGGGTCGAAGCGTTCCGGGTCGGGCCACAGCGCCGGGTCGCGGTGGGTGAGGTACGGGCAGACCAGCACATCCGTCCCGGCGGCGATGCGGTGCCCGGCGACGACGTCGTCCTCGACGGCGTGCCGGGGGAGCAGCCAGGCGGAGGGGTAGAGCCGCAGCGTCTCGCTCACCAGGGCCTGCGGGTCGGCCGTCCGGGCCTCGGGGTAGCGGTCCAGCAGCAGGAACAGCCAGGTGAGCGTGGTGGCGGTGGTCTCGTGGCCGGCGACGAGCAGGGTGACCAGTTCGTCGCGGATCAGCCGGTCGGTGTACTCGGGGTACTGCTCGCCCGCCTCGATCAGCGTCCGCAGCACGCCGGGCTCCTCGGTCGGGCCGGCCGTGCGCGCCGCGTCGATCGCCGCGTGGGCCACCGCGTCGATCCGGGCGAGGTCCCCGGCGACGGCGTCCCGGGCGTCCGCCGCGTTGGTCGGCAGCGTCGGCATCGCGGCCACCACCCGTTCCACCGCGCGGAGTTCGCGGTCCGTACGGTCGTCCAGCGGCAGCCCGGTGAGCGCCCGCCAGACGGTGTCCAGGGCGAAGCCGCGCATCTCCTCGCCGACGTCGAAGGTCTCCCCGGTGCGCCGGTACCCCTCCCAGCGGTCGGCGGTCCGGCGGGCCGCCGCCGCGATCCGCTGCTCGTAGCGGCGCATCCCGGTGCCGGTGAACTGCGACTGCAGCAGCCGTCGTTGACGCTTCCAGGCGTCTCCGGCGGCGGACAGCACGCCGTCCCCGACGAGCATCCGGGCGCGGTGCGAGCGCTTGACGTACCGGTCCGGGTGGCGGCCCAGGACGTGCTGCACCGCGGCCGGGTCGGTGACCAGGACGGTCGGCGTCGGGCCGAGCCGGAAGGCGGCGACGCCGCCGACGCCGCGCTGCGCGCGGGCCAGCAGGTCGACGAGCTCGGCCTCCTCGGCCCGCCACCGCTCGACGATCTCGGCGGCCAGCTCCGGTACCGGGCGGGTGTCCGTGCTCACAGGTCGGGTCCTTCCGGTTCTGCTGACGGTTCGTCCGTTCCGGTCAGACTCTAGGACCTGACCGTCCCGGGCTGGTCCGTACGGGTGGCGGTCGGGCCGGGGCGGCGCGGTGGCCCCGCCCCGGCCGTACGCGCACGGATAGCCTGCGGCGGGGGCGACCGGCCCCCTGTTCGCTGCGCGGATGGGAGAACGCATGCCCGGGACCCGGCACTTCGGAGGCGGCAGGACCAGCCGCGCGGCCCGGTGGCTGGCGGCCGCCCTGCTCGTCCCGGCCCTGGGGGCCTGCGGCGGCGGCGACTCCGGCTCGACCGGCGCCAACCAGGCCGGGCAGAACGGCCGGAACAGCGGTTCGGGCCAACCGGACGACCAGCGGACCAAGGACGAGGCGAACCAGGGCGGGTTCCGCAACGCCGGCCAGCCCTCGGCGAGCGTCCAGGGCACCGACAACACCGCCCTGATCAGCCTCTCCTTCCCGTCGAGGACCAGCTTCGAGGCCGTCATCAGCAAGGTCGCCGACTGCGACAGCACGGCGTACGCCACCCCGGCCGCGCAGACGGTCCAGGTGACCGACGGCAAGACCGAGCCGGCCGAGTTCACCCTCCCGCAGTGGAAGCCGAAGACGAAGGCCCGGACCATCTGCCTCACGGTGTCGGCCGACGACTCCACCAAGCGGATCCAGGGCGATGGATCGGTGCAGATCATCACCCCGGACGAAGGGTCCACCACCGACGACGGCGGCACCCCGGACGACGGCGGGACCCCCACCGACGACGGCGGGAGCCCGGACGACGGCGGGACCCCCACCGGCGACGGGAGCACCCCCTGAGCCCTGCCGAGGAGGACCCCCCGGGCGAGCCCCGGCAGCCGGAGGCACGCTCCTGGACCGACTGGATCACCAAGCTCGCCTCCTGGGTCGCCCCGACCACCCTCCTCACCGCGCTGCTCTTCTTCTTCGGCTACGCCTACACCAGCTCGCTCTACGCCTACTTCGGCATCGACGCGGGCACGATCGGCTTCGCCACCCAGGACCTGCTGCTCCGCAGTTCGCCCGCGCTCTACGTCCCCGCCGGGGTCGCCCTGTGCGGGGCGCTGGTCGGCGCGCTGGCCTACCACCTCGCGACCAGGGTGGCCGGGGCCGGCGGGGGCGGCGCCCGGACGGTTCGGCGGGTATGCCTGGCCGTGACCGTGCTGGTCGTGCCGCTGCTGCTGCTCGGCTTCCTGGCCGGCTTCGAGGTGTTCGACGCCGGTGCGACGGGCACCCCGCTGCTGATCGGCGGCGCGCTGCTGCTCGGGGTCCTGGCCCGGATGATGTACGTGCGCGGCACCGGCGCGCCGTACCCGCTGCCCGGGGAGCGCGCGGCGCTGGGCATCAGCGTCGCGATCATCGTGCTCTGTTCGTACTGGGCGGTCGGCGGCTACGCCCAGCAGAAGGGCACGGCCGACGCCGAGCAGCTCGCCCACCACCTCTACCGGCGTCCGGCGGTCGTCCTGGACACCTCGGAGCGCCTCCACCTGGGCTGGCCCGGGGTCCGGGAGACGGCGCTGTCCGACGTGGAGCAGGGCGCGCGGTTCCGCTACCGCTACGAGGGCCTGCGGCTGCTCGCCCACGCCGGGGGGCGGATGTTCCTGGTCCCGCGCGACTGGACCTGGGAGACGGGCAACGGGCTGATCGTCCCGTTCGACGCCACCGTCCGGGTCGCCTTCCACCCAGGCTGAGTCCCCGTACGGCCCCGCATATCCGGCCCCGCACACGGCTGCGCCGCGGTCCGTCCCCCTCGACGGACCGCGGCGCAGCGGCTTCACACGGCGTCAGAGCGCCTCGGTCACACCTGCTGCCAGAGCGCGGGGACGATCGGCGGCTCCCAGCCGACCTGGGCGGTGTGGCCCTGGAGGCAGCGGTAGCTGACTCCGTTGTAGGTCACCACGTCACCGGCCTGGTAGGTGGTGCCGGCGGCCCAGGTGCCACCGGGGTTCGGCGTGTCGCTGCCCACCACCAGCGAGAAGCTGGTGCTGTGGGTGGCCGAGCCGGTCCCGGTCAGGGTGATGTTGTACGTGCCGGCGGCGGTCGAGGCGGAGGTGGCGACGGTGAGCGTCGCCGAGCCGCCGGACTGCACCGAGGACGGGTTGAAGGAGACCGTCACCCCGGCCGGGGCGCCCGAGGCGGTCAGGTTGACCGTCTGGGCCGAACCGGAGGTGGTCGAGGTGGCGACCGTCGCGGTGGTGGTCTCACCGGGCTTGACGGTGGCGGTGGCCGGGTTCACCGAGACGGAGAAGTCGTTGGTGGGCGTGGTGCCGCCGACCGAGGTCTTCCAGATGGTGTACGCCACGCCGTCGGCGCTGCGGTTCAGCACCGTCGCGTCGATGTTGGCGGTGGTGTCGCAGGAGGAGTGGTAGCAGGAGTCGTAGGAACGTCCCGCCGTGCCGCCCCACTTGGCCGCCTGCGCCGAGGTCTTGGTGTCGCTGGCGCCGGCCGCGTAGCCCGAGGTCGGGATGCCGGCCTGCTGGAAGGAGTAGTCGTCGGAGCGGCCCTGGCCCTCGACGTTCTCCTCCGGCTTGAGGTTCAGCGAGTCCCAGTAGGCCTTCATCGGCGCGGAGGCCGCGGAGTTGATGTTGTTGATGAAGTAGCCGGCGTTGGTCGAGCCGACCATGTCGAAGTTGTAGTACGCCTTGATCGCGGAGCGCTGGGCGGAGCTCAGCTGGCCGACGTAGGACTGCGAGCCCTGGAGGCCCTGCTCCTCACCGGTCCACCAGGCGAACCGGACGTGCCGGGTCAGGCTGGGGTTCTGCTGGGCGAGCGCGAGCGCGTTCTCCAGCAGGGTGGCAGAGCCGGAGCCGTTGTCGTTGATGCCGGGGCCGGCCGAGACGCTGTCCAGGTGGGCGCCGAACATGGTGACCTGGTCGGACGGGCCGCCGGGCCAGTCGGCGATCAGGTTGTTGGACTGGTAGGTGCAGGAGGTGCAGGTCTGTTCGGTGACGTTGTAACCGGCCGCCTGGAGCTTGCCCTTGATGTACGCCACCGACTGGCTGTGCCCGGCACTGCCCGCCCGGCGGTGGCCGCCGTTCTGGCTGGCGATGCTGTTCAGCTGGGACAGGTGGGCCTGGACCTTGGCGACGTCGATGTCGGGCGCGGGCCCGCCGGGGTTGCCCCCGCCACCGACCGTCAGGCCGTACTGGGCGGTGTGGCTGGTCGAGCCGGCGGTGCCGGTGACGGTGATCTGGTAGGTCCCGGCCACGGCCGCCGCGGAGGCCGCGAGCGTCAGCGTCGAGGAGGAACCCGCCTGCACCGACGAGGGGTTGAAGGTCGCGGTGACGCCGGAGGGCAGGCCGGAGGCGGTGAGGCTGACGGTCTGGGCGGTGCCGGAGGCGACGGCGGTGGCGACCGTCGCGGTGGTGGAGGCGCCGGGCTGGACCGAGCCGGAGGCCGGGTTGAGCGAGAGCGAGAAGTCGTTGTTCCCGGACGGCGTGCAGGTGGGGTCGCCGCTCTGGGCGGGGACGCTGACGGCGTCCCAGGCGGCCTTGGTGCGGGTGAAGAAGGTGCAGGTGGGGTCGAGGTTCTTGGCGGCGGTCAGGGTGGCGGTGCGGTAGCGCTTGTAGGTCATGCCGCTGGTCTTGAGGAGCATGCCGCCGTAGAAGACGCGGCCGGCGTCCTTGATGCCGATGCCGGTGACGGAGGAGTTGTTGCAGGTGGGGCTGGTGGGCTTGCCGCCGCCGGGGTTGGAGCCCTCGGCGAGGAGGTAGAACCAGTGGTTCAGCGGGCCGGCCGCCGCGTGCTCCTCGGTCTGCGGGATCGACGCCGAGTAGCAGTTGGGGTTGTTGCTCACCAGCGAGGGGTTGTACATGTTGCGGATCGGGCCGCTGCCGACCAGGTTGATCATCTCGCCGACGGTGTAGTCCGGGGCGTCGTAGGGGGTGCTCTGGTTGGCGTAGGACTCGGTGAGGGCGCCCATGATGTCGCCGGTGGCCTCGCCCAGGCCGGACTCGTTGTTGGCGCCGCCGGGGGTGTACTGGTCCAGGCCGTGGCCGAACTCGTGGCCCACCACGTCGATGGACGCGATCCACTTGTTGGCCTGGCTGTGGCCGATGGAGACCGTGCTGCCGTCCCAGTAGGCGTTGACGTCGTTGAGCCCGACCTTGACCGGCCAGCTGCCGCCGTTGCCGTTGTGCCCGTTGCGACCGAGCCAGTCGCGGAGCATGTCCCATTCCTTCTGGGCCGCGAACATCGCGTCGCCGCAGCCGGTCTCCTTGCTGGAGGCGCTGCCGGTGCCCCACGTGTCGCTGGACTTGGAGAAGACCTGGCCGGTGCCGTAGTCGGAGCAGGACAGGCCCGGTCGGTTGGGGTCGCGCAGCGAGTACGAGCCCCCCGAGTTGGTGGTGCTGATGCTCGGGGACGGACCGTTCCACTCGCTGTTGACGGTGCCGGCGCGGACGTCGTCGTAGCTGTCGATCACCTCGCCGGTGGCGGCGTCGACGAAGACGTGCAGCCGGCTGGGGGTGGCGCCGCGGTGCCCGGTGAGGACGCTCTCCCAGGCCAGTCGGGAGCCCTGGCCGTCCTTGACCCGGACGACCAGGCGGGGGGCATCGGCGGAGTCCACCGTCGGGAGCGCGGTGCGGGCGGTCCTCGCGGCCTGGTCGGCGGATATCCGGGGGGTGGTGGAGCCGCCGACGGGGCCGGGGGCGGCGGACTGCAGGCCGCGGACCCTGCCCTGGGCGTCGGCGAGGACGACCGCGTCGCCGCCGACCACGGGCAGGCCGTGGTAGCTGCGCTCGTAGGCGACGGAGTAGAGGCCGGCGACCCAAGGGGTGACGGACTTGCGTTCGTAGGTCTCGTCGGGGCCCTTGGCCAGGGCGTCCAGGCCGGCCGCGGCGGCGGCGTCGGCCGCGTTCACGGCCGCGGCCAGCGCGCTCGGCGGGGCCGGGGAGGGGGCGGGCGCGGCGGTGGCCGGCCCCGCGGTGGCGGCGATCATGCCGGCCAGCACGGTCAGGGTGGTCGCCGTGGTCAGCAACCTGCCCGCGGAAATCCTGCGTTGCATCGAGGCTCCTCGCATGTGGGGGTCCTCGACCGCGGACGGTAGGGCTGGTGGCACACCGCAGGGCCGCATGGGGAGGACGGCCGTGCGGACCGTCCGCGCTCGGGTGCCCCGAACCCTCACACGGCGTCATGCCCGGGTCAATGCCTGGTGCGCGGCGGGAAAGGGGTTGGCAAATTCCGTCAAGCTGGGGTTTTCTTCAAGTGGTTGAGACCACGTCATGTACGGGGCGGGTGGCGATCGAGTACCGTCCTCGTCATCGGAGTCATCGGAGTCGTCGGAATCACAGGAATCGGCGGCAGGCCCTGCGACCGGCCGCCGGGGGCGACGCGCCCGGGGAGGCAGCCGTGCAGCGGAACCGTGTGGCCCCTGCGGCGGCGGTGCCGGCACCGCCGACCGGCCGCGGGCAGGACGCCTGGCGGGAGTTCGGCGCCCGGCTGCGGCACTGGCGGCGCCGGGCCGGCCTCACCCAGGCCCAGCTCGGCGCCGGGATCGGCTACGACCACACCGCGGTCAGCAGGATCGAGCACGGCGCCCGCCGGGTCACCCCCCGGATCGCCGACCGGATCGACGACCTCCTCGGCGCCGGTGGCGAGTTGAGTGCCGCCTGCCAGCGCGCCGAGAGCGCCGAACTCCACGTCCTGGACGCCCTCCCGCCCGCGCTGCTCCGGCCCCCGCTGCCCGGCGGGGCGCCGACCGGCGCGCCCGTCCCGCTCCCGGCCCCCGCTCCGCCGCGGCTGCCCGACTACGGCCTGCTCTGCCCGTTGCACGGCGCCGCGGGCTGTACCGTCCCGGAGCGCGGGGAACTCGCGGCCCTGCACGCCGAGTTCTGCGCCCCCGAGGCGCTCGCCGACCCGGCCGCCGCGCCCCCGCTGGACGCCGTCACCGCGCACGCCCTGACCGGGCTGCTCGCCGCCCACCTGCGCTCCGGCGAGACCGGCGACCGGCCGGGCCTGGCCGCCGCCGTCGAGCGCACCCTGCGCGCCGTGCTCGCCCGGCTCGCCGCCGCCCCCGCCGCGCAGCGCGGCCCGCTGGTCCGGCTGGCCGCCGAGCACGCCCACGCGGCCGGCGCGCTGCGGATGCAGGACGGCCGCAACGCCACCGCGATGGCCTGCTACGACCGGGCCCTCACCTGGGCCGGGCTGGCCGCCGACCAGGCCACCCAGGTCGGCACGCTCAGCGACATGAGCATCCTGGCCCGGCTGGACGGGGACCCGGTCGCCGCCCTCGGCTACGCCCGCGAGATCGAACGGGTCGCCCCGGACCGGCACTGGGCCGGCGCGATGGGCCGGATCAGCCGGGCCCGGGCGTACGCGCTCACCGGCGACGTACGGGCCACCGTCCGGCAGATCGGCCTGGCCCGGGCGCACCTCGACCACATCGGGGCGGAGGACGAGGTCGACGTGCCGTGGCTCTCCATCGCCTCGATGCGGATGCGGGTCGAGTCCGCGGCGGCCGCCGCCCTGCGCGACCTCGCCGCGGCCACCGACGACCCGCGGCTGGCCCGCCGGGCGCTGAACGCCACCGAGACCGCCCTCGGCCTGCTGGGCCCGGACCAGCTGCCGTCGAGCCGCCTGCTCTTCACCGTCCGGGCGGCCGACTGCCACGTCTGCGCGCACGACCCCACGACGGCCGTCGAACTGCTCGGCCCCGCCCTGGCGGCGACCGGCGCGACCGCGCTGCCCGCGCTGGTCGAGTACGAGCTGCGCGGTCTGCGCGACCGTCTCGCGGCGCATGCGCCCCGTGCCGCACACCGACTGGTGGAGTCGGTCCGGTCCTGATCCGGTACCGATCCGGTGGTGGTGCCGGAGCCGCGGCGACGAGCCGTCCGGTTGGCCGGATCGGTAGCGGCGCAGGGCGGCGCGGAAGGGGCGCACACCGGCGCCCGTGGGCCTGAACGGCCGAGTCCGCACACCGCCGATTCCCGCTCCAACTTGAAAATGCGCCCCCTTCACGCCGTCCAGACGTCAACTTCGTGCGCGTATAGTCCGCCGATCGGGTCATTCATGGAGTTAACACGTCGAATGACTGTCACGACGCGTGTCTGCCGCTAGAGTCTCTGACGTTTCCAGTCGTTAGTCCGCGAAGAACGGGGGGCGCGTGCTGTCAGCCATTGCCCGCCGGCTCGCCCATCCGCTGCTGCTCCTGGGTGTGCTGTGCACGGCCGTCGCGACCCTGCGCTTCCACTGGGCGCCGGACCGGGTCTCCCCGCTCTTCCTGGTCGCCGTCATCGGATATCTGGCGGTCCTGGAGCGGGCGATCCCGTACCGGACCGAATGGCATCCGAGCCGACGTGAACTCGGCTGGTACAGCGTCTACTTCGTGCTGAGCATGGTCGGCGGCGCACTGGCCCAGGGGCTGGTCGCGACGCTGGTGGAGGTGCTCGGCCCGGCCCACCCGGCGCTGCCGTTCGCGGTGGAGATCCCACTCGCGCTGCTGGTCGGTTCGCTCGGCGACTACCTCGTGCACCGCTGGTCCCACCGCAACCGGTGGCTCTGGCGGCTGCACGGGGTGCACCACGTCCCGGACAAGGTGAACGTCGCGAACAACGGCGTGAATCATTTCCTGGACGTCCTCGTCGCGCAGTCCGTGGTCCAACTGTCACTGGCGCTGATCGGATTCTCGCCGGATTCGGTGTTCGTGGTCGGAATATTCGTGCTTGCTCAGGGGTATTTCGTCCACGCCAACATCGACGTCCGAATCGGACTGCTCGGCCACGTCCTGGCCGGCCCGGAACTCCACCGCCTGCACCACAGCACCGACCTCACCGAAGCGGGCCACTACGCCTCGGATCTCTCGCTCTGGGACCACGTGTTCGGGAGCTTCACCTGGCGGCCCGGCAGAGTGCCGAAGGCCGTCGGACTCACCGACCCGGCCGCGTTCCCCGCCACCGGGGAACTCGGCGCCACTCTGCTGCACCCCTGGCGCCGGGCGAAGACCACCGAGCAGTCCGTCTGAACCCCGGCCCGTGAGGCCGCCCCCACCTGCCCGTGCCCCCGGCGCCACGCCTTCACCCTCGGAATGGATCATGACCTCCTCGCCCTTCGCCGTGCCCCGCGAGCGCATCGCGATCACCGGTATCGGCTGCCGCCTGCCGGGACACGCCAACGACCACCGCTCCTACTGGCGCAACCTGATCGAGGGCCGGGACTGTCTCACCGACACACCCGCCGACCGCTACGACACCGGCACCCTGGGCAGCAGGGACCGGGCCAAGCCGGGGCGGCTGATCGGCGGCCGCGGCGGCTACATCGACGGCTTCGACACCTTCGACCCGGACTTCTTCGGGATCAGCCCGCGCGAGGCCGAGCACATGGACCCGCAGCAGCGCAAGCTCCTGGAGGTCAGCTGGGAGGCCCTGGAGGACGGCGGCCTGCGCCCCGGCGAACTGGCCGGCCGGGAGGTCGGCGTCTACATGGGCGCCTTCACCCTGGACTGGAAGATCCTCCAGTTCGCCGACCTCGACTTCGCCACCATCGCGGCGCACACCGCCACCGGCACCATGATGACGATGGTGTCCAACCGGATCTCGCACTGCTTCGACTTCCGGGGGCCCAGCGTCTCGATCGACACCGCGTGCAGCTCCTCGCTGGTCGCGGTCCACCTCGCCTGCCAGAGCCTGCTCCGCGGCGAGACCGAACTCGCCCTGGCAGGCGGCGCGTTGCTGCACATGGCGCCGCAGTACACGATCGCCGAGACGAAGGGCGGCTTCCTCTCCGCGGACGGCCGCTCGCGCGCCTTCGACGCCTCCGCCGACGGCTACGTCCGGGCCGAGGGCGTCGGCGTGGTCGTGCTCAAGCGGCTCTCCGACGCGCTGCGCGACGGGGACCCGGTGCACGCCGTCATCCTCGGCACCGGCGTCAACCAGGACGGCCGCACCAACGGCATCACCGTCCCCAGCGCGGACGCCCAGGTCACCCTGATCGAGCGGGTCTGCGCCGAGGCCGGGGTGCGGCCCGGCAGCCTCCAGTACGTCGAGGCGCACGGCACCTCCACCCCGGTCGGCGACCCGATCGAGGCCGCCGCCCTGGGCCGGGTGCTCGGCATCGGCCGCCGCGCCGGGGACCGCTGCTACGTCGGCTCGGTCAAGACCAACATCGGGCACACCGAGGCGGCGGCCGGCGTCGCCGGGCTGATCAAGACCGCGCTCGCGATCAAGCACCGCCGCATCCCGCCGCACCTCAACCTGGAGCAGCCCAACCCCGGCATCGACCTGGACGCGCTGCCGTTCGAGATCCCGACCACCCCGGTGGACTGGCCCGAACACCGGGGCCCGGCCCGCGCCGGCGTCAACTCCTTCGGCTTCGGCGGCACCAACGCCCACGTCCTGCTGGAGGAGCCGCCGCGGCCCGCGCCCGCCGCACCGGTGGCCGAACCGGCCCGCACGGTGCTGCCGCTGAGCACCAGGGACGCCGCCGGACTGCCCGAACTGGCCGCCGCCGTACGGCAGGAGCTCGCCGACGGGACGTCCCTGGCCGACCTCGGCCACACCCTGGCGCACCGCCGCCAGCACCTGCCCGAGCGGCTCGGCGTGGTCTACTCCACCCGGGAGGACCTGGCCGAGGCGCTGGCCGCGTACGAGCGCGGCGAGGAGCACCCGCGGGTGGTCCAGGGCCGCGCCCGGGAGCGCCGGCAGCGCCGACTTGCCTGGGTGTTCACCGGCATGGGCCCGCAGTGGTGGGGGATGGGCCGGGGGCTGTACGAGCACGAGCCGGTCTACCGGGAGGCCGTGCAGGCCGTCGACCGGGAGATCCGCGCCCAGGCCGACTGGTCGCTGCTGACCGAGCTGGACCGCGCCGAAGCGGACTCCCGGATGGCCGAGACCTGGCTGGCCCAGCCCGCCAACTTCGCCGTCCAGGTGGGGCTTTCGGCGCTCTGGCGGAGCCACGGCGTGCGCCCCGACGCGGTGGTCGGCCACAGCACCGGCGAGGTCGCCGCCTTCCACGAGGCCGGGGTGTACGACCTGGCCGACGCCGTCCGGGTGGTGCTCGCCCGCAGCCGGCTCCAGCAGCGCCTGGCCGGCACCGGCACCATGCTCGCGGTCGGCCTGCCGGAGGCCGAGGCCGAGCGCCGGATCCGTCCGTACCGCTCGCAGATCTCGCTCGGCGCGGTCAACAGCCCCTCCGCGGTGACCCTGGCCGGGGACGCCGCGGCGCTGGCCGAACTGGCCGAGGAACTGCGCGGGCAGGGCGTCTTCGCCCGCCTGCTGGACGTCGAAGTCCCGTACCACAGCGTGCGGATGGACCCGATCCGGGACGAGCTGGTGGCCGCGCTCGCCGCCATCAAGCCGCAGGAGGCGCGGCTGCCGCTCTACCTGACCGCCCGCGAGGGCCTGGCCCGCGGGCCGGAGCTGGACGGCGAGTACTGGTGGCAGAACGTCCGCAACCCGGTGCGCTTCCGGGCCGCCGTCGAGCGGATGGCCGAGGACGGCCACGGGCTGTTCCTGGAACTCGGCCCGCACCCGGTGCTCGGCCACGCGATCCGCGAGTGCGCCGAGCAGGCGCACACCCTGCCGTCGATCCGCCGGCAGCAGGACGAGCCCGAGCGCTTCGCCCGCAGTCTCGCCGAACTGCACACCCTCGGCGTCGAGTTGAGCTGGAACGCGCTGCACCCCGGCGGCCGCCCGGTGCCGCTGCCCGGCTACCCCTGGCGGCGCGACCGGTACTGGGTGGAGCCCGCGCCGGTCGCGCAGGTCCGGCTCGGCCGGCTCGACCACCCGCTGCTCGGCCGCCGCACCGCCGGCGCCCAGCCCGGCTGGACCGGCGCGCTCGACCCCGAGCGGCTGCCCTACCTGACCGACCACCGGATCGAGGGCCAGGTGGTCTTCCCGGCCGCCGGGTACCTGGAGATGGCCGCCCAGGCCGTCCGCGCCCTGACCGGCGGCACCGAGGTGACGCTGGCCGAGGTCGAACTCAACCGGGCGCTGTTCCTCTCCGAGACCGAGCCCGTTCCCGTCCAGCTCGGCTACTCGCCGGAGGACGCCCGCTTCACCATCGCCTCCACCCCCGCCGGCGGCGAGCCGACCGTGCACGCCGGCGGCCGGGTCCGCACCGGCCAGCGCCGCTCCTACGGGCCCGCGCTGGACGTGGACGCCCTGCGCGCCCGCGGACGGCACCTGGACGGCCCGGACTGCTACCGGCGGCTGGCCGGGCGCGGCTACGACTACGGGCCCGCCTTCCAGGCCATCGCCGAGGTGTGGGCCGGCCCCGGCGAGGCGCTGGCCCGGATCCGGCCGACCGCGCAGCTCGGCCCGGACGCGGCCGACCACCACCTGCACCCGGTGCTGCTGGACGGCTGCTTCCAGACCCTGCTCACCACCCAGCTGGAAGCCCCCGAGGGCGGCAGCGTCCGGCTCCCCGTCTCGATCGAGGAGGTCCGGCTCGACGCCATCGGCGACCGACCGCTGTGGGTGCACGCCACCGTCACCCGGGACAGCGGCGAGGAACTCGTCGGCGACCTCGCGCTCTACACCGAGGACGGCACCCCGGCCGGCCGGGTCACCGGCTTCCGGGTCGCCGACGTCGCCCAGGCCCCCGCCTCCGTCGGGCTCGCCACCATCGACGGCTGGCTCACCGAGGTCGCCTGGGTGGCCGCCGCCGAACCGGCTGCCGACGAGGACCCCGGCGACCTGCTGCTGTTCGCCGACGAGGGCGGCCTCGCCGAGCGGCTGGCCGCACTCGCCGCCGGGCGCGGCGCCCGCTGCCACCTGGTCCGGCCCGGCACGGGGTACCGGCACGACGAGGGGCACTCCACCGTCCGGCCCGACTCCGCCGAGGACCTCCAGCGGCTCTTCGCCGACCTGGACAGAGGATTCGGCACCGTCGTCCACCTCTGGAACCTCGACCAGCCCGCCCTGGCCGCCACCACCGCCGACCGGCTCGGCCCGCTCGCCACCCTCGGCGCCTACTCCCTGATCACCCTCGCCCAGGCCCTGCCCGCCGCCCGCCCGGACGGCCGGCTGCACGTCGTCACCCGGGGCACCCAGCCAGCCGCCCCCGGCGACCGGGTCGAACCGCTCGGCGCCCCCGCCTGGGGCATCGGCCGGGTGCTCTGGCAGCAGGAGCTGGTCGCCCAGCACGGCACCCTGATCGACCTCGACCCGGCCGTCGACGCCGCCGACCAGGCCGAGGCGCTGCTCGCCGAACTCGCCGCCCGGGACGAGCAGGAGATCGCCCTGCGGGCCGGCGGCCGGTTCACCAGCCGGCTGCGGCAGGCCGAGGGCCTCACCCGCCCGCTGCCGCCCGTCCTGCGCCCCGACGGCAGCTACCTGGTCACCGGGGCCTTCGGCGCCCTCGGCCGGCTGCTCTGCCGCACCCTCGTCCGGCGCGGCGCCCGGCGGCTGGTCCTGGTCGGCCGCACCGCCCTGCCCGAGCGCTCCCAGTGGGCGCACACCGACCCGGACACCCCCGTCGGCGAGCGGATCGCCTTCCTGCGCGAACTCCAGGCGCTCGGCGCCGAACCGCTGCTCGCCCCGGTCGACGTCACCGACGAGACCGCCCTCGCGGACTGGCTCGCCGACTACCGGGAGCGCCAACTCCCGCCGATCCGGGGCGTGTTCCACCTCGCCGGGCAGGTCAGGGACACCCTGCTGGCCCAGATGGACCGCCCGGCCTTCGACGCCGGCTACGCCCCCAAGGTGATCGGCGGCCACCTGCTGCACCGGCTGCTGCGCGACGAACCGCTCGACCACTTCGTGCTGTTCGCCTCCGTCGCCTCGCTGCTCACCACCGCCGGACAGACCAACTACGCGGCCGGCAACGCCTTCCTGGACGCCCTCGCCCACCACCGCCGGGCCGCGGGACTGCCCGGCCTCAGCCTGGACTGGGGCCCCTGGGCCACCGGCATGATCGAGGAACTGGGCCTGGTCGCCCACTACCGCGACGCCCGCGGCATGAGCTCGCTGCCGCCGGACGCCGGAACGGCCGTCCTGGAGCGCGTCCTCGGCCAGGACCGCGCCCAGCTGCTGGTCGCCACCGTGGTCGACTGGCCGACCTTCCTCGCCTGGTACCCGGCGCCGCCGCCGCTGGTCGCCGACCTGGCGGCGAGCGCCGCCGAGCAGGCCCCGGTCGAGACCGGCGGCTTCCTGGACGCCTACCGCGCCGCCGACCCGCAGGGCCGCCGGGAGCTGGTCACCGAGCGGTTCACCGCCGCCGCCGCGGCCGTGCTGCGGATCGGCGCCGAGCGGATCGACGCGGAGACCAGGCTCGGTGCGCACGGCCTGGACTCGCTGCTCGCGATGGAGCTGCGCGCCCGGGTGCACGGCGAACTCGGCGTCGCCCTGCCGGTGGTGGCGCTGCTCAGCAACGGCACCGTCGGCGACCTGGTCGACCTGCTCACCGAGGGCCTGACCGAGCGGCTCGCCGCCGACGGCGGCCCGGCCGAGGCCGAGGTGGAGCTGTACACCGACGAGTCCCGCTTCCCGCTCACCCACAACCAGCAGGCGCTCTGGTTCCTGCGCCTGCTCCACCCGGACGGCTTCGCGTACAACATCGGCGGCGCCGTCGAGGTCCGCGCCGAACTCGACCCGGAGCTGATGTTCGGGGCCTTCCGCTTCCTCGTCGCCCGGCACCCCGAGCTGCGCGCCGCCTTCACCGCGGAGGAGGGCCGTCCGGTCCAGCGGATCCGCGAGGACGCCGAGGCCGACACCGGGCTGTTCGACGTCGAGGGCCGGCCGTGGGAGGAGATCCACGACCTGATCGTCCGCGAGTACCGGCGGCCGTACGACCTCGCCGAGGACCCGCTGGTACGGCTGCGGCTGTTCCGGCGCGGGCCGGACCGCTGGGTGCTGATGAAGGCCGTCCACCACATCGTCTCGGACGCGATCTCCACCTTCACCTTCATCGAGGAGCTGTTCGAGGTCTACGAGGCGCTGCGCCAGGGCCGCACCCCGGAACTGCCCCCGGTGCCCGCCCGCTACCTGGACTTCCTCAACCGCCAGAACCGCTTCCTGGCCGGGCCCGAGGCCCGCCGGATGCTCGACTACTGGCGCGGCCACCTGCCGGCCGAGATGCCGGTGCTGGCGCTGCCCACCGACAAGCCGCGCCCGGCCGTGCAGACCCACAACGGCGCCTCCGAGTTCTTCCGGCTCGACGCCGACCTCACCGCCAGGGTCCACGAGTTGGCCCGCGCCAACGGCGCCACCCCGTTCATGGTGCTGCTCAGCGCCTACTACCTGCTGCTGCACCGCTGGTCCGGGCAGCCGGACATCGTGGTCGGCAGCCCGGTCACCGGCCGTACCCAGGAGGAGTTCGCCTCCGTCTACGGCTACTTCGTCAACCCGCTGCCGCTGCACGTGAGCCTGGCCGGCGAGCCGACCGTGGCCGAGCTGCTGGCCCGGGTGCGGGAGAGCGTGCTCGGCGGGCTGGACAACCAGGAGTACCCCTTCCCGCTGCTGGTCGAGCAGCTCGGGCTCCAGCACGACCCGAGCCGCTCCGCGGTGTTCCAGGCGATGTTCATCCTGCTCACCCACAAGGTCGCCGTGGAGCGCTTCGGATACCGCCTGGAGTACATCGAACTCCCGGAGGAGGAAGGGCAGTTCGACCTCACGCTGTCCGCCTACGAGGACCGTTCGGACGGCTGCTTCCACTGCGTCTTCAAGTACAACTCCGACCTCTTCGAGCCCGCCACCGTCCAGCGGCTGGCCGCCCACTACCGCAACCTGCTGGACGCCATGACCCGCGCCGCCGAGAGCGAGCCGGTCGGCCGGCTGCGGATGCTGGGCGAGGCCGAACGGCGGGAGATCCTCACCGGCTTCAGCGGCGCCGAGCACCGGATCGAGCACGACACCCCGGTGCCGGAGCTGATCGCCAAGGCCGCCGCCGAGCGGCCGGAGGCCGTCGCGGTGGTCGCGCCCGGCCGGGACGGCGTCCGTCGGCTGACCTACGGCGAACTGGACCGGCAGGCCCAGCGCGCCGCCGTACGGCTGCGCGAACTCGGTGTCGGCGAGGGCTCGGTGGTCGCGGTCTGCCTGGACAAGTCGCCGGAGCTGATCACCACCCTGCTGGCGATCTGGCGGGCCGGCGCCGCCTACCTGCCGCTCGACCCGGGACACCCCGCCGACCGGCTCGCCCACCAGGTGACCGACGCCGGAGCGGCGCTGGTGGTGGTCGACCAGCGGCGCCCGCTGGTGGCCGACCTGCCCGCCCGGCCGGTCACCCTGGAGGAGCTGGACCGGCCGGTGCCGGACGGCGCCGGGTCGCTGCCCGCCGCCGACCCGGACCGGGCCGCCTACGTGATCCACACCTCGGGCTCCACCGGCCGCCCGAAGGGGGTCCGCGTCGACCACCGCAACCTGGCCGCCGTCACCGCCGGCTGGCGCGCCGAGTACCGGCTGGACACCGAGGTGCGGGTGCACCTCCAGATGGCCGGCACCGCCTTCGACGTGTTCTCCGGCGACCTCGCCCGGGCGCTCAGCACCGGCGGCACCCTCGTGCTGGTCGACCGGGAACTGCTCTTCGACACCGCCCGGCTGTACCGGGTGATGCGCGAGGAGGCCGTGGACGGCGGCGAGTTCGTGCCCGCGGTGGCCCGCGCCCTGCTGGCGCACTGCGAGCGCGAGGGCCTGACGCTGGACTTCCTGCGGCTGCTGATCGTCGGCTCCGACTCCTGGAAGGCCGCCGAGCACCAGCGGGTGCGCGCCCTGTGCGGCCCGCGGACCCGGCTGGTCAACTCCTACGGACTGACCGAGGCCAGCGTCGACAGCACCTACTACGAGGGCGCGACCGACCGGCTGGAACCCGGCCGGATGGTGCCGATCGGACGGCCGTTCCCGAACAGCGCGGTGTACGTCCTGGACCCGTACGGGGAGCCCGTCCCGGTGGGCGTGCCCGGCGAGCTGTGGATCGGCGGCGCGGGCGTGGCGGCCGGCTACCCCAACGACCCCGAGCAGACCGCCCGGCGCTTCGTCACCCTGGAGCTCGACGGAACGCCCGTGCGGCTCTACCGCACGGGCGACCTCGGCCACTGGGACACCGCCGGCACCCTGCACCTGCTCGGCCGGATCGACAACCAGGTCAAGGTCCGCGGCCACCGGATCGAGCTGGGCGAGATCGAGGCCCACCTCACCGCCCGCCCGGAACTCGCCCAGGCCTGCGTGGCGGTCCGCCAGGACGCCCGGGGCGAGGCCGTCCTCGCCGCCTACGTGGTGCCCGCGGAGGGCACCGCGCTGGACCGCCGCGAACTGCGCCGCCACCTCGCCGAGCACCTGCCCACCGTGATGATCCCCTCCTACCTCACCGAACTGCCCGCCCTGCCGCTCACCCCGAACGGCAAGGTGGACCTCGCGGCGCTGCCCGAGCCGAAGGCCGACACCGCCGGGGCCCAGCACGAACCACCCGTCACGCTCTACGAGACGAGGGTCGCCGAGCACTGGCAGAACCTGCTCGGCCTGGACCAGGTCGGCCTCCAGCACGACTTCTTCGAACTCGGCGGCAGCTCGATCCGGCTGATCGAGCTGATCCACCACCTCCAGAGCGAGTTCAACATCAGCATCCCGGTCGGCCTGCTGTTCAAGGTCACCACCCTGCACGGGATGGCCCGCACTGTCGAGCAGATCATCACCGGCGAGGTGGCCGGCGGCGAGCCCTACCTCTGGTTCAACGCCGGGGCGCCCGAGGAGCGCACGGTCTTCTGCTTCCCGCCGGCCGGCGGCCACGGGCTGGTCTACCGGCAGCTCGCCGCGCACCTCCCGGCGCACCGGATCGCCTCCTTCAACTACCTGAGCGGCGACGACAAGACCGCCCGCTACGCGGACCTGGTCGAGGAGCTGCACGCCGCCGGGCCGTACGTCCTGCTCGGCTACTCGCTCGGCGGCAACCTCGCCTTCGAGGTGGCCAAGGAGCTGGAACGGCGCGGACGCACGGTGGCCTCGGTGCTGCTGGTGGACGCCTACCGGGTCACCGAGGCCTTCGACCTCGGCGAGGAGCACCTGGCCGTCTTCGAACGCGAGCTCCACGAGCACCTGCACCGCCACACCGGCTCACGGATCGTCGCCCAGGAGACCCTCGAACAGGCCAGGGACTACCTCGAGTTCAGCAGCCGAACGCCCAACACCGGCACCGTGAAGGCCCAGTTGGACGTGGTCTGCGAACCCGACCGGCTCTCGGTGCACGTGGCCGGCGAGCCCGGCTCCTGGCACGGCGCCTCCACCACGGGCACCGCGGTGTACGTGGGGCACGGCGCCCATGCCGAGATGCTCGACGGCGAGTTCGCGGCCCGCAACGCCCGGCTGGCGGGCTCCATCCTGGCCGGAGGAACCGCCGATGGCCGCGGCTGACCGCGGACCGGACTGGTCCACCAGGGAGCGGGCCCCCGGGAGCCCGCCCCGGGTCATCGTGATCGGGGCCGGCCTGGCCGGCCTCGCCACCGGCTGCTACGCGCAGATGAGCGGCCTGGAGACCCGGATCTTCGAGAAGCACGTGCTGCCCGGCGGCTGCTGCACCGCGTGGTCCCGGCACGGCTACCTGTTCGACTACTGCATCGACTGGCTGATCGGCACCGCCGAAGGCACCGGGGCGCACCAGGTCTGGAGCGAACTCGGCGCCCTGGACGGCAAGTCGGTGACCCGCTTCGACACCTTCAACCGGGTCGTCGACGAACACGGCCGGGCCGTCACCTTCTACGGCGACCCGGACCGGCTGGAGGCCCACCTGCTGGCCCTCGCGCCCGGCGACGCCAAGCCGATCCGGGCCTTCTGCCGGGACCTGCGCCGCTTCGCCGCGATCGAGCTGCCATGGGACCTCACCCCGCCGCCGCTGCGCACCGCGGCGGAACGGCTGCGCACCCTGCGCACCGTCCTGCCCGCGTTCCGGCTGTTCTGGCGCACCGCGACCACCCCGATGAGCGGCTTCGCCGAGCGCTTCCAGGACCCGCTGCTGCGGCGGGCGTTCCCCAACATGTTCCTCCAGGAGCCCGCGGGCTTCCCGCTGCTGCCGTACCTGTACACCCTGGCGGCCGCCCACAACGGCAACGCCGGCTTCCCGCAGGGCGGTTCGCTCGGGCTGGCCCGCTCGGTGGAGGAGCGCTACACCTCGCTCGGCGGGGTGATCGGCTACCGCTGCCGGGTGGAGCGCGTCCTGATCGAGGACGGGCGCGCGGTCGGGGTGGAACTCCGGGACGGCTCACGGCACTTCGCCGACCACGTGGTGGCCGCCTGCGACGGTCCGACGGTGCTCGAGCGGCTGCTGGAGGGCCGCTACTCCAGCCCTGCCACCGAGAAGCTTTACGGCGAACTGCTCGACAAGCCGGGCAACCTGTACCCGGCGGTGGTGTCCGCCTTCGTCGGCATCGACGGCCCGCTGCCCGAGGGCGAGCCGCACAGCACCACCTACCTGCTGGCCCCCGAGGACGCCGAGCGGCTGCCCGGCTCGCTCCAGCGCAGCCTGGTGGTGCAGATGCGCTCCTCCTACGCGGACGGCTTCGCACCGCCGGGCAAGTCGGTGCTGCACTGCACCTACTTCAGCGACTACCGCTCCTGGAAGGACCTGCGGACCGAAGACCGCCGGGCCTACCGGGCGCGCAAGCAGGAAGTCGCGGCGTTCGTCCGCGAGTTCCTGGAGCGGACCTACCCCGGGCTCGGCGGGCGGATCGAACTCGTGGACGTGGCCTCGCCGGTGACCACCGAGCGGTTCACCGGCAACACCTACGGCAGCATCCTCGCCTGGCAGGCCTTCTCCGAGGCCGAGGACGCCGCCAACCGGCTGGTCAACCGGGACCGGATGCGGCTGCCCGGGCTGAGCGGCTTCTCCATGGCGGGCCAGTGGACCGCGCTCGGCGGGCTGATCCGGGCCGCCACCAGCGGGCGGTTCGCGGCGCAGTACCTCTGCCGGGAGCTCGGCCGGCCGTTCCGGGCCTGGCCCAGCGACAACCGGGAACCCTGGCACGCGGGCAAATGGGGCCGCCTGCCGCAGCTCGACCGGGCCACCGTGGGGCAGCCGGACGTGGGAGTGGCGGAAGTGGGAGTGGCGGAGTGAGCGGGACGACGACCGGCGGCCGGCGGAGCATGGTCATCATCGGTGGGGGGCTCGGTGGGCTGTCCACCGGCTGCTTCGCGCAGATGAACGGCTACCGCACCCGGATCCTGGAGATGCACGAGATCCCCGGCGGCTGCTGCACCGGCTGGGACCGCGGCGAGTTCACCTTCGACTGCTGCATCAGCTGGCTGCTGGGCAGCGGGCCGGGCAACGAGATGCACCAGATCTGGCTCGAACTCGGCGCGCTCCAGGGCAAGCGGATGCGCAACTTCGACGTCTTCAACGTGGTGCGCACCCGGGACGGCCGGGCGGTCTACTTCTACTCCGACCCGGACCGGCTGGAGGCCCACCTGCTGGAGCTCGCGCCGGAGGACGCCCGCCGGATCCGGCAGTTCTGCGCCGGGCTGCGCAAGTTCCGCCTGGCGCTGGCCCGTTACCCCTTCCTCAAACCGGTCGGGCTGATGGGCCGGTGGGAGCGGATGCGGATGCTGGCCTCCTTCCTGCCGTACTTCAACGTGATCCGGCGCTCGATCACGGTGCTGATGAGCGACTACTCGGCGAAGTTCCGGAGCCCGCTGCTGCGCGAGGCGTTCAACTTCATCCTCTACGAGAAGCACCCCAACTTCCCGGTGCTGCCCAACTACTTCCAACTCGCCTGCCACGCCGGGCAGTCGGCCGGGGTGCCGGAGGGCGGATCGCTGGGGCTGGCCAACTCGATCGAGCAGCGCTACCTGCGGCTGGGCGGCGAGATCTCGTACAACACCAAGGTGACCGAGGTCCTGATCGAGGACGACCGGGCGGTGGGGGTGCGGCTGAGCGACGGCCAGGAGGTGCGGGCCGACATCGTGGTGGCCGCCTGCGACGGCCGGACCACCATGATGGACCTGCTCAAGGGCCGCTACCTGAGCGACACCTACCGCCGGCTGTACACCCAGACCATCAGCGAGCCGGGCATGGTCTTCCCCGGCTACGTGACCGTCTTCCTCGGCCTGCGCCGGCCCTTCCCGGCCGGGGACCCGTGCACCACGTACCTGCTGGAGGACGAGGTCGCCGAGCGGCTCACCGGCATCCGGCACCCGAGCGTCAACGTCCAGTTCCGCAGCCGCCACTACCCGGAGCTGTCGCCCGCCGGCACCACCGTGGTGTACGCCAGCTACTTCTGCGACATCGAGCCGTGGCGGGAGCTGAGCACCGGGCCGGAGCAGGAGCCCCGGGTGCGGCGCGGCGAGGAACTGCACACCCTGCCGGTCGGCCGGGGGCGGGAGTACCAGCGGGCGAAGCGCCGGGTGCGGGACACCATCGTCGACTTCCTGGACGGCCAGCACCCCGGGCTCCGGGACGCGGTGTCGGTCAAGGACGTCTCCACCCCGCTCACCCAGGTCCGCTACACCGGCAACTACAACGGGACGGTGCTGGGCTGGCAGCCCTTCGTGGAGAGCGGCGAAACCCTGGAGGAGGAGGTCAAGCGCAACGGCCCGGGCCTGCCCGGCCTGGCGAACTTCTACCTCTCCGGCGTCTGGGCGACCACCGGCGGTCTGATCCGGGCGGCGGCGGCCGGCCGGCACGTCGTCCAGTTCATCTGCCGGGACGACGGCAGGCCCTTCACCGCCGAGGTGGACGACAGTGCCCCGCCGCCCACCCTGCTCATCGAACCGGTCGGCCCCGCCGTCCGGCAGTTTGGAGTCACCTCGTGAGGATCGAGAAGTGGGTCGTCCAGGAGCACGTGGACGGCGTGCCGGACGTCGAGCGGATGTACCGGAAGGTCGTGGAGGACCTGGACGTCCGGCTCGCCCCGGACGAGATGCTGCTGCGCACCCGGTACGTCTCGGTCGACCCGTACCTCCAGGGGATCGCACTGGACACCCCGATCGGTGACTACATGGGCGCGGACTCGATCATGGAGGTGCTGGAGGCCGGGCCGGCCGCGCGGTTCGCGGTCGGCGACCTGGTGCAGGGCTTCGCCGGCTGGCGCAGCCACCTGGTCAGCAACGGCGAGCCCCGGCTGTGGCGGACCGGGACGTTCCCGATGGTCTTCCCGGCCTTCCGCCGGCTGGATCCGGCCGACTACGACGAGGCCCTGCCGCTGTCCACCGCGCTCGGCATCCTGGGCGGGCCCGGGATGACGGCCTGGGGAACGGTCGAGAAGTTCCTGGACGTCCGGCCCGGCTCGACGGTGCTGGTCAGCGGCGCGTCGGGGGCGGTCGGGTCGCTGGTCGGGCAGCTGGCCAAGCTCCGGGGCGCCCGGGTGATCGGCACCACGGCGACGCCGGAGAAGGCGGCGCGGCTGTGGGAGCTGGGCTTCGACGGGGTGCTGCTGTACCGCGACGGCGACGCGCCGGAGCGGCTGGAGAAGGAGCTGGCCGAACTCGCGCCGGAGGGCGTCGACCGCTACTTCGACAGCCTCGGCGGGACGCTGACCGACGTGGTCTTCGGGATGCTCGCCGTGGAGAGCCGGGTGGCGGTCTGCTGGCAGTGGGGGAGCCAGGTCGGCGGGGACTGGACGGGCCCCCGGCTGCTGCCGATGATCATGTATCCGCGCACCACGATCCGCGGCATCTTCTCGCTGGAGTGGTTCACCGAGGAGAACTGGGCCGCGCTGCGGCGGGACCTCGGGCCCCTGGTCCGCAGCGGGCGGCTGTCGTACCGGCAGACCGTGCACCAGGGGTTCGACAGCATCCCGGCGGCCTACCGTGGTCTGTACCTGGACCGGGCGGCCAGCCGCGGCAAGGTGCTGGTCGAGCTCTGAGCGAGGCGGGTGCATGACGGGGGCCTTCGGCATGCGTGCCGAAGGCCCCTTTCCGCGCTGCTAGTCGAGTGCGAACCAGGTGCTGCGGGACTTCTTCCACTCGGGGTGGGTGAGGTCCTTGGCGGCGGTGCCGTCGCCGTAGAGGTCGGCGGAGCCGTCGTCGGTGATCAGCTGGGCGCGGGCACCGGGGGCGTCGAGGTCCGGGACGTCCACGACGGCCTCCCAGGCGCCGTAGTCGCTGGTCGGCAGGTCGGTCAGCTTGGTCGGCCGGGAGCCGGGCTGCCCGTCCCAGCGGTAGAGCGCGTACGGGGCGGAGTTGTCCTCGGCGGCCCAGGAGCCGGCCACGATCAGGTACTGGCCGAGGTCGTTGCGGCGGATGTCGCGGACGGACAGCCCGCCGAGGTCCAGCTCGATCGCGTCCCCGAAGGTGGCGTGCGCGGCCGAACCGTTCAGCAGCGACGGGAGGTCGGTGACCGGGACGAGCAGCGCCCGGCCGCCGGTGACCGCCGGGGTGAGCGGCGCGCGGAAACCGACGTAGGCGGTGCTGGTGCTGCCGGGCGCGAACTCCAGGCCCTCGACGTTGAACCCGTCGATCTGCTTGGGCGCCTGGCCGTCGGCGGCGCCGGCCGCGAAACCGTAGCGCCGGCCGTGGGCGTCGTCCCAGGCGATCAGGTCGTCGCGCAGGCCGTCGTACGAACCGGCCAGGGACAGCTGGGTGCCGGCGCCGGAGCCGGTGACGGTGGTGGCGAAGACGGTGTGCCGGTCCGGCTTGATCACGCCGTCCTTGTTGTTGCCGAGCGAGCCGGTCCAGTAGATGGTGTCGCCGACCCGGGTGGCGCCCTCGATGTCGATCTCCTTGGAGACGCCGAGGGCCGAGCTGAAGTCCCAGGTGCGGACCGGCGCACCGGAGTTGCTCCGGTCGTACAGGCGCAGCGTGTTGGACTCGTCGTCGCCGACCACGAGGTAGCCGCCGCCCGCGTCCACGGCGGCCGAGGCGTCGCTGGAGCCGGTCAGGTAGCGGCTGGTGGCGGAGTACCGGACGGCGGGCGAGGCGGCGTAGTGCAGCGTGCGGGTGGCGCTCTTGCCGCCGAGGCCGGTGACCTTGATGGTGAGGTCGGCGTAACCGACGCCCTGGGCGGCGACCGCCAGGGTGCGGGTGGCGCCGGTGCCGCTGACCGTGACGTCGCCGGTGCGGGCCACGGCGCTGCGGGTGGTGGCGGAGGCGGCGACGGTCAGCGCCGAGGCGGAGGCGCCGGACTGGGCGACGGTCACCGTCACGGTCGGGTCGCCGGTGGCGCCGACCGCGCCGGACAGGTACCCGGCCGAGAAGGTGATCGTCGGGGTGCCGTACGTGACCGCGCCGGCCGGGAGGGCGGGCAGGGCGAGCACGGGCACCGCCGCGACGGCGACGGCGAGCGGCAGCAGGCGGCGGAGGGAACGCGACACGGTGGCAACCCTTCGGCAGGTGGGCGGACTCGACGGAAGGTGCAAGCCTGGTGGCGCTCGGCGAACACCGACCCTACGGCGACCTTACGAGCGTGGACGGGCCGGCGAACAGCAGGCCTTGCGGGCGGGCGCCGGTCGGGGCCGCCCGGCCGCGGGCCGTCTGCTCGGGTCGCCCGCCCGGGGTGTGCGGTCGAGGCGTGCGGTCGAGGAGTGCGGCTCAGCCGGTGATGCCGGCCGCCCGCAGCCGGACCTCGACGGCGTCCCAGTCGGCGGCGACCGGCTCGGTCCGGTGGGTGCCGACGCCCTTGTCCTTGAAGCCGCTGGAGGTCGACACGCAGACCACCGGGCCGTCCGAGAGGTCCGGCTCGCCGAGGCTGCGGAGTCCGGCCAGACCGGCCGCCGCGGACAGCTCCGCCCACAGCCCGGCCCGGGCCAGCTCCCGCTGGGCGTCCGCCAGTTGACCGTCGTCCAGGGTCAGCGCCCGGCCGCCGCTCTCCCGGACCGCGAGCACGCCCCGGTAGCCGCTGACCGGGGAGCCGATCGAGTAGGCGTCGCTCGGACCGACCGTCACATGGGCGGCCGGCAGGCCCTCGGCGATCGCCCGGGCGAGCGGCCCGGAGGTGGCCGTCTCACAGGAGTGGATGCGCGGCACCCGGTCGGTCAGGCCCAGCCGCCGCAGCTCGGTGAAGCCCTTCCAGACGCCGAACAGCAGCTCGCCGTAGCCGGTCGGGACGAACACCGCGCTCGGCAGGCCGACGTCCTGGAAGATCTCGTACGCGACGGTCTTGTAGCCCTCGGGGCCGTACGCGTGCCCGGTGTGGGTGGTGGTGAGGTTGCTGACCGGGTGCAGGCCCAGCCGGTCGACCGCCAGGCGCAGCAGCGGCCAGCGGGCCTCCCACGGCACCGGGAGCACCACCGCGCCGTAGGCGTTGAGGAAGGAGTCGACGTTCGGCGGCACGTCCGGGCCGGTGAACACCACGCAGCGCAGGCCGGCGCGGGCGGCGTAGGCGGCGGCCGAGGCGCCGTGGTTGCCGGAGGAGGCGACCGCGAGGCCCGGCGCGCCGGCGCCCACGGCGGCGCTGGTGGTGCAGCGGTTCAGCCGGTCCTTGTGGCTCCAGGTGGGGTTGCGGGACTCGTCCTTGACGTACACCCCGGGCTCGATCTCCACCAGCGCGGTGGCGCCCTCGCCCAGGCCCGGGGCGAGCAGCGGCGGCAGCAGCGGGGCCCAGCGCTCCAGGCCACCGCGCACCGGGGCGGGGGCGAACAGCCCCGCCACGTCGACCTTGTCGTACGCGTAGTCGACCTCGACGGGGTAGGAGACGTCCTCGGTGCTGGTGCGCGGGCAGCCGGCGGTGAGCGGGGGCCGGAGCGGGTAGTCGAGGGCGGGGTCGCCGAGGGAGCGCTGGCCGGTCGCGAGGGAGTCTTCTGTTGGCATGCCAGGAGACTAGCCGGGCGGGCGCCGTGCGGTCCGGCGGTCGGCGGGGCTGCGGCGGGAACCCGTTCGTGGGGGACCGGTTCCGGCCGTTCCGGGCGGTCGGAACCGGTCCGGCCGGCTAGCCGCCCTGGCGGATCGCCGAGATGTCGAACTCCAGGACGACCTTGTCGCCGACCAGGACGCCGCCGCCCTCCAGTGCGGCGTTCCAGGTGACGCCGTACTCCTTGCGGCTGATGGTGACCGAGCCCTCCAGGCCCACCCGCAGGTTGCCGTAGGGGTCGACGGCGTTGCCGGTGTACTCGAAGTCGATGGTGACCGGGCGGGTGGTGTCCTTGATGGTGAGGTCGCCGGTCACCCGGTACTCGGAGTCGGAGCGCACCTCGACCGCGGTGGAGCGGAAGGTGATGTCGGGGAAGTTCGGCGCGTCCAGGAAGTCGTTGGTGCGCAGGTGCTGGTCGCGCTGCTCCACGCCGGTGTCGATGCTGCCGGCCTTGATCACCACCTGGCCGGAGGAGCGGGTCGGGTCGCCGCCGTCCAGGTGGGCGGTGCCCTCGAAGTCGTGGAACGCGCCGCGGACCTTGGTCACCATGGCGTGGCGGGCGACGAAGCCGATCCGGGTGTGGGCGGGATCGAGGACGTAGTCGCCGGTGAGCTCGGAGAGGTTGGCGGTCATGGTCGGCATGCCTCCTGGTGCGGGGCCCGGGTCTCGGCCCGGGAGTGGTCGGGCGGTCCCCGGACCAGGCTAGGGGCAGCTCCCCGGGGCCGCGCGTTGTGCGGGCCCCGGATGGCCGGTGGCCGGTGGCCGGTGCCCTGCGTCGGGGGCACCGGCCGCGCCGGTTCAGCGGTGGCTGGGGAACTGCACCACCTGCTGGTAGGTCGGACGGTTCTGCCAGGTGGTCTTGGCGTCCGTCACGCCGCCCAGCGGGCGCTGGATGATCGTGTCGGCGCACCACTGGTCGCCGGCCGCGCAGTCCGCGTCGCCCGGGTAGACCTGGGCGGGGGTCTGGGCGGCGGCCTGCTTCAGGGTGTTCAGCAGGACGGTCCGGCAGGCCGCGAGGTCGCCGCCGCCGCAGAACGGCCGGGCCAGCGGGCCGGCCACCTGGTCGCCGAGGACGGCGCGCAGGTCCTTGTCCAGGTAGCTCCACCAGCCGTACTGGAAGGCCGAACCCTTGTGCGGGATGGCCTCGTTGGCGCTCACCGGGCCGGTGGCGGCGCCGGTCTGGCCGCCCGAGGGGGACTCGTTGATCTGCAGGGCGCCGGTCAGTGCGCCGAACAGCTGGTCGCCGAGGCCCGGCCGCATGACGCCGTCGGCGACCAGCGGCCACCAGGCGTCCATCACCCGGATCGCGGTGGCGTCCGCGTAGCCGTGGCTGCCCGGTGAAGTCTCCTTCCGCAGGGCGCCGTCGGCGAGCCAGGCCTTCAGCTGCTGGAGGGCGGTGAGGGCGGCCTGGTCGGTGACAGGGGCGCTGCGCAGCACGCGGATCAGGGAGGGCAGCACGTCCTCGGCCCGCAGGTCGGCGAGGGCGGCGCTCTCCATGGCCTGGGTGAGCGAGACCCGGCTCGCCCTGCCGCCGTTTCCCAGCAGGGACTTGACCCGGTCGTCCAGCAGGTTGCCGCGGTGCACCGAGCCGTTGCCGAAGCCGGCCGAGGTGTAGCCGTTCGCCTGCTTGTTGTTCCAGGAGATGTAGTAGTCCTGGTTGACGGACTGCGGGTGCTCGGCCGCCGGGGTGTACCGGGCGGTGTTGGCGACGGGGTCGAAGTCGGCCCACTCGTACGCGGGTCGGGCCTGGACGGGCAGGCCCGGGTCCACCCCGGGGGCGCGGACCGGGTTGCTGCCGGAGTTGTAGTACGCGATGTCGCGCGAGTCGGCGTAGAACCAGTTGAAGGTGTAGTTGATGTCCTGCGCGGCCTGCTGGAAGCCCGCGGCGTCGCGCACCGCGCCCGGGTCGTTCAGCTCCTGGAAGCCGATGATGGAGTCGGCCTCGTGCCGGTAGGTGGAGCGCAGCGAGGTGAAGGCGACGGGTGCGCCGCCGACCGTGCCGCGGGCGGTCACCAGGCCGTACCGGGAGCGGTGCATCACCAGGGTGTAGGAGCCGGCCGGGGTGGAGTCGGCGGTGGTCGGCTTCCACGCGTTCTTGCGTTCCAGCCGGTCGAAGGGCAGGCACTGGCCGTGCCAGAGGTAGGAGTCGGCGGCGGTGGTGACCGGGGAGCCGTCGGTGGTGCAGAGCGGGACGGCGTAGGTGTCGGTGATGTCCTGTCCGGCGGAGGTGGCGCTCCAGGCGTAGTCCTGGCCGCGGCCGAGCTGGACGTAGAAGCTCAGGCCGGCGAAGGCGGCGCCGCGGGCGCTGATCCCGGGGCCCTGGATCTCCTCCAGCATCAGCAGCTGCGGGGCGAAGTAGCCGGTCTGCGGGCCGAACACGGCCACCGGGTGGCCGTCGTCGGTGTGTGCGCCGGAGACCAGCAGGGCGTTGGACATGCCGTGTTTGGCGGTGAGCAGGTTTCCGGGCAGGACGCCGTTCGCCGCGGTGGTGGCGGAACCGGCCGAGCCGGTGGCGTCGTAGACCACCCGCTCGGGCACCACCGAGCCGGGGTCGGGCAGCGCCGCGCCCTGCGGGTGGTCCGGGACGGTCGCGTACGGGAAGCTCTGGCCGTCGTGCAGGGTCTGGACGGCCTCCGGGTCGTCCGCCTCGCGCAGCGACTTCCAGACCGCGTCCCCGGCGTCCTTGCCGTACCGGGCCTCGGCGGCCGACTTGACCTGGGCGGAGGAGAGTTCACCGCCGCCGCCGGAGCCGAACAGGGCGCCGACCACGGAGGCGAGGGCGACCAGGTCGGTCAGCTTGAACGGCTCGATCGAGCCGGCGTTGGTGATCGGGTCGATGTGCCCGGTGAGGTCGTACTCGCCGGGGAAGGTGCGGGCGTCGTAGGACTCCTTGGCGTACCGGTTGACGCCGTCGAGGTAGGCGGTGGCGTCGGCGAGGGCCTGGGTGGCCCGGCCGCCGCGGGCGGCGATGGCGTCGATCTGCTGTTGCAGTTCCGCCTCGGTGTACGGCGCGGCCTGCCAGAAGGTCTGCTCCAGCTGGCGGTTGGCGGCGGCGCCGCCCGCGAAGCCGGACAGCTGGCCGCGGCCGACGTGCCGGAAGAGGTCCATCACCCAGAGCCGGTCCTGGGCGGCGGCGTAGCCCGCGCCGAACTCGGTGCCGTAGCGGGTGGTGCCGGTGATGTGCGGGACGCCGGTGGCCTTGTCGCGCACGATGGTGACGTCCGGGCGCGGACTGGTGGTGCTGGCCACCTGGTCGGCGGGGACGCCGAAGGAGGCGTCGTTGAAGAAGTCGCGCAGCTTGGCCTCGGTCAGGCCGGGGTAGCCGGAGGCGAGGGCGGCGTAGGGGCCGAGCTGGTCGTCGGTGTGCGCGGGGCGGGTGCCGAAGGCCCGGTTGAGCAGGATTTCGGCGAGGGTGGCGTTGCCGTTCTCGCCGGGCGGCAGGATGTCGGCGCAGCGGCCGCCGCAGTAGTCGGAGGCGGCGGCGGCCGCCGCCGCGGGGGTGGGCGCGGCGGTGGCGGCGGGGGTGGTGGTGAGGGCGGCGGTGACGAGCAGGGCCGAGGCGAGGGCGGCGGCCGGGAGTCGGAGGGAGCGGGGGCGGGGGCGTTGGCGTGAACGCAAGGCGGACTCCTCCGTCGAAGTCTCACGGAAGAGTCGACGGTAGGGGCGCTACTGGCCGGTTGGCTAGTGGCGTGCATGCCATTTTCCCTGCGGGGTCCGGGAGTTGGGGCCGGCGCTCGGGGGCGGAGTGACCGGAGTGGTCGGGGAGGACGGCGCCGCACCGGCCGGGCTCAGTCCGGCAGGTGCAGCGCCGGGTCGGCGGGGCCCTGGGTGAAGCGGGTGAAGCGGACCTGGAGGCCGGCGCGTTCGGGGGAGCAGCAGTACGGGCCGGCGGTGGCGGTCGCCCCGGGGGCGAGGGGCGCGAGGCGGACCAGGCGCCAGGGACCTTCCTCGCAGCGGGCGCGGACGGTCACGGCGTCGCCGGTGCGGCTGGCGCGGACGGTGACCGGGCGGCCGTGCCAGTCGGGGACCGGGGCGAGGGACCAGTCGGAGACGCCGTGGGTGACGACCGCCCCGAGGTGGGGGACGCCGTCGCTCAGTTCCACGCCGGCCTTGATCCACGTCCGGGGGTCGACCCGGATCAGCAGGCCGGCCTGGTCGTAGAGGGCGGCGAAGTCCGCGACGAAGGTGACCTCGGTGGCACTGCCCGGCGGGAAGCCGGTGAGCAGTGCGTGGCCGTCGTCGCGGACGAAGCCGTAGCCGGTGGTGCGCCAGAAGTCGCTTCGGCCGCGGGCGGTGACCAGGAGGTCGGTGCCGTCGGTCCGGGCGTGTTCGGGCTCGTTGAGCCAGCTGCCCTCGTGCCAGGGGATGTCGCGGGGCGGGCGCACGGGACTCATCCTTTCATCAGCTTGCTGAAATTGCTGAAAGGATATCCGGATGCTCGCCGGCTCCGGCTCCGGCTCCGGCTCCGGCCCCGGTGACGGGGAACGGCTCGGTCAGGGCTTGAGCACCAGGCGGATCGGGTTGCCCTCCTTGCGCTCCAGCGCCTCGACCGCGCGGGCCGCCTCGGCCAGCGGGAAGGTGCCGCTCACCGAGCGGGAGAAGTCGAGCCGGCCGCCGCGGACCAGGTTGACCAGGTCGATGACGTCCTGGCCCTCGGAGCCGTAGTGGCCGCGGATCTGCTGGCGCAGGTAGCTGACCAGGGTGCCGTTGGTGACGGTCAGCGGCTTGTCGGTGAGGCCGACCAGCACCAGGCGGCCGCGCTCGCCGAGCGTGGCCATGGCCTGTTCGCGCACCGGGGCGACCCCGGCGAAGTCGAAGGCGACGGACAGCGGGCGACCGCCGGTGGCCTCGCGCAGCAGCTCGGTGAACCGGGGGTCGGCCGGGTCGAGGGCGGCGTCGGCACCGAAGGCCAGGGCACGCTCGCGGGCGGCCGGCAGCGGGTCGACGGCGACGATCGGGAAGGCGCCGACGGTCCGCAGCAGCTGGACGCCGTGGGCGCCGAGGCCGCCGACGCCCCAGACGCCGACCGCCTCGGCCGGGCGCACGGCCCCGGTGGCGGTGATCGCGGCCCAGGGGGTGGAGACCGCGTCGGGGATGAAGCAGGCCTGCTCGAAGGGGAGTTCGTCCGGGATCGGTACCAGGGTGGTGGCGGTGGCGAGCGCGTACTCGGCCCAGCCGCCGTCGTAGTCCACGCCGCGGGTGTGCACGACGCCGTCGCGGGTCTCGCCGGCCTGGAGCAGCACCCGGTCGCCGACGGCCGCGGTGGTGACGCCCTCGCCGAGGGTGTGCACGGTGCCCGCGACCTCGTGGCCGAGGGTGACCTTGGCGCCCTGGAGGAACAGCGGCTTGAGCATGCCCTCGATCAGGTGGACGTCGGAGAGGCAGACGCCGGCGGCCTCCACCTTGATCAGCACCTCGCCCGGACCGGGCGCCGGGACGGGGACCTCCTCCACGGCGAAGGCGCCCTTCGTGACGTCGAGCCGGCCGGCGAGCATCGTGGCGGTCATCGGACTTCCCTTCTCGCGGGGGCGGTGGGTCGGGGGAGTGCCCGCCGCTCCGGAAGTTACTTGTTATCCAACAAGCAAGTTCACACTAGCATGGTGTTATGTCTACGCACGATGAGGACCGAACGGGTGGAGTCGGGGAGACCGGGGAGATCCGGGGGGCCGGCGAGGCGCCGGCGCGCCGCACCCAGGCCGAACGGCGGGCCCGGGCCGAGTCCGCGCTGATCGCGGCCGCCGCCCGGCTGATCGCCGAGCACGGCAGCACCGGGGTCACGCTCGCCAGGGTGGGGGAGGAGGCGGGCTTCAGCCGGGGCCTGGCCACCCACTACTTCGGCTCGAAGGCCGCGCTGCTGGCGCGCTTGCAGGAGGCGGCGCTGACCGAGGCGATGGCGGCGGCCGCGCCGGAGCGCAGCGGGGCGGGGGCGGTGGACGAGCTGTGCGGGTTCGCGCGCGGCTGCCTGGAGGGCGTGCGCCATCCGACCGACCTGGGCCGGGCCTTCGTGGTGCTGGGGGCGGAGGCGCTCGCCGGGGCGTCGGAGCTGACCGCGGCGGTGGCGGAGCTGGACGCCCGGACCCGGACCTGGGCGGCCGAGGTGGTCCGGCAGGGGCGGCGGGACGGGGAGGTGCGCCCCGGCGTGGACCCGGAGGCCTTCGCACTGGCCTTCGTCGGGCTGCTCAAGGGGCTGGTGGTGCAGGCCGCGGCGGCCCCGGAGGCCTTCGACGTGGGAGTGGCGGTCGTGGAGTCCGAGCGCTGGATCCGGCTCGCGCTCACGGCGGGCTGAGGGATTCGATCGGGGGCGGCCGGGGGCGCGGGCGGCCGGGGCGGATGCGGCGCCGCCGCCGCACGGTGGCCGTGCGGCGGTGGGCGGGGGTGGGCGCTCGGCCGCCCGGGGTGAGGTCAGGCCCGCCGGGTCGGCGAACTCCGGCGCGCGGGCGGCGTGATGCGCACCCGCTCGGTGGCGGGCGCCTTCTCCAGGTCGTCCAGCTGGGCGAGGAGGGTGGCGCGCAGGTCGTCGTCGTCCTCGAAGTGGTGGTCGTTTAAGAGGGTGTAGCCGGACCACATCAGGTTGGCGCAGACCCGGGGCGGGACCTTGCCCGTCCGGGCGCCCATGCCGACCAGCGCGACCGACTCGATGGAGCCCGGCCGCAGCCGGTTCTGCCGGTGGACGGCCTGGAAGGCGGCGGCGCAGGCCAGGGCCACGTTCAAGGTCTCGCTGACGTTCTGCGAGGAGGTCTGCATCGTCGGGGCCGATATCAGGAACCCGGGGTTGACGGCGCCGGACGGGACGCAGACCGCGCTGCCGACCGGGAGGCTGCCGGCGTGCTGCTCGCGGATCGCCTTCTGGACCCGCAGCTGGATGCCCGCGCCCAGGTGGCGCTTGATCGCCGCGTCCGTCCCGCCGTCCATCCGGCCGCGGGAGTTGGTGGGACTGACCCAGGCGTCGACCTTCGCGGTGAGGATGGAGGCGTGCCGGATCTCGATCCCGGGAACGTCGGCGAAGGCCGCCCGCCAGGACTCCACGACCGTCGCGTTGAGGTCGGTCAGCACCACCTTGAGCGGCGACTGGGTGCGGTCCGTGGTCATGCTGGGCTCCTGTCGGTGGGGTGGCCGGGTGGTGGTCCCGCGGGCGGGCCGGCGGGCGGGCCGGCCGTGGCCGGTCGGACCGGTTCCTTGGTGACACCGACGAAGCTAGCGCCCGGCACTGACAATCCGTCCGGCCCCCGTCCGCCCTGGTCCGCGCCCGTTCGGGGCGGCCGGGACTGTCAGTGCCGGCTGGTAGGACTGTGGTGTCCGCCAGGGAAGCTGACGGTCCATCACCTGCCGTTCGTCTGTTGTTCGTACGGTCCGACCAGCCGGAGTAGCACCACCATGAGCGCTGTCGACACCCCCGCCACCCAGCCCGACCCGAACGACCCGCTCGCCCTCGCGGAGCTCTTCACGGGCGGCGGCGAGCCGTGGCTGCCGCTGCTGAAGCCGGTCATCGAGGCGCAGCCCGGCGCGGCCTCGTTCATCGGCCCCGGCCGCAGCCCGGAGGTCGTCCCGGTCCGCGAGCTGACCTTCCAGGCGCTCAAGCCGCACGCGCCGCACAAGTGGAAGGTCGTGGTCTTCGGGCAGAACCCGTACCCGAGGCCGGAGAGCGCCACCGGCATCGCGATGTTCGACAACACCTTCCACGACTGGAAGGACAGCCAGTTCGGCCGGGTGATCAGCATCCGCTGCCTCATCAAGGCCGCGGCGATGTGGAAGTACGGGATCCCCAAGAAGACGCCGATCGCCGACATACGGGCGCTGCTGAAGAAGCAGGAGACGGTCCAGCCGCCGGAGTGGTTCCAGGCGATGCTCACCCAGGGCGTGCTGCTGCTGAACGCGGCGCTCACCGCGAGCGGTGACGGCGCGATGGGGCCGGACCAGCACACCGGGTTCTGGCGGCCGGTCGCCGAGCGGATCGTGGAGGAGATCCTCCGGGCCAAGCAGCAGGCCGCCGAGGAGGACCGCTTTGTGGTCTTCGCCTGGTGGGGCGCGCACGCGCGCAGCCTGAAGAACGTCGTCCTGCGGCTGCAGAAGAGGTACCCAGAGGTCGAGGTCCGGCACATCGACCACGCCAACCCGGCGGCGCAGGGCGACATCTTCTGCGACGGCGAGCACTTCGCCACGGTGAACGCCGCCCTCGCCTCGCTCGGCGCCGACGAGGTCGACTGGCTGCCCAGCACCGGCTGGGACGCGGCGTCGGCGCCGGGCGGCGGGGCGGCGGACGGGGTCGCCGAGCGGATGGGCGCCTTCATCGCCTCCACCATGGAGCTGCACCAGCTCTACCTGGACCGACTCGCCGGGGTGAAGGACGAGGGCCTCGTCCTGCCCGCCATCACCGGCGTGTTCGACACCCCGCTGATGGGCTTCCGGGAGGCGGTCTCGCCGGTAGCCGAGCTGCTGCGCGGCCTGGACCGGCACGTCGCGCTGTCGCACGACTTCGGCAAGCGGCGGGCCGACGAGGCGGCCACCGGCCTGTCCGCCGACGAGGTCGCCGCGCTGTACCTGTACACCTGCGAGTCCGCGTTCTACCGGGAGATCAACGCGGTGCTGCGCTCGCCGGACCGCGGCCGGCTGGTGCCCTACCTGCCGTACCTGCGGCTGCTGTTCGCTGCGGTGTCGCGGCTGCCCGTCCGCACCGCGCCGCTGTGGCGCGGGGTGTCGCTGGACCTGCGGCGGCAGTACCCGCTCGGTAGGACGGTGACGTGGTGGGGCGTGTCCTCCTGCACCTCCAAGCTCGGGGTGGCGCAGTCCTTCCTCGGCAGCCGGGGCAAGCGGACGCTCTTCGAGGTGCGTCCGGTGCGGGCCGCCGGCATCCAGAAGTTCTCGGCGTTCACCGGCGAGGAGGAGTTCATCCTGCTGCCCGGCACCCAGCTGGAGGTCACCGAGGTGCGGGCCGAGCGGGGCGGCCTGTGCACTGTGACGCTGACGGAGCTGGAGGAGGCGCCCCTGGTGTCCTGAGAGGTCCGGGCCGGACCTGCCTTCGGAGCGCGAAGTCATTAACCAAGTCAGTATTTTTACTGGGTTAAGTTATGCTGGGACTTCGAGCGACAGGTGAGCCCGTAGTGCGGGAAGGGACGCGAACGATGACCTCGGAAACCCACGCCCTCGACGGCGAACTGGAACGGGAGCGGGCCTACGTCGAGGTCTGCCGGGCGGCGACGGCCCGGCAGGTCGAGGACGCGGGCCACCAGGTCGTCGCCGGGGAGGACGTCTCCGGCGACGGCGCCAGCGCGGAGGCGCTCGGCCGGTACCTGCGCACCCGCGCCAAGCGGATGGGCGAGCTGCCGGAGAGCCCGTCGTTCTTCGGCCGCCTCGACTTCGCCGACACGGCGGAGGCCGGCGACCACCGGCGCCAGCGCTACTACGTGGGCCGCCGGCGGATCTCCGACGACCCGACGGTGCCGCCGCTGGTGGTCGACTGGCGGGCCCCGGTCTCCCGGGCGTTCTACCAGGCGAGCGCCCACGCCCCGCTCGGGCTCGCGCGGCGCCGCCGGTTCGGCTGGGCGCCGTGGAGTCTGGGCGCGCCCGAGGAACTGACGGGGCTGGAGGACGAGCCCCTCGGCGGCCCCGCCGGGCCCCGCGGAGCCGGTGGCGCCGACGGCTCCGCCGGTTCCAGCCGGGCGGGTGGCATCCTGGCCGCCGAGATCGAGCGGCCACGCACCGGCCCGATGCGGGACATCGTCGCCACCATCCAGCCCGAACAGGACGTCCTGGTGCGGGGCGAGCTGAGCGAGTCGGTCTGCGTCCAGGGCGCGCCCGGCAGCGGCAAGACGGCCGTCGGACTGCACCGCGCCGCGTACCTGCTCTACAGCTTCCCGCAGCGGATCCGGCGCAGCGGCCTGCTGGTCATCGGCCCCAATCCGACCTTCCTGCGCTACATCGCCGAGGTGCTCCCCGCGCTCGGCGAGATCGACGTCACCCAGAGCACCGTCGAGGACCTGGTCGCCACCCGGCCGGTCACCTCGGTGGACGACGAGCGGGCCGCCGCCGTCAAGCAGGACGCGCGGATGGCGACGGTGCTGCGCCGGGCGCTGTACGGCCGGATCCGGACGACGGGCTCGGAGCCGCTGGTCGTCCCGGACGGCTCCTACCGCTGGCGGGTGTCGCCGGAGCGGCTCGACCGGACGATCGCCGAACTGCGCGAGCAGGCGCCGCCGTACGCGATCGGCCGGGAGAGCCTGCGCACCCGGGTGGTGGCGATGCTCCAGGACCAGGCCGAGCGGCGGACCGGCGTCCGGTCCGGCGCCTGGTCGCGGAGGACCGGCCGCTGCAAGCCGGTCGCGGCCTTCCTGGAGGCCGCCTGGCCCCAACTGCGTCCGGAGGCCGTGGTCGCCGCGCTGCTGAGCGACCCGGCCGTGCTGGCCGAGGCCGCCGACGGGGTGCTGGGTCCCGAGGAGCAGGCGGCGGTCCTGTGGTGCAGGCCGCCGCGCTCGGAGAAGAGCGCCAGGTGGTCCGAGCACGACCTGATGCTCCTGGACGAGGTGGCCGGGTTGATCGAGCGCCCGGCCGGCTTCGGCCACGTGGTGGTGGACGAGGCCCAGGACCTCTCCCCGATGCAGTGCCGGGCGATCGCCCGGCGCAGCGCCTTCGGCTCCCTCACCGTCCTCGGCGACCTCGCCCAGGCGACGGCCCCGTGGGCCGCCCGCAGCTGGTCCGAGCAGCTCGCCCACCTGGGCAAGCCGCAGGCCGCGGTGGTGCCGCTGACCACCGGCTTCCGCGTCCCGGCCGCCGTCATGGCACTGGCCAACACCCTGCTGGGCGCCCTGGACGTGGACGTGCCGCCGGCCGTGTCGCTGCGGCAGGACGGCGAGCTGACGGTGCGGCGGGTGGCCGGCGGCGGCCTGGGCGGAGCTGCGGTGGCGGCGGTACGGGCCGCGCTGGGGCGCGAGGGCTCGATCGCGGTGATCGCGGCGGACGGCGCGGTGGCGGCGGCCGCCGAGGCGCTCCTCGCCGCGGGCATCCCGACCGGGGCGGCCGAACAGGTCGGCACCGCGACGCGGGTGACGGTGCTGCCGGCCTCGCTGGTGAAGGGGCTGGAGTACGACCACGTGGTGGTGCTGGAGCCGGCCGCCATCGTGGAGGCCGAGCCGCGCGGCCTGCACCGGCTGTACGTGGTGGTGACCAGGGCCGTCTCCCGGCTGGACGTCCTGCACTCCCGTCCGTTGCCCGCGCCGCTCGGCGGGTGAGGGCGGGGCGCGTTCGGGGCGGGTGGCGGCGCGGTGCGGGAGGGCGGGATAGGCGGCGGGCCCGTGATCGCGCCGAAGCCGCCGACCGCGGAGATCGCTCCTGTCGGAGTCGATCACATGTGAAACAAGTGGTTTGAAAAATTCTTCAAGTTCATACATGCTGGCGTGCCGTTGGATCGGTCGGACCGGTCCGAGGCGCACGGTGGCGATCGCAGTCGGCCGGCCCCGGCACCCGCACTGACCTCCGCACTCGTCCCGCGGATCCCTTCGAACACCCTGGATGCCTGAACCCATGAGCGACAACCTCCCCCCGTGTCCGCAGTGCTCCAGTGAGTACACCTATGAGATGAACGCCCTCATGGTCTGCCCCGAGTGCGCCCACGAGTGGGTGCCCGGCGGTGCCGACCAGGCCGGTGCGCCGGCCGGCGAGCGCGTGATCAAGGACGCGGTCGGCAACCCGCTGAGCGACGGCGACACCGTGACGGTGATCAAGGCGCTCAAGGTCAAGGGCAGTGCCTCCGGCATCAAGGCCGGTACCAAGGTGCGCAACATCCGCCTGGTGGACGGTGTCGACGGGCATGACATCGACTGCCGCATCGAGGGCTTCGGGGCCATGCAGCTCAAGTCCAGCGTGGTCAAGAAGGCCTGACCCGCGGTCCGAACGGCCGCGCCCCGCCGAGGAGATCGGCGGGGCGCGGCCGTTCCGTTTTCGGGGCCGGTCGGGGCCCGTCGGGGCCCGGTCGAGGGTGGAGTCGCCTCCCGAGTTAGTTGTATGCTCACAATGATTACAGCAATACAACTAACCGTTGGAGCGTCCGTCATGCCCCCTGCCGCCCGAACGCGGCCATGGCTCGTGCTCGCCATCTGCTGCATGAGCCTGCTGATCGTCAGCCTCGACATCACCATCATGAACGTGGCCCTGCCCGCGATCCGGCGCGACCTGGACACCTCGGTGTCCGGACTCCAGTGGACGGTCGACGCCTACACCCTGGTGCTGGCGAGCCTGCTGATGCTCTCCGGCTCGACCGCCGACCGGATCGGCCGCCGCCGGGTGTTCCGGATCGGCCTGGTGGTGTTCACCGCGGCCTCCCTGCTGTGCAGCCTGGCCCCCGGGCTCGGCTGGCTGATCGCCGCCCGGATGCTCCAGGCGGTCGGCGGGTCGATGCTGAACCCCGTCGCCATGTCGATCATCAGCAACACCTTCACCGACTCCCGCCAGCGCGCCCGCGCGATCGGCGTCTGGAGCGGCGTGGTCGGCATCAGCATGGCTGCCGGGCCGATCATCGGCGGGGCGCTGGTGGAGTCGGCCGGCTGGCGGGCGATCTTCTGGATCAACGTCCCGATCGGCCTGGCCGCGCTCTTCCTCACCACCCGCTACGTGCCGGAGTCCCGGGCCGCCCGCACCCGCCGGGTGGACCCGGTCGGCCAGCTGCTGGTCGTCGTGCTGCTCGCCGCCCTCACCTGCGCGATCATCGAGTCGCCGGAGCGCGGCTGGACCTCGCCCGTGGTGCTCGGCTGCACGGCGGCGGCGCTCGGCGCGCTGCTGGGACTGCTGTGGTACGAGCCCCGGCGCACCGACCCGCTGATCGACCTGCGGTTCTTCCGCTCCGCGCCCTTCTCCGGCGCCACCGTGATCGCGGTCGCCGCCTTCGCCGGCCTCGGCGGCTTCCTCTTCCTCAGCTCGCTGTACCTCCAGGACGTCCGCGGCCTGGACCCGCTGCACGCCGGGCTGTTCATGCTGCCGATGGCGGTCATGTCGCTGCTCGCCGCGCCGCTGTCCGGCCGGATGGTCGCCACCCGGGGGCCGCGCACGCCGCTGCTGCTGGCCGGGACGACGCTGACCGCGAGCGCGGTGCTCCAGGCGGTCGGCTACTCCGAGCACGTGCCGAGCGGTCTGCTGGTCCTCGCCTTCCTGCTCTTCGGCACCGGCTTCGGACTGGTCAACGCGCCCATCACCAACACCGCCGTCTCCGGGATGCCGCGCTCGCAGGCCGGGGTGGCGGCCGCCGTCGCCTCCACCAGCCGGCAGGTCGGCCAGTCCCTGGGCGTCGCGGTGATCGGCGCCCTGATGGCCGGGGCCGCCCAGGCGGACCCGGCGGCCTTCACCGGCGCGGCCCGGACGGCGTGGTGGATCATCGCCGGCTGCGGGGCCGCCGTGCTGGTCACCGGTACGCTCACCTCGGGCCGCTGGGCCCGGGCGACGGCCGAGCGCACGGCGCAGCGGCTCGCCGCCGAGGAGGCGGCCGAGGGAACCAAGGACACGAAGGAGACGGTGGACGCCTGATGGAGCGCCTGGAGGCCGGTGGGCACCCGGAGGGGGACGAGGCGGACGCCGGAACGGCGGCGCGGGTCTGGCAGGGGATGAACGCGCTCGTGCTGGAGCGCCACGACCGCCGCAAGACCGTCGCCGAAGCCCTCGGCATGAGCTTCAGCCGGGTCCGGGCGCTGCGCCGGCTCGCCGCCGGCCCGATCACCCTGCGGGAGCTGGCCGAGCGGCTGACCGCCGACCCGCCGTACACCAGCGTCATCGTGGACGACCTGGTGCGGCGTGGCCTCGCCGAACGCATCACCAACCCGGCCGACCGGCGCTCCAAGCTGGTCCATCTCACCGAGGAGGGCGAGGCGAAGGCCGCGCTCGCCACCGGGATCCTCACCACCCCGCCGGACGCGCTGCTCGCGCTGCCCCCGGAGGACCTCCGGGTGCTCGACCGGGTGCTGGCGAAGCTCCTGGGCTGACCTGCCCCCCGGGCCGCCGCCGCTGAACCGCCGACCGCTCGGGCCACGGATCCGGCGTTCCGGTTCCGGCGCTCCGGGGCCGGGGATCAGTGGGCGACCCAGCCGGCGGTGAGGGTCTGGACGGCCGAGCCGTCGAGGTCCTTGAGCTTCGTGCCGGCGAAGGCCCGGGCGGCGTCGGAGGTGAGCAGGCGGAAGGCGGGCCGCTCGGCGGTGAGCAGCCCGAGGATGCGGGCGGCGACGTCCTCGGGCGCCTGCGCGGCGGCGAAGGCGCCGCGGGTGCGCTCCAGGTAGGCGACCAGGGCCGGGGCGTACGGGCCGGCCTGCTGCGGCGCGTCGTCGGTGAGGCCCACGTTGTCGACGAACTCGCTGGCCACCGCGCCCGGTTCGACGACGCTGACGGACACGCCGGCGGTGGCCGCGACCGGGGCAAGGGACTCCATGAAGCCCTCGACCGCGAACTTGGCCGCGCAGTAGGCCTCGTTGAAGGGCTGGCCGACCACACCGCCGACGCTGGTCACGGTGAGCAGCCGGCCCCGGCTCGCCCGCAGCAGGGGCAGGGCGGCCTTGGTGACGTTCAGGACCCCGAAGAAGTTGACCTCCATGACGGCGCGGACGGCGTCCACGCTCTCCTGCTCCAGGGTGCCGATGTGGCCCGCGCCGGCGTTGTTGACCAGTGCGTCCAGCCGGTCGAGGCCGGCCAGGCAGGCCGCGACCGACGCCGGGTCGGTCACGTCCAGTGCGCGGACCTCGACGGTGACCCCGGCCGCCGTCGCGGCCGCCAGCAGCGCGCCGGCCTTCGCGGTGTTCCGCATGGTGGCGATCACGTGCCAGCCGCCGCGGGCGGCGGCGACGGCGGTGGCCAGGCCGATGCCGGAGGAGGTGCCGGTGATCAGGACGGTCCTGTCGCTCATCTCGCTGTACCCCAGATGCTTATGGATCATAACCAATATGAGCCATAACTATGTGCCCTGACATTTCACTCTGTCAAGCACCTGGCTACCCTGGTCGACATGTCCCACCCATCGGATGACCTCACCAGCGAGATCGTCGGACTCTTCGCGGCCGTCAACCGCCGCTACGGCCGGGAGTCCGAGGCCGCCGCGGCGGTCCACGACCTGACCCCGTTGCAGGCCAAGGCGCTGCTGGCCGCCGAGGCGCCGGTCCCGACCCGCCGGATCGCCGAGCGGCTGCACGCCGAGCCGTCCAACGTGACCGTGATCATCGACCGGCTGGAGGCCCGGGGCCTGGTCGAGCGCAGCGTCGATCCCGGCGACCGCCGCGTCAAGCACGTCGCCGCCACCGCTGCCGGGCGGGAGGTCGCCGCCGACCTGCGCGCCCGGATGCCCTTCGCCGGCGACCCGCTGGCCCGGCTCGGCGAGGGGCAGCGCGAGACCCTGCGGGAACTCCTGCGGCTGGTCCTGGAGGCCTGACGGCCGCCCCCGGAGGCGGAGGCTCCGCGGTCACTCGTACGGGACGACCGCCACCGGGCAGTGCACGTGGTGGATCGCGGCGTGCGCCACCGGGCCGAGGTGGTGGTGGAGCAGCGGCAACCGCCGCAGACGGCGGCCGACGACCAGCAGCCGGGCCGTCGCCGCGGCGTCGACCAGGCCCACGGCGGGCTTGCCCCGGAGCAGCTCCGTGGTCACCTCCACCTCGGGGTACCGGGCCCGCCAGGGCGCCAGGGCCTGCTCGAGCCCGCCGCTCTCGGCCGCGGACGCCTCGCCCTCGAGACCGCCGATCGCCCCGAACGCCATGTGCTCGCTGCCGGCCGGGGGCGGCCAGACGTGCACCACCCGCAGCGGCGCCGAGCGGACCGCGGCGGACTCGAAGGCGAAGGCCAGCACGCCCTCCGCCGGCCGGGCGAGGTCCAGGCCGACCGTCACCGCGCCCGCGGGCTCCTCCGCGTCGGCGCGCACCAGCACCACGGGGCAGGCCGCCCGGCGCAGCACCTCCTGGCTCACCGAACCGACCAGGAACCCGCGCAGCGTGCCCAGCCCGCGCGAGCCCAGCACCAGGACGGCGGCCTCCCGGGAGGCGGCCTCCAGCGCCTCGACGGGGTCGCCGGCCACGGACCCGGCGGTGACCGCCACCTCCGGCGCGAGGGCCCGCAACTCGCCCTCGTGCTCGGCGAGTTGCGCCAAGGCCTGGTGGTCGCCCGAACTGCTCCCCGGCGCGAGGTGTTTCGGCCGGGGCCAGGCCTGGAGGACGTCCAGCCGCAGGCCGCGGCGCTGCGCCTCGCGGGCGGCCCACGCGGCGGCGGCCAGGCTCGGGGGAGAGCCGTCGAATCCGACGACGACGGCTCCGGTGGGTCCGGTCACGGTGTGCTCCTCGGTTCCGGCGCGGCCTCGGCATCCCCGTACGGCCCCGGCATCGCGGTCTCGGTATCCCGGCCCCGGCATCCCGTACGGCCTCGGTATCGCGGCCTCGGCATCTCGTAGGGCCTCGGTCCCGGCCTCGGCATCGCGGCCCCGGCATCCCGTACGGCCGCGGCCTGCGGAGGTTCCGGTGCGGCCCAGTATCCGCGCCGCCCCCGGTCGGCGCCTCCCGGCGCCGGGGCCGCCGTACGGAGGGTGACCGGGCGGCGCGCCCCGCCGGGTCGAGGCCGTTGCGGGCGGTGCCGGTGCCGGCGCCGGTTCCGCCGTCCGGCTGGTCGGCCGGCCGGCGGCGCGGCACACCCGGGCCGGCCGGGGGTGCCCGGGCTAGGGTCGGCCGGACCGTCCGTCCCAGCCCGGGAGAACGATGCCGAGGGTTCCCGCTTTCCGCTCGCGGTGGGCGAGCGCCGCCGCCGGACTGGCCGTGCTCGCCTCCGCCCTGGCGGGCTGCGGGGGCGGCGGCAGCGGCGGCCCGGTGGTCCTGAACTGGTACAACTTCCCGGACGACTCGGGCGCCCTCCAGCAGGCCGCCGACCGCTGCGGGCGGCAGTCCGGCGGCCGCTACGCGATCCGCTACAACAAGCTGCCCCGGGGCGCCGACGGCCAGCGCCAGCAGCTGGTGCGCCGGATGGCGGCGCACGACGCCGACGTGGACATCCTGGGCCTGGACGTCACCTGGCCCGCCGAGTTCGCCGAGGCCGGCTGGATCCGCGAGTGGACGGGGGAGATGCGCGAGCGGGCCACCGCCGACACCCTCGACGCGGCGGTGCGGACCGCGACCTGGCGGGACCGGCTGTACGCGGTGCCGTACAACTCCAACACCCAGCTGCTCTGGTACCGCGACGACCTGGTGCCCACCCCGCCCCGGACCTGGGCGGAGATGCTCTCCCTGGCGCAGGGGCTGGCCCGCGAGGGCAAGCCGCACCTCGTGGAGGTCCAGGGCTCCCAGTACGAGGGGCTGACGGTCTGGTTCAACACGCTGGTCACCAGCGCGGGCGGGACGATCCTCACCCCGGACGCCCAGGCGCCCTCGCTCGGGGCGCCCGCCGTCACGGCCGCCGGGGTGATGCGCGACCTGGCGGCGTCCGTGGCCGCCGACCCCTCGCTGCCGAACCAGATGGAGGACCAGAACCGGCTCGCCATGGAGTCCGGCACGGCCGCCTTCGAACTCAACTACCCGTTCGTCTACCCGTCGATGAAGGCCAACCGGCCGGAGCTGTTCCCGCACTTCCGCTGGGCCCCGTACCCCGCGGTGAGCGCCGACCGCCCCGCCAGCGTCACCATCGGCGGGATCGACCTCGCGGTGGGCGCCTACGGCCGGCACCCCGACCTCGCCGCCGAGGCCACCCTCTGCCTGCGCGACCGGGACAACCAGCTCACCAACGCGCTGAAGGGCGGCCTGCCGCCCTCGCTGCGCAGCCTGTACGGGACGGCCGAGCTCACCGCCAGCTACCCGTTCGCCGCCGACGTGCTGGCCGCCCTCGACTCCGCCAGCGTGCGCCCGCAGACCCCGGCCTACCAGAACGTCTCCATCGCCGTCTCGCACACACTCTCCCCGCCCGCCGGCATCCACCCGGAGAAGGACGTGGCCGACCTCCGCGGGCAGATCCGGGACGCCCTCGGTTCGAAGGGGCTGATCCCGTGACACCGTCCACCGAGACCGCCGCCGCAGCCGTACCGGCACCCGCCGGGCCGTCGAGCGGAGCCCGCCAGGAGCGCAGGCTGGGCCTGCTGCTGTGCGCCCCCGCGGTGATCGTCATGCTGGCCGTCACCGCCTATCCGATCGGCTACGCCGTCTACCTGTCCCTCCAGCGCTACGACCTGCGCTTCCCCGAACAGGCGCACTGGGTCGGGCTCGCCAACTACGGCGCGGTGCTGACCTCGCCGGTGTGGTGGCAGGCGCTCGGCGTCACCGTGCTGATCACCGTGGTGTCGGTGGCCGCCGAGCTGGTGCTCGGCCTGGCGCTCGCACTGGTGATGCACCGCACGGTCTTCGGACGCGGCACCGTGCGCACCGCCGTGCTGGTGCCGTACGGGATCGTCACGGTGGTCGCGGCCTACTCCTGGCAGTACGCCTGGACGCCGGGCACCGGCTACCTGGCCGCCCTGCTGCCGGAGGGCAGCGCCCCGCTGACCGAGCAGTGGCCGGCGGTCGGTCTGATCATCCTCGCGGAGGTGTGGAAGACCACCCCGTTCATGGCGCTGCTGCTGCTCGCCGGCCTGGCCCTCGTCCCGGAGGAGACGGTCCGGGCGGCGATGGTGGACGGCGCGAGCTCCGGGCAGCGGCTGCGGCTGGTGGTCCTGCCGCTGATGAAGCCGGCGATCCTGGTGGCGCTGCTGTTCCGCACCCTGGACGCCTTCCGGATCTTCGACAACATCTACGTGCTGACCAGCGGCTCCAACGGCACCGGATCGGTGTCGATCCTCGGCTACGACAACCTGTTCACGGCGCTCAACCTGGGCATCGGCTCGGCGATCTCGGTGCTGATCTTCGTCTGCGTGGCGCTGATCGCCCTGGTCTTCGTCAAGCTGTTCGGCACGGCGGCACCCGGCGCGGAACCGGAGCGGCGATGAGCGGCCGGCACACCCGGACCCTGACCGGCTGGGGCGTCGCCAACCTGGTGGTCGTGCTCTACGCGCTCTTCCCGGTCTGGTGGATCGTGGCGCTCTCCTTCAAGGACCCGAGCACCCTCTCCGACGGCGACTTCGTGCCCCGCCGGTGGACCCTGGCCAACTACCGCGGCATCTTCCAGACCTCGGAGTTCACCCGCGCCCTGGTCAACTCGGTCGGCATCGCGGTGATCGCCACCACCGTCGCCGTCGTGCTCGGCACCATGGCCGCGTACGCGGTGGCCCGGCTGCGCTTCCCCGGCAAGCGGCTGCTGATCGGGGTGTCCCTGCTGATCGCGATGTTCCCGCCGATCTCGCTGGTCTCGCCGCTGTTCGACATCGAGCGGGTGCTCGGCCTGTTCGACACCTGGCCCGGGCTGATCATCCCGTACATGACCTTCTCGCTGCCGCTGGCGATCTACACGCTCTCGGCGTTCTTCCGGGAGATCCCCTGGGACCTGGAGAAGGCGGCCAAGGTGGACGGCGCCACGCCGTGGCAGGCGTTCCGGCTGGTCATCGCGCCGCTGGCGGCACCGGGCGTGTTCACCACCGGGATCCTGGTCTTCATCTTCTGCTGGAACGACTTCCTGTTCGCGATCTCGCTGACCTCCACCACCTCGGCCCGGACGGTCCCGGCCGCGATCGCCTTCTTCACCGGGAGCTCCCAGTTCGAGCAGCCGACCGGCTCGATCGCGGCCGCCGCCGTGGTCATCACGATCCCGATCGTGGTCTTCGTGCTGCTGTTCCAGCGCCGCATCGTCGCCGGGCTCACCGCCGGCGCAGTCAAGGGTTGAGACCGACGTGGGACCCGACGCGGGGCCCAACGGATGAGCCCGCCCCACCCGGCGGACCAGGAAGGCGGATCGTGGCCGAGATCGTCCTCGACGGCATCACCAAGCGGTACCCCGACGGCGCCCTCGCCGTCCACGACGTCAACCTCACCATCGCCGACGGCGAGTTCGTGATCCTGGTCGGCCCGTCCGGCTGCGGCAAGTCCACCACGCTCAACATGATCGCCGGGCTGGAGGACATCACCGAGGGCACCCTGCGGATCGCCGGGCAGGTGGTCAACGACCGCGCGCCCAAGGACCGCGACATCGCGATGGTCTTCCAGAGCTACGCCCTGTACCCGCACATGAGCGTGCGCGACAACATGGGCTTCGCGCTGCGCCTGGCCAAGGTCGACAAGTCGACCATCGCCGCCAAGGTCGAGGAGGCCGCCCGGATCCTGGACCTCACCCGGCACCTGGACCGCAAGCCCGCCAACCTTTCCGGCGGGCAGCGCCAGCGGGTCGCGATGGGGCGGGCGATCGTCCGCGACCCCAAGGCCTTCCTGATGGACGAGCCGCTGTCCAACCTGGACGCCAAGCTCCGGGTGCAGATGCGCACCCAGATCGCCGCCCTCCAGCGCCGCCTGGGCACCACCACCGTCTACGTCACCCACGACCAGGTCGAGGCGATGACGCTCGGCGACCGGGTGGTGGTGATGCGCTCCGGCGTCGTCCAGCAGGTCGGCTCGCCGCAGGAGCTGTACGACGAGCCGGTGAACCTCTTCGTCGCCGGGTTCATCGGCTCGCCCGGCATGAACTTCCTCGGCGCCGGGCTGGAGCGGGGCGCTCTGCGCACCGCGTTGGGCGACCTGCCGCTGGACGACCGCACCCGGCGCGCCCTGGAGCGCGCGGACGCGCCGCGCGAACTGATCGTCGGCATCCGCCCCGAGGACTTCGAGGACGCCGCCCTGTCCGAGGGGCACGCCGGCGGGGTCACCGTCACCGTGACCGTCGAGGTCCGGGAGTCGGTCGGCTCGGACGTCTTCGTCCACTTCGCGCAGGAGGGCGGACCGGCGGCGACCGAGGAACTCGCCGAACTCGCCGCCGACTCGGGCCGGGCCGACACCGGCATGCGGGAGCACGGGATGGTCGCCCGGCTGAACCCCGCCACCCGGGCCGCCGAGGGCGGGCCGCTGGAGCTCTGGGTGGACACCACGCGCATCCACGTCTTCGACCCGCGCGACGGGGCCAACCTGACCCATCCCGAGCGTTCGTAGCGGTGGTACGGAAGGCCCAACCGCTCGACGGCGCGCGGTGTGCCTGAGCGTCGGTGTTCGGAAGTCGACCTACATTGCCCGGCTATGAGAGAAAATGTCGGAATCAGTCGCCGATCGATGCTCAAGGCCCTCCCCGCAGCCGCCGTCCTCGTGGCGGCCTCCGACGGCATCCTCGCCCGGCCCGCGCTGGCGGCGGCGCCCCCCTTCCCGCAGCCGGCCGTGCGGAGCCCGCGGCGGGCCTCCGGGGCGCGGCGGGCGGTGCTCGACCACAAGCTCGACGTGCGGTTCACCGAGACCCGCGTCCCGGGCTACGGCACCGTCACCACGCGCACCTACAACGGGACCATCCCCGGTCCGACCCTGCGGGTGCGCGGCGGCGACACCCTGCGGCTCACCCAGGTCAACGGACTGCCGCCCAATCCGGCGTACAGCGGCGGCCACAACCGCCCGCACCGCCCGAACAGCTTCAACCTGCACACCCACGGCCTGCACGTCTCCCCGTCCGGGGACGCCGACAACGTGATGCGCGAGTTCGCGCCGCGCACGGCCGAGGAGGTCGAGGCCGGCGCCGCCGAGCCGGAGTACCTGACCGTCATCGAGATCCCGGCCGACCACCCGGCCGGCACGTACTGGTACCACCCGCACGCGCACGGGGCCACCGCCGAGCAGATCGGCGGGGGGATGGCCGGGGTCATCGTCGTCGAGGGCGACGTCGACGAGGTGCCGGAGATCGCGGCCGCCGCCGACCTCGTGGTCTGCGTCAACGAACTCCGGCTCCGGGACGGCAGGGTCCCCGAGTTCACCGCCGACAACTCGCTCACCGGCGCCCCGGCCACCTTCACCGTCAACGGCGAGGTCAACCCCGGGCTCGTGCTGCGCCCCGGCGAGGTCCAGCGCTGGCGGTTGGTGGCGGCGACCGGGTTCACCACGCTGACGCTCCAACTGATCGATGACGATGCCGAATTGACGATGCATCAGATCGCCCGGGACGGCGTGACCTTCCCCGGGCCGGTCGCCGCCGAGACGGTGCTGCTGGCCCCCGGCAGCCGTGCCGACGTGCTGGTGCGCGGCGGCGAGGCCGGGACGTACGAACTGCGCGCCGAGGGGGTCTCCGTCCCGCTGATGACGGTCGAGGTGGCGGGGGAGGCCGTCGACCCGCCGATGGAGTTGCCGACCGCCCTGCCGCAGGGCAAGCCCTTCCTCGACGAGGAGGACATCGCCAACCCCGACGGGGACCGCACGGTGGTCTTCCACGTCGACCCGGGCGCCTTCGACCGGCCGTTCCCCAACGCCTACCGCATCCTCGGCAGCCACCCGACCCCGGCCGCCGGCACCACGGCCGACGATGGGGGAGACGGCGGGGCCGACGGTGAGGCCGCCCTCGCCCGCGACCCCGCCTACGGCATGTTCGACCCCGAGTACGTCAACCACACCCTGGAACTCGGCACCGTTGAGCGGTGGACCCTGCGCACCGACGACACCCAGCCGGTCTTCCACCACCCCTTCCACCTGCACACCAACCACGTCCTGGTCACCCACCGCAACGGCGAACGGCTCGACCCGCCGGTGTGGCAGGACACCGTCGACCTGGCCGGCGGCAGGCCCGGCGACACCGTCACGTTCCTGGTCAGGTACGAGGACTTCACCGGCCGCACCGTCCTGCACTGCCACCAGCTCCAGCACGAGGACCTCGGCATGATGCAACTGGTCGAGTACGTCGAACCGCGGCGGCCGGGCCGGCGGCCGGTGCCGGGGCGGGCGGGGGAGGCCGCGTCGGGCCGGGGCTGATCAGCGGCGGGTCCGGCCCGTCCAGGCCAGCAGCCGTTCGCGCGGCCAGGTGGTGACCAGCCGCTCGGGGCCGAGGCCGAAGCGGGCCGCGCGGGCGTAGCCGGAGGTGAGCCAGTGCAGCTGGTCGGGTGCGTGGGCGTCGGTGTCGACGGCGAACAGGCAGCCCGCCGCGGCGGCCAGGCGCAGCAGGTCGTCGGGCGGGTCGCGGCGCTCGGGGCGGCAGTTGATCTCCACCGCCGTCCCACTGGCGGCGCAGGCCGCGAACACCGCCTCGGCGTCGAACCGGGACGGCGGGCGGCCGCGGCCGGTGACGATCCGGCCGGTGCAGTGCCCCAGGACGTTGGTGCGGGGCGCGCGGACCGCCGCCAGCATCCGGGCCGTCATCGGTCCGGGTTCGGAGCGCAGCTTCGAGTGGACGGAGGCCACCACCAGGTCGAGCCGGTCGAGCAGGTCGGGCTGCTGGTCAAGGGAGCCGTCCTCCAGGATGTCGCACTCGATCCCGGTCAGCAGCCGGAACGGCCCGTTGTGGGCGTTCCAGGCCGCCACCGCGTCGAGTTGGCGGCGCAGCCGGTCGGGTTCGAGACCGTGCGCGATGGTCAGCCGGGGGGAGTGGTCGGTGAGCACGGCCCAGTCGTGCCCGAGGTCGCGGGCGGCGCCGGCCATCTCCTCGAACGGATGACCGCCGTCGGACCAGTCGGAGTGCAGGTGGCAGTCGCCCCGGGCCGCCGCCAGCAGGTCCCACCCGGCGGACGCGGCGGGCCCGGCCTCGGCCTCCAGCCGGGCGAGGTACGGCGGGGTCGCGCCGGCCGAGGCCTGGGCGATCACCGCGGCGGTGACCGGTCCGACGCCCCGCAGCCGGCGGACGTCGTCGGCGTCCACCGGGCCGGGCGGCAGTCCGCGGACGGCCTCGGCCGCGGTGTGGAACGCCCGCACCCGGTAGGGCGAGGCGCCCTGCCACTCCAGGAGGAAGGCGATCCGCCGCAGCGCCTGTGCCGGGTCCACGGTCGCGCCCGCCTCACCGCACCGCCGCGGTGGGGGCGGTGCCGGTGGTCACGGTGCGCGGGCCGGCGGGTGTGTCGATCCGCATGAGGGGCGCCTTGCCGGGCGGAGGCCGTTCCAATCCCCGCCCGGAGGTCCTTCCGCGCGGGCCGGGACGGGTGCCTCCGGTTCCCGCCCGGAGGGCGTGTAGCCGGGGCCGGGGCGGGCAGGCGCCGGTCATGGACGACGACGAGGCGAGCCGGCCCACGGCTCGGCGGGCGGGCCGCGCGACGCCGAGCCCGCCGCGCCATCCGGGCCGACGTGAGGAGATCGGGCATGGACCGTTACGGACGAGTGCCGCTGCCGGGGCCGATCGGGACACCGGACCCGTTCGGGGCGCTGTCGCCCGTGCGGGTCCCGGGCAGGGACGAGACCAGGCGGTTGGTGTTCTCCGGCCGGGTGGGCGCCGTGCAGGCCGGCCGTGACTTCATCCGGGAGGCGCTGCGGTCCTGGCGCTGGCTGCCGACCGCGGACGGGGAGCGGCTGACGGTGGCCGAGGACGTGCTGCTGATGGTCTCGGAGCTGGTCACCAACGCGTGCCTGCACACCCGCGGCGGGCCGGACGAGCTGCGGCTGAGGTGGGACGGGCGCCGGCTGCGCGTGGAGGTCGCGGACTCCAGCCCGGTGCTGCCCGAGCTGCGCCCGTACGCCGACCCGGCCCGCCCCGGCCGGCACGGCCTGCGCGTGGTGGAACGGCTCGCGCGGTCCTGGGGCTCCGCGCCGGAGGACGGGGGGAAGCAGGTCTGGCTGGAGGTCGCGCTCCCGTCCGTCGGGCTGGACCGCCACGGGCGCCTGGCCTGACCGGCCGGTCGGGGGCTCCTCGGCGTCCGGCCGGGGAGGCCTCCAGCGGTGACAGCGCGGGAAAAACCCCTGCGCGGGTGTTCGGACCCGGATCCCGGGGTAGAACCTGTGGAGCAGCGGCCGTGATCGAACCGGCTGCTCCCGCACCGTGGACGGTGCCACCGGGACCGCGCTTGAAGAAGCCGGGCACAGGTCCTGGGGGAAGAGGTCCGCGACGCACGAGGTGCGAGTCCGCACGCGTCGCAGGGCGATGCCCCGCATGCCCAGGAGCGATCAAGTGTCCACCTACCTGGAAACGACCGACCGGGAATTCGTGCCGTCGGACCTGCCGTCCGACCTGCCGCCACGACCGACGGCCGCCGAACTGCGCCGGATGGGGAAGTCCGAGGCCCGCGAACTGAGCGACGCGCTGTTCGAGCGGCTGTCCGGGCTGGCTCGGGAGACCCACGCCTACAGCTACGTCCGCGGCACGATCATCGAGCTGAACATGCCGCTGGTGCGCTTCATCGCGGCCCGCTTCCGCCACCGCGCCGAGGACATGGACGACATCCTCCAGGTCGGCACCATCGGTCTGATCAAGGCCGTGGACGGCTACGACCCGCGGCGCGGCGTCGAGTTCGTCACCTACGCGATCCCCACCATCACCGGCGAGATCAAGCGGTTCTTCCGCGACACCTCGTGGCCGGTGCGGGTCCCGCGCAGCATGCAGGAGCTCTACCTGTCCGTCGCCCGCGGCTCGGACCGCCTGGAGCAGGAACTCGGCCGGCTGCCGCAACCCGAGGAGATCGCCGAGGACCTGCACATCACCGTCGAACAGGCCGCCGAAGGCCTGACGGCGGGCCGGGTCTACCGCCCCAACTCCCTGGACGCGCTGCGCGACCAGGACACCGACGAGACGGGCAGCGCCCTGCTCGACCGCCTCGGCGGCTGCGACCCCGGCATCGAACTCGCCGACTTCCGCATCGCCGTCCGCCCGCTGCTGGCCCGGCTGCCCGAACGCGAGCAGACCGTCCTCAAGCTGCGGTTCTGGGACGGCCTGACGCAGTCCCGGATCGCCGAGCGGATCGGCGTCTCCCAGATGCACGTCTCCCGGCTGCTCAGCGCCACCCTGGACTGGCTGCGCCAGGAACTGGAGGACCGGGACGCGCCCGGCTGGGCCGAGGAAGCCGAGCAGGCCGAGCAGGCCGTGCGGGCCGGGGAGGCCGGCTGAGCCTCAGGCGGGCCGCAGCTCCAGCGTGCAGCACTTCGGCCCGCCGCCGCCCTTGAGCAGTTCGGGCAGGTCGACGGGCACCGGGACGTATCCCTCCTGGTGCAGTCGGCAGGCCAGCCCCCGGGCGGCGGCGGGCAGCACGACGTGCCGCCCGTCGCTCACCGCGTTGAGGCCGAACGCCGCCGCGTCCGGGGCCGAGGCGAGGATCGCGTGGGGGTAGAGGGTGTGCAGCAGCCGCCGGCTCGCCGGGGCGAAGGCCGGCGGGTAGTACATGATCTGCTCGTCGTCCAGGACGGCGAGCGCGGTGTCCAGGTGGTAGAAGCGCGGATCGACCAGCGTCAGGCTGACCACCGGGCGGCCGAGCACCAGCCGGGCCTCGCGGTGGGCGGCCCGGCTGGTGCGGAAACCGGTGGCGGCCAGGATGCGCGGCCCGGCGAGCAGCAGGTCGCCCTCGCCCTCGTTGACCGGGCCGGCGGTCCGTACCGGCCGCCAGCCGGTGGCGGCGAACCACCTGCGGTGGGCCTCGGCCTCGGGCGCACGCTCGGGGTGGCGGAAGCGGGCCACCAGCACCCGCCCGTCGACCACCGTGGCCCCGTTCGCGGTGAAGACCATGTCGGGCAGCCCCGCCACCGGGTCCAGCAGGTCGACCTGGTGGCCGAGGGAGCGCAGTGCTTCGCGAAACCGGTCCCACTGCGCCTGCGCCGCCCCGCGGTCGACCGGCCGGGCCGGGTCCATCCACGGGTTGATGGCGTAGTCGACGGCGAAGTGGGTCGGCGGGCACAGCAGGTAGCGTCGGCGACGGGCGGTGCGCGCGGGAGGAGGTTCCATGCGCCCGCGCGTGCCCCGGCCGCGCGGGCGGAAACCTGGCGGCACGGAGGGCTGTGCCGTCCCCGGCGAGGGCCGACCGGCGGGAACCGTCGGACAGGTCCTAGCCTGGGAGGGGAAGCCCGGGCCGGGGCGTCGGCCGGGCCCGGCAGCGAGGACGGTCCGGATGAACGACTCTCGGATGGCCAACGGGTGGACGGTGGTCCCGCTCAGCGGGGACCTCGACGACCTCTCGGCCCGCGAGGTGCGGCGCCTGTTCGACGCCCTCGCGGACACCGGCACCACCCGGGTGGTCGTGGACCTCACGGCCGTGGGCTTCCTGGACTCCACCGGCCTCAACGCGCTGCTCGGTGCCGCCCGGCGGATGCGCCGGGAACGGGGCACCCTGCGGCTGGCCGGCGCCGCCCCGCGGGTACGGGACCTGCTGGAGCTGAGCGGTGTCGACAGCGTGCTGCCGCTCTTCCCGGACGTGGCGGCGGCCTGTGCGTGAGGACCGGACCCCCGAGCAGCCCGTCCTGCCCGACGACGCGGCCGTGCTGCGGGAGGCGGTCGACCGGCTGCGCACCGAGGCCGAGGGCCTGCGGCGGGCGATGCGCACAAGGGGTGTCATCGAACAGGCCAAGGGCATGCTCGCCGAGCGGCTGGACTGCACGCCGGAGGAGGCGTTCGGCCACCTCGTCCGGCTCTCGCAGGACACCAACCGCCGGCTCGCGGACATCGCCGCGGGACTGGTCGGCCTCGCCGCGCCGCTGACGGACCCGGTGGACCCGGTGGTGGACCCGGTGGACGAGCCCGACGCCGCGCCCGGGCGCCCGGCGCCCGGCGCCTCGGCATGTCCGGAGCCGCCCGCGACCACCCCCCGTGAGGCCGCCGGTGTGACCCCCGCCCCGGCCCCCGCCCCCGCCCCCGCTCCCGGACCGCGGACGGCTGCCCCGGCCGTCGCGGTGCCCGGCCTCGCCGCGCGCTACCACCTGGCGGCCTCGGCCCTGGCCAGTGCGGAGACGCCCGAGGAGCTCGCCCGGCTGCTGCACCAGGTGGCGCTGGCCCCGGTCGGCGTCGTCGCCGTGGTGCTGGGCCGGCTGGAACCGGACGGCGCGCTGCTCCTGGTCGGCAGCCACGGCGTGGAGTCCCGGCGGATCAGCCAGTGGCAGCGCATCCCGCCGGAGACCGGCGTGCCGCTGGTGGCCGCCGCCCACGGCGGCAGCCTGGTCTGGGAGTTCGACCGCGGCCACCGCGGCGGCCGCGCACCGGGCAGCGGACGGATCGTCCCCGGCCGCAACGCCTGCGCCGTGCCGCTGCGCTGCGGCGAGCGGATCATCGGCGCGATGAGCCTCGGCTGGGACGTACCGGCCGCCCGGGCCCGAGCGGCGACCCGGTACGTGGACGCGCTGTCCGGGCTCGTCGCGGGGCACCTGCTGCGGTTCAACGGCACGGGCGAGGACGAGCCGGTGCCGGCGGTGCCCGGTGGCGAGCACTGGTTCCGCGCCGTCCTGGACGCCGTGTTCGACCCCGTCCTGGTGCTCACCGCCGTGCGCGGGGCCGTCCCCGGCGGTGCGATCACCGACCTGCGGGTCCGGTACGCCAACGCCGCGGCCGGTCTCGGCGCGGCGGGCGGCCGACGCCTGAGCGAGCTCCACCCCGGACTGGTCGCGACGGGGCACTTCGCGCGGATCCTGGAGGCCGCGACGACCGGCGCCGGCTACGAGGGTCGGACCGAGGACTTCACCGGCGCCGGGCCGGACCGGACGCTGGTCCTGCGGGCGGAGCCGTTCCTCGACGGCGTGCTGCTCACCTGGCACCCCGGCGACGGAGCCGAGCGCGCCGCCCGGCTCCACCGGGCGCAGCGGCTGGCCGGCCTGGGCAGCTTCGAGTGGACTCCCGGCTCGCCGCCGGAACTCTCCGGGGAGGCCCTGCGGCTGCTCGGCCTCGGCCCCGACCGCACCGACCCGGTCCGGCCGACCGAACTGGTGGCCCGCGTGCGCCCCGCCGACCGCCCGGCGGCCCGGCGGTTCCTCCGCCGGCTGCTGGCCGGGCGGCGGACGGCGGCCCTGGAGTTCGACGCCGAGGGGCCCGGCGAGGCCGCTCGCACCGTGCGGGTCACCGCCGAGGCGGTCGGGGACCCGGCGAGCGGTCGCCCGAGGGTGATCCGGGGAGTCCTGCAGGACGTCAGCCGGTGGCACCGCACCGAGCTGGCCCTGGCCGGCGCCCGGGCCCGGCTCGCCGAGCAGCGCCGCCGGGCCGCCGCCGAACACCGTACGGTGCGGGCCCTGCAGAACGCGCTGGTGGCCGCGCCCCACGAGCCCGGGCCCGACCCCGCCGTCCTCGACCACGCGGCCCGCTACCTGCCCGCCGGGGACCGGCCCCGGGTCGGCGGCGACTGGTACGACCTGGCCGGTCTCGCCGACGGCCGGATCCTGCTCGCCGTCGGCGAGGTCAGCGGCCACGGGCTGGCCGCTGACGTCGGTACGGCCGAGCTCCGGCACGCGCTGCACGGGCTCTGCTACACCGGCCAGGGGCCGGGCGAGATGCTCGGACGGCTCAACACGATGCTCTGCCACCAGGGCGGCAGCCGGATCGCCGGCGTGCTGTGCGGCCTGCTCGACCCGGAGGCGGCGACCCTCACCTGGAGTGCGGCCGGGCACTCGCCGCCCGCCGTGGTCCGGGGCGCCACCGCCGTCCTCGCCGAGGGCCCCACCGGGACCGTCCTCGGCGCCCTGCCGGAGAGCCGCTACGTCGACACCGTGCTGCCGCTGCGGCCGGTCGAGGACACCGTGCTGTTCTGGACCGACGGCCTGCTCAACCGGCGCGACGACGGCACCGTCCGCCCGGACCGGCTGCTGCGCGCGGCCGAGGAGTGCGCCGGCCGTGCGCCGGCGGACTGCCTGGAGCACATCACCGTCCGCCTCGGCGGCCCCAACCCCGACGACGACAGCTGCCTGCTGGTCGTCCGGCTGCGGGCGCGCCCGGGGCGTTAGCGATCGCGCATCCGGGGTAATCGCTGCGGCGGACCACGGGGGGCGGCGCAGCGAGGAGGCGGACGGCATGGACGGACAGGAGCGGGCGGAGGCGCGCGGAACCGGACGGCGGGCGCGCCGCGCTCCGGACCCGGAGCCGCTGCTGCGCGCCGTCGGGCTCGGTCTGCGCGGCCGCGCCTGGGACCTGGTGCGCGGGCTGCGGCCGCGGACCGTCCTCGGGCTCGCCCTGCTGTCGCTTGGCCTGCTGGCCGCCGGGCTGGGGGCGTCGGCGGCCCCGTTCCGGTGGGGCCTGACGGGCTGCTGGGCCCTGGCGCTGGCGGCCGCCTCCGCGGTGCTCCGCGGCTGCGCCGACGGCCGCCGGGCCGGGCGCGGACGCCTGCGCTCAGCCCTGCCCGACGACCCGGGCTGAGCCCTGGCCGTCCGTGTCCTGCTCGCCCGTTCCCCGGTCGCCGGTACCCCGTGGCGGGCGGCCGTGCCGCCGGTGGCTGGTGTCGCAGAACGGGTAGGTGCGGCTGCGACGGCAGGCGCACAGGGCCACCACCGGGCGCTCGGAGACCCGTACCGTGCCGTCCGGCAGGACCACCTCGACCGGCCCCTCCACCAGCAGCGGACCGCCCGGGACGACCACCACCCGGGTCGCGGCCCGGTCAGCGTTCGCGGACACCGCGCACCACCACCAACTCCTCCTCGCGCTCGCCCGGCCGGATCAGCCCGCGCCGCTCGAACAGGGCGGCCCGGGCGGACATCACCGGTCCGAACTCCTGCCGCCGATGCGCCGTCACCTCCGCGCGCAGCCCGGCCGCGCGCAGCAGGACGAGCGTGGCGCGGACGTCCGCGAGCGCGGACTGCACCACCAGCAGCACGCCGCCGGCGGCGAGCAGACCGGGCGCCTCGCGGCAGATCCGGTCCAGGACCAGCCGCCCGTCCGGGCCGGCGTCCCAGGCCAGGGCGGCGCCGCGGCCGACGGCGCCCGCGCCGTCGCGGACCGGGACGTACGGCGGGTTCGCGGTGATCAGGTCGTAGCTCCGTCCGGCCACCGGGGCCAGCAGGTCGCCCCGGCGCACCCGCACGCGCCGGTGGTGGAGGCGGCTGTTGAACCAGGCGGTGGCCGCGGCGCGGGCGGACAGGTCCACCGCGGTGACCCGCGCCCCCGCGCGGGCCGCCACGAGCGCGACGGCGCCCGTCCCGGTGCAGAGGTCGAGCACCCGGCTGGAGCCGTCCAGCGGCTCCCGGCGCACGCACGAGGCCAGGAGCGCGGTGTCGCCCTGGGGCGGATAGACCCCGGGGGGCCGGAGCAGTAGCACGGCGGTCACCACGCTCCCCGCGCGGTGACCGCCGGCCGGGCACCGGCGTCCGGCGGCGCGGCGGGCCGGACGGGTGCGCAGGGACGGGGGCGGTCCGGGTGGTCGGGGCTGATGGCGGTCATGGCTGCTCCTCGGGGGTACGCCGGTCGGTGACGGTCGGTCAGCCGGCTCCTGGCAGCCGGACCTCCAGGTGTCCGGAGAGCACCCGGGTCTCCAGCACCGGCTGGGGCGCGGTGGCCGGGCCGTGCACCACCTCGCCGTCCCGCAGCCGGAACTCGCTGCCGTGCCACGGGCAGCGCAGGCAGCCGTCCACCAGGGAGCCCTCGGAGAGCGGCCCGGACAGGTGGGTGCAGCGCTCGGCCAGCACGTGGCACTGCCCGCCCTCGCGGACCACCACCACGGCCAGCTCGCCGGCCATCGCGCGGACCGGCTGCCCGGGCGGGAAGTCCTCCACCGCGCCGAGGCCGACCCAGTCGCCCGGCGCCAGGCGGGGCACGGCGGCGGCCCGGTCGGGGCCGGCGGCCAGCCGGTAGGTCAGGTGCCCGCCGAGCGCGGCCCCGACCGAGACGGCGGTCAGCCCGGCCAGGCCGAGCAGCCGGCCGCGCGCCCGGTGCCCCCGGCAGCGGGCCAGCAGCGAGCCGCCGTACAGCAGCACGCCGGTGGTGTTGCAGAGCGCGTGCACCAGGCCGGTGCGCCGGCGCGGCGGGTCGAGCCGGGCCCAGTCCACCCACCCGGTGAGCGCGGTGGGCCCGGCGGCCAGCAGACCGGTCGCCACCAGGGCGTCGGCGGACCGGCGCCCGCCCGGGAGGAAGTCCAGCAGTCCGGCGGACATCCAGCAGCCGAGCGGCAGGTGGATCAGCGCCGGGTGGAGCGGGTGCCCGAGCCACACGCCGTGCAGGGCGTCGCGGTACGGTCCCAGCGGGAGCGCCTCGACCGCTTCGGCGAGCGGCCGGGCCGGGGCGTCCAGGACGTCCCAGTGCGCCGGTGCGTCCAGCGCCCGGCGGAGCTTGCGGGACCACCGTCGGGTGTGCAGCGATGTGGTGTCCATGCCCGGGCGGCTAACCGCTCACCGGCCCGTCAAACCCGGGTGCCGGGGTGTGTCGCGGACCGCGCCGGGTAGGCGTGCGACGTGGCCGTACGCGTGGAGGCGGCCGGGGCGTGGGCGGCCGGACGTGGCCGAACGCCCGGACAGCCGACCACCGGACGACGGTGGCGGGACGGAGGAAGAACGAGGCGCGGAAATGGCCGATCTGACGCGCATCGCGCAGATCGTGGCCGAGGCCGTCAACGGCCCGGGCCGGCCCTCCCTGCCCGAGCGCGCCTGCGCGGCCTGCGTCGACGCGCTGGCCGCCGACGCCGCCGCGATCACCCTGATGGCCGACCCCGGGTACCGCGCCGGGGTCTGGGCCAGCGACGAGAGGGCCCGGCGGATCGAGGAGCGGCAGTTCGGCCTCGGCGAGGGCCCGAGCGTGGACGCCTTCCGCACCCGCGGCCCGGTCGCGGTCGCCGACCTGCTGTCGCCCGAGGAGGTGCGCTGGCCCGTCCTGGCCGTCGACCTGGCCTCCTCGGTGGCCCCGCCCGGGGCCCCGCTGCGCAGCGCCTACGCCTCCCCGCTCCACCTGGGATCGTCCGGCATCGGCGTCCTCAGCCTCTACGGCGCGCGACCGGGCGTCCCGGAACCCGAGGAGGCCGCCGACATCCAGGTCGCCGCGACCGGCGTGACCCTCGCGATCGTCGGCTCCTTCCTGGGCCCCTCCGACGGGCGGCCGGAGCAGCCGTGGCCGGACGAGGCGGCGTCCGACGGTGTCGAGGTGGACCAGGTGATCGGCATGATCATGGTGCAGCTCGGGGTGCCCGCCGGGGAGGCGCTGGACCGGCTGCGGGCCCACGCCTTCGCCCACGGCCGGGAGATCGACGAGGTCGCCCACGACGTGGTGGAGCGGCGGCTGCGGTTCACGGAGGAGGACCGGTGAGGGACGACCGGCTCCGGACCTCCGGCGCGGCCCTGCCGGACCCCGAGGTGGACCGGACGTCGTCCAGCCGCTCGCGGACCCGGCGGTGATCGCCCTGCTCCGGCGCCGGTACGGGCGGGAGCGGACGGCCGCGGAGGAGATCGGGGGGCCGTGCTCCGCTCCCACGCCGCCCGCCGCCGCCCGCCGCAGCGGTGGCGCGGGGCCGAACGCCGGGGCGGAGTGCCGAGGGTGAGGCGGCAGGCGGCGCGGTTTCGCTGCGTGATCGGCGCATACTTTCCGTAAACAAACGGAGGTGCTCATGCCCATGGTGGATGTCGCTGCCCTCGGCCGACTGGTCGCGGAGTACGAAGCCCTGTCTCCGTCGAGTTCGCCGGAGGCCGGGCAGCGGCTGCGTGACGTCTGCTACACGATCGGCGTCTACACCGGGGAGGCCGACGCGGTCCGCGCGGTCGCCCGCGCCCGCCTGCTGCTGAGCCGTCAGGGCGCCGCCGATGCCGGCGGGGCGGCGGCCGGGGCCCCGGCGACGGACCGGACCCGCGCGGCGCTGCTGGCCGAACTCGGCGAACTCGCGGCCCGCGAGCGGCTGCGGCCCGCGCCCCTGCCGACCCTGAACGACGTGGTGCAGCTGACCCGCGTCACCGTCCCGGACTGCGTGGGCGCCGCCGTGAGCACCTGGCACGACGACGGCTCGGTCGAGACCTTCGCGGCGAGCCCGTCGTACCTGCTGGCCCTGGAACGCGCGCAGCGCGGGTCGGAGGAGGGCCCGCTGCCCCGGCTCCGCCACCAGGGCGAGGGGCAGGTCGTGGTCCGGCTGGACCCGGGCCGCCCCGGGCGGTTCGCCGACCGGGCCCGGCGCTGCGGCGTACGGGTGGTGGCCGGCGCCCACCTGCGCACCCACCCGCACGGCTGCACGGTGTTCAGCGCCTACCTGCGCGCGCCGGTCGAGCCCGGCACGCAGGCCCTCGGGCTGGTCGAGGTGCTCGCCCTCCAGGCGTCGGCCGCCCTCGACCGCTACGCGCTGTCCAGGGCGGTGGCCGACCTGCTGGACCGCCGGCACGCCACCGGCCTGGCCATCGGCCTCACCGCCGAGCGGTTCGAGGTCACCCCGCACACCGCGCTGGGCCTGCTGGTCGGGGCCGCCCAGCGGCTGGGCACGGACCTCGACACGGTGGCCCGGCACCTGGCCGACGGCGACCGGGCGCGGTCCGGGCCCGGCGAGCGGAGCGGCCCGTAGCGGGTGCCCGGGTGCGTGCCGGGCCCGGCAGCCGGCCGGGGCCGGACCGGCGGGATGGTTGCGCCGGTGCAGGCCGGGCAGGCGCACAGTCGGCCGGGACGGGCCCGGCCGCACCGTACGAGGAGGCCAGGATGAGCATGGTGAAGGAGTCCGTGGATGTGGCCGTGCCCCTGCACACCGCCTACAACCAGTGGACGCAGTTCGAGGAGTTCCCGCGCTTCATGGAGGGCGTCGACTCGGTGACCCAGCTGGACGACCGCCACAACCACTGGCGCACCAGCATCGGTGGTGTCACCCGTGAGTTCGACACCGAGATCGTCGACCAGGAGCCCGACGAGCGGATCGCCTGGCGGACCGTGGACGGCGACGTGGACCAGAAGGGCGTGGTGACCTTCCGACGGCTCGACGAGGGCCACACCCGGGTCGCCATGGCCATCGACTTCCGGCCCGAGGGCATGGCGGAGCGGGCCGCCGATGTCACGGGCGTGGTCGACCGCCGGGTCAAGGGGGACCTGAAGCGGTTCAAGGAGTTCATCGAGGAACGCGGCCGGGAGGAGGGCGGCTGGCGGGGGCGGATCACCCCGGGCTGAGCCCGCTGTACGTCCGCTCGCCACACGTCCGCTCCCCCCGTCCTCTTGCCGCACGTTCGCGCGTACGTCCGCTCGCTGGACGTCCGCTCTTCGCATGCCCGCTCTTCGCATGTCCGCGCGACCCCGGCCGCCGATGGTCCGGCCGGGGTCGCGCGGTGCCGTCAGGGCGAGCGCTGGTCCCCGAAGGTGTCGTGCCCGCTGACGTGGTCCCGCAGTGCCGCGATCGCCCCGGTCCCGGGCGGGAGCCCCCACAGCGGTGAGCCCGGCCGACGGGCCCGGCACTCGCCCATGCGGCGCTCGCAGGTCCGCAGATCCCGCGGCGCCGCACGGGCGCGCAGGGCGGGGAACAGCCGCTCGTCCTCGCCCCGCAGGTGGGCGCGGAGCAGGACGACCAGCACGGCCGTGGCGTGACGGCGCCCGCCGACGGTCAGCCGGTCGTCCTCCGCCCGGTCGAGCAGCCTGCGGATCGCCGCGTGGCTGCGGGCGGCGGCGTCCGCGAGAGCGTCCCCGGTGGTGAGGCACCGCCGGGCCAGCGGGTACAGGTGGGCCTCCTCGGTCAGCAAATGGGGGGACAGGAGCCGCCGCAGGGAGCCCAGCAGCCGCAGGGTCTCCTCGTCGGGGGCGCCGGCGCGGGTGGTGGTGCGGTTCAGCTGGCGCAGCAGCGTCTCGATGGCCCGGTGCTCGGCGGACAGCCGGCTCGGGAAGCCCTCGACACCGTTCATGGCGGTCTCCGTCTCCACCCGGCCGTGGTCCGACCGGGTGCGGGCACGCGGGGGAAGGTCGGCGTCCGCCCGCTCCGCGTGCCCGAAACCGTCCGCGGGCGGCCCGCCGGGCGCCGTTCAGTCGGCCACCACGCGCAGGGTGGCCAGGGAGTCGTCGGCGGCGTCCGGGACGACCATCCCGGCGGCGGTCCCGGAGCGCAGGTAGTCCACGACCTCGCGGTTCAGCCGTTCGCCGGGCAGGGCGGCCGGGATGCCGGGCGGGTAGGGGGTCAGCACCTCGGCGGCGATCCGTCCGGCCGCCCGGGCCACGGGCACCGCCTCGGTCGGGCCGAAGAAGGCCTCGCGCGGGGACAGCGCCTGTTCCAGTCGCAGTTCGGACGGGTCCGGCACGTCGATGCGGGCCGCGGGCCGGAGTTCGTCGACGTGGTCGACGAGGTCCCGCAGCGCGGTCACCAGCGCGTCCACGGTGTCGGGGCCGTCGGCGTGGCTCAGCTGGGCGCCTATCCGGCGGTGGTCGGCGAGGTGGAGGTCGACCTGCCGGTGGGCGCGCAGCCAGTCGGCCGCCTGGTAGCCGTCGGTGCCCAGCGCGGCCAGGTCCACGACGAGCTGGAGCGGATCGAAGTCGGCGGCCCGGTGCGGCGCGCAGAACTCGGCGTCCCCGTACAGCCGCAGTCCGGGCACCAGCGGGATCCGCTGTCGGGCGGTCCCGGCCAACCGCAGGGCGTGGTCGAACAGTTCGCGGCCGTGCTGGACCATCTGGCGGCGCCAGCCGTCCAGCGCCGCGTACATCAGGACCGAGGGGCTGGTGGTGCCGAGCAGGTCGGCCCGGGCCTTCAGCTTCGCGGGATCGACGCGGTCGCCGCGCAGGTGGTAGACCGAGCTCTGTTCGAGCCCCGAACCCATCTTGTGCACCGAGGTGACGCACAGGTCCGCACCCACGTCCATCGCCCAGGCCGGCAGCCGGGGGTGGAAGGGCAGGTGGGCGCCCCAGGCCTCGTCCACGACGACCGGCAGGTCGCGCTCGTGGCAGACCCGGACGATGCCGGCCAGGTCCGCGCAACCGCCGTACGGGGTCGGGCTGGTGACCAGGGCGCCGGTCGCGTCCGGGTGGTCGGCGAGGGCCTTGGCGAACGCCCCGGCCGACGGCGGGTGGGCGAAGTGCAGCTGGGGATCCCACTCGGGGTCCACCCACACCGGGCGCACGCCGGACAGGATGAGGGCGGCGGCGACGGACTTGTGCACGTCACGGCCGAGCAGCAGCTGCTCGCCGGGCGCGGCCACGGCGAGCATGGCCGCCTTGACCGAGAGTGAACTGCCGCAGGTGGAGAAGTAGGTGAGGTCCGCGTGGACGGCGTCGGCCATCAGCTCCTCGGCCCGTTGGAGCACCCGGCCGGTCGAGCGGCGGTCGTCCAGCCCGCCGGTGGCGAGCAGGTCGGCGCGGAACAGGGCCTCCCCGAGGAGGGCCACGACCCGTGGGTCGGCGCCCCGGCCCTGCCTGTGGCCGGGCGGCGTGTACGACAGCCGACCCTTCTCGTGGTGGTCGGCGAGTGCTTCGAGGACGGGTGCGCGTGAGTGGTCCATGTACGGCGGCTGCCCGGACGCGGTGGCGGGAAACCGGGACGCCGGGGGCCGGGCGGCGAGCGGGTGCGCCACGCCCGGCCGCCGGAGCGGAGCAGCCGAGCAGCCGAGCAGCGGAGTTTGACCGGAGGGCGTGAGGGGACACGCGCAGAGGCGGAGGGGAATCCCGCCGAGCGGGCAGGAGGAGGGCGACCGGTCCCACCGCATCGCCAACGCACCGGGAGGGCCGACCGCCCGCACGCAGGAAGGACACCACCCGTGCCGTACGACGAAGACCTGTTGGAACAGCTCACCGCCGACCACCGGTCGGTACTGGTCCCCTTCAGCGAACTCAGCGGCATCCCCAGCAGGGACCCGCAGCGCAAGGAACTGGTCGACCTGCTGACGGACCAGCTGGTCCGGCACACCCGGGCAGAGGAGGAGCACCTCTACCCGCTCGTCCGCGAGCGGCTGGCCGACGGGCCGGCCGTGGTGGAACGTGAACTCGCCGACCACCGCGGGGTGGAGGAACTGCTCGGGGAACTCCGGCCGACCCATGTGACCTCGCCCCGGTTCGACCGCCTGGTGGCCCGGCTGGCCGAGGAGGTCACCCGGCACGCCGGCGACGAGGAGGCCCGGCTGTTCCCGGCCCTGCGCGCCGTGACCACCGAGGCCGAACTGCACGCCCTGGCGGTCCGGGCCCGCGAGACCAAGGAGGCCTCGACCGGCCGGCCCCGCCACCTCCCGCCGACCGATCGGCCGGCGGACCGGCTCCCGCCGCCCGAGCGCTCGGTCGTGGAGCGGGTGCGGGACTTCCTGACGCCGGGCGGACCGCACTGAGGCGCCCGGCGGGGCCTCCGCTCGAACTCCGGTTGAACTCCGATCGACTCCGATCGAACCCCGGTCGAACCGGCGCGGGCCCCTCCGATCGAACCCGGGAGGTACGACGTGCGGGAACGAGTGGACCGGATCGCCGAACCGTGGGGCGACCGCACCCCCTACGGCCCCGGCCGGCCGTGGCCGGTGCGGGTGGACGCCTTCCTGGAACCCGGCGTCGACGCCGACGAGGTCCAGCGGTGGGTGCGGACGGCGTCGCTGCTGCACTCCAACGGGGACGCGATGGACGTCGCCGTCGCCGACGGGCGGATCGTCGGCGTCCGAGGACGCGCCGGGGACCGGGTCAACCGGGGGCGGCTCGGGCCGAAGGACCTGTTCGGCTGGCAGGCCAACCGCGCCGCCGACCGGCTGACCCGGCCGCTGCTGCGCCGGGACGGCCGACTGGTCGAGACCGACTGGGCGACCGCGATGAACGCCGTCGTCGAACGCTCGAAACAACTGCTGCGCGAGCGGGGCCCGGGCTCGATCGGCTTCTACACCAGCGGCCAGCTGTTCCTGGAGGAGTACTACACCCTGGCGGTGATCGCCCGGGCCGGCCTCGGCACCAACCACCTGGACGGCAACACCCGGCTGTGCACCGCGACCGCCGCCGAGGCGCTGAAGGAGACCTTCGGCTGCGACGGCCAGCCCGCCTCGTACACCGACGTCGACCACTGCGACACGCTGGCGCTGTTCGGACACAACGCGGCCGAGACCCAGCCGGTGCTGTGGATGCGCGTCCTGGACCGGCTGGCGGGGACCGACCCGCCCCGGCTGCTGTGCGTCGACCCGCGCCCGACCCCGGTCGCCCGTCACGCGACCCTGCACCTCGCCCCGCGCGCCGGCACGAACGTCGCCCTGCTCAACGCGCTGCTGCACGAGGTCGTCCGGACCGACCGGGTTGACCACGACTTCGTCGAGCGCCACACCGTCGGCTACGACGAACTGGCCGAACGGGTCGCCGAATGCCCGCCGTCCTGGGCCGCCGGGATCTGCGACGTCCCGGCCGCCCGGATCGAGCAGGCGGCCGAACTCCTGGGCGGCGCCGAGCGGTTGCTGTCCACCGTGCTTCAGGGTGTCTACCAGTCCCACCAGGCCACCGCCGCCGCCTGCCAGGTCAACAACCTCCAGCTGATCCGCGGCATGCTCGGCCGCCCCGGCTGCGGCGTACTCCAGATGAACGGCCAGCCCACCGCCGAGAACACCCGCGAGTGCGGGGCCGACGGTGACCTGCCCGGCTTCCGCAACTGGGAGAACGACCGGCACGTCGCCGAACTCGCGCGGGTCTGGAACGTCGAACCGTCCCGGATCCCGCACTACGCGCCGCCCACCCCGGCGATGCAGATCATGCGGTACGCCGAACAGGGCTCGATCCGGATGCTGTGGATCACCGGCACCAACCCGGCCGTCTCGCTGCCGGAACTCCGCCGCATCCGCGACATCCTCGGGCAGGAACGGCTGTTCACCGTCGTCCAGGACCTCTACCTCACCGAGACCGCCCGGCTCGCCGACCTGGTGCTGCCCGCCGCCACCTGGGCGGAGAAGACCGGCACCTTCACCAACGCCGACCGCACCGTCCACCTCTCCGAGAAGGCCGTCGACCCGCCCGGCGAGGCCCGCTCCGACCTGGAGATCCTGCTGGACTACGCCCGCCGGATGGACTTCCGCGACCGGGACGGCCGCCCGCTGGTCCACTGGCACGACGCCGAGTCGGCGTTCGAGGCGTGGAAGGACTGCAGCCGGGGCCGGCCGTGCGACTACTCCGGCCTGGACTACGAACGGCTGCGCGGCGCGAGCGGCATCCAGTGGCCCTGCACCCGCGAAGCGCCCGAGGGCACCGAACGGCTCTACACCGACGGCATCACCTGGGCCGCGCCGGACAGGTGCGAGACGTACGGCAAGGACCTGGTCACCGGTGCCGCCGTCTCCGAGACCGAGTACCGCGCCCTCAACCCGGACGGCCGGGCCGTGCTGAAGGCCGCCGAGTACCTGCCGCCGCACGAGTCCACCGACGCGGAGTGCCCGCTCCAGCTGACCACCGGCCGGACCCTCTACCACTTCCACACCCGCACCAAGACCGGCCGGGTCCCACAGCTGAACGCCGCCGCCCCCGACGTCTGGGTGGAGCTCTCCGCGGCCGAGGCCGCGGCTCGGCGGCTCGGCGAGGGCGACCTGGTCGAGGTCACCAGCCGGCGCGGGTCGGTGCGCGGCCGCCTGCGGATCACCGGCATCCGCGACGGCACGGTTTTCCTGCCCTTCCACTACGGCTACTGGGACACCCCGCAGGGGGACCGGCCGGGCGCGGACGGCGGGCGGGCCGCGAACGAGACCACGATCACCGACTGGGACCCGGTCTCCAAGCAGCCGCTGTTCAAGACCGCCGCCGCCCGGATCGCCCTGGTCGCCCGCGCCGACGGGCACCGCGCCCCCGCGCCCACCACCACGGCCTCGGCCCCGGTCGACGGCGCGTCCGTACCGCCCACCACCGGTGGGCCGGAGGCGGTCGCCGCCCAGAGCGCCGACGCGCCGGAAGGAGACGGATCGTGAGCGGCACCACGGACACCCTCCGCGCCCTGCACGACGGGGAGTGCCGCCTGGAACGGGCCCTCCTCGCGGCGGCGGACCGCCACCGCGCCGACCACGAGGTCCACCACGTCGCCACGGACCTCGCCCGGTGGTCCGGCGAGCACGCCCGCCGGATCGCCGACGCGGCCCACGACCGCGGGCTCGACCTGCCCGGGCTGCCCGGCTCGCCCGACGCGTTCGGCCCGCCCGACGCGCTCGGCGCACCGTGGCAGCAGGCCGGCGCGGTGCCCGGGCAACACCCCGAACCAGGCCTGCGCCTGCTCCACGACCTGCGGGACCTCCACCTCGCCGCGACGGCCAACTCCCTCCACTGGGAGATGCTCGCCCAGGTGGCGCAGGCCACCGGCGACGACGCCCTGCTCTCCCTCGCCACCGCGTGTCACCCCCGGACCCTGCGCCAGATGCGCTGGAGCAACACCATGCTCAAGACCCTCTCCCCGCAGCTGCTCTCCAGCCTCTGAACGGTCGACGACCGCATCCCGGGGCGTCGTACGCTACTTCGGCAGTTCGGCGGACGAGTCCGGGGCGTCCGGCGGCATCGGCGGCGGCCCGTCGAACCCGGTGCCCCCGTCCCCCGAAGGCCCCGGCCCGGCCTCCTCACACACGGCGGCCCCCTCCTCCGGCACCGGCATCGGAGGGTGCGCCGGCACCCTGGTGGGCCCACGGGAGCCCAGGCCCCGTTGGCCGCGCCACCGGCTCTGCCGGTCGCGCGGGATCCGGTCGCTCACGGCGTCCTCCTTCGCGTCGCGGCCACCATTGTGGCCCGGACGGCGAGCCGTACCGAACACCCGGCCATGCCGCTGACTGTCAGTCAGTCACAGGATCCAGGGCCGGGACTCCGGCGCCGAGAGCGGCACCGGTCGGAGGCCGTGGGTGGGGTGGTGGCCCGGTCGCGAGGGGGTCGGGTGCGGGGTAGCGTCACTGCTGGTCACCAGGGCGTCACGGGATGCCTCCTCGGGTGGGGCGCCGGCCGGGCCCTAAAGCAGACCCCCCGTCGTTCCGACCGTCCCGACCTGACAGGAGCCTCCCCGTGGCCGGGGCGCACCTACCGGTTCGTCCACGGCAACGACATCGTGCCCGAGCTCCCCCCGGAGCCCGCCTTCACCCACGTCGAGGTGCTGCGCCACATCGACTCCGCGGGCCGGGTGAAGGAGAAGGCGGGGCTGGTCTCCGCCCTGACCGACCGGGCCAAGGGGCTGGGCGCCGCCGCCTTCTCGCCGGACGGCGAGGGCATCCGCGACCACATGATGCGCAGCTACCTCGCCGCGCTGGAGAAGGCCCTGGCCTGACCGGGGGAGGGGGTGGCACCGGCCGGGCGGGGGAACGGCCGCCGTCGGGGTGTGCGGCGGCCGTCGCCCGGCGTGGGCGGGGGCGTCGACGGCCGCCCGCCACGGGGGCGGATTCGATGCCGTGGCGACGGGTGACGCGGAACCGGGTGCCGAGGTGGGGTGCGCGCGAGGCGTCCGGCCGGTGATCTTGGACGGATAGGCTGCCGTGATGTCAGGTCCTCAGGGTGAGGACGGAGCTGATGACGATCGGTGGTGTACGGACATGATGGGACCGGCGCATTCGCTGTCGGGTGCGACCGCGTGGCTGGGGGTGGGCGCGGTGGCGGCCGGGATGGGGGAGCCGATGCCTTGGCCGGTCCTGCTCGCGGGGGCGCTGATCTGTGCGGGGGCGGCGCTGGCGCCGGACCTGGACCACAAGGCGGCGACGATATCCAGGGCGTTCGGACCGGTGTCCCGGGTGCTCTGCGAGGTGATCGACAAGCTCTCGTACGCGGTGTACAAGGCCACCCGGGGCAAGGGCGACCCGCGGCGGTCGGGCGGCCACCGGACGCTGACGCACACCTGGCCCTGGGCGGTGCTGTGCGGGGCGGGCGCCTCGGCGGTGGCCGGGTACGGCGGTCGCTGGGGTGTCCTGGCGGTGCTGTTCGTGCACATGGTGCTGGCGATCGAGGGCCTGCTGTGGCGGCACGCCCGGGTCTCCAGCGACGTCCTGGTGTGGCTGCTGGGGGCGGCCGGCGCGTGGATGCTCGCGGAGGTCCTCGACAAGCCGGGCAACGGCTCGCAGTGGCTGTTCGAGGCGCCCGGGCAGCAGTACCTGTGGATCGGGCTGCCGATCGCGCTCGGCGCGCTGGTGCACTGCCTGGGCGACGCGCTGACCGTCTCCGGCTGCCCGGTGCTGTGGCCGATACCGATCGGCCGCCGGCGCTGGTACCCGATCGGGCCGCCGAAGGGCATGCGGTTCCGGGCCGGAAGCTGGGTGGAGCTCAAGGTGCTGACGCCGGTCTTCATGGGGGCCGGCGGACTCTGTGCGGTGGGGGCGCTCGGCTTCTTCGGCAACAGCTAAAGGCCGGCAGCCTTTGGAATAGCAAGAGTTGGCGGGGTGTCGGCTGATGTGGCGCCGACTGCCCCGCCCGCTCAGCGCGCCCCGATCAGGCCGTCCACCAGGGCGTCGAGGCCCTCCCGGTAGGTGTCCTGGGCGGTGAGCGGTGCCCAGCGGTCGGCGAGCCCGGCCAGACGGGGCAGCCGCTCCGGGTCGAGCCCGGCGAAGACCTGCTGACGGTGGGTCGGGCCCTCGTCGGCCGCCCGGCGGCGGGCCGCCGCCGCGCGGACCATGATCTCGCCGGCGGTGTAGTACCAGATGGCGCGGTAGCCCTGGACGGCCCGTTCCGGCGACAGGCCGCAGTCGACCAGGCCGTCGACCATCTGCTCGACGAACCACAGGGAGTGGGCGGACATCAGGCTGTCCCCGGTCAGCACCCCGACGATCCACGGGCAGGCGGCGAGCGCCCCGTGGATGGCGGCCGCCGCGGCGACGACCCGTTCGCGCGGCTCGGCCGGCAGGTCGGTCGGCCGCAGCGTCCGAGCCGCGTAGTCGTCCAGCAGCAGGACGAGCAGCTCCTCCTTGTCGCGGACGTGGTGGTAGAGCGCCATCGGCGTGCTGCCGATCTCGGTGGCCAGGCGGCGCATGGTCAGCCGCTCGACGCCCTCCTCGTCCACGATCCGGCGGGCCGTGGTGACGACCTCCTCCCGGGAGATGCGGGGAGGCCGGCCGGTGGCCTTGCGCGGCGCGGCGGACCGCGGTGCGGCGGCCCGCCGCGCCGACGGCTGCGGCGCGGGCGGTCCCGGCGCGGGCGACTCCGGCGCGGACGGCGGCGATCCGGCGGGCTGCGGGGCGGAGGGCTGCTGCATGCCCCCATCATCCCCCGGGACTCGACAGCGGGGATCGTCCGGGGCTACTTTCTATACATGTACAGAAACTTACCGGGGCGGCGCCCCGGCCTGGTGCCGGCGGCAGTGACCGTCGCTCAGTTCGTCTTCGCCCTGGCCACCGTCGCCGCCCACCGCACCGGCGGCGCCGCCGACCCCGCCGCCCTCAACGGCGGCTACGCCACCGGACCGGCCGGCACCGCCGGGCTCTTCGTCCTCGCCGCGCTGGTGGCGATCGCCGTGCTGCCCGGGCGGCGGCCGGAAGCCTCCCACCCGCTCACGCCCGCCGACCACCGACTGGAAGGAACCCGCTCGTGACGACCACTCCGATCGCGCCCGTGGGCCTGTTCGCCTCGGCCCTGCACATCCACCCCGACGGCGGCCTCCGGGCCACCGAGCGCCGGATGACCGGCGGTGACCCCGGGGCCTGGCAGATCGCGACCTTCCACGTGGAGAGCGACGCCGACGTCCACGCCGACCACTGGGAGATGCACCCCGAGGCCGAGGAGGCGGTCTGCTGCCTGGCCGGCGGCGTCCGGCTCCACCTCCGCGCGGCCGGGCCCGGCGAGCCCGGGGCCATGGTGCGACTGGCGCCCGGCAGCGCCGTGGTCGTCCCCCGGGGCCGCTGGCACCGGCTGGAACTCGACGCCCCCAGCGACCTGATGTCGATCACCCTCCGCACGGGCACCCGGCTGGAACGGCGCACCGAGGCCGGCTGACGGAGGCGCGGGCCGGGTGGCCCGGTCGGAGGACCGGACCACCCGCACCGTCCTCCTGCTACGCCTTGCGGAGCCGGTCGATGATGCCGTCGATGTCGCGCCGGAACATGTAGTCGCGGATGACGTGGCCGCCCGGCTCCTCGTACGCCTCGTACGGGACGCCCGCGCCGTCGAGCAGGGCGCGGAACTCCCGCTGGCCGGCCAGCACCTCCGTCTCGTTGAACCGGTCGAAGGGGTTGGTCGGGTCGGGGCTGGTGCCGGCGACCAGGAAGATCCGCTTGTTCCGGTAACTGTCCAGGCGTTCCATCGGGTTGTCGGCGCTGACCCTGGCCTGGTCCCACAGCGGCGCGCCGTAGATCGTGCCGCCGGCCAGGTCCTTGGCCGCGGCGGAGACGTTGGCCCAGTGCACGACCGCGCCGTTGTCGCGGCGGAGGCTGGCCGGGCCGGAGTGGGAGCTCACCGAGGCGAAGTGGCCCCAGTACTTGGCCGCGTACTTCAGGGCGCCGAACCCGCCCATGGAGAAGCCGGCGACGGCCCGGCCGTCGTACTCGGCGTAGGTGCGGAAGTTGGCGTCGATCCACGGGACCAGCTGGTCGAGGTGGAAGCTCTCCCAGTTCCGGGGGCCGACGTTGGTGCTGACCGGGTTGGAGTACCAGCCCGCCTGCCCGCCGTCGGGCATCACCACGATCAGCGGCTTGCCGGCCGTCCAGTCGCGGACGCCCTGGCGGTCGAACTCGACGAAGTCCTGGAGCCCGCCGTGGAGCAGGTAGAGAACGGGGTAGGTGCGCCCGCTGGTGTGGTAGTCGTCGGGGAGCAGCACGTTGACGGCGGGCTGCCAGCCGATCTCGGCGGTCGCGAAGCGGTAGTACCGCATCCGGGCGTCGGCCTCGTCGCGGTCCGCGATGTGCAGCCCGAAGCCGTCGTCGGCCGCGCGGGCCGCCGAGGCCGTCGCGAGGACGTTCGCGCCGCCGAGCGCCAGTGCCGCGGAGAGGCCGCCGGCGGCCTTCAGGACGTTCCGCCGGGTGGGACGGTGGGTGCTCAAGTCAACCTCCTGGTCGGGGGCGGGCGGTCGACGAAGTGGTGTCCGCCGTAACGGTCGTGTGGGGCTTCGCCCGCCCGCCCGGCGCATCCAGGGTGGGGCGCGGGGATGCGCCGTTCACGAAGATTCGGCGGCCTGTCCGGAACGTGGGCCACGACTGTCCGAAATCACTTCGTGGCCGAACGGGTATCTGATGTGATCGCTTCCGTGTGCGACGTCCAGGGGTGTGCGCGGCGTCGGTCGCCGCCCTCCGCCCGCGGTCGTCAACCCGGCTTCCGGTGCCTCGCCCTGACGTGTGAGGCGCCGTTGCCGGGTGACGCGGAGCGGGGGACAGGGCCCGTCCCACCGCCACGGTGCCGCCCCGGCCCGCCCGGGGCGGCACCGTCGCACCCGCCGCCGCGGGGCGCTCCCGGCCGGAGCCGCCGGACCCCGTGCGACCGGTCGCCTACCCTACGAACGGACCTGCCGTCCAGGCCGTGGCCGCTCTAGGAGGAGTCCCGTGTCGTCCTGTGACCCCCAACACGCTCCCGTCGGCGATGTGAGCGCAGCGCTCATGGTGATCGACTCCCGGCTCAAGTCCGTCTACGGCGGCAAGTCCGGGACGGACCCCGAGCACCAGCGGATGGTCGACCAGCTCACCGCGTCGTTCGGCCCCGAGGAGGCCGAGGCGCTGGTGGACGGCGCCTGCACGCTCGTCTACATCTACATGAACTGGCTGCGCTCGGCCTTCGAGCAGCAGGAGGAGGACGTGATCGAGCACGCCGTCCCCAGTCTGGTGGCCACCATGCGGATGATGCCGAGGACCTTCCGCCCCGAGGTGATCCCCATGATGGCCGGTCTGCTCGTCGCCGCCGGCACCGGACTGAGCCCCAACCTGTGGCGCGCCCAGTACGGGGCGTGGACGAAGGAGGAGATGAACCCCCTGGAGGCCACGGTGGTGCTGCTCGCGGAGTACATCAACCGGATCTCCGGCAAGGGCGAGGACTTCGCCACCAAGCTGGTGTCCGACGCGCTGTCCCAGCTGGACTAGGCCGTTACGTTCGGAGGCTCAGGCAATGGCGCGGCCTGGCCAACCGCTACGACAGGACCGCCGCTGTCCACCTCGCCGGACTCCACCTGACCGCCGTCTTCATCCGGTCGGCACGACGATCCAGAGAAAGCGCCCTAGCCGATGAGGGCCTCGGTGATCTGACGGGTGGTCTGCGCGGCGACTCGGGGGTTGACGGCGGCGTAGTGGGTGTAGGCGTTCAGGGCCGTGGCCAGCGCCCAGCCGCGGCCCCGGACCCAGGTGGCGTCGTCCACGCCGAGCGCGGCGCGGAAGGCGGCCCGGCTCTCCGCCGACATCAGGGTGAAGGCGATCACCAGGTCGCAGGCCGGGTCGCCGACGCCGAGCCCGCCGAAGTCGATGACCGCGCTGAGGCGGCCGTCGACGGTCAGCAGGTTGCCGGTGTGAAAGTCGCCGTGGAACCAGACCGCGGGACCGTCCCATCCGGGGGCGCTGATCGCCGCTTCCCACAGCTCGGTCATGGCCGCGGCGTCGAAGGAGCCGTCGACCTCCGCGATGGCGGCCCGCGTCGCCCGATCCCGTGCGACCAGCGGCCGGGCGGTGAGGTCCTCGCGGCCGTCCAGGACCCGCACCTCCCCGGGCTCGAACCGCTGGAGAGCGGTCAGGAACCCGGCCAGTCGGACGGCGGCCTCGGACGAATCGGCCAGTGCCTCGACGGTCCCCGTCTCGCCGTCCAGCCAGCGGGAGACCGCCCACGGCCACGGGTAGCCGAAGCCCGGCTCCCCCACCCCCACTGGCACGGGGACGGCCAGGGGCAGGTGCGGGGCGAGCCGCGGCAGCCACTCGAACTCCTTCCGCGCCTGCCCGACGGCGCCGGCATGGCGGGGCAGCCGGACGGACAGCTCCTCGCCCAACCGGTAGATCACGTGGTCCGAGCCGGCCGGGTCGAGCGACTCCAGCGGCAGACCCGCCCACTGCGGGAACTGCGTATCGACCAGGCGCCTGACCAGTGCGGCATCGATCACGGGGCGGATGTCCGCAGTTCTCTCGGTTGCCACGAGCAGCTCCTGGAATCGGCCCGGCCCGTGCGGCAAGGCAGTTGGGGCCATCACAGTGCGCCGCAGATCTCCTGTCGACCGGTTTTCCCCGCCGGCCTCATCCGCCACGGGGTTCCGCGCGGGCCCGGCCGAGGACCTTCGATACTCCCGACCGGGGCCCCCGTCGACCTTTCGATCCGTCGCGTCGAGCTGCGCGGTCCGCTCTCCACACGGGACCCGAGCGGTCAGGGCAGGGTTCGCCAGGACGGCGTCAGGTCAAGCGGCAACGGTGTCGTCGACCGGGGTGGCCGCGGGGGAAGGCGGTGCTCTCGTCGAACCGCTCGTGGGGCTGAAGACAGTGGGAGCTGTCCGAGTAGACGGTTGGAGAGGTGGCGTTCAGGTGCCGTCGAGCCGGTGGCGCCGCCCTCACCGGGGCGGCGCCGCAGCCCCGAGTGGAGCGGCCGCTCAGCCGTGCATCACCCCGGTCTCCAGGGCCAGGGTGTCCAGGCCGTACCGGGTGATGTGCTCGACGTTCTCCAGGTCGATGGTGCGGACGCCCTCGGCGGCGAGCCGCTCGTTGATCTCGTCCAGGTGCTGTTGGACGGTCTGCTTCTCCGCCTCGGTGGTGCGGCCCTTGTGCGGCCGGCCGGCGTGCTCCAGGCTGGCGTAGTCGACCCGCTCCCGGCCGGCGGCGGCCGACGCCCCGTGGTCGGCGGCCCGGGCGGCCGGCCTGGCACCGCGCAGCACCTCGGCCATCGGCGCGGCCGAGGCCAGCCGGTCGAACGTCGCGGCCTCCATCACCACCGTCTGCGGCTCCGCCCGGTCCGGGTGGTGCAGCTCGACGGTGACCAGGTCGAGTGCCAGCTCCCGCACCCCGGCCAACTCCCCGGCGAGCGCGTCGATCTCGACCGGACCGTCCGTCAGGTCGGGGTGCCGGAGCACCACGATCCGCACCAGGTCCCCGTCGCTCTCCGCGTGCTTGCCGGTCAGGTCCGAGAATCGGATGATCTTCTGGCCCATGTCTTCCTCTCCTGCCCCTGTGCTCAGCCGAGAGCCTACGCCCGGATGATCATCCCAGCCGCCCGGTCTCGCCTGCCCCCGGTCCGGAGCGGGCGGCCGCGACGGGCAACCTCCGTGTGGGCGGCGGCAGTTCGGCCCGGTCCCGGATCGCCAGGGGTTCCTTCCCGGCGGGTCGCCGCCGAACCCGGTCCGGCAGGTGGAGGGGGGTGGCCGGTTTCGGGATTCGCCGACGGGGCGTGCGGGTACCCCGTACGCTCGGGGCGCAGGCGGTCGGCCGCCGCCCGGGACCCGGAGGAGGACGGCGTGGACACGGCTGCCGCACGGCGGGACCCGGCTGCGGAGCGGCCGCCCGGTGAGCCCCGGATCGACCCGCTGCTCGCCGACCGCGTCACCGAGGCGCTCCTCCTGGCCGGCCTGCCCGTCGGGTACGGCGGACACGGGCCCGGCGTCCAGCTGCGCCCGGCCCGGCCGTACGACGACTCCGACGACTGCGCGGGCCTGATCGCCCTGCACTGGGAGCCCGGGCCCCGGCTGGCAGCCGCCGCGGCCATGGAGCAGCCCCAACAGCCGGCCGCCGCCGCCCGGCGGATCGTCGGCAGCACCATGCGGAACGCGCTGGCGGAGTTCCTGCCGGCCTTCGGCATCGAGGTCGTGGCCGGCCGGCTCGACGGGGAGACCAGGGTCGGCCGGACCGTCGGCCCCGTCCCGGCCACCGGCCGGGACGCCTCCGCGCCCGCCCCGGCCGGGTCCGGCCCGCAGGACCTCGGCATCGGCGCGGACGTCGTCCACGCGGTGCGCCGCGCCGCCGCGCTGGCCGGGCTGCCGGTCGCCGACCACCTGTACGCGCCCGGCATTGCCCTCACGCCGTGCCGGCCTGTCGACGACGGCGACGACACCACCGGTGTCGCCGACCTCCGCTGGAACCCCTCCCGGCGCCTGGCCGCCGCGGCCGAGGGAGACACCCCCGCCGCCGAGCGGGCCGCCCGCGCCCGGACCGCCGTCCAGGACGCGATGCGGCACGCCTTCGGCGCCGCCCTCGGCGCCTGCGGCCTCGACCTCCAGTGGCGCCGCCCGGCCGCGCTCCCGTACCAGCTGCGCGCCTACGGACCTGCCGAGCAGGCGCCGATCCGGCGCTGAGGGGCGGGAGCCGGGCGGGCCGGCTTCCGGCCGCAGGTCGGTTGTCGGTCGGGGGTGTTGGTGATACCGCCGGGGCGAGGGCTACGGCACCTCCGTCTGCACCCGTAGTTGCCGCGCGCCGTGCGGCAGTTGTCCGGGGGAGCCTCGACCGGCGGGGGTCGGGCGGGGCGGGCCGGTTTCCGGTCACAAGTCGGCTGTCGGCAGGGGGAGTTGATGCCCCCGCCGGGCGACGGCTACGGTACCTCGGCCTGCTCCCGCGGTTCCCGGACGCCGTGCGGGAGTTGACCGGCAGCGGCGTCGACCGGCGGGCGCCGCAGGGGCGTTCGGAGGCGGTGGGCGAGGGCGCTGGCCGCCACGCAGAGCGCCAGGGCGGCCCAGAGCAGCGGGGGGTTCTGCAGGCCCACGCCGATGACGGCCGGGCCGACCGCGTAGGACAGCGTCCAGGTCAGCTGGAACAGGGACATGTACGGGCCTTCGTCGCCCTTGGGCGCGAGGCCGACCGCCGCCGCGGCCGCGGTCGGCTTCGAGGCTAGCTCGGCCAGCGCCAGCACCACGGCCACGAGGACGGCGAGCAGCCCCTGGAGGGCGTGCGGGGCGCTGGAGACGGTCGCGGTCAGGGCGATGGCGCAGGCCGCCGCGCCGATCGACAGGCCCAGCACCCGTGACCGGGTCCAGCCGGACAGCCGACGGCTGATCCGCATCTGCAGGGTGGTGGCGGTGGCGTAGCGGACGGCGACCACGACGGTCGGCCAGTAGGCGGCCTGGTGGAGCGTCTCGACCAGGTAGACGGGGAAGGCGACCGTCGGGATCAGCCAGGCCGCCGACAGCAGCGTCTGGGACGCCACCAGCGACAGGAAGGGCCGGTCGCCGAGCGCCGCCCGGGCGTCGGACCTCGCCGTCCTGGGCCCGGGCAGCCCGCCGCCCGGCACGGCGACCCCCAGCAGGAGGACGGCGGCGAGCAGGGAGCTCGCGCTGTTCAGGGCGAGCGCGACCTGGAGGCCGGGTCCGCCGGCGAGCGCCATCAGGGCGGTGGCCCCCAGCGTGCCGACCCCCAGGGAGGTCGTCTTGAGCACGGTGACCGCGGAGAACCACTCGGTGAGCTCGGCCGGCTTCGCGAACCGCGCGACCAGGGTGGGCCAGGCGGCGCCGTAGAGCCGGTCGGCGGCGGTCACCACGAAGGTGACGGCCGCCACGGTGACGAGGTTCCCCGCCGCGAAGAACAGGCCGAACCCGAGCGCGGTCAGGACGTTGCCGACCAGCAGGCAGGACTTGGGCCCCAGGGCCTGGACGAGCCGTCCGCAGAGCGGCACGACGGCGAAGGACGCGAGCGACCCGACCGTCACGGCCGTGCCCGCGGAGGCCGCCGGGAAGCGCTGGACGGTGACGAAGTACAGCAGCGACAGCGGCAGGAAGACGCCGGAGCCGAACGTGTCGACCGCCACCGAGAGGAACAACCGCCGCTGCCGGCGGAACCGCCCGGCCCCCGTCACGCCAACCCCACCACGATCGAACCCGCCCCTCTGCAACCCACCCCGGTCGCGGTACGGCCTACCGCGTGTCGCGCAGCTTGAGAATGTACGTCGCGGTGAGCGAGACCGCACGGTCCTCGTCCCGCGCCAACCCCTCCAGGGCGCGGGACGTCGTGCTCCCCGGGACCTCCGCGAGCGCCTGGGTCAGCCGCCGGCGGGCGTCCGGTCCGACGGCGTCGTGGGCGAGGCGGTCGACCAGCCCGGTGGCGATCCGCTCCGCCAGCGCGGGGTCGCCCGCCAGTGCGCCCAGCGCGTCGGCCGCGTCGGCGTCGTTCACCGCCTCGACGATCATGCCGATGAGCGTCGGCACGGCCTCGGCCACGCCCCGGGCCCCGAGCGCCAGGGCCGCGTACCGGCGGACCACGGCGTCGGGGCTGCCGAGGGCGTCCCGCAGCAGCGCGGTCGCCGTACCGTCCGGCAGCTCGGCGAGGGAGCGGACGGCCCGTTCGCGCACCTCGGCCGCTGGTGCGCGCAGGCCCTCCGCGAGCAGGGCCGCGCCGTCCCCGCCGGCCTGCGCCAGAGCCCAGCGGAGCGCTCCGGCGACGTGCGGGTCCGACTCGCCCAGCACGGCCTCGACCAGCGCCTCCACCGGCACCGGGACGGCCTCGCCGACGGACAGGGCCGCGCGCTGCCGGGTCCCCGCGCTCTTCGACTCCAGGCCCTGGAGCAGCGCGACGACCCGGAGGGCCTCCTCCCAGCCGGCGGGTTCCGCGGCGTCGATCCGGCGCAGCCGGGTGAGCAGCTCCGTCTCCGCCGCGATGCGCTCGCGGGTCCGGCGGATCAGGTCGTCGACGAGCTCCGCGGGCGCGAACCCGGGATCGTCGAGCGCCCGCCCGACGTCGCGCAGCGACAGGCCAAGCGACCGCAGGCTCTCGATGTGGAAGATCCGCCGGATGTCCTCGTCCGAGTACCGGCGGTAACCGGAGTCGGTACGCCCGGTCGGCCGCACCAGTCCGAGTGATTCGTAGTGCCGGAGCATGCGGGCGCTGACCCCGGACCGCCGCGCGACCTCGCCGATCAACACTGCCTACCGTCCCTCCCGGCCGCCCCCGCCGAGGGCCACCGTGCGCTTCGCCTCCTCGACCGCGGACTCGAAGCCGGCGTCCGGGTCGCGCCACAGCCGTGCCGTGGCGAGCGCGTGCGCGCGCACCCGGGGGTCGCGGTCCGTCGCCGCGGTGGCCAGCGTCGGCAGCGCCACCTCCCCGAGCGCGACCAGCGCCCTGCTGAGGCTCAGCCGCGTCTCGCGTCCGCCGCGTCCGAGCTGAGCCGCCAAGACTACGGCCAGCTCGCGTTCGCCACCCTCGGGCACCAGCACGACGGCGGCCCGCCAGGCGCTGCGGGCCACCTCCTCGTCGGCGTCGGCCAGCAGCGCCGGGGTGATCGCCGGCCAGGCCCGCCGGTCCCCGATCTTGGACAGCGTGTGCAGGGCCTGGCTCCGGGCCTGCGCGCGCTCCGAGCGGACCTCGCCGAGCAGCAGCGGGACCGTCACCGCCGCCTCGTAGCGGGTGAGCGCCCAGGTGAGCATCTCCCGTACGAGGAACTCCGGTTCGACCGCGCACCGCTCGACCAGCCCGCCGACGAGCCCCGGGTGCGGGCTCGTGCCGACGGCCAGCGCCGCCCGCAGCCGCACCGACGGGTCGTCGTGCGCCAGCCCCCGGAGCGCCCGCACCGTGTTCGTGTCCTCTTCCGCCCTGGTCATCAGGACCACCTCCTCGGCCACAGTGAAGGGCTTGTCACCGTGACAAGGTCAAGCAGATCCGGGCACGCGGCCCACGGCGGCGGGATGGGGAGTCCGGTCTTACCGTGAATACGGGGCTCCGCCGTCGCGGGTGCACGTCCCCGCGCTCCCCGGAGCACCTCCGCCCGGCTGCTCTCCCCCCGTCTCCCCGTGTCCGCGAGGCGGCCGCCACCGAAGGAGCCCATGTCATGGCCAGTAGTGCTACCGGATCCGGCCCCGTCGCCAGGGGCCCTGAGCGGTACCCCCATGCGAGTGGGTGGACCGTCTTCGCGGGGGTCATGCTGATCACGGCCGGCATGATGGCGGTCTTCCAGGGTGCCGCCGCCGTCCGCAAGGACGGTCTGCTCATCGTCACCCGCAGCTACGTGTACTCGATGAACACCGAGGGGTGGGGATGGATCCACCTCATCCTCGGCGTCGTCGTGGTCGTGGCCGGTGTCGCGGTCTTCAGCGGTGCCGTCTGGGCCCGCATCATCGGCGTCGTCGTCGCCGGACTGGGCATGCTCGCCAACTTCCTCTGGCTGCCCTACTACCCCTTGTGGGCCGTCGTCCTGATCGCGATCGACGCCCTGGTGATCTGGGCGCTGTGCGTCGGACGGGTGGACAAGCCGGCCTGACCGGTAGCGCACCGTTCCGCCCGATCCGCCGCCTGCCGGACGACCCGTCGTCCCGGCAGGCGGCCGCGTGTGGGGACGGGGGGGGCTTGCCGAGCGCCCCGGGGAGTCTTGTATCGTTCCTCGCGAATCATCCAGAGGGGTGGAGGGACCGGCCCTACGAAGCCCCGGCAACTCCCCGTTCGACCCGGCGTCCGAAGTACGCGCCGTGCCGTCCGGGGGCAGTGCCAACTCCGGCCTGTCGCCACTGTGGCGCGGGAAAGATGAGGAGACACGGTGCTCTCTGTGCTGTCCTTCGCCCGGGCGCTTCCCGCCCCGGCCCTTTCGCGTACCCGTCTCGTGCCCGGCGCAGGCAATCGGCCGACTTCCCCGGCCCGTCCTCGCTGACCACCCTCCCCGGCTCCCCACCCGGAGCCGCCGGTGAGCAGCGCCGACCCGCTGCTCCCGGGCCCTGAGACTGGAGTACCCCACCCATGGAGAACACGAGCGGCGTCGGCGTGCTCGACAAGGTCACCTCGATCCTCGGCATCCTGGAGGCCGGCCCCGTCACCCTGGGCGGCCTCGTCGCCGCCACCGGCATGGCGCGGCCCACCGCCCACCGACTGGCCGTCGCACTCGAACACCACCGCCTGGTCAGCCGGGACATGCAGGGCCGGTTCATGCTCGGCCCCCGGCTCGGCGAGCTCTCGGCGGCCGCCGGCGAGGACCGGCTGCTGGCCGCGGCCGGCTCGGTGCTCACCCAGCTGCGGGACGTCACCGGCGAGAGCGCCCAGCTCTACCGCCGCCAGGGCGAGGTGCGGATCTGCGTGGCCGCCGCCGAGCGGCTCTCCGGCCTGCGCGACACCGTGCCGGTGGGCATCACCCTCCCCATGAAGGTCGGCTCCGCCGCCCAGATCCTGCTCGCCTGGGAGGAGCCCGAGCGCCTCCACCGCGGTCTGCAGGGCGCCCGCTTCACCGCCACCGCCCTGAGCGGCGTACGGCGGCGCGGCTGGGCCCAGTCCGTCGGCGAGCGGGAGCTCGGGGTCGCCTCGGTCTCCGCGCCCGTGCGCGGCCAGTCCAACCGGGTGGTGGCCGCAGTGTCGGTGTCCGGCCCGATCGAACGCCTCACCCGTCACCCCGGCGCCGCCCTCTCCCAGGCCGTCGTCGAGGCGGCCCACCGCCTCACCGAGGCCCTGCGCCACCCCTGAGAAGAGCTCCGGGCCCTGGGACGCACCTCCGCGCGCCCCAGGGCCCGGTCCCCGCAGTAGGACATCGAAGCCGGCCTCGGCGGTGCGGATCCGGCCCCCGGATCCGCACCGCCTCGCGCCGTCACGGGCGGACGGTGAGCACCAGCTTCCCCGTGACCCGGCCCGTGCCGCCCTCCGCGTGGGCCTTCGCGGCCTCGGCGAGCGGGTAGGCGGCGGAGACGTGCACCCGCAGCTGCCCGGACTCGGCGAGCGAGGCGATCGCGGCCATGCCCGCCTGGTCGTGCTCGACCAGCAGGGACCGCACCGACACGCCCAACTCGGCGGCGCGCTCGGCCGGTTCCTCCAGGCCCTGGGGCAGGATCGTCACCAGGACGCCGCCCGGCCGGAGCGTCTCCAGCGAGCGCAGCCGGTCGTCCCCACCCAGCGGGTCGAGGACCACGTCGATGTCGCGGGCCTCCTCCACGAAGTCGGCGGTGCGGTAGTCGATCACCTCGTCCGCGCCCAGACCCCGGACGAAGTCGTGCTTGGCGGCGGACGCCGTGCCGATGACGTACGCGCCGCGCGCCTTGGCGATCTGCACGGCGACGTGCCCCACGCCGCCGGCCGCGGCGTGCACCAGGACCCGCTGCCCCGGCTGGACCCGAGCCGTGTCGACCAGGGCCTGCCAGGCGGTGAGCGACACCAGCGGAAGCGCGGCGGCCTCGACGTGGCTCAGCGCGGCCGGCTTGGGCACGAAGGCCCGGGCGGGGCCGGCGACGTACTCGGCGTGCGAGCCGACGCCGTACGGGTACGGCAGCATGCCGAACACCTCGTCGCCCGGCGCGAACAGCGAGACGCCGAGGCCGACCGCCTCGACGGTGCCGGAGACGTCCCAGCCGAGCGTGAACGGCGGCTGCCCGAGGAAGTAGCCGTGCTCGCGGTGCTTCCAGTCGGTGGGGTTGACGCCCGCGGCGTGGACGGCGACGAGGATCTGGCCGACGCCGGGCTCGGGTCGTTCGACCTCGGTCTCGTGGAGGACGTCCGGGGCGCCGAGGGCGGTCTGGGTGATGGCTCGCATCGTGTTCGTGGTCATGGATCAAGCCTGAGGTCACGGCCCTGACCAGGGAAATGGCAAGATTGCCAAAGACCGATAGGATCGTGCCATGCCCGCGATCGAAACCCTCGCCTTCCGCGACCGGCCGCCGCACCGTGTCGTCGTCCTCGCCCTCGACGGCGTCTACCCCTTCGAGCTGGGCATCCCCAACCGGGTCTTCCCCGGAGTGCCGGGGGCGTACGAGGTGGTGACCTGCGCCGCCACGGAGGACCGGACGGTCGCCACCGTGGCCGACTTCACGATCACCGTCGGCCACGGGCCCGAGGCGCTGGAGAGTGCCGACACCGTCGTCATCCCGCCCTACGACCTGCACCGCGTCACCGCCGACCTGCCGGAGGCGGACCGCGCGGCGCTCGCCCGGATCCGCCCCGGCACCCGCATCGTCTCCATCTGCACCGGGGCGTTCGCCCTCGCGGCCGTCGGCCTGCTCGACGGGCGTCCCGCCACCACCCACTGGGCGCTGGCCCCGGCCTTCCGCCGGATGTTCCCCCGGGTCCGCCTGGACGCCGACGTGTTGTTCGTCGACGACGGCGACGTCCTCACCTCGGCGGGCGCCGCGTCCGGCCTCGACGTGTGCCTGCACGTGGTGCGCTCCGACCACGGCAGCGCCGTCGCCAACCAGGTCGCCCGGCAGTGCGTGGTGCCGCCGTGGCGCGAGGGCGGCCAGGCTCAGTACATCGAACAGCCGGTGCCCCCGGAGGGCGCCAACGGCACCGCCGCGACCCAGGCCTGGGCCCTGGAACACCTCGACCGTCCGCTCGCGCTACGGGAGTTGGCCGCCCACGCGCGGATGAGTCCGCGCACCTTCGCCCGCCGCTTCCAGGACGAGACGGGCACCAGCCCGGGGCGCTGGCTGATCCAGCAGCGGGTGCACCGCGCCCGTCACCTGCTGGAGACCAGCGACCTCCCGGTCGACCGGATCGCCACCGAGATCGGCTTCGCCACCGGGGCGTCGCTGCGCCAGCACCTGCACGCCGCGATCGGTGTGTCGCCCCAGGCCTACCGCAACACCTTCCGAGGCCAGTCCGCCGCCGCTCCGAGCGGGGCCTGAGCGGCTTCCGGGCGGGCCGGGCGGACGGCGGGCGAGGGCCGGTCCGTCGGTGAGGGTGCGCAGGAAGTCGGCGGGTCCGACTTCCTGCGCACGGCAGGCCGGGGTCAGTCGTGGAGGGTGACGTCGGGCAGCGGGCGGCCGGTGGCGTCGAACAGGGCGGTTCCGCAGTCGCAGTGCTCGTCGGCCAGGGTCTCGGTCGGGGGGAGGTCCCAGACCAGCATCTGCGCGCACCCCGGGCAGTTCAGACTGACCAGGGCCACCTCGGATTCCGATCCCCAGGCCCGCACCGGGAGGCCCTCGTGCGTCAATCCGGCCGGCTCGCGCTCACCGGTCGGCGCGACCAGCAGCTCGTAGGTGTCGGTGCCGTCCTCCCACACCAGGAGGGTGTAGCCGAGCTCCGCCAACGCGTCGGCCAGGTGGTCGAGTCGGCGGGCCGGGAGATCGCCGCGGCGCAGCGCCGGGCCGTCCTCGGCGGCCCGGCGGACGGCGTCGGTGTCGACACCCGTCGGCTCGGCCCCGAAGGCCCGTACCCGGCCGGCCGCGAACTCCGCCAGTCGGCCCGGGTGGTCCTCGCCGGCCCAGTCCATCGTGAACATCACCCGGTCGACCCGGATTCCCCGTGCCCGCTCGTCGGGGGTCAGGACCAGTTCTTCCAGCTCCGTCATGGCGGTCACGCTATCAACGTGCCCGGCGGCGCGGCCCGTTGGCCGCCGGCCGGTGGCCCGGTGGGGCCGGGGAGCGCTCCGACCTGATCGGCCCCCTTCACGGTCCAAACACCGGACAACCACAGGTGCTCCCCACTAGGGTGAGGCCCGATCCACTGCTCGGCCATCCCCGCGACCAGCGGGCATCCAGCATGCCCGCCGCCACGACTGGAGTGAACCGACCATGCATCCTCGTCCCCTGTGGAAGCGCCTCACCGGCGCGATCGTCCGCCGCGGCATCGGCGCCACCATAGGCGCGTTCGCGCTCATCGCCGCTTTCGTCCTCGCGGGCACCGCCGCCGGCACCTCGACCGCGGCCGCCCAGCCCGCCGCGGTCGCCAGCACCGGCCAGTGGGCCTGCTCCGGCGCCGCCATCCCGGACGGCTGGGCCATCACCGCCTTCAACAAGGACGGTTGTAGCGGCTGGGGCTCGTGGTTCCAGCAGCCGGAAGCGGACGGGCTCTACTCCTGCGGCGGCTCCCCGATCTACTCGGGCTACGTCGTCACCGACTACATCAAGTACGGCTGCAACGGGATGGGTTCCTGGCGGCACAACCTCGTCAAGGACGGGATCTGGACCTGCGGCGGCTCCCCGATCGTCCCGGGCTACGTCGTGACCGGCTACCAGGTCCCGGGCTGCAACGGCGTCGGCGCCTGGTACCACCAGATCGCCCGGGTCGGTCTGCTCACCTGTCCCAACTCGCCGATCCCGCCGGGCTTCGTATCGGGCGCGTACTGGGGATGGGGCTGCACCGGCCACGGCGGCTACTACCTCTCCAAGGCCTGACCTCCCGCACCACGTCCGGCACACCGGGGGCACCGCACGTCGTGCGGTGCCCCGGCACGTCCGGCGGGGCCGCCACCTTCCTGATCGCCGGCTCGCCATGACGCGCCAACTCCACTGCGCGGCAGTGGTGTTCGAACGAGCTATGGGTCGATACGCTGATCCGGTGCCGACCGGCCGGGTTCGAGTCGCGAACGAGCGCGGAGCTGCGGCTGACGGGGGCGACCGGGGAAGGCTGGTGCGCATGGTCCTGGGCAGGCGGAAGCGGCGGGAAGCGGACGAGGCACGCGCGAAGTTCATCGCCAACCGGGAGAAGGTCCGCTCATGGACCGGGCGTTGGGACTGTCCCGAGGTGGACTGGCCGGCCTTCGAGGAGGTCCCGAGCCCCTGGCTGGTCCTGCCGCGCGAACGCGACCGGTGGCTGGACGTCCACGCGCCCTTCCTGGAGCGGTACGACTGGCTCCTCGAAGCCACGCCCCGGGCGAACGGCGTCGACGAGCTGTGGGCGCTCTGGGAGTTCGGCGCGGGCCACGCGTTCGAGCGTCTGACGATCCGCTTCCGCAGCGTCCTGGACCCCGAGTACCTGGCCGAGAAGCTGGCCCTCGGCATCGAGGCGGCGGCCCTCCCGGGGTGGCAGGACGGCGACGCCCAGAGCGCCTACGACTGGTTGTACGAGGGGGCCGCCGGCTTGGTCGGCACCGGCATGGTGCGCGGGAAGCACCGCTTGGGCTTCGTCCTGCTGGAACTGACCTGCGCGGCGGTCGGCCGCGCCGACGTCATCACCGAGCTCCGCGCCTCGCTCACGACCACCTCCCTGGAGGGAAGACCCCTGAAGCCCGACGGCAGGGACTGATACTCCGGCCGTAGATCGTGGTCTTCATGGTTGTTGGTGGCTTGTCACTGGTAGTGGCTGGTGCGCGAGGGCGCCAGACCGGCTGTCCGCTGTCAGAGGGTGGCAGCACGCAGCACGATCAGGGCGACGGAGGCCATGGTGAGGACCACCGCCGGGGAAGCGCCCTTGCGGTCGCCGACGCGCAGGTGGAAGGCGACCGCCCCGGCGAAATAGAGCGTCAGGCCGACCGCGGCGGCGATTCCGACGGGTCCCCACCAGAGTCCGGCGATCACGCCGGCCGCGCCCGCGATCTGAGCGGCGATCAGGAAAGCCATCATGCCCTGCGGCACTCCGAGGGTGGACATCTGCTCGGTGATGTGCCGCGTCCGCAGGGACTTGGCCCCGGCCGACACCAGGAGAAGCGCCGACATGAACACGGTGACGGCGGCAAGGGAGACGAACATGGCTGAAACCTCAATCGTGCGAGATGCGAGTAGGGGGCGTGCGCACCTCGACGACGATAGGCGGCCAACAGGTACCTCCAGGTAACCTTCGGGGCATGAGCCCACGAGCCGGAATCGCCTTCCTCGCCGATTGTCCCGCTCTCCTGGCCATGGAGATCATCGCCAGCAAGTGGTCCATGGTCACGCTCTTCGCGCTGACCGACGGCCCGTTGCGCCACGGCGAACTGGTCGAGCTGAGCGGTGGCATCTCGCGCAAGGTACTGACCCAGACGTTGCGCCGGCTCCAAGCCAACGGGCTCGTCGAGCGCCGCGCCTACGCCGAGGCGCCGCCGCGCGTGGAGTACGGCCTGACCGATCTCGGGCGAACCCTGGAGGAGCCCATCAGGATGCTCACCGCATGGGCGCGGGAGAACGGCGAGGCGGTCGTCACCTTCCGGGAAGCAGCCGAGGCGGCCAGGATCATCGAGGCGGATCAGGCGACGGTGAAGACCCCTCGGGCCACCCGTGATCGACGACGGGCGGCGGCAACGACAGGTCGCTCCGCAACAGTGATCAAGAACTACCTGGAGCACTAAGGGCTGCCCCACGATTGGCCGTTGAGATGGCCGGGCGCTCTTCTCGATTGCGACCCGCCGCAGGGCTTGACGGACGGGATCCGACGTCGTGCCATGAGAGGTCACACCGCGAACGGGGGACGACACGATGGCGGCAGAGAGACGCGCCGGACCCGGTGGCGAGCCCGGCAGCCGCCATGGGGTTCCACAGAGGAGCGCTCCGAAAACCCCGTCCCGCATCAACGAATGGGTCGGTCATGTAGTCGTGATCGTCCTGGCTCTGATCGTCGTAGCTGTGATCGTCCTGGCGCTCGTCGTCCTGGTGATGATCGTGAGGAGCGCGGCATCCAGCGGATGCTCTCCTCACTGCGCCGCCAACACGCCCTTGTGGCACTGATCACCGACCTGCCCGCGAACCCGGGCGCCACCGCGGCGGCGGCCACCACCGGTTCGCTGCCGCGGCGCCATTGCCGGCGCGATCTCTTTGGGATTACCTGATCGGCGTTTCAAAGCATCCATTTCGGTTGCGTGGAGGGCGCGTCTCCGCAGCCCGGACGTCGGATTTCCGTGGGACCATCTCCATTCGAGAAGACCGTGGGCGAACGCCGAAGGGTGCACAGTGTCAGACTCCGCAAAACTTCGTATTTTCGCAATGCTGGACGCGAATGGTGACGGTGTCATTTCCAGGTCGGAGTACCTCGCGAGGGTCGACCGGGTGGTGTCGGCCCTGGGGTTCGAGGCCGGGCATCCTGTCGTGGTCGCGGCCAGGGCCGCCCATGAGGGGGTGTGGCAGGACATGGACGCCGACCAGGACGGCCGCGTCACCTTCGAGGAGTACCGAGAGTGGGCCGGGCCAGAGGCGTTCGAGCGGTCCTGCCGGGCCGTCCTCGGCTCCATGTTCGACATCGCGGACGCCGATGCCGACGGGCGTCTGACCCGCGAGGAGTTCGTCCGCCTGCGGACGGCGATGGGGAACGCGAGGGCGGATGTCGACACGGCGTTCGAGAACCTCGACACCGATCGTGACGGCTTCGTCGACCGCGACGCGTATCTGGAGGGGATTCGCGATTTCGTGCTCACCGGAATCTCCGCCATCGCCCCCGTGTACGGAAATGCCGACGCTCCGCAGGAAGTGCGGTCGTCGCGCTGACGTTCCCCGGCGCCGGCGTCGATTCGACCGTGGTGCTCCGGCTGCCCCGGTGACCCCCGGGTGCGCAGGAAGTCGACCCCACCGACTTCCTGCGCACCCGGGGGTCAGGTGTGTGCGGTGGCTTCCTGGGTCCGGGTGCGGCAGTGGGTGAGGGCGTTCTTGAGGCGGGGGTCGGGGTTGGGGGTGGCGGTGAGGAGTTCGCCGGCGGTGGTGAGGGTGGTCCAGTAGGTGGTGGGGTCGCCGGTGCGGGGGAGGGGGTGGGCGGCGGTGAGGGAGAGGTAGGCGGCGGTGAGGTTGCCGGTGGTGAACCAGCGGTTCAGGCCGTGCTGGTGGCCGGGGCGGATGCCGCCCATGGCGTCGATGGCGACCAGGAAGAGGCTGACGACGGCGAGTTCGGTTTCGGTGAGGGGCTTGGGGATGTCGAAGACGCCGAGGGCTTCGAGGAGTTCGCCGGTGTCGTGTTCGGAGCCGGGGCGGGGGTCGGCGAGGAGGGCGTGGTAGCACTCGTCGAGGCGGCGGGTGGCCTCGGCGAGGGGGATGGCCAGGGCGAGGCAGACGGCTCGGGCGCAGGGGAGGGGCTGGTGGCCGAGGCGGGCGATGAGGGCGTAGGTGGTGGCGGGGGTGGCGCCGCGGGAGAGGGTGTGGCGGGCGAGGGTGGTGAGGTGCATGGGGGTTCGGGCTTTCAGGCGCAGGTGGTGGAGGGGGCGATGAGGGCCCAGATGAACTTGCCGATGCCGCACGGGCGGTTGGCGCAGCCCCAGCGTTCGGCCAGTTCGTTGACGAGGAGCAGGCCGCGTCCGTGCTCGTCGTCCGGCGCGGCGGTACGGAGGAGGGGGCGGGTGGTGTCGGCGTCGTGCACTTCGATGCGGAGCAGGTGGTCGGGGGTGAGGGTGAAGCGGATCTCGATGTGGCGGTCGTCGGGGGCGTCGGAGTGCTGGACGGCGTTGGCGAACAGCTCACCGAGGAGAAGTTCGGCCGTGTCGCGATAGTTGTCGCCGGCGGGGAGGCCGGAGAGGTAGGCGCGGAGCAAGTAGCGCGCCAGGGGCGTGGATTCGGTCCGCGAGTCCAGGCGCGCGACGAACATGCGGGGGCGACGGGCGGTGAGCATGGGGGAATACCTCACGGGGGCGGAAGGGGCGTGCGACAGGAGAGCGCACCATCACGCTGCGCATGCAGATGATTGCGTTCCGGTCTCAATGATCAGGCGATGGGACTACGGTTGCGACCAAATCGGAGTGCGGGGATCCGCAGCACCTGAGGGGAGTCGGGATGTCACATCGGCGCTTGGAGAACGGACTCACATCGAGCCCGGCGGTGATGTTCGGCGAGGCGCTCCGGTTTGCGCGGGAGCAGGCGGGCTACACACAGGAGGAGCTGGGCAGGCTCCTTCACTGTCACCGAACGGTGATCACCCGATTCGAGAGCGGCAAGCGTTCGATGGACCGGGACACCGTCGGGAGGGCCGACGAGGTGCTCGCTATGAGGGGCCTGCTCGTGCGGCTGTGGGAAAGGGTGGACTGGCATGCGGACATCGAGCACCCGGACTGGTTTCAGAAGTACGTCGAGCTGGAAGAGGAAGCCGCGGCGGCCCGGGTGCTTCAGTACATGAGGATCAATGGTCTGTTGCAGTGCGAGGAGTATGCCTACGAGATCTTCCGTCTTGGTGATGCCCGAGATCACCCGCAGTGGTTGGCCGAACGGGTGGCGGCTCGGCTCAGTCGCCAGAAGCGATACCTGACCGATGACGGCCCGTCAATGATCGTCGTTCTTCACGAGAGTGCGATCCGCAGCGTCATTGGCGGACCGGGTGTCATGAGGAAGCAGATGGAGCACCTGCTCGCCGTTGGGGAACGGTCGAACGTGCTGATTCAGGTAGCGCCGTTCGCCTTCCGGGCCCGGAAGTCGCCAACCACATCCGTGGTACTGCTGGAGATGCCCGATGGGAAGGAGTGGGTCTACTCGGAGAGTCTGTATCGAGGACACTTCAGTGACGCTCCTTCGGTCGTACAGCAGACTCGCCGGGACTTCGATCTTGTGCGTGGGGCTGTACTCTCGGTCGACAATTCCCATGCGCTGATCACCGAGGTAACGGAGGAATACCGCTATGCAGAACGTCGAGCTGAGCGAGGCGTCGTGGCGCAAGAGCAGCTACAGCGGGGACAACGCGGGCGAGTGCATCGAGGTGGCCCCCGGGTTCCCCGGTCTCGTCCCCGTGCGTGACTCCAAGGATCCTCACGGCCCGGCGCTCGTCTTCCCTGCCGCCGCCTGGGACTCGTTCGTCACCGCGATCCGGGAGGGCGAGTTCCCGGTCGGCGGCTGACGGGCCGGGCCGCCGGACAGCGGAGGCGGCTCAGGCGCGCAGGTGGGCGAGGAGGGGGTCGCCCGAGGGGTAGGGGCGTTCGGTGGGGAGGAGCTGTCGGGCGGCGTCCAGGTCTCCGGCCCGTACGTGGGCGTGGACCGTGTGCGCGAGCTCGGTGACGTCGGTGACCGAGACGATCCAGTGGTCCGCGTAGCGCGCGGCCGCCTCGCCGGCGAGGCCGAGCTGGAGGGAGCGGTGGGCAAGCGGTTGCAGGCGCAGGCCGCGTTCCGGGTCCCACTGGACGCGGGCCGGGGAGCGCTTCAACTCCCGTTTCCAGGTGGCCTGGTCGGGGTGCAGCTCGGGTACGTAGTGGGACAGGCAGCTGTTCCGCAGCGCCCATTCGAAGCCCTCGCGCGTGATCTCGACGGCGAGGACGGTCTCCTGGCCCTCCTTGGCCGCCCATCCGCAGCGGTACATCATCCAGAGGAACGACGGCTTGATCCACGTCATCCGGTCCCTCTTCCACGCCGCCGGGAAGCGGCCGTCCCGGGCGGCGGGCAGGCCGATCTCCGGGGCGTACGCCTGGTAGACGGTGACGGTGGTGGCGGTGTGGAGGGCGCGGATCCGGTACTTCGGTTCTGGCACGGTGATCAGGATCGACGCCCGGCGATCGTCGCGCCAGCGGATTTCCGGGGGCCGGTCCCTGAGCGGAGTACGAGCAGGGCCCCGACCGCGGGTGCGGTCGGGGCCCTGTGGTGTGCCGTCCGGTCAGTCGAGCGGCGGCGTCAGCTCCACCTCGTAGCGGTAGAGCCGGCCGTCCACCCAGCAGGCCAGGTCGGCGCCGGCGGTGTGCCGGGCGAGGTCGGCGAGCAGGCGCTCGGTGAACCCGCCCAACTGCCGGGCGCCGACCGGGGCGCCGCCGGAGCGCGCCCCGGCGGCGAAGGGGAGTTCCTCCGCCCGGGACGACACGGTGTAGGTCACCGGGTCGCCCGCGTCCTGCGAGGGGACGAGGTGACGGCCGGGCTCGTCCTCGGTGAAGACGAGTCCGGTGCCCGACGCGGCCCGGTTGGCGGCCTCGACCAGCGAGAAGCCCGGCTCCGCGGGCGGAGCCGCGCTCCCCAGCCGCAGGTCCACCACGCCCTCGGACGGCTCCGGGAGAGCCCGGTAGCCGTAGGCGTCATCGACCTCGGACACCGACTCCGCCTCCGGCCACACAGCGTGCAACCGCGCGACGAGGGATCGGCAGAACGCCCGCAGTGACCCGATGCTGTCGTCGGTCTCCTCGGTCGTCCAGTAGACGGACACGTGGACGAAGCAGTCGTAGTCGCGCTCCCCGTCACCCGGTGACCCGCCGGGCGCGGGCCCGGAGAGGTCACCGGGCTCGGTGCTCAGCCGGAGCCGGAACTTCGAGCCGTCCGCGCCCACGACGTGGTGCCACGGATCCGTGAGCGGATCGGTGGTCAGCGTGAGGACGTCGGAGATCTCCCGGGCGGTGAGCGGGGGACCGGACGGTCGTCTCACCAGGATGGCGGCATCGGTCGACACGGCCTCAGCACCCGTGGCCCTTGCACTTGTAGTCGCCACCGATCGTGCCGCTGATGCTCCAGCCGCCAGGGTCTCCGGCCGCCCAGATGTGGTACTCCTGGAAGTCCGAACTGCGCTTCCCCAGGTAGTCGTTCAGGCTCGCCATGGCCGTCTTGGCGGAGTAGCCGTCCGGCATGCGGATGTAGGTGCGCACCGCGCCCTTCCCGTTGGACTTCCTCATGTTGTCGTGGACCGCGGTCGGCCCGTTCTTGGTCTCCTTGAACTCGGACGGCACCCCGTCGACCCAGGCGTCGAAGCCCTTGCCGGACTTTCCGCCGTCGTCCAGCGTCGCCTTGACGTGGTGGCCGCCCTGGGCCAGCTGGAAGGCTATCGCGTACTCGCTGTTGCTGAGCGACCAGGTGGTGAGGTTGCTCCCCTTCTTGGTCAGCGTCTTGAACCGGTTCTCGTCGAAGGGGGTCTCGGACTCGTCGATCCGGCCGGCGATCTCCTCGACGTAGTTCTTCTCCTGGATGTCCTGCGCCAGGTTGGCGAAGGCGCAGCCGTCGCGGGCCGAGCGGTGGCAGTACTTCTTGTTGATCTCGCGGATCTTCTCCAGGTACTCGCCGATGATCGGGTTGTCCGGCTGCATCAGCCAGGCCACCCGGGCCTCGTGCCACCTCTTGCGGTTCTCCGCGCTGCCCGAGGTGGTGCGGGCCGGGGACGGCGAGTCGTCGCCGCCACCGCCGCCACGGGTGCTGGGGGACTCGTCGTCGTCACCGTCGTCGGAGCAGTGGGTGACGCACTCGTCGCCCATGGTCGGCTCGCGGAAGACGCCGTCCGGCCCGACCCAGCCGTGCAGGGCCATGTCGCTGCCGGAGCAGTCGTCGGCGCACATCTTGCGGCCGTCGGGGTCGCTGGTGCTGGTCGGGTTGCCACCGGAGTAGGCGTACCCGTTCAGCTCCTTGGGGCTGGTCGGGTCGAACAGCGGGTCGATGCTGAGGAACCGGCCCAGCGACGGGTCGTAGTCGCGGGCGCCGAGGTGGACCACGCCGGTGGGCTCGGTGACACCGCCCACGAAGCCGTGGCTGCCCGACCAGGTGGCCGGTGCCGTGCCGCGCTGCTCGCCGTACGGAGTGGTCCGCCTCTGGGCGACCGCGCCGGTGGCCGCGTCGACGTTCAGCTCCGCGGTGGAGTGGTGGTCGGCGACCTGGAAGGCGACCTTGTTGTCGTCCGTCCGCACCGCCGAGGCCTGGCCGAGCGAGTAGTACCTGGTGGCGGCGGGCTTGGCCGCGCCCTTGGTCAGGGTCAGCTCGGTGGCGCCGAGGTAGAGCGTCCAGCTCTCGGCGCCCGGGTTGGCGCTGTCCAGGACGTGCGCGGTCAGCCGGCTGCCGCTGGGGTCGTAGAGGTACTCCGTCGTCTTCGTACTGGTGACGGGCCCGTTCTTGACGGTGTCGACGACCTTGCCGAGCTTGCCCTCGGCGTCCCAGGTCAGCGCCTGGTCGCTGGTGGCGCCGGCGGCGAGCTCCTTGTGGCGGGCGATGGTGTTGCCCGCCGGGTCGTAGCCGGCGGTCTCGGCGAGCACGCCGGTGCCGCTGGTGCTCTTCAGCGTGTGCGGCTGGGCCGCCGTCGGGCCGGGGTAGTTGTACTTGGTGGTGACGTCCTTGGCGGAGTCACCGGTGACGTCGTGCCGGGTCTGGGTGTCCCGGGTGCTGTCGGGGTTGAACTTCCAGCTGGTCCAGTACGGGGCTGGGCCGCCGAGCGCCTTGGCGTCGGGCGTGGCCGGGCAGCTGGTGCCGCTCGGGGTGAACGCCTCGGTGAGGCGGGCCAGGTAGTCGTACTGGAAGCACTGCCGGTCGGTGCCGGAGCGCGAGGTGTCGGTGATCGAGGTGACGTTGCCGGCCTGGTCGTAGGTGTAGGCGGCCGCGCGCAGCGGGCTCGCCTGGCCGTACTGGTCGGTGCGGCTGGAGGCCAGCCGCTGGGTGCCCCACTCGTAGGAGTTGGTGATGTAGAGCTGCTTGTTCGCCGTCCCGTCGGACAGCGTGCTCTGCAACGGCTTGCTGGTCAGGCTGTAGGTCTGGTTCGTGAGGTAGCTGCTCAGACCCTGGGCCGTGGTCATCCGGGTGAGGCCGTCGTAGCCGAACGCCACCGACTCGGCGGCGAGGTTGCCGGCCGCCGGGTAGCTGATGCTCTGCTGCTTGCCGTCGAGCCGGTAGATGGTGCCGCTGACGTAGTTCCCGGCGAGGGCCTCCTGGCCGGGGACGGACGGCACGCTGAGCGTGCTGCGGGTCGGGCGGCCCAGCGCGTCGTACAGCGACCAGGTCGTGGTGTACGGGTAGGTGACGCCGCCGACGGTCGTGTACCGGGTCGCCGAGGAGATCAGGCCCTTGTTGCCGGACGGGTCCCAGGTCTGCGAGGTGAGCAGCGGGCCCGAGACGGAGCCGGAGTGCAGCTCGGTCTGCCGGTCGAGGTTGTCGTAGACGTACGCCAGGGTCTGGTTGTCGCCGTCCCGGCTGGTGGCCAGCCGGCCGCGGTCGTCGTAGGTCCTGACGGACGTGCCGGAGTCGGGGTCGACGGTCTTGACCTGGCGGCCCTGCTGGTCGTACGTCCAGCTCCACTGCGTCCCGTACTGGTCCGTCAGCTGGGTGGTGTGGCCGGCCGGGTCGTAGCCGTAGCGGATGCTGTCGTACGCGCCGCCCGGGGTGCCCCCGCGGTACTGCCGGATCTCGGTGGTCCGGCCGCGGGCGTCGGTGACGGTCGTCGCCGGGGTGCCGCCGGTGGGCGGGGTGACGGTGACGCGGTCGCCGCCGTACTCGGTGAGGGTGGTGGCGATCGGGGTCCCGACGCCGTTGCCGGCCAGGGCGGTGGACTTGACGACGCGGCCGAGGCCGTCGAAGGTGCTCGCGGTCTGGGTCTCGACACCGGTGGTGTCCTCGACCTTGAACAGGGTGCCGGCGGGCGCTCCGGTCGCGTAGTAGCCGGCGTAGGCGAGCGCGGCGTGGCCCTGCTCGTCGTAGAAGGTGTCGGTCAGGACCCGGCCGCCGTTGTCCCCGGGGGACTGGGTCTGCCGGGGCCGGCCGAAGCCGTCGTACAGGGTGTACGCGGTGGCCTGGGAGCCGTCGGCGTTGAGCGCCTTCGTGGCGACGACGCGGATCTGGCCGTCGTTGTCGGTGTAGCCGAACTCGTGGTTCGGGGTCTGGCCGGTCGCCTTGGAGCGGTTCGGCAACCAGACCTTGAGCGTCCGGCCGAGCGCGTCGTACAGGCTGTCGGTGCGGCGGTTGTTGGCGTCGATCGTGTCGACGGTCTGGCCGCGCAGCAGGTCGAGGTCGACGACGGTGACCATGGCGGTGGCGGGGTTGCCCGCGACCACCGGCGGTCCGGTCGTGGTGACCCTGGTCGGCCGGCCGTTCGCCGGGGCGAAGCCGGTGGTGGTGGTCTGCGCCAGCGGGCCGGCGGTGGTCACGGGTGCCGTGGCGCCCGTGGTGTCGAACACCGTGGTGGACGCCAGCTTGGTGGTGCTGTCGGCGCGGCCGTAGGCGTCGTAGTGGGTCGTCCCGTCCAGGTAGGTGGCCCGGTTGCCGGTGCGGGACTTCAGGGTGTGCACGGTGGTGGCGTCGCCCCGGACGGGGGCGGCGCCGTAGGCCTGGCCGTCGTAGCGGGTGCGGATGTCCGACAGGACCGCCGAGGTCCCGTCGGCCTGGGTGTCGCGGTTCACGGCCGCCGAGCAGTTGGCGGCGACCATCTCGATCTGGACGGTGCCGGTCAGGATCCAGGCCGCGGTGTTGTCGGCGTACGTCGTGCGGGTGCAGGTGTCGTCGGTGGCCACCGCCACGTCGGCGAGGTCCTCGCTCTGTGTCGTACGGCCGTAGTCGTCGAACGTGGTCGAGGTGCGGGTCTCGCGCCAGGCGGCGCCCGCGCCCTTGTCGAGCGAGGTGAAGGACCGGCTCGCCTGGGTGCCGGTGAGGTTGGCGGTGGTGGTGCCCCAGTCGTTGGAGCGCTTGGCGGTCTCCTTCTTCCACGGGGTGCTGACGGACTTGGCGAGGATCACGCCGCCGGGCTTGTCGTACTGCTCGCTGCGGTACTCGTAGCCGGCCCAGGCCTGGTCGTCGGTCAGGACGGTGCCCTGGCCGTCGTCGACGGTGACGGTGCGCTTCCTGGTCTTGTCAGCGGGGTCGGAACGGTCGCCGTCCATGCCGCGCAGGAAGTAGTGGTCGGCCTGCGTCGACATGCCGGTGACGCCACCGGTCTCCACCCTGGCGTGGGCGTAGCCGCGCCACTGGGACCAGGTCTTGAGCTTGGCCGGGGTGAGGCCGTCCTCGTCGTCGAAGTGCCAGGCGGCGTCGCCGAGGTAGGTGTAGCGGGTGACCATGTCGGGCGCGCCGCCGGTGCGGTCGGTGGCGATGACCGTGTCGACGACGTACTTGTTGAACCACTCGGTGGTCACCGGCACGTCGTTGGACGGCTGGTACATCTGCGGGAAGCAGCGGGTGGTGTTGCTCTGCGGGGTGGGCAGGGCGTTCCAGTCGCAGGCCGCGGCCGAGTAGTTGACGTCGATCTGGCCGCCGAGCTCGTCGGTGACGGTGCCCAGGCGCTGCTTGATGAACGGCATGCGGCCGTCGCCGACCTTGTCGAGCCGGTTGGCCAGCTGCTTGTAGGCCAGGGTGGTCTTCGGCAGGGTGATCGCCGGGGTGGCGGAGGAGCCGGTGTGCTGGATGGAGTCCAGCAGGAGCTGGTAGTCGAAGTCGGCGGTGCCCCACTTGTGGTTCAGGGTCCACGTGTCGACGGTGGCGTACCCGCCGTCGGCCTGGAGCGTCTTGGCGGTGACGGAGGTCAGGCGGGTCCGGGTGAAGTACGTCGGCGAGTACTGGCCGGTGCAGTCGGTGCCGTCCTTGCAGTTCTGGTCCCACGGGGTGTCGTACCAGTACTGCCGGTTGGTGTCGATCTTCGCCGGGTCGCAGAGGCCGGCCGTGGTCTCCAGGCAGCGCTCGGCGGTGCCGAAGTCGACCCGGGCCATCGGCTTGACGGTGGCGGAGTAGAGGTCGCCCTGCTGCTGGCCGTACTCGATGTGCTCCAGATGGCCGCCGCGCACGTACGGGGTGCGGTCGGTGGCCTTGAGGTTGCGGCCGTAGTTGTTGGTCTCGGGGGTGTACCAGTAGGTGATGTCGTTGCCGTGGGCGTCGACCACCAGGTCCAGGTTCCACCGCCAGCCCTGCTGGCACCACGACGACGCGAAGTCGGCGCCGTTGCACGGCTCGCCCGCGTTGTTGCCGTACACCGGCACGGTGTAGACGGACTTGGTCTCCGGCTTGCCCGCCGACCAGTTCGGCAGGCGGTTGTAGCCGAAGTAGTAGCCGGTGCCGTCGGCGGTGACGGCGCGGAAGTACTCGCCGTCGTTGTCGCCGTTGCCCCGACCGGTGTCGCGCAGGCGGGTGACCTTGGTGTTGTCGTCGCCCTTGATGCGCCACTCGTCGCCGGAGACCGGGATCAGCTCGCCGGAGTGGCCGCCGAAGCTGATGGTGCCGTTGTCCGTGCCCCAGCACAGGTCGCCCGGGCTGTTGGTGCCGGTCTTGGGGGCGCCGTCGTCGGCGCACGCCTTGTAGCTGCGCTCGACGAAGCCGGGGGAGAGCTCGAATCCGTCACCGGCCCAGGAGGCCTGGTTGTTGCTGCTCGCGGTTCGGCCGTCGATGCTGCCGGAACTGTACGACAGACCGATCTTCGGCGTGAGGTTGCCGGGCATGGCCGTGAGCGGCATGTCGTACGACCAGCTGAACGACCCGCTGTTCAGCGACGTCGACCAGGAGGACGCCGGGGTGAGCGGCGTGGCCTTGTAGTCGCCGCTGGGCCCGGCGCTGCCGGTGGTGGCGGCCAGCACCGTCGCACCGGAGGTGGACTGGAGGCGCATCGACCCGGCCGGGGCCGCCGTCAGCGCGTCCGCGGCGACGGTCTGCTTCGCGACGTCGTTGCCGCCCGGCAGCGGGGTCTGCACCCGGCACTCGGGCAGTTCGGGCGTGGTCAGCGCGCACTCGGGCAGCCGGACCAGCTTCAGGCGCGAGCCGAAGCCGGAGCCCGCCGCCTGGGCGAAGGACGAGTAGTCGACGGCCAGGCCGCTGTTCTCGTCGGCGCCCGTGACCGTCAGCAGCACGCCGTTGACGCCGGCCCTGGCGGCGGCGTCCTGGCCGAGCAGCTCGACCTTCGCCTTGCCCGCAGAGCCCGAGGAGGAGAGCGCGACCGGCAGCTTGCCGGCCCTGACGGCCTTGCCCTTCTCGCCGGGGACGTCGACGGTGGCGCTGCCCGCGCCGGGCAGGGCGCCGTGCTTGCCGTCGGCCTTGCTGACGGTGGTGTCGGCCTTGCGGCCCTTGGTCTTGGCGTCCGAGCCCTTGACCGGCTTCTCGGGGGAGACCGCCGAGGGCTTGGTGTACGGTTCCGCGGCCGCCGCGGCGGCGGCCAGTGGCAGTGCCGGCAGCAGCGACCCGACCAGGGCGCCCGCGATGACCGCGGACACTCTGGTGCGGGCCGGCAGCCGAGGCACCGACCTCTTCGTGCTCATGGGTGACACAACTCCTCGAGGAGAAAACGGGTGTGACGGACCACGGGCCGGGCGGCAGGTAGCCGCCCGGCCCGTGGAGAAGGGGGGATCAGACGCCGGTGGAGGTGTCCAGCTCGACGTTGTAGTCGGCGAGCTTGGCGATCTGGGCGGGGCTCAGCACGCCCTGGTACAGCCAGACGTCGTCCAGCTCACCGGAGAAGTACTCGCCCCAGGCGCCGGACTCCTTGTTCCGGCCGAACTGCACGCCGCCGCCCGCCTCGTAGGGCTGCGGGGCGCTGGTCCAGGAGATGTGCGGGGTGCAGCCGGTCGAACCGTCCGGGCAGCCCTGGTTCTCGATCTGGCCGCCGACGTACAGGGCGAGCCGGTCCGCGAAGGCGTCGTAGCTGACCGCCAGGTGTGTCCAGTTCTCCAGGACGGAGGTGGCTGGGCTGTGGGCGGTCAGGGTGCGGACCGCGCCGGTGGCGTCGGAGTCGCGCACCTCGGCCTGCCACTGGCCGGTCGGCTGGCCGTTGGCGTCGTTGCCCAGCGGGACCCAGCGCACGGTGACCGCGCTGTTGGCGGCGCCGGCGATCGACAGGGCCGTCATCTTCCGGGTCGGGACGCCCGCGGTGTTCGCCCAGCCGGCCAGGGTGAAGCTCTGGCCGGTGTGCAGCGGGGTCGAGCCGGTCGCCGCGTAGCCGGTGGAACCGTCCAGCAGCAGGGTGCCGGGCGCGGGCAGCAGGCCGCCGTCGGCCTTGACCGAGGCGCCGCCGCCGAGCTGGGCGCCTGCCTTGGCCGGGCCCTCGTCCGGGGTGACGGCCGGGGTGCCGGTGGCCGAGGAGAGCTTCCAGCGGCCGGCCAGCTGCGGGCGCTGCTGCACCATCGCACTGGCCTCCGGGCCGGTGACGACGCGGTCGTACAGGCGCACGTCGTCGATGTCGCCGCCGAAGAACTCGCCGTTGGCGCCCTCGCGGCTGACGGCGCCGATCTGGATCGGGCCGGGGTTGGCCCACGGCGCGTTCTGGGTGTAGTCCGACTCGCCGACCAGGAAGCCGTTGATGTAGAAGCGCAGCTTCTTGGCGGCGGTGTCGGAGACGCCGAGCAGGTGGGTCCACTCGCCGGTGGTGCCGGCGAAGCACGGCGCGCCGTTGATCTGGGTGCCCGGGGTGCAGTCGGGCTGCCAGGTGCGCACCAGGGTGTCGGCGGAGGTGTCCTCCTTGTAGCGGCCGAAGGCCCAGCGCTTCCAGTAGGTGGAGTAGTACAGCGAGAACTCGCTGTTGTGCTGGCCGATCTGGCTGACCGCGATCTTCGCGGTGGTGTCGTTGGCGGCGGGCGCGGGCAGCTTCACCCAGGCGGAGACGGAGAAGTCCCGGCTGCCGTCGACCTGCGGGCGGGTGCCGCGCAGGTAGTCGTCGACGCCGTCCAGGTGGACGGCCTTGTCGGCGATGCCGGGGCGGCCCAGGGCGACACCGCTGTAGGCGGTCAGGTTGTCGGTCTCGGCGGTGCCGACCGGCTTGGCGGAGGCGCCGTCCAGGTGCCAGACGGACTTGGCGGGACGGCGGGTGGGGAGCGGCTTGTCGGCGGCCACGTCGGTGGCCTCGGCCGCGGTCAGGGAGCGGTCCCAGAGCCGGACCTCGTCGACCGAGCCCTTCCACGGGTCGGTCATGTTGCCGTGCCACTTGGAGCGGCCGAACTCCAGCGGGCCGCGCGCGTCCCAGGTGGCGGTGACGGCCACCGGGGTGCCGGGCACGCCGTTGACGTACAGGGTGCTGGTCCTGGCCACCGGGTCGTAGACGCCGACCAGATGGGTCCACTGGCCGAGCACCACCGGGGCGTCCGAGCTCGCCGTGTCCAGGGTGTAGACGGCGTCGGTGTCCTGGCTGGAGGTCCACATCGCCCACTTGCCGCTCATCACGCCGAGGGCGAAGCGGGCGGCCCAGTTGCCGTTCTCACTGACCGCCACCCGGTTGCGGGTGGTGTCGCCGGTGAGGTTGACCCAGGCGGAGACGGCGAAGCCGCGGGTGGTGTCCAGCACGTTGCCCTGGGTCTCGGCGTAGCCGTTGGCGGTGCCGTCCAGGCTGAGGGCCTCCTTGAGGTGGCCGGGCGCGCCCGGGGCGGCGCCGGAACCGAGGGTGGCCTCGAAGCCGCCGCCGGCGCCGGTGACGCCGGTGCCGCTCGCGTCGTCCATCGACCAGCCGGTGCGCTGGGTCTGGCCGGAGAGCACGTTGAAGTAGTACGTCTCGGGCTGCGAGGCGTTGCCCGCGCCGTCGACGGCCCGGGCGGAGAGGAAGTGCGCGCCGGCGGTCTGCGGCTGGACGCGGACGGTCTGCGCGGCGCCGCCGCTGGTGGCGGTCTCGTTCGCCGCGGACGGCGAGGTGTCCAGGCCCCACTGGTACTTGACCACGTCGGTGGCGGCGGACTTCAGGGTGAAGTAGCCGTTCCTGCCGACGCCGTCGGTCCACGGGAGCGCCGCGGTGGCGTCCTTGGAGCCCGGGTAGGCGTCCGAGGTGATCGCCGGGCCGTCCGGGGCGGAGGTGTCGACGGTGAAGTAGCAGCCGGTCGGGTCACCGTCGGAGGACCACGGCCCCCACTGGGCGCCGTCCCAGGCGCGGGCCTCCCAGTCGAGCTGGAGGTTCTGCGGCAGACCGGTCGGCAGCGGCCAGGAGAACATCGAGCCGGAGGCCTTGAAGGTGTCCCCTCCCGGTGCGGCGTCCTCGGAGCCGGTGGACCACCAGCGGCGGCGCAGGCCGGTGCCGTCGTCCCAGCCGACCGCGAACTGGACGCCGATCGCCTCGCCGTCCGGGTCGGAGGCGCGGGTGGTGACCTGCGGCATCTTGTTGATCTTGATGCCCGGGTACTGGCAGACCGAGCCCGGCGACATCGTCATGTCGGACATCGGGATCTGGTTGGGCCGCAGGTTGTAGTACACCGACAGGTAGGCGTCGTCGGTGAAGCGCTTCCAGGCGAGGGTGTCGCCCTCGTTCTGGGCCTTCAGGCCGAAGCTGATGGTCGGCCAGCCCCAGTTCGCGGCGTCCTGGACGAGGTTGCGCACCGCGCCGTCCTGGCCGTACTCCAGCCAGCCGCCGGGGCAGCTGCCGCTCCAGCCCTTGGCGGTGTTGATGGTCTGCAGGTAGCGGCTCCAGAACCCGGAGGCGTTCTGGCCGTTCCAGGTCAGGCCGGGGGCTATGTAGCCGGTGTTCCACAGCTCGACGGGCCGGGCGTCGCAGGAGTACGACCAGCTCTCGTAGGTGCCGAAGGTGGCGGCGAGGATCTGCTTGCCCACGAAGGGGTTGGAGACCTGGAAGAAGGCCCGCTTCACGTCGGTGGGCGCGCAGCGCGAGGTGTCGCCGCAGTAGCCGACGCCCCAGTCGTGGACGTAGTTGCTGTTGTACGTGAAGTGCCAGTACGCCTGGTTCGGGTAGGTGCGCGAGACGCCCGCCCAGTCACCCGCGTGCGGGGTGTTCCACGCCGGGTCGATCATCACCGGGTAGACGGTGTCCGGGGCGTCCAGCATGGCCTGGTCGGGGGACAGCACGAGGCCGTCCTTGGGCAGGTCGACCTTGAGCCGGGTCATCTTGGCGCCCTCGCCGGGCAGGTCGCCGTAACCGGCGGCGGCGGGGTCGGTGGGGCCGGTGGGGCCGGCGGCGGGGGCCTGGGCGGCCGCCTCGGTCTGCGGGGCGGCCTTGGACGACTTCGGGGCGGCGGGGGCTGCGGCCGGAGCGGCCGCGGCCGGCTTGGAGGAGTCCCACATCACCGGGACGGGAGCCTCGAAGACGGTGCCGCCGCCGGAGGGGTCCTTCGCCGTGAGGGTGCCGTCGGCCTCCTGGGCGACCGTCAGGCCGGTGCCCTGCAGGCCGAGCCGGAGCTGGTCCAGCTCGGGGTTCTTCGCGGCCTCGGCCGTGTGCACCACGATGACCTGGGTGAACCCGGTCCTGGTGGCGGAGAGCCGCAGGTCCACGTCCGGAAGGATCGAGCGGTACTCGGCGGTCGCGCCGTTGACCGTCGGCTTGGGCAGCGGCTTGGGCCAGCTGAGGTTCAGCTCCTTGCCGGCCCGGGCCATCCGGACCAGCGGCTCGCTGCCGCCACCGGAGAACCGCACGTCGGCGGTGGACCCCTTGGGGGCGACGGCGCCGCCGGGCAGCGTCCGCAGCGTCGGGTCGAGGTCCACCCAGGCGCCGTTCTTGCGCACGCGCTTGGGCTGGACGTAGGTGGTGGTCTTCAGCTTGCCGTCGGGCTGGGCGACGGTGTCACTGGTCTCGCTGCGGCTGGCGAGCACCTCGACCGGCTTGCCGGTGCGGGTGGCCTCCTTGACCGCCAGGGTCTCGGCGGTGTCCTGCTGCCCCGCCGGGCCGCGCGGTGGCGTCCCGCCGACCGCGGCGGCGGGCACCACCGCGGTCGCGGCCAGCGCGACCGCGGCGAGTGCCGCGGCGAGCAGGCCGCCCGACCGTCTTGCTGCTGTTCTCACTGTGCGTAAGCTCCGACTTCCGGGATGTGGGCGAAGTTTGAGCGGATCTTCATGGACGCTTAACGGGGTGTCAAAGGTTCATGAGAAAGGCGTGCGGATGTGCGTACTCGTCGACCTGTGGCCAGAAGGGGAGCAGCGCAGGTAAAACCGGATAAACCGGCCGCCCGGCTGTGACGGAAGTCATGCCGTGAAGCGGAGGAGAAAGGTCCGGTTCCTGCTCCTGGCGACGGTGGCGGATGGTGACGGGCGGCGTCGACGCGGCCGGCGCATGGTTGGCCCACGTCGCAGTTCCGGGGCATCCTCGCTGGTCATCGGCGGTGCCGCGGCCCGGTCGGCGGGTCTCGGCAGACGGCCGTGGCCCCGCGCACGAGGTGTGCGCGGGGCCACGGCCGCGAGGGGCGGGCGGTCCTACCGGTCGTGCAGTGCCGAGGCGCTGCTGTCGACCCGGGTGGTGCCGGGCAGGGCGATGAGCTCCGGTTTGAACAGCGGCTGGGCGTCCATCGCGGGCTCCCAGGTCGCCAGCTTCTCGTCCTGGGGGACCTCGATCCGCCGGTCCGCGGCGAGGTCGGCGACCACCTTCAGCAGCAGTCGCACGCCGAGCGGGGCCAGGTGGTCGCGCCACAGGCTCTGCGCGGTCGACCCCGGCGGCACGAGCAGGTGCTCCTGGGCGGCGAGCGGGCCGCCGTCGGTGCGCTCGGTGAGGTGGTAGACGCTCCCGCCCGTCACCTTGTCGCCGTCGCGGATGGTCCACCGGATCGCGTCCCGGCCGCGGTGCAGCGGCAGCAGGCTGGGGTGGTACCCGATGGTCGCGACGGAGGCCCTGGCACGCGTCTGGCGGCCGAGGAAGGCGTGCGAGTGCGCGGCGACGATGATGTCCACCCCGTCCGGGATGTGCATCGCGCGCAGTTCGGCCGAGTCCGTCCAGGGGATGTCCCGGGGGAACGCCCAGGCCCGCAGGCGGTCCCAGGACATCGCGTCGCCCTCGTCGGACTTGCCCTTGCGCAGCCGGGGTGCGGCCGCGCCGACGATCTTGTGCCCGTTGTCCAGCAGGGCTTCCGCGACCTGGACCGCGAACGCCCCCTGTCCTGACATGTAGATGTTCATCCGCACTCCCGCGGTCGCAGTCCGGAGTGGTCGGGCTCGAAGCGCACCGGCATGGTGGAGAACCCGGTCAGGAAGTTGGACCGGATCCGCTGCGCCTCCTCGGTCTGCTCGAACCCGAGGGTGAAGTCCCGCAGGGCCCTGAGCAGTTCGGCGATCTCGACCTTGGCCAGGTACGAGCCCACGCAGAAGTGCGGGCCGTAGCCGAAGGCCAGGTGCTTGTTGGGGGTGCGGCCGAGGTCGAACACCTCGGGCCGCGCGAAGACCCGTTCGTCCCGGTTGCCGGAGGCGTGCCAGAGCGTGACGATCTCGCCCGGCCGCAGCCGTACGCCGTGCAGTTCGGTCTCCCGCTCGACGCTGCGCCCGAAGTGCATGGTGGGCGAGGCCCAGCGCAGCACCTCGTCCACCGCGGTCTCGACCGCGACCTCGCCGTGCTTGAGCCGGCGCCACTGCTCGGGCTGGGAGGCCAGCGTGCGGACGCAGTCGATCATCGTCAGCCGGCTGGTCTCGTCGCCCCCGATGATCAGGCTGTAGCAGTTGAGCACCACGTCCTCGTCGGACAGCGGCACACCGTCGATGGCGCTGCCGATCAGCATGCTGATCACGTCGTCGCCCGGTGACTCGCGCCGCTCCTCGACGACGTCCATGAAGTACATCAGGATCTCGTTGCGGGCCATCTCGGAGTCGACCTCGTCGACGTCCTCGTCGTCCGCCGACAGCGCGGTCTTGGTCAGCGAGAGCAGGTAGTCCCGGTCCCGCTCGGGCACCCCGAGCAGGTTCGAGATGGTGGTCATCGGGATCCGGCTGGCGATCTGCTCCGCGAAGTCGCAGCCGCCGGACTCGACCGCCTCGCGGATCCACAGCCGGGTGTTGACCCGGACGGTCCGCGCGACCTCGTCGAGCACCCTCGGCGACAGCACCCGCTGGAGGATCTTGCGCAGCTCCAGGTGCCGGGGCCCGTCGGTGACGGCCAGCATCCGGCCGGCCCCGGCGTCGCCGCCCTCCAGGAGGGTGACGAGCACGTTGCCGCGCTGGGACGTGAAGTTCACGTTGTCCCGGTAGGTGGCCATGATGTCGTCGTAGCGGGAGAGCACCCAGAACCCCCGGCGGCCGCCGGCCGGCGGGTTCCAGTGCAGCGGCGCGGTGTCCCGCAGGGTGCGCCAGAACCCGTCGAGGTCGTGGTCCGCGAAGGTGGCCGGGTCGCCCAGGTCCACCGTGTCCAGTGCCGGTGCGCTCATGCTCACCAGTCCGTACGCCAGAAACGGCGGGGCTGGAAGGGGTAGGTGGGCAGTGGCACGCGCCGGCCCGACCCGTCCCGGTGCAGGGCGTCGAAGTCCACCTGCTGGCCGGTCACCCAGGCGGCGGCCAGGTCGGCCAGTGCGGGTGCGTCCTGGCCGGACGGGACGATCCCGGCGTCGTTGCGCTCGAAGGCGCCGGGGTCCGTCCGCGGGGCGGCGGCGGTCGACGTGACGGGGCCGCGGGCGTCGTCGGACAGCGCCGCGACCAGCTCCTCGCGGCTGCGGACCACGGCCGCCCACCGGCGGCCCATCACCTTGCGGCCGAGGTTCAGGGTGAAGCAGACGTCGTCCAGGCGCAGGCCGGGGTCGGCCTCCAGCCACTCCCTGAGCCGGGTGCGCTGACGGGCCAGCGCCTCGTCGTCCATCGCGGACAGGGTGGCCAGCCGCGGCCGGCCGGTGTCCTCGGGGGCGCGCTCGGCGGGCGCCGGCGCCTCCTCCAGCAGCAGGTGGGCGTTGTAGCCGCCGCCGCCGATCGAGGTGATGCCGGCGCGGCGGATGCCGGCCTCCGGCTCCCAGGCCGCGCCCTCGATCTGCGGCACGAACGGGGTGCTGGGGAAGTCGAGGTCCTGGTTGACCTCGGTCAGGTTGATCGTCGCCGGGAGGGTCTTGTGGTAGAGCGCCAGCGCGGCCTTGATCGCGCCGAAGCCGCCGGAGACCACGCCGCCGTGGCCCACGTTGCCCTTGACCCCGCCGATCGAGGTGGTCGCGGTCTGCTTGCCGAACGCCATGGTCGCGGCGTGCACTTCGAGCTCGTCGGTCATCGGCAGGCCGAGCCCGTTGGCCTCGTACATGGACACCGTGTCCGGGGTGACGCCGCCGACCTCCATGGCGGCGGCGATGCAGGCGCTCAGCCGCTCGGGCTGGGCCAGGCCGTACGCCATGGCGCTGACGCCGTTGTTGTTGACGGCCGAGCCCCGGACCACCGCGTAGACGTGGTCGCGGTCGGCGACGGCCCGGCCCAGCGGCTTCAGCAGCACGGTGACGACACCGCTGGACAGCGCGGTGCCGGTGCCGTTGGCGTCGAAGGGGCGGCAGTGGCCGTCCTTCGACAGGATGCGGTTCTCCTCCCACAGGTGGCCGCGGGGGTGCGGCAGGCGGACCATCGAGCCGCCGGCGATCGCCATGTCGCTCTGGCCGAGCAGCAGCGACTGGCAGGCCAGGTGCACCGCGTAGTGGAAGCCCGCGCAGACGGCGGCGACGGTGACGGCCTCGCCGGTGAGCCCCATGTAGTACAGCGCGTTGGAGGTCATGGTGTCCGGCGACCACGCCAGGCTGGCCTCGATCGCCTCGGGGCCGACGGAGACGCGGTCCGGCGGGGAGCTGTAGAGCGCGGCGGTCTGCGGGTTGTTGGCGCCGTACATGCCGATCTCGGCCTTGAGCCGGTCCGGGTCGTAGCCGCCGTCCTCCAGCGACTCCCAGGCGCTCTCCAGGTACAGCCGGTTCTCCGGGGTCATCGCGGCCGCCATCCGGTCGCTGATCCCGAACACCGACGGGTCGAACTTGTCGTACGTGTCGAGGACGCCGCAGGCCCGTACGTAGAACGGGCTGTGGATCAGGGTCTCGTCGACGTGGATGTCGTCCTTCGCCAGGAAGGAGACGGTCTCCCGGCCGTTGACGAGGACGTCCCAGAACTGTTCCTTGGTACGGGCTCCTGGTGCCCGCAGGGACATGCCGATGACGGCCACGTCACCCGGGTCGTACTCCTGCTCGGGGCTGTCGGTCATGGGAAGGCTCCTGCTCCGGTTGCTTCGGTTCGGGTGGGGGTGACGGGGCTCAGCGGCGGGTGGCGCCGCCGCGGCCGCGCAGCGCGGCCCGGCGGGCGCCGGCCCGCTCGCGGGCCGACTGGACCACCTCGGGGGTGGCGCCGATCTCCTCGTCGAGCCAGCGGGCGAGCGAGGCGATGTCGCGGAAGCTGAAGAGGTCGGGCACCCGGACGCGCCGGTCGAAGCGCCGGGTCATCAGCCGGGCGAGGCGGACCAGCAGCAGCGAGTCGCCGCCGAGGTCGTAGAAGGCGGACTGCACGTCGATGCTCGACGGTTCGAGGTCGAGCAGCTGGCCCCAGATCTCCGACAGCGCCACCTCGGTCGGGGTGGCGGCGGCGGTCAGCGGCCGGTCGGTGCCGGCGGCCGGCGGCTCGGGCAGCGCGGCGCGGTCGAGCTTCCCGCCCGGGCCCAGCGGGAGCGCGGGCAGGGACACCAGCGTCGCGGGCACCATGTAGTCGGGCAGTTCGACGGCGAGCCGGCCGGTGACGGCGCTCTGGAGCGCGGCGTCCACCCTGGGGCCGTCCTGCGGCGCGCCGTCGCCCGTGGGCACGACGTAGCCGATCAGCCGGTTGCCCCGGACGACGGCGGCCGCCTCCCGGACCTCGGGGCAGGCGGTCAGCCGGGCCTCGACCTCCTCCAGCTCGATCCGGTAGCCGCGCAGCTTGACCTGGTGGTCGGAGCGGCCGAGGAACCGGAGTTCGCCGTCCTCGGTGAACGCGACGACGTCCCCGGTGCGGTACATCCGCTCGCCGCTGCGGAACGGGTCCGGTACGAACCGCTCGGCGGTGGTGCGCGGCCGGTTGACGTAGCCGTGCGCGAGGCCGACGCCGCCGAGGTAGAGCTCGCCGGACTCGCCGGCCGGCAGCGGCTGGAGGTTGTCGTCGAGCACGTAAACCAGGTCGCTGGTGGTCGGCGGGCCGATGGTCGGCTCGTCGGTCCCCTCCTCGGGCACCAGCCCGAACGAGCAGAAGACCGTCCCCTCGGTGGGGCCGTAGGCGTTGAACACCCGGGTGGCGCCGGTCTCCCGGTAGGTCCGGTCCACCAGCTTGCGGCGCAGGGCCTCGCCGCCGAACACCACCGAGCGCACGTTCGGGGGCAGGGCGCCGGCGTCGAGCAGGCCGTTCATCACGGACGGGACGACGGTCAGGTGGGTGATCCGGTCCACGTACCGGCTCTCCGGCAGGTGCACGGCGCTCTCGACGAGCACCACGGCGCCGCCGCGGCACAGCGCGTTGAAGACCTCCATCACGGACATGTCGAAGCAGACCGAGCTCGCCGCCGAGACGCCGCTCAGGTCACAGCCCTCCAGGACCCGGTCCATCTCGGCGAGCATCGCCACCGCGCCGGCGTGCCGGACGGCCACGCCCTTGGGCCGGCCGGTGGAGCCCGAGGTGTAGATGACGTACGCGGTGTCCTCGGGCACGACCGCCACGGGCTTGGCGCCGGGCTCGGTCGTCACGGTGTCCCCGAGCACGACCACCGTCGGCCCGGGCGGGCAACTCGCCCGGGACGCGGGCGTGGTGAGCAGCAGCCGGGTGCCGCTGTCCTGGACCATGAGGGTCAGCCGGTCGGCGGGGTAGTTCGGGTCCAGCGGGAGGTAGCAGGATCCGGCGCGCAGCGCGGCCAGGACCGCCACGAGCAGGTCGGGGGTGCGTTCGACGCAGATCCCGACCGGGACGCCGGGGCCCGCGCCGTCGGCGACCAGCCGCTCGGCCAGTACCCGGGACCGCTCGTTCAGTTCGCCGTAGGTCAGGACGCCCGCGTCGGAGTAGACCGCGGTCGCGTCGGGGTTCTTGACCGCCTGGGCGACGAACTCGGAGTGCAGGGTGTCGCTCACTGGTGGGTCTCCTCGGGGAGGCCGGTCGACGCGAGGTCGCCGAGGGCCTGGTCGGGTCGGGCGATCGAGTCGAAGAGCACGGTGCGGTACAGCGCGAGTAGTGCCGTCACGGTCTGCCTTTCCAGGTAGCTCGGTTTGAACTGGACGTGGCCGGCCACCCTGCCGTCGATGTCGGCCATCGAGATCTCGAGGTCGAACTTGGCGAGGTGCCTGCGCACCTGGAGCGGTTCGAGCGGCAGCGCGCCGTCCGGGGTGAGCGTCTCGCCGACGCCGTGGAAGAGCTTCACGGAGCGGGGGAAGGCGTCCGAGGACAGCCAGTTCACCACCACGTCGAACCAGGGGGAGCGGCCCTCGGCGCGCGGCGGCTTCAGCTGGGAGGCCAGCAGGTCGAGGGGGTAGTTCATGTGTTCCAGCAGGCCGAGCGAGAAGGCGTGGACCTCGCGCAGCAGCTCGCGGAAGCTGCGGTCGGCGGCCGGGTTCGCCCGCACCAGCACGGTGTTGAGGTAGTAGCCGATGGCGGACTCCCAGCCGGGCTCGGCCCGTTGGGCGATGGCGGTGGCCAGCACCGCGTCCTCGGTCCCGGCGGCGCGGTTGAGGGTGGCGAAGAACCCGGCCAGCACGACGGTGCTGATCGACACGCCCTCGCGCACCGCGAACTCCCGCAGCAGGCGGGTCTCCTCGGCGCTCCAGCGGAACGCGATGTCGCGGCCCTCGTAGGTGACGCCCGGCGGCCGCTCCTTGCTGGAGAGGTCGAGGTGGGCGGGCGGGTCGGCCAGCTTCCGCGACCACCAGTCCAGCGCCGCCTCGGCGGCCGGCCCGGCCAGCCACTGCCGCTCCCACTCGACGAACTCGGTGTACGGGGCGACCGGCGCGCTCGCGGCGGGGTCGGCGCCCTCGTAGTACTCCTGGAGCTCGCGGATCATGACGTCGGCCGACGCCGCGTCCGAGGCGATGTGGTGGACGAGCACCATCAGGTAGTGGTCGGCCGGCCCGCGCCGCATCAGGACGATCCGCACCAGCGGCCCGTTGTCCATGTCGAGCGGCTCGTGCCCGTACTGGGCCAGTTCCTCGCGGGCCTGTTCGTCGTCCAGGTCGGAGGTGTCCACCACCAGGAACTCGTACACCGGCTCGTCCAGGATGACCTGGTAGGGGTTTCCGCCCGCCTCCACGAAGACGGTGCGCAGCGCGGGGTGGCGGTCCAGCACGGCCCGGACGGCGCGCTCCAGGGCCTCCTCGTCGACCTCGGCCCGGATCCGGGCGGTCACCATGAAGTTGTAGGGGACGGCGTCCGGCGCGACCATCTGCATGAACCAGAGCGAGGCCTGGCCGTGCGAGGCGGGCGCCACCTGGAGGCCGAGGCCTTCGGCGCGCAGCTGCTCCAGCGCCGGTGCGTCGGTGGCCTCCAGCAGCCCGCGTGCGTCGAGCTCCTCCACCAGCTCCTCGGCGTCCAGCTCGGACAGGTCCGCCAGGAAGGAGGGCTCCGGTTCGGCCACGGGAGCCGGGGCCGGAGCCGGAGCCGGGGCGGCCGGGGGCGAGGCGGGCGCCGGCGCGGCCGGGCCGCCGGTGATCTCGACGAAGTGGTCGACGACCTCGGCGATGGAGCGCCCGTCCAGGAAGACCACCGGCGAGACCCGGTGCCCGAGCAGCGCCTGCATCTTGTTGACGAGGCGGATCGCCAGCATGGAGTCGAGGCCGAAGTCGCGCAGACCGGCGTTCGCGTCGAACCGGCCCACCGGCACGCCCAGCGCGTCGGCGAGTTCGGCGAGGACGACCTCCGCGACCGGCCGCTCCGCCGCCGCCTGCGGGGCGGCGGGCCGCGCCTCGACCGCCGTGGCCGCCGGGGCGGCCACCGCCACGGTGTCGGCGGCCGGGGCCGGGGCGGGCTCGCGGCGGGGCTCGGTGTCGATCCAGTAGCGCTCCTTCTGCCACTGGACCAGCGGGGTCTCCACGAGCTCGACGTCGTCGTCGAAGAGGGAGTCGAAGGTCAGCGGCACGCCCCGGACGTACAGCGAGGCGGCGGCGCCCAGCAGGCAGCGGACGTCGCTCTCCTCGCGCCGCAGGGAGTTGACCGCGTGCACCTGGACGCCGCGGGACAACCCGATCTCCTCGACCGCGCCGCGCAGCGTCTCGTGCGGGCCGATCTCGACGAAGGTGGAGACGCCCCGGTCGACCAGCGCGCCGATGGTCTCGGCGAACCGGACCTGGTTGCGCAGGTTGTGCACCCAGTAGTCGACGTCGGCGACCGGGTCCACCGTGTCGGCCAGCGCCGTGGAGTGGAAGGGGATGCCGGGCGTCAGCGGGGTGATGCCGTCGATGCCCTCGCGCAGCGGCTGGAGCAGCGGGTCCATGCCGGGGCTGTGCACCGGCCGCTCGACCCGGATCCGCCGTACCGAGATCCCGTCCCGCCGGAGGTCCGCCTCCAGCGCGTCGACGGCCTCGGGGGAGCCGGAGACCGCCGCGCTGGTGGGGCTGTTGACCACGGCGACGGCGGCGTCCTCGGCGTACGGGGCGAGCCGCGGCAGCAGCTCCGCCTCCGGCAGGTCGACCGAGATCATGGCGCCCTCGGCGGCCTTGCGCTCCAGCAGGTGCGAACGGGCGACCACGACGCGGGCGGCGTCCTCCAGCGACAGCGCGCCGGCCACGCAGGCGGCCGCGACCTCGCCCAGGCTGTGCCCGACGACGGCGGCCGGCTCGATGCCGAGGTCCAGCCAGACCTTCGCCAGCGAGACCTGGAGGGCGAACAGCACGGGCTGCTGGAAGTCCATCTCCTCGTACCTGGCCTCCTCGGCCGGGGCGGCGAGGTGGTCGAGCACCGAGCAGCCGCCGGCCGCGCGCACGGCGGCGTCGCAGGCGTTCATCCAGGTCCGGAACCCGGCGTGCGAGCGCAGCAGTTCGCGGCCCATGCCGACCCACTGGGTGCCGCCGCCGGAGAACACCAGCGCCACCCGCCGGTCGGCGTTGCCGGAGACCGTGCCCGTGACGACGTCGGGGTGCGGCTGACCGGCGGCGACCCGGGCGAGCCCGTCCAGGACGTCCTGCCGGTTGCGGGCGAACAGCGCGATCCGGTGGCTGTGGTGGGTGCGCCGGGCGGCGAGGGTGTAGGCGAGGTCGGAGACCCGCAGGGCCGGGTCGCGTTCCACGTGGTTGGACAGTTCGCGGCAGGTGTCGGCCAGCGCGCCCGCGGTGCGGGCGGTGACGGTCACCAGGTGCGGCCGTTCGTCGGCCGGGGCGTCGCCCGGGCTCGGCGCGACGTGCCGGCCCCGGTCGCCGGCCAGGAACGGGTGGGCCGTGACGGGGAGTCCGGCGGCGTACAGGGCGCCGAGCGAGCCGAGCAGGGTCGCGGCCTCGTCGGCGCCGCGCCGGAGCGAGGGCAGGGTGGTGGCCGACGGCAGGATCTCCGACACCGACTTGAGCAGCAGGGGGTGCGGGCTGAGCTCGACCACCGCGTCGACGTCGTGGTCGCGCAGCTTGGTGAGGGCGTCGACCACCCGGATCTCCCGGCGCAGGTTGTCCGCCCAGTAGTCCGGCCCGAGCTCCGCGCCGTCGACGGCCTCGCCGGTGACGGTCGAGACCATCGGGATGCGGGCGGTCCGGGGCCGGATGCCCGCCAGCTCGACTTTCAGCGGGGCGAGGACGTGGTCGACCAGCGGCGAGTGCGGGGCGTGGCCCATCCGTACCCGGTGGTTGGTGACGCCCGCGTCGGTCAGCCGCCGGACGAGGTCGTCGATCTCCTGCGGAGTGCCGGTGACGAGCGTGGAGTTCAGGCCGTTGTGGCCGGAGAGGGTGAGCCCGCCGGTCAGGTGCGGCCGGACCTCGTCCGCGGGGGTCATCACCACGATGCCCTCGCCGCGGCCCACGGCCAGCTGCTGGAGGAGCCGGCCGTGGTGGGCGGCCAGGAGGGAGGCGTCGTCGAAGTCGAGTGCGCCGGCGACGTGGGAGGCGGCGAACTCGCCGACGCTCTGGCCCACCACGACGTCCGGTTCCACGCCCAGCGAGCGCCAGGTCTCGGCCAGTGCGACCTGGAGGGAGAACAGCAGCGGCTGGAAGACGTCCATGTCGTCCAGTCGGCCGTCGGCGGCCAGCAGCTGCTCGACGAGCGAGAAGCCCAGCAGCTCCCGCATCCGCTTGTCGGACCTCATCATGGACCGGCGGAACACCGGCTGGCCGGCCAGCAGTTGGCGGCCCATGCCGACCCACTGCGACCCGTTGCCGGAGAACAGGAAGGCCACCCGCGGCCTGCGCCCGGCGGGCTCCCCGACGCTCAGTCCGGGGGCCTTCGCGCCGTTGTCGAAGGCGTCGAGGTTGCTCCGGAGTTCGGCCATGTCGCGGGCGGTGGCCGCGAGCCGGAACGGGCCGTCGCCGGGCGTCCGGCGGCAGAGCGCGCGCAGGTCGGTGCCGTCGCGCAGCGCCCGGGCCCGCTCGGCCAACGCCTCGCGGGAGTCCGCGGCCAGCAGCAGGAGCGAGGCCTCGGGGCGCGGCAGTTCCTCGACGGCGACGTGGCAGATCGAGCCGCCGAACCCGAAGGAGCTGACGCCGCCGCGGCGGGCGTCGGACCGCCGCGGCCACGGCGCCAGCCGGTCCTGGACGGTGAGGTTGTACTCCTCGAACATGATCTGCGGGTTCGGCGCGCTGTAGTGGAGGCTCGGCGGCAGCACGCCGTTGCGCATCGACATCGCGAGCTTGACCAGGCCGACGATGCCGGCGGCCGCCTCCAGGTGGCCGACGTTGGACTTCACGGAGCCCAGCCGCAGCGGCTCGGTGCGGCCGGCGCCCAGCACCGCGCCGATGGCGTTGGCCTCGATCGGGTCGCCGAGTGGCGTGGCGGAGCCGTGGCACTCGATGTAGTCCACGAGGTGCGGGGCGATGCCGGCCCGCTGGTACGCGGTGCGGAGCATCTTCTCCTGCGCCTGGGGGTTCGGCGCCGTCATGCCGTTGCTCAGGCCGTCGTTGTTGGAGGAGCTGCCCTTGATCAGGCAGTACACCGGCAGGTCGCGCTCCAGCGCCACGCTCAGCGGGGCGAGCACGACGACGCCGGCGCCCTCGCCGCGGACGTAGCCGTTGGCACGGGCGTCGAAGGACTTGCAGCGGCCGTCCGGGGCGAGCGCGCCCATGGCGTCCATGGCGGTGTAGTAGTCGGAGACGAAGCTCAGGTTCACGCCACCGGCCAGGACGAGGTCGCTCTCGCCGAGCCAGATCGACTGGCAGCCCGTGTGCACCGAGATGAGCGATCCGGCGCAGGCGGAGTCGATGGCCATGCTGGGGCCCTGGAGGCCGAGGACGTAGGAGACGCGGTTGGCGATGATGCCGTCGTGCATGCCGGTCGCGGTGTGCGGGGTGATCTGGCTGTCGGGGCCGCGGTAGTGGGCCAGGGCGGCGTAGTCGCCCCAGCAGGAGGCCATGAACACGCCGGTGTCGCTGCCGACGAGGCTGTGCGGTGCGATGCCCGCGTCCTCCAGGGCCTCCCAGGACAGCTCCAGGATCAGCCGCTGCTGGGGGTCCATCTGGACGGCCTCGCGGGGCGAGATGCCGAAGAACAGCGGGTCGAACCGGTCGATGCCGTCGATGAACCCGCCCCAGCGGACCCGGTCGTTCAGCAGTTCGCGGCGGGCGGCCGGCACCGGTCCGACGGCGTCGCCGCCCTCGACCAGCAGCCGCCAGAACGCGGACGGGTCGGGCCCGCCGGGGAAGCGGCAGCCGATGCCCACGATCGCGACGGGCTCGTGCGAGGGCTTGCGGCGCTCGGTGCTCGGGGCGGGCTCCGCGGCCCGCGGACCGTCGACGAGGGCGCGGGCCAGCGCGTCGACGGTCGGGTACTGCCACATCCAGGTCGCCGGGACCTGCCAGCCGAGGAACTCGGACAGCGCGGCCGCGAGGTTCACCGACCTCAACGAGTCCAACCCGTACCGGTGCATCGGCGCCCACCGGTCCACGGAGTTCGCGGAGATGTCCAACAGCTCGGCAAAACGTGATAGCAGGAAATCCGTGACGGCTGATATGTCTCGCGCTGCGCGCTCCTGGGGCATGGCGACTCCCTCGACAGGGCGGATGGAATGGACGGGTGGAGCTTCACGACCGATCGTTCGCAAGGGGGGGACGGTCAATGTGTCGACGTCAGGTCGATTCGGCCACGAAGAGATGGACTAGACCTGTACATGACATGACTGGGCGTGTGCTCGGGCAACGTGGCTCCTCTCGTGACGGGAAGGGAGGGTTCGAGGCGCTGACCACGCGACTCGGCGGCGCGCACGCCGAGGACGGGGCTTCGAGGGCGGGGGGGCTTCGAGGTGACTCGAGCGATCGCGATTCAGCGGCTCACTGTGGAGTTCTCACCGACGCGTGCGGCCTTGCCGATGGGTCTGTCGCGCATTCCGCTGCCAGGATTCCGCGGCACCGGCCTTTTCGTCCGCCGTCGAGCGCGGAGGGGGCGTCGACTCCAGGATTGCGCACTTTGCGGTCCGGTTGCGGCAGTGGCGAGATTTGATCGACAAAGTGTCCGATTCGATCTCCTCGTACGGTACCGCCCGGTGCCGTCCGGGCGCCCCGGCGCGGAGTGGACAGCGGACGATCGACCAATGCAAGCTGTGCGCATGGCAGTTGACAAATTCGATGCGGCGTCAGCCGATGCCAACAGCTCCTTACCCGGACGTGACGACCACCTCGGTCGGGCACCCGTCGGCCGCGACCTCGACGGCAGGCCCGCATGACCGACACCACGGATACCACTGACTCCACTGATTCCACCGGCACCGCGGCCGGGTCGGTCCGCCGGCCGGGACTGGCCCTCGGCGTGCTGGCCGGAGCGCTCGCACTGGACGTGAGCGGCCTCGGCGTGCTCAACGCCGCCCTGCCGTCCGTCGGAGAGCGCTTCCACCTGGACGAGACCACGCTCCAGTGGGTGATGACCGCCTACGCGGTCACCTTCGCCGGCTTCCTGCTGGTCGGCGGCAGACTGGCCGACGTGCTCGGACGGCGGCGGGTGTTCGAGGTCGGTGTCGCCCTGTTCACCGTGTCCGCGCTGGTCGGGGCGGTGGCCCCGAACACCGTGACCCTGCTGGGCGCGCGCGCCGTCCAGGGCATCGGCGCCGCGCTGTCCGGACCGGCCGCGCTGGCGCTGCTCACCGACACGTTCCCGGCCGGTCCGGCCCGCAACCGGGCCTTCGGCGTGTACGCGGCCGTCGGCGCCGCGAGCTTCAGCGGCGGGGTGCTGCTGGGCGGCGTGCTGACCGAGTTCTTCGGCTGGCGCTCGGTGCTGTGGTTCTCGGTGCTGCTCGGCCTCGGCGTGCTGGGCGCGACGCGCATCGGACTGCCCGACGGCACCGGGCACCGCGGCCGGCTCGACCTGCCCGGCGCGATCACCGGCACCCTCGGCCTCACCCTGCTCATCGTCGGCGTCAGCGGCAGCGGTGCGTCGGCGTGGGTCGTCCTCGGCGCCGCGGTGCTCTCCCTGGTGCTGTTCGTCGTGCGCGAGCACCGCACCGCCGACCCGCTGCTGCCGCTCGGCCTCTTCCGGATCACCGCGGTGCGGGAGGCGAGCCTGGCGGCGTTCCTCCAGTACATGGGCTCGGTCGGGATGCTGTTCTTCGCCCCGCTGTACCTCCAGGGGATGCTGCACTACTCGCCCTTCGAGTCCGGCGTGGCGCTGGTGCCGATGTCCCTGGCCGTGTTCCTCACCGCCAACTTCGCCACCGGCCGACTGCTGGCCAGGTACTCCCCGCGCACGCTGATGGCCGTCGGCCTCGTCCTGATCGGGGTGGGCACCGGGCTGTGGCTGGGCACCCCGCAGGACGGCGACTACGTGCTGCACGTGCTGCCCGGCCTGGTGGTCAGCGGCGTCGGCCAGGGGCTGAACTTCCCCTCGATGACCTCCGCGGGCCTGTCCGGCGTCCCGGAGCAACAGCAGGGCGTCGCGGGTGCGTTGAACGTGGTGACGCAGCAGATCGGCGCCAGTGCGGGTGTGGCGGTGATGGTCCTGGTCGCGGCGACCAGCTCGGACCAGCTCGCCGGGTACCACCTCGCCTACGTCACCGCCGCCGTGGCCTGTCTGCTGGGTGCGGCGGCCATCGCGGTGAGACGGCGGGCCTGAGCACCCCGGCGTCGGAAGCGAGTTCGAGGACAGGCCCAGGGGGCGGCGGTCGGCAGGAGCCGGCCGCCGCCCCCTCGTCGGGTCCGGGGCCGGCACCTGAGGCCGAGTCCGACGCCTACTCAGCCGGCCTTGGGGAGCTTGGTGTTCCCGGAGAGGGCCGCCGCCCGGACGTCCAGCAGCGCGAGCAGGACCGGCGGGTCGAGGACGTGCACCGGGCGCAGGCGCAGTTCGAGCGGGTCCAGCGGTACGTTCGGCCTGATCTCGATGGGGCCGACGGATCCGACGGAGACCTCGCCGGTGAGGACCTCGTCGAAGGAGGCGGGGACGGAGTGCGCGAGGAGGTACCAGGTCCCGGCCGGTACGTGTTCGAGGTGGAAGGCGCCGGGGCGGGGGAGGACGGTGCAGGCGGCCGGCCGGCCCTCCGGGATGCGGGTGCGGAAGAGCCCGACGAAGACCCGGCCGAGTTCCTCGGCGACGGAGGCCCGGATCTCGCCGCGGACGGTGGCGAGATCCGTCGGCCGGCTCCAGCGCCGGTTGTCGAGTTCGATCCTGGTGGTGAAGCCGCGTAACTGGCGGAACATCGTGGGCGAGGTGCCGACGCTGCTGGCGAACCGCGAACTGAAGGTGCCGACGCTGTTGTAGCCGACCCGGTGGCTGATCTCGGTGACGGTGAGGTCCGTTTCGATGAGCAGGCGTTTGGCGGCGTCGATGCGAATGGCGGACAGGAAACGTCTCGGTGAGACGCCGGTCACCCGCTGGAATTCCCGAGAGAAATGGAATTTGCTGTAGATGGCGGCCTGGGCCATGTCATCTATGGTCAGCAATTCGCCGATGTTCTCGTGCATGACCTCGATGGCTCGGGCCACGGCCTCTTCTATTGCTGGCTTCAAGGCTGCTCCAGATTCTCGCAGTACCGGTGGACGACGGAAACTCCGCCCCGGTATTGCGTCCTGGAACGCGGCCGAAGGGGTGGGTCGCCCTTGGCTACCGGAGCGCGCGAGGTTTCCTCATCTCCCTTCCGTTAAGCGGCGGTGACACAGTGTGTCGATCCGATAACGACTGATGACCGTAGCAGGAGGACATGACAAGTTCAACGGCTTCCCCGTGCTTCCATTTGGCAAAGCCGAAGCATCGAATACTGGCCGGTATGTGTTTGAAATACTCCAGCAATTGGAGAGATGCGCCGGCGGGGGGTGCGTGGACGATGCGGATGGGGAAGCGGTGGAGCGGGCGGGCCGGTGGGGTGGCCGCGCCGGGGGGCGGTCGGCCCTCAGTCCGTTCCGGCCGCCGCGGGGTCCACCTCCCACAGCCGCCCCGCCGAGGCAGCCACCGAGGCGACGGCGGCCTGCCGGGTGTCGCCGACGGCGACCATCAGCCCCACCAGCTGCGCCTCCAGCAGGCGGTCGGCGTCCCAGGGCTCGGTCAGGTAGCCGCCGAGCTCCAGCACCACCAGGCCGTGCACCGCCGACCACATCTGATGCGCCACCAGATCGGCGTCCGCCGCCCGGAACCGGCCCGCCTCGATGCAGCGGGCGGCGCACTCGGACACGCCGGCCAGCGTGTAGCGGCCGTATTGCCGGTCCTCCTCACCGAGTGAGAATCCGGCCAGTGAGGAACCCCCGAACATCACCGCGTACAGGTGGGGGTTGGCCAGCGCATTGCACCGGTAGGCTCGGCCCAGCAACGCGAGGTCGCTCACCGGATCGTCACTGAACTCCACCAGGGTGAAGTAGTGCTGGAGCCGGGTGAACCCTTCGTGGACCATGGCGCGCACCAGTCCGCGCATTCCGTTGAAGTGGGTGTACAGGGCCATCGTGGAGGTGCCGCTCTCGCTCGCGATGCGGCGGGCGGACAGCGCCTGCGGCCCTTCCTCCGCCAGCAGCCGGGCGGCGATGTCCACCAGTGCCGGACGGGCGCGGGGATCCGAGTGACGTGGACTCATTCCCTCAGTCAAGCAAAACGCCGTTATGCCAGGTACGTTCGCGCTCCACAACCCTCCGATCCCCGCACACTGCGAGAAGCGGCCCTCCGGACGCCGGGCATAACTTTCCAGTCACCCGAGCGCGACTTTCCAGGGTCAACGAGCGGCCGGAGACGATATCTTGACGACCCGTCGCGCGATCCGCCCCCCTCGGTCCACGGAGGTCGCTCTTGTCCACCCCTGCCCCCGGCCGCTCCACCGGCGCCACACTGCTGCTCTCCCTCGGCAGCCTGATCGTGCTGGTCTCCTCCGCGGTGGCCTTCTACCACTCCTTCGCCATGGATCCGGCGATGCCGATGGCCCACATGCCGGCCGACGACGACCGGAAGCTGCACGGCATGGCGCTGTCGGAGATGCCGGAGATGTTCACCGCCCTCGGCGGACTGCTGCTCGTGGTGGCCGGCGCCGCCCTGCGCGGCCGGCCGAAAGCCGTCCCGGCCGACTCCGGGACGGGCCGCGGCGGCCGGCTGCTGATCGCCGTCATCGGCACCGCCGCCCTCACCATCGACATCAGCAAGACCTCCACCCTGGGCTTCGTCATACCGGGCCTGCGCACCGAGTACGGACTCGACCCCCGCACGGCCTCCCTGCTGGCGGTCTGCGGGCTGACCGGAACGGCGGCCGGGGCGCTGCTGTTCGGCGTGCTCACCGACCGGATCGGCCGCCGCAGCTCCTACCTGATCGCCACCCTCGGCTTCACCGCCACCAGCATGTGCGGCTCGATGCCCACCTTCGAGGGCAACCTGGTGATGTGCGGCCTGATGGGCCTGGCGGTCGGCGGTCTCGCCCCGCTGCTGATCACCCTGCTCACCGAGACCGTCGGCGGAAAGGTCCGCGGATCGGTGGTGGTGGCGCTCTCCGTGGTCGCCACCGCGGTCGGCTACCTGGTCGCCGCCGGCTCGGCACTCTGGCTGGAACCGGTGTTCGGCTGGCGCATCCTCTGGCTGATCGGCGCCCCCACCGGCGCCGTGCTGGCCCTCCTCACCCCCTTCGTCCCCAACCGCACGTCCGCCCCCGCCCCGGCGGCCGAGGGCGCACCGGCCGTCCGGCACCTGCCCAGGTCCTCCCGGGCCCTCACCAGCGGTCTGCAACGCGCCTTCGCCACCCTGATCGGGCTGCTCACCTTCGGTCTCACCACCTGGGTGCCGAGCCTGGCCAGGATCGGCGGCGTGCCGGTGCACACCGCGAACCTGATGCTCACCGTCGCGGCGGTCGCGATGATCCCGTGCGCCCTGCTGCTGATGCTCGGCTACCGCCGCTTCGGCCCGACCTCGATGGCGGCGGGCCTGGCCACCGTCACCGCCGTGCTGCTGCTGGCGCTCACCGCCAGCGGTGCGGTGGCCGAGGTGGGCTGGATCGCCGCCGGCGCGCTGGTGGCCGCGCTGTTCTCGGTGAACTCGATGGCGGCGATCTTCCTCCCGATCGCGGCCGACCTGGCGGAGCCGGAACGGCGCGGACGCACCACCGGGTGGGTCTCCCTGTTCAACCGGCTGGGCGGCCTGATGGGCCCGCTGCTGCTGGCGAGCCTGGTGTCCTCGGCCTCCGCCGTCCTGGTGGCGGTCTCCGCCCTCGCCCTGCTGTGCGGCGCGGCCGCCTGGTACATCAGCCGGCGGCACCGGCTCGCCCTGTCCACCCTGGAACCGGCGGTGGACTGACCGAGCGTCAACTGTCCTGTGGTCAACTGACCTGCGACAGGCCTGCCGACCGACGGATCCCGTCGGCCGGCAGGCCTGCCGCGTTCTGTCGCGATTCCGAGATACCGGGATGACGGGATGCCGGGCGCACGAGCGGTGCGCGGGGCGTACAGCACGAGCAGAGAAGCCCGCCGATCCGCACCCGGCCAATACTGGGCTGGCCCCCGATCCGACGCCGCGCACCGCGCGTCGAGCAGGCGTCGGCATCCGGATCCCCTGGACGGAACCGGACCCCCGTGACGGAAGGAAGAGGCATGGCCGACTCGCAGGACGTGACAGCCGCACTGAAGGCCGACGGCGACGCCGTCGAAGCCCTGGTGGCGAACCTGGCGGACGCCGACTGGGAGCGGCCCACGCCGGCGCCCGGCTGGACCGTCGCCCACCAGATCGCCCACCTCGCGGCCACCTTCAAGCTGGCGGGCACCGCCGCGGCCGACCCCGAGGCGTTCAAGGCGCTGGCCGCGGGCGTCGGGCAGGACTTCGACGGTGCGGTGCAGCAGTCCCTCAAGCCCTACCTGGCCTCCGGCACGCCGAAGATCCTGCTGGAGCGCTGGAACGCCGAGCGGCGGATGGCCGAGCAGGCCCTGGCGGCCGTCCCGGCGGGGCAGCTGGTGCCGTGGCTGGTCCGCCCGCTGCCGGCGCCCGTGCTGGCCGCCGCCGGCATGATGGAGCTGTTCGGCCACGGCCAGGACATCGCCGACGCCCTCGGGGTGCCCCGCGAGCACACCGACCGGCTCCGCTACCTGGTCGAATTCGCCGTCCGCACCTGGGACTTCGGCTACCAGGCGCGCGGGCTCACCACACCCGACAGCGAGTTCCGCTTCGAGATCACCGCGCCGTCGGGCGCCGTCTGGGAGTTCGGCCCCGCCGACGCGGAGCAGCGCGTCAGCGGCCCCGCCGTCGACTTCTGCCTCCTGGTGACCCGGCGCCGGCACCGTGACGACCTCGCCCTGACCGCCGAGGGCAAGGAGGCCGACGGCTGGCTCGACCTCGCCCAGGCCTACCGCGGCCCGGCCGGCGAGGGTCGCACCCCGGGCCAGTTCGGGCCGTCCGCCACCTGACCGCACCCGTCCGGAATCCGTAGAGAGAGGGGACCTTCATGGCCACCCGTACCGACGAATGTGCCGTGGTTCTCGGCGGAAGCATTGCGGGCCTGCTGGCGGCCAGGGTGCTCTCCGAGTCCTATCCCCGGGTCGTCGTCGTCGAACGCGACCGGATCCTCGGGGTCCAGGGGCCGCGCCGCGGCGTCCCGCACGGCAACCACGCCCACGGGCTGGTCGCCCGCGGCCACCAGATCATGGAGTCACTGTTCCCGGGCCTCACCGACGAGTTGATCGCCGCGGGGGTACGGCCCGGGGACTTCAGCAACGACATCCAGTGGTACTTCAACGGGCTGCGGCTGCGTCCCGCCCGCACCGGTCTGCCGTCCGTGCCCGCCACCCGGCCGGTGCTCGAGTACCACCTGCGCGAGCGGGTGCGGAAGCTGCCGGAGGTGTCGTTCCTGGAGGAGCACGACGTCATCGCCCCGGTGGCCGACGCCGCCGGGCACCGGGTCACCGGGGTCAGGGTGCAGGCGCGCACCCCCGGGGCCGAGGAGCGGACGATCTCCGCGCACCTGGTCGTCGACACCACCGGCCGCGGCTCCCGGGCCCCGCTCTGGCTGGCCGACCTCGGGTACCAGGCGCCCCCCGAGGAACGGATCGAGATCGACCTGGCGTACACCACCCGCCACTACCGGCTGGAGAAGGACCCGTTCGGCAGTGACATCGCCATCATCCCGGCCGCCACGCCCTCGCACCCGCGCGGGGCGTTCTTCTACCGGGTGCCCGGCGACGACAACCGGGTGGAGCTGTCGGTGACCGGGCTCCTGGGCGACCACCCGCCCACCGACCCGGAGGGGTTCCACGCCTTCGTCCGGTCGCTGCCCGTCCCCGAGATCTACGAGGCGATCCGGGACGCCGAACCCCTCGACGAGCCGACGCGCTTCCGCTACCCGGCCAGCGTCCGGCGGGACTACCACCGGCTGGAGCGCTTTCCGGCCGGACTGCTGGTGCTGGGCGACGCGGTGTGCAGCTTCAACCCCGCCTACGCCCAGGGCATGACCTCGGCCGCCCTCCAGGCGCTGGTGCTGCGCCGGCACGCCGCCGGGCGGCGGCTGCCCAGGCCCCAGGCCTACTTCCGCGACATCGCCCGGGAGATCCGCTCCCCCTGGTCCTTCGCCGCGGTGACCGACCTGGGTTACCCGGGCGTCAAGGGCAAGCGGAACCTCCAGACCGCCCTGGTCAACCGGTACGCCGCGCTGGCCCAGCGGGCGGCGGTGCACGACCCCCGGGTGACCGACGCGCTGGTGCGGATCGCCGGACTGGTGGCCACCCCACAGTCCCTGATGCACCCTCGGACGCTGCTGCGCGTCCTGCGCGCCGCCCGCCGCCCGCTGCCGCCCTCGGCCTTCGGCGTGCCCGCGCCGTGAGGCCCGCGCCGTGAGGACGTCCTGCGTCGTTCCGCTGGTACGGGAAAAAGTTTTTCGCGAGGATGTCGAAGTCGGCGGATCGGCGCCGACTTCTCAGTGAAGGCCCCACCGGGCGCCTCACGTCGCAAGGAGCAGAACGATGAAGTACCTGATCATGATGTACCCGAACGCCGACGTCCTGGCCGCGCTGCCGGAGGAGGAGCGCAACGCGGTCTTCCAGGGCCACGGCGCGTTCATGGAGAAGATCAAGGCGACCGGCGAGTTCGTCGGGACCCTGGCCCTGGCCGGCCCGGACCAGAGCTCCGTGGTGCGGGTGCGCGGCGGCGTCCCGGCGGTGACGGACGGTCCGTACGCCGAGGCCAAGGAATACGTGGGTGGTACCTACATCATCGAGGTCAAGGACCTGGCGCGCGCCCACGAGGTCGCCGCGATGATCCCGGACGCCGCTGTCGAGGGCCTCGGCATCGAGGTCCGTCCGATCGTCTTCAGCGAGGGCGCTTCCGCCTGACCGGCTGCCCGGGGGCTTCGCGGCCCCCGGGCTCCGTCCCGCCCCTCGGTAGTCCGTGCGCACTGTCGTCGAGAGCACTGTTATCGAGAGAGGACGAACACATGAAGGTTCCGGAGCTGCTCCGAGACAAGGTCGTCGTCGTGTCGGGCGTGGGGGCCGGTCTCGGCCGGACGCTGGCCGTGCGGTGCGCCGAGGCCGGGGCCGACGTGGTGCTCGCGGCCCGTACGTCGTCCTACCTGGACGAGGTGGCCAAGGCCGTCGAGGAGACCGGGCGCCGCGCACTGGCGGTGCCCACCGACATCACCGATCCGGCCGCCGCGAGCGCACTGGTCGACGCCGCGCTCGGCGAGTTCGGCCGGGTCGACACCCTGATCAACAACGCGCTGGTGGAGCCGCCGCACACCGAGCTGCGGGACACCGACCTGGACGACGTCCGCCTCGGCATGGAGGTGACCGTCTACGCGGCGCTGCGGCTGTCGAAGCTGTTCACGCCGGCCCTGCGGGACAGCCGCGGCTCGATCGTCATGGTCAACTCGTCGGTCCTGCGGCACTCCAAGCGTGCCTGCGGCGCCTACAAGATCGCCAAGTCGGGGCTGCTCGCGGCGGCCCAGATGCTCTCCACCGAGCTGGGCCCGGAGGGGATCCGGGTGAACACCGTGGCACCCGGGCCGATGTGGACCGACAAGGTGAAGGACTTCATCGGCGGGCTCGCCGAGATGCGCGGCCTGACGCTGGAGGAGGGCTACCAGGAGGTGGCCTCCGACATGGACCTGCGCCGGTTGCAGACCCCGGAGGAGACCGCCGATGTGGTGATCTTCCTGGCGTCGGACCTGGCGCGCGCCGTCACGGGCCACTGCCTCGACGTCAACTGCGGCGAGTACCACCACTGATCCCGCGTCCGCCGCGTGCGCCCCGGCGGCCGGCGGACCACCGGTCGCCGCGGACCGGACGTGTCCCAGAACAGTCGAACAGATGTCCAGTCGTGGAGCCGATGGTGTCGACCACCATCGGCTCCACGCGTCTGACCAGCGACGACGCCCCAGCCGCCGGGGCCGTGCGGAAGTCATCTGAAAAAAGTTCCGCGAACCGGCGCAAGAATCGGTCGGCTGCTTCGACAACGTAGTGAGCGACCTTCCGAAAATGAGCGAGAGGAACAACACGGCCATGTCCGTCACTACAGCGGAGACAGACCTCCCCCGCACCACCGCACGGCCCTGGCTGGCACTCGCGGTCCTCGCGCTGCCGACCCTGCTGGTCGCGCTCGACGCGAACGTCCTGTTCCTGGCGCTGCCCGAACTCACCGCCGACCTGGGCGCCAGCAGCGTCCAGCAGTTGTGGATCACCGACGCCTACGGCTTCATGGTCGCCGGCCTGGTGATCACCATGGGCACGGTCGGTGACCGGATCGGGCGCCGCAAGCTCCTGATGGCGGGCATGGCGGTGTTCGCGCTGGCCTCGCTGGTCTGCGCCTGGGCGACCAGCCCGATCATGCTGATCACGGCGCGCGGGGTGCAGGGCATCGCGGGTGCCACGCTGATGCCCTCCACCCTCGCGCTGATCACCAACATCTTCCGCGACGACAAGCAGCGCGGGAAGGCCATCTCGATCTGGGCCACCTGCACCTTCACCGGCGCCGCGCTCGGGCCCGTGCTCGGCGGCGTGCTGCTCGCGCCGTTCTGGTGGGGCGCGGTGTTCCTGCTCGCCGTCCCGGTCGCGGCCGTGGTGCTGATCGCCGGGCCCGTGCTGCTCCCGGAGTTCCGCCCCGAGCAGTCCCGGAGCCTGGACCTGACCAGCGTCGTGCTCTCCCTGCTGGGCATCCTCCCGGTGGTCTACGCGATCAAGGTGCTCAGCCTGGGTACCGGCAGCACGGTGACCGGTGTGGTGTCGCTGGTCGTCGGCCTGCTGTTCGGCACCGTGTTCGTGCGCCGCCAGCTCAAGGGCGACGACCCGCTGCTCGACCTGCGGCTCTTCGCGAACAGCTCGTTCACCGTCATGCTGACCGCGCTGGCGCTGGCCGGGATGGTCCTGGCGGGCACCGCCCTGAACGTCACCCAGCTGCTGCAGACGGTGCTCGGCTACACCCCGCTCGCCTCGGCCCTGTGGTTCGTCCCGATGGGTCTGTGCATGGCGGTGGGCACGATGTCCACGCCGGCCCTGATCCGTTCGATCCAGCCGCGGACCGCGATCATCGGCGGCATGTTCCTCTCCGCGATCGGCGCCGCGGTGCTGATCATGGTGAACGGCGACCACGGCCCCTGGCCGATCGTGCTCGGCACCGCCGTCATCGGCCTGGGCGCCGGCCCGATGTTCGCGCTCGGCATCGGCCTGGTGGTCGGCTCGGTGCCGCCGGAGCGCGCCGGTTCGGCCGCCTCGATGGCGGAGACCGCGAACTACCTCGGCGGCGCGCTCGGCCTGGCCGTGCTCGGCACGATCGGCTCCGCGGTCTACAGCAGCGAGATGAGCGGTGAAGGCTCCGCGCAGGCCCGGGAGACCGTCGCCGGTGCCGCCGCCGAGGCCACGAAGCTCGGGGCGGACGCCTCCGCGGCGCTGCTCAAGACGGCGCACGCGGCGTTCGTGAGCGGCCTGAACGCCGTCGCCGCCGTCTCGGCCGCGGTCTTCGTGGTGCTGGCCCTCCTGGCGGGGTTCTACTTCCAGCGGGCGGCCCGCAGCAGCGGCGAGTGAGCTGACGGAGCCGACCCGACGAGGCCGGCGCGGGACCCTCGGGTCCCCGCGCCGGCCTCGTCCGTTCCGCCCCTGCTCCGCTACTCCTCGATCAGGGAGAGGGTGCGGGTCGGGCACTCGTCGACCGCCGTCCGCGCGCCCGCCAGCTGGGCGCCCGCGACCCGTTCGGTCAGCACCACCACGGTCCCGTCCTGGTCGCTCTGGTCGAACAGGTCGGGCGCCGCGAGGTAGCACCGGCCCGCGCCGATGCAGCGGTCTTCGTCGGTCCGGATCCGCATGGGTTCCTCCCTCACCAGGTGACCGGCAGCGCGTGCAGGCCGTAGTTGACGTGCTCCTCCTTGAACCGCAGCGCCTCCATCGGCTCGGCCAGCCGCAGCTCGGGGATGCGCTCGAACAGGGTGCTCAGGACGACCTCCAGTTCGGTCCGCGCCAGGTGCTGACCGATGCACTGGTGCGCGCCGAAGCCGAAGGCCAGGCTGCGGTCGACGCGGTCGAGGTCGAAGGCGTCCGGGTCCTGGAACCGCTGCGGGTCCCGGTTGGCCCCCACCGTCAGGCCGAGCACGCCCTCGCCGGCCGCGATCCGGACCCCGCCGATCTCGACGTCCTCCAGGGCCACCCGGGAGTTGGCGATCTCCGCGATGGTGAAGTACCGCACCAACTCGTCGATCGCCGCGGGCCAGCGCGACGGGTCGGCGGCCAGCGACTTGCGCAGCACCGGGCGGTCCAGGAGCAGCATGGCGCCCAGCCCGATGACGTTCGCGATGGTCTCGTGGCCCGCCATCAGCAGCATGAAGGCCATGCCGACCAGGTCGCGGTGGTCGGGGACGCCCGGCTCGCCCCGCCGCGCCGCGAGCCGGCCGATCAGGTCGTCGGTCGGCGTTCGCTCCTTCTCGGTGACCATCCCGTCCATGTAGCCCATGAGTTCGGCCATCGCCGCCGTGCCGGCCTCGGGCGTGGTGGCGTTCATCACCGTGAAGGAGATCCGCAGGAAGAACTCGCGGTCGGCGAACGGGACACCGAGCAACTCGCAGATCACGAGCAGCGGGACCGGGTTGGCGAAGGCGTCGATCAGGTCGACGGGACGTGGGCCGGCCAGCAGCCGCTCGACGTACTCGTCGGTGATCTCCTGGATCCGGGGCCGCAACCGGTTGACGCTGCGGGGGGTGAAGTCCGCGGCCACCGCGCGCCGGGCCAGGGTGTGTTCGGGCGGGTCCATCCCGACCAGGGAGGTGGAGAACTCGGGCGGGGGGACTTGGTGGTCCATCATCAGCGGGTATCCCGGGCGGCGCAGGTCGGAGCTGAACCGGTTGTCGCCCAGCATCGCCTTGACGTCCTCGTAGCGGGCCGCCGCCCAGGCGAGCCTGCCGCTGGGCAGTCGGACCTTGCCGAGGGTCGGCCGGTCGAGGAGCTCCTGGTAGCCGGCCGGCAGGGTGTACGGGCAGGTCCGGCGCATCGGGTAGTCCGGGTGCTCGGCGTGGTCGGTCGGGTGGGCCGCTTCGGCCATGGCTGTCTCCGATCGTGGGGTGATCGTCGGTCAGGTCTGTGGCTGAGGTTCCGGGTTCGGTCGCTGGGGCGCGCGCTGGGCCGCAGGCCGGCTCCACCGGCGGATGGCCGGCATCTCGACGGTGACGTGCAGGACCCAGGAGACCGCGACGCACAGGACGTAGAGGGCGACGACGAACGCGACGGCGGCGGGAGTGTCGAACGCCGTGGGGGTGTATGAGTGGGCGTAGCCCACCAGTTCGCCCGCGAACGCCGCGTGCACCGCGAACATCACGGTGAGGTGGGTGATGTAGATGGCGAAGGAGAGGTCCCCGAGCCACACCATGAAGGGCGCGCTCAGGGCGGTGCGTCGGCCCGCCACGTCCTGGGCGGCGAGGGCGCCGATCAGCAGCGCGGCCGGTACGGGGTAGAGCGCCGCGATCCCGAAGGGGACGGGCAGGTGGTACAGCAGGAGGAAGACGGCGAGGTTGAGCAGGGCGGCCGGCAGGATCCGGATCCTCGGCCAGCTGCCGGAGGCAACGATCCGGGCGAGGAACATGCCGATGAGGAAGTCGATGCACCGGACGGGCGGGAAGAAGTACAGCGCCCACAGCTGGGGCCAGGACCCCGCGGGGTAGAACTGGCTCGGCGGGAACCCCGAGAGCAGCGGGTAGCTGATCGCCGGGATCAGGACGGCGGTCGCGCCGAGACCGATGATCCAGGACCACAGCGCCCGGGTGCCGAGCCGCCGGACGAACCGGATCAGCAGCGGGAACATCGCGTAGCAGAGCATCTCCACCGCGAGCGTCCACGTCGCGCCGTTGAACTGGTACATGATCAGGTCCTGGGAGGGCCACCAGTTCTGCACCAGGAAGAGGTTGGCGACGGCCGGCCCCCACCTGATCGTCTCGCCCGCGGCGGCGAACTGGGTCAGTGCGAGGACGGCGAGCAGGACGTGGGACGGGCCGATGCGCATCACCCTGCGCCGCCAGAAGCCGGTCGCGCTCTGGCCGGGCTTGGCCGACCAGGTGAGGACGAACCCGCTGATGACGAGGAAGAACGACACCGCGAGGAACGCGAGCCGCCCGTCGCCCGTGAGGGTGTTGAAGACGGAGAGGGCGTTCGGGTCCTTGAAGGCGCCGAGGACGAGTGCGTGGCTCGCGAAGACGAAGACGACGCCGACGGCCCGCAGGCCCTCCAGTGATGGCAGCTTCATCGTTCTCGCCGGTAGTGGTGAGTTCACGGGTAACCCCTTTCTCCGAGGCGGAACGCCGGAGCGGCACCATCCGGATGTCGGTGGGCGCGCGGCGCTACTCGCGTGTTAGTCGTAACCGGGGGGCCGGATTCGACAACGTGATTTCTTCCAACGTGCTGCCCGTGGATCTCCGGTCGGCGGCTCGGCCCGGGCCCGGACACGACGGTGGCCGGGGCGAAGGCCCCGGCCACGGCTACGCGGTGACGGTACGTCACACACGGTGTCGAGTTGTCATGCGGAGGGTGCGCGGTCGTGAGCGCCGGCCGTCACCGCCGCCAGAACAGCAGGTGGGTGACGCCGCTGGGGCTGGGCACGGTGTCCAGGTGGTAGCGGTCGAGCAGCTCGGTGTGGCTCTCCCAGAGCCGCTCCCCCCGGCCGAGGTCGACCGGCGCGACGGCGAAGTGCATGGTGTCGACCAGGCCGGCGTCGATGAACTCGCGGACGGTGGTGACCCCGCCGCTGATGCGCACGTTCCGGTCCCCGGCGGCCTCCTTGGCGTGCTTCAGCGCCTCGGCCGGGGTCGCGTTGAGGAAGTGGAAGGTGGTGTCGGAGAGCGTGAAGGAGGGGCGCTCGTAGTGGGTGAGCACGAAGACCGGCGCGTGGAACGGCGGGTTCGGCCCCCACCAGCCCTTCCACTCGTGGTTCTCCCACGGGCCGCGCTGGGGACCGAACTTGTTGCGTCCCATGATCACCGCGCCCGGCGGGCGGGCGTGGTCGCGGGTCAGGTAGTCGTCCAGGCCGCGGGTGCCGCCGGGGTCGGTGCGGTTCACCCAACTCGCGGTGGCACCCGCCCAGGAGAAGAAGGGGGAGGGGTCCGCGTGGCCGAAGGGCCGTTCCAGGGACTGCCCCTCGCCCGCCCCGAACCCGTCGCGCGACAGGTTGAAGCACTGCACCGACACCAGCTGCGACATGCGTTCCGCACCTTTCCTCGTGGGGCGATCACGGCACCCGTACGACCGGGCGCCCGCGCCGCCAACGACCGGAGCGGAGGCGGGGGCACGGTGCGGTACGCCGTACGAGTGATCGCCGCGACGGGCGGGCGGTGCGGAGGGCGGTCAGCCGGCCGCGGGGGCGGTGCCCGGGTCCGCCGGGTGCCCGTCGGCGGCGCCGCCCGGGGGCCGGCCGGTGGGCGGCAGGTGGCGCAGCAGGGCGGTCACCAGGGCGGCGGTGGCGAGCAGCAGGACGCCGGCCACGGTGACCACGGTGTGGAGTTCGTCGGCGAAGGCGGCCCGGGCGGGGGTCAGGAGGGCGTCGGCGACCTCGCCGGAGAGCGAACGGGCGGCCTCCTGGGCGCCGTTGAGGGAGTCCCGGGCGGCCCGGGCGGCGTCGGCGGGCAGACCGTCGGGCAGGTCGAGCGCGCCGCGGTAGACGGCGGCGCCGACGCTGCCGAGGGCCGCGATGCCGAGGGCGAAGCCGAGTTGGCCGCTGGTCTCGTTGAGCGCGGCCGCCGAGCCGGCCTTCTCCACCGGGGCGGAGCCCATGACCAGACCCATGCCGAGGGTGACCATCGGGCCGGAGCCGAGGAAGACCACGGCGAAACCGGCGATCAGCACCGCGGGGCTGGACCCGGGCTCCGCCCTGGTGATCACCAGCATGCCGAGCGTGCAGAGGACCAGGCCGCCGCCGATGAGGTACGCCGGACGGAAGCGCTGGCCGAGCCGTGGGGAGAGGGTGAAGGAGACCGTGTTGGCGGCGATCGCCGGCAGCATCCACAGGCCCGCGTGGAACGGGTCGCGCCCGTACAGCAGCTGGAGGGTCTGGGTGACGAAGAACATCACCGCGCCGGTGAGCATGGTGCCGAGGAACAGGCTGAGCAGCGCCGCGGTGAAGGCGCGGTGGCCGAACAGGCTCAGGTCCAGCAGCGGGTGCGGGAGGTGGCGCTGGCGGTGGACGAAGAGGATGCCGAACCCGACGCCGGCCAGCACGGCCGCGATCGGCATCGGCTGCCAGCCGTCCTCGGCGATCTCCTTCAGGCCCCAGATGGCGGGGAGGACGGCGGCCAGCGACTCCAGCACGCTGACCAGGTCCAGGCGCCCGGCGTCGGGGTCGCGGAACTCGGGCAGCAGGACCGGGCCGAGCACGAGCAGCAGCACCATCGCGGGGACGCCGAGCAGGAAGGCCGAGCCCCACCAGAAGTGGGCGAGCATGCCGCCGCCGATGATCGGTCCGGCGACGGCGCCGACCGAGAAGCACGCGCCCCAGATGCCGAAGGCGGCGCCGCGCTGCCGGGCGTCCTGGAACATGGTGGTGATCAGCGAGAGCGTGCTCGGTGCGAGGGTGGCGCCGGCGATGCCGAGCAGGGCGCGCGCCGCGATCAGCATGGCGGGGCTGACGGCGTAGGCGGAGGCGACGGACGCGACGCCGAACGCCGCGGCGCCGATGAGCAGCAGCCGGCGCCGGCCGATGCGGTCGCCGAGCGAGCCCATGGTGACGAGCAGGCCGGCGAGCATGAACGAGTAGATGTCGGTGATCCACAACTGCTGCACGCCACCGGCCCCGAGGGCGTCCGCCACGCTGGGCAGGGCCAGCAGCATGACGAAGACGTCGATCGAGACCAGCAGGGCGGGCAGGGCGAGGACGGCCAGCCCGATCCACTCCCGCCGTCCGGCCCGGGGCGCGGGCGCGCTGGGGGGTGTGGTGTCGCTCATCGCGGGGTCCTTCCGGATTCTCGGGGCACGTGGCACCCGCGGGTGCCGTCACACCCGGTACGTCGGACCAGGCGACACGGTCTCGACGTCCGCGCCGGAAACCCGGGCGGAGCGCCGTGATCCCGGGTTGGATGTCGAGGGCGCCCCTCCGGCGGCGACGTCTCAGGTGCATGGCACCAGTCCGCCGTACGAGGGACCAAGGAATGATGAGATGAAGTACATGCTGTTGATCCACATGAACCCGGTAGTCTGGGACGGCTTGTCCGAGAGAGAGCGCAACGAGGTCTTCGCCGGACACGCCACGTTCCAGCAGAAGATCCTCGACTCCGGTGAGATGGTGGTGACCCAGGCCCTCGCCGATCCGTCCGGCAGTGCCACGGTCCGTGTCCGCGCCGGCCGGCCCGCGGTCTCCGACGGCCCCTACCTGGCCGGCAGGGAGTTCCTGGCCGGGTACTACCTGGTCGAGTGCGCGTCCAGGGAACGCGCGATCGAATTGGCGGGCCAGATCCCCGACGCCCGGTACACGGGCATCGAGGTCCGCCAGGTCGTCTTCGAAGCCGATACGGAGAGCTGAGCCGATGAACCGTGACGTCCGGGTCGAGGACCTGCTCCGATCACTCGCACCGCAGGTCCTCGGCGCGGTCGTCCGCCGCTACGGGCACTTCGACGCCTGCGAGGACGCCGTCCAGGACGCCCTGCTGGCCGCCGCCGTCCAGTGGCCCGAACAGGGCGTGCCCGGCAACCCCCGGGCCTGGCTGATCACCGTGGCCGCCCGCCGGGTGATCGACGGGCTGCGCAGCGAGCAGGCCCGCCAGCGCCGCGAGGCCACCGCCGCCGCGCTCACCCCGACCGACGAGACGGTGACGCCCGGCCCGGGCGAGGAGCCGAAGGCGGCCGCGCAGGACGACATGCTCACCCTGCTGTTCCTCTGCTGCCACCCCTCGCTCACCCCCGGCTCGCAGGTCGCGCTGACCCTCCGGGCGGTCGGGGGTCTGACCACCGTGCAGATCGCGCACGCCTTCCTGGTCCCCGAGGCGACCATGGCCCAGCGGATCAGCCGGGCCAAGCAGCGGATCAAGTCCACCGGGTCGTCGTTCCGGATGCCTCCGCAGAGCGAGCGCAAGGAGCGGCTGGGGGTCGTGCTCCAGGTGCTCTACCTGATCTTCAACGAGGGCTACACCACCACCAGCGGCCCCGACCTCCTCCAGCCCGAACTCGCCCGCGAGGCCATCCGCCTCACCCGTGAGCTGCACCGGCTGCTGCCCGAGGAGGGCGAGGTGGCGGGCCTGCTGGCGCTGATGCTGCTGACCGACGCCCGCCGGCCGGCCCGCACCCGGCCCGACGGCAGCCTCGTCCCGCTCGCCGAGCAGGACCGCTCGGCCTGGAACCAGTCCGCGCTCAAGGAGGGGCTGGCCCTGATAGCCGAGACCCTGCCGCGGATGGTGGCCGGGCCGTACCAGGTGCAGGCGGCCATCGCCGCCGTGCACGGCGAGGCCGCGCACGCCGAGGACACCGACTGGACGCAGATCATGGCGCTGTACGAGGTGCTGGAGGAGATGTCCCCCGGCCCGATGGTGACCCTCAACCACGCCGTCGCCCGGGGGATGGCCCTCGGCCCGGCGGCCGGACTCGAACTGCTCGCCACCCTGGAGGCCGACGGCCGGCTCGCGGACCACCACCGGCTCGCCGCGGTCCGCGCCCACCTGCTGGAGATGAACGGCGACCGGGAGGCGGCCCGGAACAGCTTCCGGGAGGCGGCCCGGCGCACCGGCAGCATCCCCGAGCGGCGCTACCTGGAGACCAGGGCCGAGGCGCTCAACGACCGGTGACGGCCGTCAGCCCGTGAGCCCCTGGAGCCCCAGCAGCAGTGCGGGGACGTCGGTGGCGCCGATCGCGCCGGACGCGTCGAGGACGGGCTGCCAGGCCGGGTCCGAGCAGATCAGCACGGGGCCGTCGGCGGGCGAGTCCGGGAGGCGGCCGTGCGAACCGCGGACCCAGGTCGGATCCAGCGGCACCACGTTCATGGTGTGGCGCAGGCCGAGCTTCTTGCGGGCCAGACCGAGCGCGGCCCGCGCCCTGGCCAGCGGGTCCGCCGGGTCGAAGAACAGCTCGGCCGGGTCGTAGCCGGGCTTGCGGTGGATCTCGACGGACCGCGCGAAGTCGGGGGCCCGCGCGTCGTCCAGCCAGTAGTAGTAGGTGAACCAGGAGTCGGGGGCCGCCACCGCCACCAGCTCCCCGGAACGCGGGTGGTCGAGGCCGTGGCGCGCCTGGTCCGCGCGGTCCAGCACCTCGGCCACGCCGGGAAGCCGGAGCAGCTGGTCGCGCACCTTGGGCAGGTCCGCCCCGTCGGGGACGTAGACGTGGGCGATCTGGTGGTCGGCGACGGCGAAGGCCCGCGAGGCCCACGGGTCCAGGTACTCCATCCCGGCCTGGGTGTACACCTCCAGCAGGCCCTCCCGGCGCAGTTCGCGGTTGATGTCCACCGGGCGGCGGACCGGGGTGATGCCGTACTCGCTGAGCGCGACCACGCTCGCGCCGGACCGCTCCGCCTGCTCCAGCAGCGGCGCCAGCACGGCGTCCACCTCCCGGGCCGCCGCCACGGCCTGCGGGGAGTCGGGCCCGAAGCGCTGGAGGTCGTAGTCCAGGTGCGGGACGTAGACCAGCAGCAGGTCGGGCCGCTCGGTGCGCAGGATCCGGCGGGCCGCCGAGACGATCCAGCGGCTGGAGGCGATCCCGGCGGTCGGGCCCCAGTACTGGAAGAGCGGGAAGGGCCCCAGCTCGGCGGTGAGTTCGTCGCGCAGCCCGGCCGGCCGGGTGTAGCAGTCGGGCGACTTGCGGCCGTCGGCGTGGTAGACCGGGCGCGGGGTGACCAGCAGGTCGGTGGTGGCGCCCATGGCGTACCACCAGCAGACGTTGGCGACCCGGTAGCCGGGGTGCCGGGAGCGCGCGGTCTCCCACACCTTCGGCGTCCGGACGAGCCGGTTGTGCTGGCGCCAGAGGTGGATCTCGCCGAGGTCCCGGAAGTACCAGCCGTTGCCGACGATGCCGTGCTCGGCGGGCAGCCGGCCGGTGAGCAGCGTGGACTGCACGCTGCACGTGACGGCGGGCAGCACCGTGCGCAGCGGGGCGGACCCGCCGCGCTCGGCGAGCCGGGTGAGGTTCGGCATGTACGGCAGCAGGCGCGGGGTCAGGCCGACCACGTCCAGCAGGACCACGGGTTTCAACCGTCCACCCTTTCGCTGATCAGTTCGCGCTCGGCCCAGAGGAGTTCGGCGGCCGTCCCGGCCGGGACGTCGACGGGGGCCTCGGCCGGCCGCCCGGGCAGCACCGGCCAGGTGTACGTCTCGACCTCGACCACCGTCCGCTCCCGGACGGCCGCCACCGCCCGGCGGAGCACGTCGGTGGTGGCGCGCAGCGGTGCGGGCGGCGCGGCGTGCAGCGGCACGTGGAAGTGCACCCGCCAGGGCCCCCGGCCGGGCAGCCGGTCCAGTGCCTCCGGCAGGTCGTCGGCGGTGAGCACCCGGCCGGAGCGGTCCGACTCCCGCACCTGGTGGAGGTAGCGCGGTTCGGCGTAGTCGGCGAGCAGCCGGCGTGCCGCCGGGTCGCCCGGGTCGTCCACGTGCAGGGCGGCCGACGCCTGGATCCTGACCACCCGGACGCCGGCCCGTTCGGCGTCGGCCACCGTCCGCTCAGGGTCGGCGAAGGAGACCGCCAGGTGGCAGGTGTCCAGGCAGAGGCCGACGACGTCGAGGTCCGCCCGGGTGGCGAGCCAGCGCACGGCGTCCGCGACGTCGTCCAGCACGCAGCCCGGTTCCGGTTCGACGGCGAGCCGGATCGGCCGGCCGGCCCGGTCCGAGACGGTACGGAACGCCTCCGCGGTCCGCCGCAGCGCCTCCTCGGCGGCCCGGTCCGCGGCGGGGGACCAGGGCCGGCGCCAGGCCAGCGGCAGGGTGGAGACGCTGCCGCCGTCGGCGTCCTCGGGCAGCAGGCCGGCCAGCACGGTCGCGCAGTCGGCGGTGTAGCGGGCCCGGGCCGGTTCGGTCCAGTCCGGCCGGTACACCGCGTGCTTGACCACCCGCCGGTGGAAGCCGCCGTACGGGAAGGCGTTCATGGCGAGCACCGACAGGCTCCGGGCGTCCAGTTCGGAGCGCAGCCGGCGGAGCAGGGACGGGTCGGCGGCGAGTTCGGCCGCGGCGTCGGCGGCCAGCCACAGGCCGAGCCCGAGCCGGTCGAAGCCGGTCCGCTCGCGGATCGGGGCGGCGCAGGTGTCGAGCTGCCGGAGGATTCCCGGCAGGTCCTCGGCCGGGTGGACGTTGGTCGAGTAGCAGAGCCGGTTCACGAGCCGCCCCGGAGTACCGAGTTGCCCGCGAAGGAGGCGGCGGCGGTGTCGGCCCGGAGCTCCTCGTCGAGGATCAGTCGCCCGCTCCGGCCGTAGAACTCGACCGGATTGTGCCACAGCACGGTGTCCACGTCCGCCGCGGTGAAGCCGGCCGCCAGCATCGCCCGGCCCACCAGATGCGTCTTGAGAGGATCCGAATTCCCCCAGTCCGCAGCCGAGTTGACGAGGATCCGGGCGGTGCCGTACTCCTTCAGCACGGCGACCATCCGCTGCTCGTCCATCTTGGTGTCCGGGTAGATGGAGAAGCCCATCCAGCAGCCGGAGTCGGCGACCGTCGCCACGGTGACCTCGTTGAGGTGGTCCACCAGGACGGCGCCCGGGTCGATGCCGGACTCGCGGACCACGTCCAGGGTGCGGCGGGTGCCGGCGTGCTTGTCCCGGTGCGGGGTGTGGACCAGGGCCGGCAGCCCGTGGTCGACGGCCAGCTCCAGCTGGCGGGCGAACGCCTCGTCCTCGGCCCTGGTCATCGAGTCGTAGCCGATCTCGCCGACCGCGACCACGCCGTCCTTGCCGAGGTAGCGCGGCAGGACGTCCAGCACCTCGACGCAGCGCGGGTCGTTGGCCTCCTTGGGGTTCAGGGCGATCGCGCAGTTGTGGTTGATCCCGAACCGGGACGCCCGGAACCGCTCCCAGCCGAGCAGGCCGTCGAAGTAGTCGGTGAAGGAGCCCGGGTTGGTACGGGGCTGGCCGAGCCAGAAGGCCGGCTCGACCACGGCCCGGACCCCGGCCGCCCGCATCGCCCGGTAGTCGTCGGTGGTGCGCGAGGTCATGTGGACGTGCGGGTCGAAGATCCTCATGACCGGGCCTCCTGCGGGTGCGGGGGCACGAGCGCCAGCAGGACGGTCATGCCGAGCAGCGCCCGCAGGTCGGGGTCGATCTCCCGGCCGGCCGCCCGCCGCTCCTCGGCCAGGTCGCGGGCCATCCGCAGCAGTTCGGAGTCGGTGCGGGCGAGCAGCTCCGCCACGGCCGCCAGCGGGACCCCGGTGAACAGGCACTTCAGCACGCCGTGGCGCCACTGGTCCTGGGCCAGGTGCCGGCCCGCGAAGGGGCCCATCGCCGCCGCGACCAGCCGCGGGTCGTTGGTGCGCAGGCCGTCGGCGACCAGCTCCAGGCCGAGCCGTCGCACGCTGTCCGGCAGATCCGGCAGCGCGCGCAGCACCCCGCGCCGCTCGGCGTCGTCGCCGTGCCGGTAGAGCTTCTCGACCTCGGCCGCCAGGACCGCCCCGGGCAGGGCTCCGGCCAGCGCCGCGAGCAGCCGGCCCCGGGCCCGGTCGTCGACCGTGCCGTGCACCAGCCCCTGCGGGTCGGTGTCGGGCCGGACCGGCTCGCGTCCGACCATCCGGCCGGCCAGCGGGAACTCCTGGTGGACGGTGCCGGGCCACTCGCGGACCCGGCGCTCGGCGCGGGTCAGCCAGTCGTCCTGCGGGTCCGGCGGCGGCGTCGGCCAACTCCCGCCGTAGACGCTGGTTTCGAGCCAGCGGTGGTGCTCTGGGTTGGTCATGACTCGCGGTCTCCGATCGTGGACGACGCCGGTGCACCCGTGTGCGCCGGCGGAACGGAAACGGTCTCCTGGGCCCGGCGTATCGCCGCCAGGGCCGTCCGTGCGGTCTGCGGCGCGGCGTGGCTGTGCCGGGGCAGTTCGACCGCCGCGACGCCGGTGTAGCCGATCCCGTCGAGGGCGGCCAGCGTCGCGGCGAGGTCGAGCCGCCCCTGTCCGAACTCCAGGTGCTCGTGGACGCCCGGGAGCATGTCGTCCAGTTGGACGTTGACCAGCAGCCCGGCCGCGCGCCGCACGCACCGCGCGGCGTCCACCGGCTCGACGGCCACGCAGTGCCCGACGTCGAGGGTGATGCCGAGGGCCTCGGGCTCGCCGAGTTCGCGGCGCAGGTCGAGCGCCTGGTCGAGGTGCTGGACGACCATGCCGGGCTCGGGCTCCAGGCCGAGCCGGACGGCCCGGCGCCCTGCCTCGGCCAGGACCGGGCCGAGGTGCTCGACCAGCCGTGCGCGGTTGGTCCGCCGGTCCACCCCGGGCTCGCTCACCCCGGACCAGAAGGACACGCAGTCGGCGCCGAGCGACTCGGCGATCCGGACGGCGCGCAGCAGGAAGTCGATCCTCGGCCGGGCGTCCTCGGACACCAGTGTGGGGTGGTGCTTGCGGTAGGGGTCGAGCAGGTAGCGCGCGCCGGTCTCGACCACGCAGCGCAGGTTCGACGAGGAGAGCAGCGCCGCGAGCCGGTCGGTCTCCCGGGCCAGGTCCGGGCCGAACGGGTCGAGGTGGTGGTGGTCGAGGGTGAGGGCGACCGACGTGTAGCCCAGGTCGGCGATGACCCGGATCGCGTCGTCCAGCCGGTGGTTGGCGAACCCGTTGGTGCCGTACCCGATGGCGATCGTGCTCACGTCGGGCTCCTGCGGGCGGACAGCCGGCGGGCCAGCGGCAGGGCGGCCAGTACCAGCGCGGCGGCCGGCAGCGAGCCCCGCCGTGCGGCCAGTCCGGCCTGGAGCGGCAGCATGCCGTGGATCCCGGCCACCGTCGCGGTCCGGACCGCCGCGGCCGTGCGGTCCGGCGCCGCCGTGCGGTCCGTGCCTGCCGTGCGGTCCGTTCCTGCCGTACGGTCCGGCCCCGCCGGGGCGGACCGGGCCGGGGCGGTGGCGAGTTGGGCGGTGCCGGTGGTGGCCGCGTACCCCAGTGCGCAGAGCGCCGCGGCCGTGCGGTGCCGGGCCGAGGCGGCCCGGCCGGCGCCGGTCAGCAGGGCGGTGGCCACGGTGGCGGCCAGGGCCAGCCGGGTGTCGGCCGGGCGGCCGCCGTGGACCTCGCCGCGGGACAGCGCGGTCACGCCCAGGGTGTGGGTGGCCAGTGCCAGCGCCGGGACGCCGGCCGCCCGCCAGCGCCCGGATCCGGCGCCGAGCAGGACGTCCAGGCCGCGACAGGCCGCCATGCCCAGCGGAGCGGCCGGGGTCGGCTTCAGCACCGTGTCGTACGCCCACACCGCCGCGGTGAGCGGGACGGCGATCCGCAGCGCGTCGGCGCCGCCGGCGAGGCCGGCCAGGGCCAGCCCGGTGGCGCCGAGCCCGGCGGCCGCCGCGAGTGCGGGCCCGGGCGCGATCCGGCCGGACGGGATGGGGCGCTCGGGGCGCTCCAGCGCGTCGACCTCGCGGTCCGCCCAGTCGTTGAGCGCCATCCCCGACCAGTACAGGGCGACGGAGGCGACCGGCAGGGCCAGCCGTCGGCCGCGCAGCGGCCGGCCCGCCGCCACCGCGCCGGCCACGGTGTCCCCGAGGACGGTGAGCGCGGCCGGTGCCCGGACCAGGTCGAGCCACGGGCGCAGGGCGTCCCTCATCGGGCCACCGCGATCCGCCGCGTCCAGGACACCAGGTCCTGTTCCTGCCGGGCGAGCCGGTGCTCGTCGCTGCCGAGCGGGTCCTTGAAGAAGAAGGCCAGCGCGCCGAGCGGCCCGGAGATCCCGGCCGCGTGCGCACCGGCGACCAGCCGGGCGAGATCGAGGACCAACGGCGCGGCCAGCGTCGAGTCGTAGCCGTCCCAGGTCAGTTGCAGGCTCATCGGGGTGCCGAGGAAGCCCTCGAAGGAGACGTGGTCCCAGGCGACCTTGCGCTCGCCGAGGTCGGGCACGTGGTCGATGTGCAGCGGCGCGGTGACCTCCCCGCCGAGCAGCGCGGCCAGACCGCGGCTCTTGGACTCCAGCTTGCCCCGCGCCCGGCCCGCCACGCCGAGGTTGGCGCCGTCCCCGCCGCCGAGCAGGTTGGTCCCCGACCAGGACCGCACCCGCAGCCCGCGGGCCAGGAACATCGGCGCCAGCACGCTGCGCAGCAGGGTCTCGCCGGTCTTGCCGTCGCAGCCCGCGTACGGCAGGCCGCGCCGGTCGGCCAGCTCGGTGACCGCCGGGATGCGCAGGCCGGGCGACGGGGTGAAGTCGACGTAGGGGCAGCCGGCCGAGAACGCGGCGTACGCGCAGAGGGCGCCCGGGCCGAGCACCCGCCGCCCCGGCTGGGCGAGGGCGTGGTCGAGGGCGGCCAGGTCGGCGTGCTCGGGCCCGGGCGGGAGCGGGGGCTCGGTGGAGGAGACGTTGACCACCACGACCCGTTCCAGGCCGTGGGAGCGCCGGAAGTCCGCGATGTCGGCGGCGAGCCGGGCCGCCGCCTCGGCCTGGGTGGCCGGGGTGTCGTCGGCCGGGTCGTGGCCGCGGCGGATCTCGCGGTCGGCGGCCGCGAGTTCCCCGGCGACCGCCGACGGGAGCCAGGCGGGCAGCACCCCCGCGGCGGCGAGCTCCTCCGCCCGCTTGCCCAGCGGGGTGGGGACGACGTCGTGACCGCCGGTGACCAGCTCGGACCAGCCGGGGAAGACGCCCGGATCGAGGTCGAGCCGCTCGCTGACGCTGCCGGTCGCGGGGGCGAGCCCGGCCCGCAACGCGGCGAGCCCGCAGACGGCGGTGGTGGCCACCGACCCCCTGCCGCCGATCAGCCAAAGTCCGGTCCTGCCTGCCATGGTGCAACTCCCTTTCGGTGAGGCGGAGATGACGCGTCCTACGACTGGTCCCAGCCCGCCCAGCGCCAGAGCCGGCCGGTGCCCGGCCGGGACTCGACGCCGTGGTCGGTCATCTCGAACTCGCCGAAGTCCAGGATCAGCAGCGCGCCGTCGCCCGGAGCGAAGCCGACGTCGATCGGCCGGTGCAGCTCGGGACCGGAGGGCAGCCCCCGGGTGGACCAGTCGGACGGGTCGACCAGCAGCAGGTCGCGCCCGAGCTGGGGGCCGCCCGGCGGCAGGGTCATCGGCGCCTCGTCCCCGAACAGGGTGACCACCAGCTGTCCGGCCAGCGGCGAACCCGGCGGTGCCACGGCGAACTTGGTCGCCGCGACGTGCGACTCGAAGTCGAGCACCGGCCGCTCGGGAGGCGGGAGTTCGTCGTGGTTGGCGAGCAGGAAGGTCGGCTGCGGGCCACGGGTGGGCTTGAACGCCGGATCCGTCACCGGGATGCCGCCGATGAAGTCCGGCCACCCGTACCAGGCGCCCTCGCGCACCTCGAACAGCAGGTCGGGGGCGTTGCCGATCGGCCGGCTGCCGCGGTCGTCCGCGCCCTGGTCGACGGCCAGCAGCCGGCCGTCCGGCAGGAAGCCCAGGCCGAAGGCGTTGCGCATTCCCCAGGCCACCAGCTCCAGGTTGCCGCCGTCGAGGTCGCAGCGCAGCACGGCCGCGCTGCACGGCAGTCCGGCCGGTATCCGCTGCCCGGGCCGCGTGCGGGTGCCGAACGGGACGAACGCGCCGGTGGTGGTCCGCGCCCCGGGCCGGCCGGCCAGCGGGTCGTCCGTGGTCACGTTGACGCCGGTGAGCTCGATGTCCAGGCCGGGGATGTCGTACGAGTGCGGAAGCCGCCCCAGCCAGCCGAGTTCGTAGGCGTCCAGCCCGATGATCCCCAGGTTGGACATCGCGCCCTGGGCGAAGTACAGCTTCCCGTCCGGGCCGGCCACGGCCATGTCGACGTGGTAGTTGCCGGGGCCCGGCAGGCCGTCGACGATGACGGTCCGCTGCCCGTCCGGGCCGAGCCGGGTGATCCGGCCGGCCCCGCCCTCCGAGACGTAGAGGTGGCCCTGATGCCAGAGCAGTCCGGTCACCGGGGCGGCGAGGCCGTCGGCGACGAGGGTGCGTGACGAGGTGTCGGTTCCCGGTCCCAGGCGCCAGATCCGGCCCCCGGGGGCGGCGCCGCCGAAGGGCAGTCCGGACTCGGCCAGGTACATCCGGCCCTCGTCGTCGAACGCCAGGCTGGTCGGGAAGTCCAGGCCATCGGCCAGTACGGTGAGTGATTGCACCATGGCTCCTCCACGGTCGTGCCCACAGAAGATCCGTCGCCCCGGAACGGTCGGCGACGGTCGATGTGTAGCAGCGTCCACGAAGCATGGTCAAGAACCGCCCGAGCGCCCGCCGGTGGCCGTGCGTTTATCGGCACGGTCGGGGATTGCGCAGGTCAGGCGGTATGCGAAGGCCGTGGAAAGCGGCTCGGAGCGGGGCCGGGGGGCCTGCTGCGCACCGCACGACGCGAGAAGGCCCGAGCGCTCCCGCCCGTCGGTGACGCGCCGCCCGCGGGTGCCGTCCACACGTGGGCCGGAGTCCGGACCGCCGCCTTCCCATCACTCCCGGTAGTTCCCGGCGGGCTCCCTTCCCGGCTGTCGGCCGAGGCCGACGGTCGCCGGGGAGGGCGTCCACTCCGTCCCCGGCGACCGCGACCGTTGTCGAGGCAGGGGGCCTCGACCGCGCCGGGGTCCAGGCCCGGCACTTGGTAGACGGAGCCGGTGGCCGCGGATCGACATCCGGCGGGAGAATTCTCGCGAGAATCTCTGCCGCGCCGTCCGCGCCTTGAACACGGAACGCGGGAACGCGGAGCGCGGGCCGGAGCGCACGCACGACGGCCACCGGCGCGGCGTGGGACGCCGGGCCGGTGGCCGTCGGGGGTGGGACTCAGTGCAGCGGTACGGGCGACGGGGTCAGAGCGAGTAGGCGATCAGCTCGAACGACGGGTTGGTCGTGAACGCGGGGGCTCCCGCGCCGACCAGGAGCAGGTTGCCGCTCACCGCCGGGAAGGAGATGATGCCGGCCGGTGTCCTGGCCGTCCACAGGGTCGCTCCGGTGGCGGTGTCGAAGCCGTAGACCTGGCCGTCGAAGGTGGAGGTGAACACCACGTCGTTGGCCACGGTGGCGGCGCCGAGCGGCATCTGCGGCAGGTCCCGCTTCCAGAGCACCTTGCCGGTCGCCACGTCGGCGGCGGTCAGGCCGCCCCGGCCCACCGTGTAGTCGGGCAGCTGAAGCCCGCCGGTGGAGTCGAGCTTGGCGGGATTGTCGACCCAGGGCACGAAGAGCCGCCCGCGGGAGAGCGCCATCGGCGTCTCCACCCCGCCGATGATGCCCGGCAGCACGGTGGTCGGGGTGTCCGGCAGCGGGCCCTCGTCGTTCAGGTGGGCGCCGACCGGCAGGGTCCACAGCGGAGTCCCGTCGTCGGCCCGGTAGGCGAAGACCTTGCCCATCTTGCCCGCCGTCACCACGACCTCGGTGGACACCCCGCGGACCTTGGCCTCGGTCACGATCGGGGGTTCCTGGAGGTCGTAGTCCCGCAGGTCGTGCGGCGCGGTCGCCTGGTACCAGAGCAGCTTCCCGGTCCGACCGTCCAGTGCCAGCAGGCAGTTGGTGTAGAGGTTGGGGCCCGGCCGGCTGCTGCCGTTGGGGTACTCGGGGGTGCCGGGCAGCGGGGCGGGGTTGGCGACGGAGACGAAGAGCCTCCCGTGCTTGTCCAGGGCCGGCGCGAACCAGGTCCCGCCGCCGCTGTTGATCTCCGGGTGGCCCCACAGGTCGCCGTCCTTGACCGTGTTGAAGCTCCAGCGGGGCTTCCCGGTGGCGGTGTCCAGCGCCCAGATGGTCCCCATGGCGCCCGGCACGTACCGGCCGAAGGTGTTCGGGACGGTGCTGACCACGACGGTGTCCTCGTACACCTGGGGGGCGACGTCGATGCCGCCCGAGCCGGAGGCGATCAGCTCCCGCTCCCAGAGGGTCCGGCCGGTCGCCGGGTCGAGGGCGAACACGCCGGTGAACGTGGTGCCGAAGAGGACTCCGCGCGCGTAGGCCACGCCGTTCGGCCCGACCGAGGGGCTGTTGAACACGCGCTTCCAGCGGACCTTCCCGGTCTCCTTGTCCACCGCGTAGACGTCCGAGTTGAGGTTGATCAGGTAGACCGTGTCGCCCACCACGATCGGGTTGGAGGCCATGATGCCGGCGAAGGTCGGCTCGCCCTCCAGCGGAAGCCGCCACTTCACCTTGAGGTTCTTGACGTTGTGGGAGTTGATCGGGGTCCGGGTGACGTCCCGGGTGTTGGTCAGATCGCCGTTGGAGAGGGCCCAGTCCCGTGGGTGGACCCGGCGGTCATGGCCGTCCAGGGCGGACTCCGGCCCCGCGGCCGCCAGGTCCGGGGCGGCCATGCCGGGCCCGATCGCCAGCGCGGCGGCGGCCAGCGCCGTGGCCACCAGCCAGCCGGGCCTGCGGCGACCGCGCCGCCCGGCGCCGCGGCTCTTCAGAATGAAGGACAACTCAACTCCGTTTCCGCCCGGCGCCGTTGCTCGACGCCGGGCCTGCTCATAGGTGACGGGACCGGGCCTACCCGGCCGCCGGGCCGCTGGACGGCCGTCCGGGGGTGTACCGGGGCGTACGGAGGCGTACGGGGGCTCGCGTACGGCGCTCAGCGCACCCGGCGCGCGAACGTCCGGACGTCGCCGACGAACAGCTCGGGCTCCTCCAGCGCCGCGAAGTGCCCGCCGCGCTCGAACTCGGACCAGTGGGCGAGGGTCGGGAGGATCCGCTCGGCCCACCGGCGGATCGGCCGGACGGCGTCCTCCGGGAAGACGGCCACCCCGACCGGCGCGGCGAGCTGCCACGGGCCGGCCCAGGTGCCGATGAACTCGGAGTCCAGCCGGTTGGACTCGTAGTAGAGCTGGGCGCTGGAGCCCGCGGAGGCGGTGAACCAGTAGATCGCGGCGTTGGTCAGCAGCCGGTCGCGGCCCACCGCGTCCTCGGGAGCCGTTTCGGCGGCCGTCCACTCCTTGAACTTCTCGACGATCCAGGCGAGTTGGCCGACCGGCGAGTCGGTCAGAGCATAGCTGATCGTCTGCGGCCGGGTGGACTGGATCTTCCGCCAGCCGGCCCCGTCCTGCTCGAAGTGCGCGGCGAACTCCAGCCGGGCCCGGTCCGCCTCGTCCAGGTTCGCGAACTCGGCCGGGTCCTGCGGCGGGAAGGTGGCGAGCATGTTGAGGTGGACGCCCGCCACGTGCGCCGGATCGGCCAGGCCGAGCTGGAGCGAGATCGGCATGCCCCAGTCGCCGCCCTGGACGAGGTACCGGTCGTAGTCGAGCCGGCGCATCAGCTCGGCCCAGGCCCGGCCGACCCGGGCGGTGTCCCAGCCCGCCTCCCGGGGGCGGCCGGAGAAGCCGTAGCCGGGCAGCGAGGGGATGACCAGGTGGAACGCGTCGGCGGGGTCGCCGCCGTGGGCCCGCGGATCGGTCAACGGGCCGATCACGTCCAGGAACTCCGCCACCGAGCCGGGCCAGCCGTGGGTGATGACCAACGGCATGGCGTCCGGCTCCGGCGAGCGCACGTGCAGGAAGTGGATGTCCACGCCGTCGATCTCGGTCAGGAACTGCGGGAACGCGTTGAGCTGCTCCTCGGCCTTGCGCCAGTCGAAGCCGGTGCGCCAGTACTCGGCCAGGTCCTTCAGGTAGCCCAGCGGCACACCGCGCTGCCAGCCCACGCCCGGCAGTTCACCGGGCCAGCGGGTCGCCGCGAGCCGGCGGTCCAGGTCGTCGAGGTCTTCCTGCGGGACGTCGATACGGAAGGGACGCATGTCAGAGTCCTCTCGGTGGGACGGTCGGGTCTCGGGGGCGGGCGGCGGTGGGCCGGAAGCGGGGTCTCAGGCGGCGATCGGGGTGTTCTGGTACGAGGCGATCCGCCAGTCGTCGCCCTGGCGGGCCAGCACCCAGGTCGCCCGGATCGCGCGCTCGGCCGTCACCTCGGTGTCCCCGGGGGCCAGCACGCCGCCCTTGGTGACCACCACGGCCACGTCCGCGGCCAGCGGGCGGACCGACACCGGCTCGCCGGTGACCCGGGTGCCCTTGAACGGGCCGGCGAAGGCCTGGGTCATGAACGCGCGGATCGCCTGACGGCCCGTCAGGAACACGTCGCCGGGCAGGATCAGGGTGGCGTCCTCGGTGAAGACCTCGGCGAAGCCGGCGGCGTCGTGCTGGGCCCAGGCGGCGACGATGCGCTCCGGGACGGCGCGCAGCGCGGCGGCGTCGGGGGTGTGGGACGGGGGAGTGGCGGACATGGCTCTCTCCTTCTCCTGGTCGCGGCCGCGATCACGGCGGCCGGGTGACGGCCAGCCTCACAGCCGCCCGTGGAGGGCGACAACTCCCCGATTGCGATGACCGGTTGACCGGGCGCCCGGCCTGGCCGCGCTCCGGGTGCGCCGCAATCCGGGAGATGCGGGCACCCCGCCCGGCTGCCAGCCTCGACAGGGCCGATCAACGACCGCGGCCCCCGGACGGCCAACCGTTCCGAGCGGGCCGCCCACTCCGGAGGAGTCCAGATGACAGCCAAGGAATCCCCGTCCAGGGACGAACTGGTGGGCCGTGCCGCCGATTTGGTGCCGCTGCTGCAGAAGAACGCGCTGTGGCACGAGGAGCACCGCCGGCTGTCCGACGAGACCCTGGCCGCGCTCAGGGACTCCGGGCTGCTGCGGATGCGGGTCCCGGTGCGCTACGGCGGCTACGAGTCCGACATGCGCACCGCGGTGGACGTGATCGCCGAGCTGGCCCGCGGCGACGGCTCCACGGCCTGGGTCGCGGCGGTCTACGCGATCAGCTCCTGGATGGCCGGCCTGTTCCCGGACGAGGTGCAGGACGAGGTCTTCGCCGACCCGGACGTCCGGGTGAGCGGCATCCTCAGCCCGACCGCGGTCGCCGTGCCGGTCGAGGGCGGCGTGCTGCTGAACGGCAAGTGGACCTTCAACTCCGGTGCGCTGCACAGTGCCTGGAACACCAACGCGGCCGTGCTGATGACCCCGGACGGGCCGCAGCCGATCATGGTGGCGGTCCCGCTCGCGGAGCTGGAGATCGTCGACGACTGGCACACCACCGGCCTGCGCGGATCCGGCAGCGTCACCACCGTCGCCACCGACCTGTTCGTCCCCGAGCCGCGGGTGCTGCCGATGGTCCCGGTGCTCCAGGGCCGGCACCGCTCCCTGGCGAACGCCGAGGCGCCCATCTACCGCGCGCCGTTCATGCCCACCGCGTGCGCCACGGTGGCCGCGCCCGCCCTCGGGCTGGCCAAGGCCGCCCGGGAGGCGTTCTTCGAGCGGCTCCCCGGCCGGAAGATCAGCTACACCGAGTACGCCAACCAGGCCGAGGCCCCGGTGACCCACATCCAGGTGGCCGACGCCATCACCAGGATCGACGAGGTGGAGTTCCACGCCCACCGCGCCGCCACCCTGCTCGACACCAAGGGCCCCACCGGCGAGGAGTGGACCCTGGAGGAGCGGGCCCGGATCCGGCTCGACCTCGGCGCGGTCTGCGCGCGCACCAAGGAGGCGGTGGACATCCTCAACACCGCCAGCGGCGGCTCCTCGATCTACACCACGGTGCCGATCCAGCGCATCGAGCGGGACGTCCAGACCCTCAACCTGCACGGCATCCTGCACCCCAACACCAACCTCGAACTCTACGGGCGGGTCGCCTGCGGCCTCGGGCCCAACACCCTCTACCTGTAACCGATGCCCCGGGCGACAGGGCCGCCGCCAGCGGCCCTGTCCCCGGCCTGCCCCTCCCACCGTTCCCACCGATCGCCGGAGGCTCACCATGGCAATCCCCGAACCCGTCGTCATCGACCCCGCCGGACACGACATCCACGGCGAGGCCGCCCGGATCCGGGCGAACGGCCCGGTCGCCCGCATCGAACTGCCCGGCGGGGTGCTCGCCTGGTCGATCGCCGACCACGAGCTCGCCCGACAGGCCATGACCGACCACCGGCTGTCCAAGGACCCGCGGCAGCACTGGACGGCGTTCGCCGAGGGCCGGATCGGCGAGGACTTCCCGCTGATCGGCTGGGTGCTGATGGACAACCTCACCACCAGGTACGGCGCCGACCACACCCGGCTGCGCAAGCTGACCGCCGGAGCCTTCACCCCGCGCCGGGTCGAGGCCATGCGGGCCGAGGTCGAGAAGGCGGTCGAGGAGCTGCTGGACGAGCTGGACCGCTGCGCCCCCGGCGAGGTGGTGGACCTCAAGGCCCGCTTCGCCCGCCCGATGCCCGCCCGGGTGATCTGCGACCTGTTCGGCGTGCCGGCCGAGGACCGCGCGCAGATGCTCCGCGGCGGCGAGGCGAACATCGACACCACCCTCACCCCCGAGGAGTCGGCGGCCAACGTCGAGCAGTGGCACCGGGAGATGACGGAGTTCGTCGAGTCCAAGCGCCGCACCCCCGGCGACGACCTGACCAGCGACCTGGTCCAGGCCCAGGAGGAGGACGGCTCCCGGCTGAACGACTCCGAACTCGTCGGCACCCTGCACCTGTTGCTCGCCACCGGCACCGAGCCGGTGATGAACCTGCTCGCCAACGCGACCCGGGCCCTGCTCACCCACCCCGAGCAGCTGGCGCTGCTCCGCAGCGGCGCGGTGAGCTGGGCGGACGTGATCGAGGAGACCCTGCGCGTCGAGGCGCCGGTCGCCCACCTGCCGTTCCGCTTCGCGGTGGAGGACATCGAACTCGGCGGCGTCGTCATCCCCAAGGGCGAACCGGTCCTGATCAACTTCGCGGCGGTGGGCCGCGACCGCGCCGTGCACGGCGACAGCGCGGACGCCTTCGACGCCGCCCGGCCGGACAAGGAGCACCTCTCCTTCGGCCACGGCGTCTACCGCTGCATCGGCATGCCGCTGGCCCGGATGGAGGCCGAGGTCGCCCTCGCCGCGCTGTTCCGCCGCTTCCCCGACCTAGAACTCGCCGTTCCCGCCGGGGAACTGGAGCCTCAGGTCACCTTCATCATGAACGGCGTGCAGACCCTCCCGGTCCGCCTCACGCCGCGAACCCGCTGACACGAAAGGGAGGTCGGCCTGATGTGGGCTGCCGTCGTACCCGAGGCCAAGGCGCGCTGGGAACTGCGCGAGGTCCCCACCCCCGAGGCAGGTCCGGGCCAGGTGCTGATCCGGGTCCACGCCTGCGGGCTCTGCCACAACGACCTCTGGGTCAGCCAGGGCGTCTTCCCCTTCCCGCCGCTCGACCCGGTGGTGGTCGGCCACGAGGCCGCCGGTGAGGTCGTCGCGGTCGGCCCGGGAGTGACCACCCGCCGGGTCGGGGACCGGGTCGGCACCACCTGGGTGCAGGCGACCTGCGGCCGGTGCGACTACTGCCGGCTCAACCTCCCGCTCACCGGGCAGTCCGGGATGAACTGCCCGGAGTCGGTGATGAGCGGCCTCACCGTCCAGGGCGGCCACGCGGAGTACGTCGCGGTGGCGGCCGGGAGCACGGTGCTGCTGCCGGACGCCCTCTCGTACGAGGCCGCCGCGCCGGTGCTGTGCGCGGGGTACACCGCCTGGAGCGCGCTGCGCGCCGCCGACCCGGCGCCGCACGAGCGGGTCGCGGTCCTCGGGATCGGCGGACTGGGCCACCTCGCCGTGCAGTTCGCCCACGCCGCCGGGTTCGAGACGGTGGCCGTCACCCGCTCGCCGGACAAGCACGGGCTGGCCCGCACGCTCGGGGCGGACCACGTGGTCGCCGACGGCGAGCAGCTGCGGGCGGCCGGCGGCGCCGACGTCGTCCTGGTGACCGGCACCTCCTACCGGGCCGCCACCGACTCCCTCCAGGGGCTGCGGCCGAACGGCCGGATCGTGCTCGCCACGATCGACCCGGTCGACTCCTTCACCATCCCGCCCACCAGCCCGTTCTGGGCGCAGCGCCAGCAGGTGATCGGCGCCACCCACAACGGCCTGGACCAGCTCACCGAGGCGCTGGACCTGGTCGCGTCCGGCGCCGTCACGCCGATGATCGAGACCTTCCCCAAGGAGCGGGTCGCCGAGGCGGTCGAGCGGGTCGACCGGGGCGAGGCGCGCTTCCGCGCGGTCGTGAGCTACACCTGACGATCCGTCATGTCCTCGAAGTGAACGCATGTGTACCGATGTGGGGAGGACACCCTGTACAGGCGAAGATTTCTGGGCCTCGCGGGCATCGCGGCGGCCACCGGGGTCGCGCTGCCGGTGGGCGCGCTGGTCGGCGGGAAGCCGCTGGCGCCCGCACCGGCCGCCGCCGGGGCGCCGGCCAAGGGGCCGTTCGCCGTGCGGATGCCGGTCCCGCCGACCCTGCGGCCGGTGGCGCGGACCGACGACACCGACGTCTACCGGCTCGACGTCATGGCCGCCGACCTGGAGCTGCTCCCGGGCGTCCGGACCAGCTGCCTGACCTACGGCGGCGGCTTCGTCGGCCCGACGATCCGGGCCCGGGAGGGCCGCCGGGTCCTGGTCACCTACCGCAACCGGCTGCCCGAGGCCGTCAACGTGCACCTGCACGGCGGCCACGTCCCGGCGGACAGCGACGGGCACCCGATGCAGCTCATCGACCCGGGCGGCGAGCGCCGCTACGAGTACCCGAACCGCCAGCCCGGCGCCACGCTCTGGTACCACGACCACAGCCACCACAGCGAGGCCGAGCACGTCTACCGCGGCATGCACGGCTTCTACCTGATCGAGGGCGAGGACGAGCACCGGTACGACCTGCCCGGAGGCGAGTACGACGTCCCGATCGCGATCCGCGACGCCGAGTTCGACGCCGACGGCCGACTGGTGCACGGCGACCCGGCGAAGCGGGACGTGATCCTGGTCAACGGCCGCTCCAAGCCGTACTTCCCGGTGGCCGCCCGCAAGTACCGGCTGCGCTTGCTGAACAGCTCGACCCTGCGGTTCCTGAAGCTGAACTTCGGCTCCCTGCCGGTCCTCCAGATCGGCTCGGACGGCGGTCTGCTGCCCGCGCCCGTCGACCGGACCGGGACGGACTTCCCGCTCGCCGCCGGCGAGCGGGTGGAGGTGGTCGTGGACTTCTCGGGGCTGAAGGTCGGCAGCCGGGCCGCGCTCACCAACCAGGGCCAGTTCACCGGCGACGACCGGGTCGAGCCGGTGCTCCAGTTCAGGGTGGACCGCCGGGGGCACGACCGCAGCAGGGTGCCCGCCGTCCTGCGCCCGCTTCCCGAGCTGCCGCCGGCCACGGTCCACCGCGAGCTGACGCTCTCCTTCGACCTGAACGGCACGCCGGTCGGCCTGGTCAACGGGCTGGCGTTCGACCCGGACCGGGTCGACCAGCGGATCCGGCGCGGGGCCACCGAGATCTGGACGGTCACCAACGGTGACAGCGCCACCAAGTACGGCCCGATCCAGCACTCGTTCCACCTGCACCTCGCGGAGTTCCGGGTGCTGGACCGGGACGGCCGGCCACCGCTGCCCGGCGACGCCGGCCTGAAGGACACCGTGCCGCTTCCGCCCGGCACCTCCGTCCGGGTCCAGGCGACCTTCACCGACTACCTCGGCCGGTACATGTACCACTGCCACATGCTGGAGCACTCCTCGGCGGGAATGATGGGCCAGATGGAGATCGTCGACTGATTCCCGGAATCCAGCGGCGGGCCGGGCCGGGCACGACGGCCCGGCCCGCCGTCGGCTTTCGCGCACCGACCCGGGGCCCGGCTCCCACCCCCGTCCGCGGGGGCGGGAGCCGGGCCCCGGGTCCGTCACATCTCCAGGCCCTGCTCGAACATCACCTGACGGACCTCGACCCCCGTGTGCCGGGCGTCCGGGATCAGCGCGGCCAGCTCGATCGCGCGCTCCCGGGTCTCGACGTCGACCAGGTAGAAGCCGCAGACGAACTCCTTGGTGTCCAGGTACGGCCCGTCGCTGTGCACCGGGCCGTCGTCGCGGACCCGGACGGTCGTGCTCTGCTCCGGCACCGCCAGCGCCTGCGTGGTGACCAGTTCGCCGGACTCCTTGATGAGCTTCATGAAGTCGCCGTGGCCGGCGTAGACGGCCTGCTGCTCGTCCACGGACAGGCCCTCCCACAGCACCGGGTCCATGTGCATCACGAGCAGGTACTTCATGATTCTCACTCCTTGGGCCGGTGGTCCCCGGGCGTCTCCGGGGGGTCCTCACAGGAGACGTCGGAGCCGACGGGCCGTTCTCGACGTTTCCGGCCCGCCGGTATGCGGCGGGCCGGGGCCGGGCACGGAAAGGCGCGGCCGGCCGTGAGGGTTCACGGCCGGCCGCGCGGGGACCGACGTCAGCGCACCAGCTGGGCGGCCCGGGGGCCGGTCCGCTCCAGCCACCAGTGGGCGACCAGCAGATTGACCACCCAGCCCGCCCAGTTGGCGACCTCCAGCAGCGTCGCGAGGTCGAGCCGGAAGCCCGGGATGTGCCCCATCAGCTCGACCACCACCCGGCCCCAGCTGGTGCCGAGGGCCATCGCGAAGCTGTAGACCATCCAGCGCCGGTGGTCGACGTACCGGCGCTGGAGGGCGGCCCGCAGCCCGAGCACGGTGGTGAGCAGCCAGAGCCCGCCCATCATGGCCAGACCGATCTGGCCGCTCGGGGCGGTGGAGTAGGGCAGCAGCACCAGGGCCAGCAGCCCGCCGGGCAGTGCCCCGGCGAAGACGTACACCCGGCCGCTCACCCGGTGCACCGCCGGGTAGTGGCGGCGGATCCACGGCAGGACCTGGAGGAAGACCGTCACCATCGAGATGTTGCCGAAGACGACGTGCCCCACCAGGACGGCGTAGTGCGCCGGGAAGCCCGCGTCCAGGGGGATCCGCGCCTGCCCCGGGCCGCCGGTCAGGTAGCGGGGGAAGGCGTACACCAGGTTGAAGACCACCAGGACGGCCAGGGCCGTCACCCAGGGGCTCTGCCACCAGCTCGGTGCGGCCGCGGCCGCACCGCCGCCGGGTCTCGCGCGTTCCCGTCCGGCGGCCAGCGCCCCGGACGGCTCCGTGTTCTGTGTCACCGCTGATCCTCGACTTCCGTTGGGTCCGGGCGGTTCAGTGGTGGTACTCGCCGGCGTTGACGTCCAGGCAGTGGCCGGTGACGGCGCGGGAGAGCGGGGACATCAGGAACAGCACGGCGTCGGCGACCTCGTCCGGCTCGGGAAGCCGGCCGAGGTCGAGGGTGGCCGCGACCTCGTCGTAGATGTCCTGGACGGTGACGCCGCGCTGTGCCGCCCACTGGCCGAAGCCCTCGCGCAGCGCGTCCGCCCAGATGTAGCCGGGGGCGACGGTGTTCACCCGGACGCCCTGCGGGCCGAGTTCGGTGGCCAGGCTCTGCGCCAGCGACAGCAGGGCGGCCTTGCTCATCTTGTAGGCCCCGAACAGCCGCTTGGAGTGCCGGATCACCGCGGAGTTGATCATGACGACCGAGCCCCGGTTCTCGGCCAGGGCGGGGGAGAACAGCCGGGTGAGCCGCAGCGCGGCGTAGACGTTGGTCTCGAACCCGGCTCGTACGTCGGACAGTTCGACCTCACCGAGGTCCACCAGGGGCGGCACCGCGAAGGCGTTGTTGACCAGGGCGTCGATCCGGCCGAAGGTCTCCGTCGCGGCCTTGACCAGGGCGGCGGCCGACTCGTCGTCGGTGATGTCGGTCGGCACCGCCAGCGCCCGGCGCCCGGTCCGCTCGACCTCCTCGGCGATCTCCGCGATCCGGGCGCCGGTCCGGGCGGCGAGCACCACGTCAGCCCCCGCGTTCGCGGCGCGCAGGGCTATCGAGCGTCCCAGGCCGGGGCCGACCCCCGAGACCACGACGACCTTGTCCTCAAGCATCCTGATCCTCCAGCAAGTCCGGATGTGCGTCGGTTGGTTCGATCGACAGTGCGTGGCGGAACACGTTCCGGGGGTCGTACGTCCGCTTGACCCGTTGCAGGCGGGGGTAGTTGGCGCCGTAGTAGAGCGTCGACCACGGCACCCCCGAGGTGTTCCACGCGGGGTCGGCCAGGTCGCTGTCGGGGTAGCCGATGTAGGCGCCGTCGGTGTACCCGTCGGAGACGGGGACCCCGCCGGTCCCGGCGTGGACCTCGCGGTAGAACTCCCGGATCCAGGAGACGCAGGCCTCGTCCTGGTCCGCGGACTGCCAGACGCCGCCGCCGTAGAGCACCTTCAGGACGGAGTCCCGCTGGACGGCGGCGGTGGCGTCGGGGGCGACGGTGTTGACCTTCCCGCCGAAGCCGGCGACCACCAGGCAGGACATCGGGTTGATGTGCTCCGGATCGGTCAGGTAGCGCCAGATCACCCCGAGTTGGCGATCGGTGAAGCCCTTGCGCAGGTAGGCGGCCTTGTCCTTGTAGCGCCCCTTCGGGTCGTTCGGGAAGCTGTACGAGGGCAGCCAGGAGCTCAGCCAGGGGACGACCTCGGTGAGGTGCACCGAGGGCTCCACCCCGACCCCCGCGCTGACCGCGTCGAAGTGCTCGGCCAGCACCTTCTCGGCGTCGGGCCCGTCGTGGTCGATCACCACGACCATCCCGAACGCCCCGGAGTCCCGGTGGGTGACGATCAGGTTGCTCCAGAGGCCGGCCGCCGGCGCGTCGGCGTCGTCGTGGTTCTCGTACCAGGTGCAGTAGTTGCGCAGCAGGGTGGTGAGGGCCCGTTCGGTCATCCCGTCCCAGGGCCACATCACCGTCCGCTTCCACACCCGGGCCGGAGCCCTGGGCAGCAGCAGGGCCGGGTCCGTGGCGTCGGCCCCCGGGGTGCGCAGCCAGTACCTGGTCACCACGCCGAAGTTGCCGCCGCCTCCGCCGGTGTGCGCCCACCAGAGGTCGTGGTGCGGGTCCTCGGGGTCGGCGGTCGCCACCACCGCGCGGGCCCGGCCGGACTCGTCGACGACCACCACCTCGACGGCGTGCAGGTGGTCGACCACCAGGCCGTCGCGGCGCGAGAGGTGCCCGTAGCCGCCGGCCGTGAAGTGGCCGCCGACGCCGACGTCCAGGCAGGTGCCGGCCGGGATCGTCACGCCCCAGCGCTTGAAGAGGGTCCGGTAGACGTCCCCCAGCAGGGCGCCGGAGCCGACCTCGATCGCGCGCCGGGCGGGATCGTAGGAGATGCCGTTCAGTTGGGACACGTCCAGCAGCACCTGGACGTCGGGCGAGGCGGTGAAGTCCTCGAAGCAGTGCCCGCCGCTGCGGACCGCGATCCGCCTGCCCGCCGCCACCGCCTCGTCGACGGCCGCCACCACCTCCTCGGTGCCGGTCACCACGTGCACCCGGTCGGGTCGTCCGACGAAGCGGTGGTTGTAGCCCTGGACGAGGTTCTCGTACCGCGGGTCCCCGGGCCGGACCACCGTCGGCCCGGTCGGATCGACCGCCTTGTCGCTCATGCTCGTTCGTCCTTCCACGTGCGCGGCCGGCCCAGGTCGCCCCGGGTGCCGGCCGTCGGGTCCCGGGGTCCTCCCGCACGGCCGGGGGAACCCGCCCCGTCCCGGTCCCTCGCCGTCGGGACGGGGCGCGTTCCCCGGGCCGGGGCGGCCGGCTAGCCGGCGTTGGGGGCGAACAGCTCGGGGGCCACGTCCTCGGCCATCGCCCTGGCCGACTGCCAGCCGACCTCGTGCGCGGTGCCGACGCCGCCGCAGAACAGCACGAACCGCCGGAAGCCGGCGGACACCAGCGCGTCCAGCTTGGCCCGGACCGTCTCGGGTGACCCGACCAGGGCGAACGGGTTGCGGAGGTAGGACTCCGCGGGGGCCTCGAACACGCCCTGCACCCCGGTGTCGCCCTCCTTCGCCAGCGACGACAGCGGGCTGTCGGCGGGAGAGGCGCCGGCCATCCGCGCCAGGACCCCGCCGGCCGTCTCGATGTGCGAGACGAAGCCGGCGCGGACGATCTCGGCGGCCTCGCGGTCGGTGTCGGCGATCACGGTGAAGCAGCTCGCCGCGGTGTTCGCCATGGACAGCTCGTGTCCGTGCTCCTTGCCGACCTCGAAGTAGCGGTGCAGGCGGGTGACCATCTCGTCCACGCTGATCTTGGACATGCCGCCGGCCGCCGGGTCGAGGTTCAGCCCGGTGAACACGTTCCAGCCGCGGCGGGCCGCCATGGCGAGGGACCCGTCCGTCTCGGCCGCCACCCACAGCGGCACGTTCGGCTGCACCGGCCGGGGCCACACGGTGACCTTCGCGACCTCGGTGTCCTGGAGGAAGGCGGTGTACGCGGCGGTCAGGTCGCCCTGCGCCACCGGGTGGTCGATCCGGTTGACGGCGCCGTCGATGAGGCCGGCGTTGTGCTCGAAGGCGTCCCGGTCGCCGCGCCGGCCCAGGCCGATCTCCAGGCGCCCGTTGGAGAGCACGTCGAGCATGGTGAACTGCTCGGCGAGGTGCAGCGGGTGGTGCAGCAGGGCCATGTTCACGCCCGTGACCAGCCGGGCCCTGGTGGTCCGCGCGGCGAGCGCGGCGAGCATGATGTTCGGGTGCGGGGAGAGCGACGACGGGCCGAAGTGCTCCGGCACGCTCAGGCCGGCGTAGCCGAGGCGCTCGGCCTCGACGCAGTGGTCGAGGTAGCTCTCGTAGAGGCGGGCGCCGAGGACCGGATCCCACTCCTCCGGCGAGCGCGAGCCCGTGGGCGCGTAGGTGAGGTTGTCCCAGTAGACGAACTTGACGCTGTTCGGGTCCTCGGAGAGTGTGCTCATGCCGGTGGTTCCCCTCTGTTCGCAAGGCTCGCAGTGGATGTGAATCAATCTATCCAGGCAGGCGGAGGCCGCCATCTTCCAGATTGCCCGCGCGGTCCGGCCCGGGCTCAGCGGTTGGCCCGGGCCCCCAGCGACCGGGCCAGCGCGACGGCGTCCTCGCGCACCTGGCCGCCGAGGCGCGGGCGTTGACCGGTGTCGGAGTACTGCCGGGGCCGGCTGCCGCTGGTGCGGCGCAGCACGGTCATGCTGTTCTGCCGCAGCTTCCGGCTCTCCAACAGGTTCAGCATCTCGAACTCGCCGGGGGCCATCCGCTGGGTGTCGGCGATGTACTCCAGGATCGCCTCGCCCTCGGGGTAGGTCATCAGGTAGTGCATGACCACGATCCCGCCGTCCGGATCGATCAACTCCCAGAAGTTCTCGAAGAAGTAGAGGCAGTCCCAGGCGTCCACCCAGGCGAAGTCGATCGGCCGGAACTCCTCGGGGAGGCGGCCGACGGCGCCGCGCATGTCGGAGTTGACGACGGTGACCCGCTCGGCGAGGCCGAGTTCGCCCAGCACCTCCGTCACCAGCGGGGCCGAGGAGCCGGAGTCCGAGAGGTCGTCGATCGCCACGAACCGCGGCCGGTACGGCTCGCGGTAGCCGGCCGGCAGCAGCAGCGCGGGCTCGCTGTCGATCCACGCCTCGTCCAGCTCCCGGCCGGCCGCGAGGTACGGGCCGGTCTTGCGGACCAGCGCGGCCGCCTCGGCCTCGGCCAGCTCCTCGGCCTCGGCCAGGGCCTTCGCCAGGAACGGGGTGGTGTACCCCATGCCGACCTCCAGCACCCGGCGGGGCCGGGCCAGGTGGATCAGGTGGGAGAGCAGCGGCGCCACCACCTCCGTCCCCATGCCGGGCACCCGCAGCCGCTCCACCGCGCTGCGGAACCGCTCGTCGAAGATCCCGTCACGCGTCATCGCCGGTGCCCCTGCCCTGCTGGTGCTCGATGGCCTGGTAGAGCGCCTTGATGTTGCCGCTGCCGAAGGAGCGGGCCCCCATCCGCTCGATGACCTCCAGGAAGAGGGTGTTGCGGGGGTGCACGGACTTGGCGAAGATCTGGAACAGCTGACCGTCGTGGTCCTGGTCGATCAGGAGGTTCAGCCGCTCCAGCTCCGCCACCGAGTGCCGCAGCGGGGTGAGGCGGTCCGGCAGCAGCCGGTAGTACGCCTGCGGGGTGCCCAGGAACTCCACGCCCCGGGCGGCGATCGCGTCGACCGAGCGCACGATGTCGTCCGTGGTGAAGGCGACGTGCTGCACCCCGGGGCCGCCGTGGTCCTTCAGGAACTCGTCCAGGTGGCCGCTGACCCGGGACTGGTCCGGTTCGATCAGCGTGAAGGTGACGGTGCCGTTCTGCACCACCTTGGTGATCATCACCTGCCCGTTGACCTCGATCCGCTCCGTGAAGATCAGCTCGAAGTCGAGGACCTCGCGGTAGAAGGCGACCGTCGCGTCGATCTGCCCGGGTTCGACGCAGATCGCGAAGTGGTCGACCTCCCGCAGGCCCAAGTCCGGCGCGGCCGGGTCGGTGTCGACCGGCGTCAGCCCGGGCAGCGTCCGCTCGTCGGCCCGGTCCGAGCGCTGGACGAAGGTGTGGGCGATGTCGCCGACGCCCATGATGGTCGCGGTGACCAGCTCGCCGTCGGCGACCGGCCCGGCGACGGGGCGGGCACCGCGCCGCACGGCCGCCGCGAAGGCGGCCCGGGCGTCCGGGACGCGCAGCGCGATGTCGGCCACCCCGTCCCCGTGCTTCTCCACGTACGCGGCCCCCGGGTGGTCGCCCGGCAGCGGCTGGCTGAGCAGCACCCGGATGCCGTTGCGGCCGACCGCCACCGAGCGGACGTCCGACGCCTGCGGGGCCGAGCCCGCGTACACTTCCAGGCCGTACCCGTGGACCAGCCACTCGGTGGTGACCGCCAGGTCGGCGACGTAGCAGGTGATGTGGTCGACGAGCATGCCGCAGAAGGTCTCCTGACCCGCGTCGAGGCTCATGTCAGACTCCTCGTCAGTCGTCGGGCTGCCCGGCCGGGCGCCCGGTGAGGCTCTTCGGCCTCAGATCGGTCCAGTGCGCGTTCACGTACGCGAGGGCGGCGGCCCGTCCGGTCGGCCCGTGCACGGGCTTCCAGCCCGCCGGCACCGCGACGGCGGCCGGCCAGAGCGAGAACCGGCCCTCCGCGTTGGCCAACACCGTGAACTCGCCGTCGTCGGCGTCGAAGGGGCTGGTCATCCCCGTTCTCCCTCCGCCCGGTCCAGCAGGGCTTCCAGGGCGGCCACCGAGGGGACGTCGAAGAAGTCGGTGACGGTGAGGCGGACGTCGAGCGCCGCCCGGATCCGGCTGACCAGCCGCATCGCGTCCAGGGACTGGCCGCCCACCTCGAAGAAGCTGTCGTCGACGCCGATCTCGGGCACCCCGAGCACCTCGGCGAACAGCGCGCACAGCTGCCGCTGCCGCTCGGTCGCCGGCGCCCGGCGGGCGGCCTCGGCCACCGGCTCGGGCAGCGCCCGCCGGTCCAGCTTGCCGTTGGGGGTCAGCGGGAGGGCCGGCACGCTCACGAAGGCCGTCGGCACCATGTACGCCGGCAGCTGCTCCACCGCGTGCGCCCGCAGCGCACCCGCCTCGACCGCGTCGGACTCCGGGACGTAGTAGGCGACCAGGCGCTTGTCCCCGGACTCCGACTCCCGTGCCACCACGGCGACATGGGCCAGGCCGGGGTAGCGCGCCAGCGCCGCCTCCACCTCGGCGGGCTCCACCCGGAAGCCCATCACCTTGAGCTGGTCGTTGGCCCGGCCGAGGTACTCCAGCAGGCCGTCCCGGTCGACCCGGACCAGGTCCCCGGTGCGGTACATCCGCTCGCCCGGCGCGTCGAAGGGGTTGGCCACGAAGCGTTCGGCCGTGAGGTCGGGCCGGTTGTAGTAGCCGCGGGCCAGGCCGCGTCCGGCGATGTGGAGCTCTCCCACCCCGCCGACCGGCACCGGCCGCAGCTCGGCGTCCAGGACGTGCAGCCGCACGTCGTCCATCGGCCGGCCGACGCCCACCGGGCCGTCCGCCCGGTAGGGGGCGGTCATCGGCGAGCTGGTGCTGAAGAGAGTCGCCTCGGTCGCGCCGTACATCGCGCGCACCACCAGGCCGGGGTTGTGCTCCAGCACCCGCTGGACGGCCGAGGGGGCGATGACGTCGCCGCCGGTGAGCACCTCGCGCACCCCGGCCAGGCAGCCCGGGTCCTCCTCCGCCAGCACCCGGAAGAGGCCCGCGGTCAGGTGGATGCCGGTGATCCGTTCCCCCGCGATCAGCCCGCGCAGGGCGTGCACGTCGAGGTCGCCGGGCGGCGCCACCACGATCCGCCCGCCGTGCAGCAGCGGCACCCACAACTCGTACGTGGAGACGTTGAAGGCGTACGGCGCCACCATCAGCACCCGCTCGTGCCGGCCGTCCGCCCAGATCGAGTCCAGGGCCAGGCCCAGCGCGTCCCGGTGGGCGATCGCGACGCCCTTCGGCACCCCGGTGGAGCCCGAGGTGTGGATCACGTAGGCGAGCCGGTCCGGGTCGACGGGGACGGCCGGGTCCGTCGCCGGGAGGCCGGCGAGACCCTTCTCGCCGTCGACGACGACCACCTCGGGGACCTCCGGCAGGCCGTGCCGGCTCATCGCCTCGTCGGTCAGCAGCACCGGCGCCGCGCAGTGCTCCACGATCCACTGCTTGCGCGGCAGCGGGTAGGCGCTGTGCAGCGGGAGGTAGCAGCCGCCGGCCTTGAGCACGGCCAGGATCGCCACCACCAGGTCCGCCGAGCGTTCCATCAGCACCGCGACCGGTGACTCGGCCACCACGCCGAGTTCGCCCAGCCGGTGCGCCAGCCGGTTCGCCCGTTCGTCCAACTCGCGGTAGCTGAGCCGGACTTCGCCGGACGACACGGCGATCGCGTCCGGTGTCCTGAGCGCCTGTTCCGTGAAATGCCCCTGAAGGGAAGGGGAAGCCACCATGCCCTCCGATCCTGATCGATTGGTTGTCGGTGCCCGGATCAGCTGTCGAGCAGCCCGTGGACGGAGTCGCTCAGGTCGGCGAAGGAGGACAGATCGGGTACGGTCCACCCGTTCAGGTCGTACTCCGCCAGGCACTCGTCGACCAGGCCCTTGTAGGAGTCCAGCTGGCCGTTGGCGAGCTGGGCGAAGAGCAGCTCGATCCGGGTGTTCTCGTGACTGCCGGCGTAGTTGCGCTCGTACAGCTCGTGGCGGCCGCCGAACTCGCTGCCGACGGCGTCCCAGAGCAGTTTCATCACCTTGACCCGCTCGACCGCGTCCACGCCGCCGGAGCCGCGCAGGAACCGGTCCAGGTAGGGCCGGATCTCCGGGTTGTCGAAGTCCTTGGCGCTGGAGTTGACGTAGATCAGCCCGCTGGCCACGTCCTGGAGCACGATCTCCCTGATCCGCGGGTAGCCCGTCTGCATGAACCACCGGTAGGCCAGCCCGTACTGGGAGTTGGGCAGCACCGCGCCGTTGCGCCAGGCGACCGGGTTGCGGGCGGCCGCGTCCGACAGCCCCCAGAACAGGTTGCGCCAGGCCAGCACCTCGCCGAGCCGGCTCTGCACCCCGCGGAAGTCGCCGGTGCCGGTGATGTCCAGCGCCTTGGCCAGCAGCCCGGCGATGAACTCCAGCTTCACCGCGAGCCGGGTGCAGCCGTGGAAGGTGAACCGCTCGATGAAGCCCGACTGGCCGGTGAACATCCGGATCTTCTCCGGCTGGCCGTAGACGAAGACGTTCTCCCAGGGGATGAGCACCTTGTCGAGCACCAGGATGGTGTCGTTCTCGTCCAGCCGGGACGACAGCGGGTGGTCGAACGGGCTGCCCATCGCCGCCGCCGTCGCGGTGTACGACGGGCGGCAGATCAGCTTCATCCCGGGCGCGTTCATCGGCACGGTGGCCACCAGGGCGAAGGTGCGGTCCTTGATCGGCAGGCCGTAGTGCGCGATGAAGTTGTAGTGCGTCAGCGCGGAGCCGGTGGCGACCACCTTCGCGCCGGACACCACCAGGCCGGCGTCGGTCTCCCGCTCGGCGTGGATGAAGACGTCCTTCACCTGGTCCGGCGGCAGGCTCCGGTCGACCGGCGGGTGCACGATCGCGTGGTTCCAGTACAGCACCTTCTCCTGCGACTCCGCGTACCAGCGCCGGGCGTTGTCCGCGAACGGCTCGTAGAAGTCCGCGTTCGCGCCCAGGGTGCCGAGGAAGGACGCCTTGTAGTCGGGGCTGCGGCCCATCCAGCCGTAGCTCATCCGCGCCCAGGCGGCGATCGCCTGCTGGTCGCCGACCAGGTCCTCCGCGCTGCGCGGGGTGGTGAAGAAGCGGTGGGTGTAGCCCTCGCCGCCGCTGTCGACCGGCGCGGTCAGCACCGGCCGGTGCCGGGGATCGTGCAGGGCGTCGTAGAGCCGTGCGGTCATCCGGACCGGATTGTGGAACGCCGGGTGGGTCGTGACGTCCTTGACCCGGTCGCCGTAGAGATAGATCTCCCGGTCGTCGCGAAGGCTCTCGATGTACTCCGCCCCGGTCAGCGGGCGGGTCCCGCGCGCATCTCCGGCGGTGGTCTCCCGGGCTTCGGCCATCAGACGCCTCTCCTTGCTGCCAGTTCACCGGACGGATCGAGCGTGCCAGCCCGGATGCGGAGGCCGCTTCTCCCGGCGTGCGCGCTTGCCCTCCCCCGGGTGGTCGGGGCGGCCGGACTCAGCACTTGCGGAGATGCCCAGGCCCGGCCGCCCCCGGAGCATGAGCATCTGAATCGCCCGGCCTGTGCAGGAAGGACTCCGGAATGAGCAAGCGAACCGACATCGACATCGTGGTGCCGCTCTATCCGTTCATGCCGTACTTTCTCGACCGGACAAGGGAGTTGGCGGAGAAGTTCACGGCCAACCATCCCGAGTACCGGATCAGGGTCACCGGCGCGGACTGGCTGTCGGTGCCGCAGACCGTCCACGACGCCGTCCTCAAGGGGGAGGCGCCGACCATCGCGCAGTACTTCTACACCTCGACCCGGGACGCCCTCGACGCCCGACGGCCCGACGGGTCACCGCTGTTCACCTCGGTCGAGCGGGCGATCGCCGGCCGCACCGAGATCCTCGGCGAGCCGGTCGTGCTCGGCGACGTCGCGCCCGCCGCCCGGCACTACTACACCCACGACGGCGCGGTGGCGGCCATGCCGCCGCTCACCTCGACCACCCTGCTCTACGCCAACACCACCCTGCTGGAGCGGGCCGGGATCACCGAGGTCCCGCAGACCTGGGCCGGGATCGAGGCGGCCTGCCGGGCCGTCGCCGCGCTCCCGGACGGGCCGGCCCACGCGATCACCTGGCCCAACCACGGCTGGTGGTTCCAGCAGTCGGTGGCCCAGCAGGGGGCGCTGCTGGCCGACCAGGACAACGGCCGGTCCGGCCGCGCCGAACGGTTGTACCTCGACTCGGACGCGATGCTGGCCTACGTCGAGTGGTGGCGCGGGCTGCACCGGGCGGGCCTGTACCGCTACCACCCGAGCCGGGTGAACACCGAGGTCGACTGGGACGGCAACTTCCGCGCCTTCGCCGACCAGGAGGTCGCCTTCACCCTCACCACCTCGGTCGAGGCGGCCCGGATGGCCCAGGCCGGCCGGGACGGCGGCTTCGAGGTCCGGGCCTGCCGGATGCCGTACAACGACCGGGTGCCGTACGCGGGCAACGTGATCGGCGGGGACGCCCTCTGGCTGGCCGCCGGCCTGGACCAGGAGACCCAGGACGGCGCCCTGGCCTTCATGCAGTACCTGAACACGCCGCGGACCGCCGCCGAGCGGCACCGGGAGACCGGGTTCATCCCGGTCACCGGCGGGGCGATCGAACTGCTGGAGCAGGAGGGCTGGTTCCGGCGCAACCCGCACTTCCGCACGGCGATCGACCAGCTCGCCGCCAACTCCGGCTCGCCGGCCGCCCGGGGCGCGCTGCTCGGGGAGTTCGCCGGGATCCAGGACGTCCTGACCACCGCCATGCACGACGTCCTGGTCACCGACGTGGACCCGCGGGTCCGCTTCGCCCGGGCCAACGCGGAGGCCCAGCGGCTGCTGGACCACTACAACGACGCCTGCCGGGGCCTGCGCCCCCGCGGCCCGATCAGGGTCGGCTGAGGAACGAACGGGTCCGACGCCCCCCGCCAGGTCGGGGGGCGTCGGACCCGTTTCCCGCTCTCAGGAACGCTCGGGGCGGAGGTCCAGGGGCGCGTCCGGCGCGCCGACCAGCTCCCGCAGCACCTCGCGGAAGCGGTCCACCTGCTCCGCCAGCGAGCTCTCGTCGTAGAGGTTGCTGTTGTACTGGATGCCGGCGACCACGTCCCCGGCCGGATCCAGGTTGAGCGTCCACAGCGCGCCGTTCGGCACGTCCGAGCCCACCGGCTGCGAGGTGAGCCGGCGGCGCACCTCGGTGAACTCCAGGTCCCCGATCAGCTCCCCGTCCAGCAGGAACGGGAACGGGAAGACCTGGAAGACACAGGCGGCCCGGCCGTCCTCCAGCGTCGGCAGCATCAACTCCGGTGCCTGGCCGAGGATCTGCCCGAACGGGATGTCGTGGGCGTACGCCTCCAGGCTGGTGGTGCGGATCCGGGAGACCACCTCCGCGAAGTCGCGGGCCCCACCGAGCTCCGTGCACAGCGGGAGGAAGTTGAAGAACGGCCCGACGGTGTGGTGGAAACGGTCCTCGCCGCGCCCCGGTGAGAAGGTGGGCACCACCACCCGGGTCGTTCCGGTCTCCCGCGCCACCATCACCGCGAAGGCGCCCATCAGCACCATGAACGGCGTGCTGCGCAGCGCCCGGCCGATCTCCACCGCCCGCCCGGTCAGTTCGGCGTCGACGGTGAAGCGGTACACGGCGGTGGACTCCGGCAGGCCGGAGGACTTCGGCCGGTCGGTGGCCACCGAGTAGATCCGGGCGCCGGCCAGGTGTTCCCGCCAGAAGTCGCGCGACTCCTCGAGCGCCGGATCCTCGGCGTACTCACGCTGCCAGACCGAGAACTCGCGGTACGGCAGGGCGTTCGGCAGCTCGGGCTGCGTGTGCCCGCGGCGCTCGGCGTAGCGGACGGCGAGGTCGCGGATGATCAGCCGCACCGACCAGCCGTCGGCCGCGGTGTGGTGCACGACCAGCGCCAGGACCGCGTCCTCCTCGTCGAAACGGAGCAACGTCGCCTTCAGCAGCGGGAGTTCGCGGGCGCTGATGGTGCCCGACTCGACCTCGGTGATCAGGTCCTCGACCGCCTGGTCGCGGGCCGCCGGATCCGCTCCGGACAGCTCCCGCAGCTCCAGCCGGACCGGGGTGGGCGGGTGGATCTCCTGGTACCGCTCGCCCTCGCCCCGGACGATGGCGGTGCGCAGCGCCTCGTGCCGCACCACCACGTCGTCCAGGGCCAGTTGCAGCGTCGCGGCGTCGACCTTCCCGCGCAGCCGCCAGCCGTGCACGATGTGGAACCGCGGGCCGAACGGCCCCTCGTCGTCGCCGCGGTCGAAACCGCAGAGGAATTCCTGGTTGAAGGAGAGTGGCGTCCTGCTCACCGGTGCGTCCGACTGCGGCTTTCCGTCGAGGCTCATGGGAATTCCTCTCACTGGTTCCGGGGCGAATTCGCCCCGGAACCGTAGCAACCGCCCTGCCGCCGCGGTTCTTCGATCGTGCTGGCAATCAGGGAGATGCGGCCCGGCCGGGCCGCGCGCGACGCTGGCCGGGAAAGTCCCGCGGGAAAGCCCGCCCGAACCGTAGAGGAGCCGCGCGCACATGACGGTCGCCACGAATGCCGCAGGGTCCGGCTCGCCGCAGCCGACCGAGCCCGGTCCGACACCCGAGGAGATCATCGCCAGGGCCGAGGCCATCGCGCCGCTCCTGGTGCCCCGGCAGGCCGAGACCGAACAGCGTACCTACTACGCCCAGGACACCCACGAGGCGTTCGCCCGGGCCGGCTTCTACCGGATCCTCGTCCCGAAACGGTACGGCGGCTACGAGTTCGGCATCGACACGTTCCTGCGGGTGGCGATGACCCTGGCCCGCGGCTGCCCGTCGACCGGCTGGATGTACTGCCTCGGCGCCACCCACGCCCTGCCCGCGGCCTCGCTGTTCGGCGAGCGCGCGCAGGCCGAGCTGTTCGCCGGCGGCGACTTCATCTGCCCGGCCACCATCGTCCCGAACGGCACGGCGGAGCGGGACGGGGACGGCGGCTGGCGGATCGACGGCACCTGGAACTACTGCTCCGGCTCGCCGTACGCGACGCACTTCATGGGGCACGTGCCGATGCCCGGCGAGGACGGCGAACCGCCGGCGCCGATGCTCTTCGTCGCCCCGCGCGAGCAGTTCCGCCGGCTCGACGACTGGGGCGGCCAACTGGGCCTCAAGGGCAGTGGCTCGCACAGCATCGTGATCGAGGACGGCCGGGTCCCGGACCACCTGACCCTCCCGCGCACGCACATGAGCGAGGTCCTCGTCGACGGCGACGGGGGCACGCCCGGGTACCGGCTGCACGGCAACCCGGAGTACGGCGGCGGCTCGCTCAGCTTCATGGTGCTGGAGGTCGCCTCGCTCGCCGTGGGCATGGCCCAGGGCGCGCTGGACGCCTACGGGGAGCTGATGGTCTCCCGCACGACGCTGTTCCCGCCCGTGGTCACCCGCGCCGAGGACCCGGACTACCAGTTCTGGTACGGCGAGGCGGCCGGCATGATCGCCACGGCCGAGGCGGCCGTGCTCCAGGCGGTCACCCAGTGGCAGGAGCTGTGCGCCCGGGGGCCGGGCGCCTTCACCCGGGAGCACGACCTGCGCCTGGCCACCATCTGCCGCGAGGTGATCCGGCTGTGCTGGCACGCCGTGGAGGGGCAGCTGTTCCCGACGGCGGGGTCCAGCTCGGTGCGGCACGGCGAGCGGATCGAGCGGGTCTGGCGCGACCTGTCCACCCTGCACAGCCACTCCGGGATCGGCGTCTTCCTGTCCGCGGTGACCACCCGGGAGCTCGCCCGCGCCCGGTTCGGTGTCAAGTAGCCCGTCGAGCGGGCCGCCGAGCGGGCCGCTGAGAGCCTGGCCGGCGAACAGCCCGTCGAGCAGGCCGCCGAGAGTCCGCCGAACAGTCCGTCGCACAGCCCGCCGAACCGAGGAGTTCCAGTCATGACCGAGACCGAGCAGGCCGTCGCGCTGCCCGGGGAGCCCGCCTACACCGCCGCGACCGCCGTGTTCAACCTGGCCGCCCCGGTCCGGCCCGCGGCGGCGGTGACGGTCCGCACCGTCGAGCAGGTCCGGGCGGCGCTGCGCCACGCCCGGCACGCGGGGCGGTGGGTCCGGGTGCACGCCACCGGGCACGCCGCCTCCTCGGCCCGCCCGATGGACGACGCCCTGCTGATCCGCACCGAGCCCGACGGCCCGGTGGTGGTCGACCCGGTGGCCCGCACCGCCCGCGTCCCGGCCGGGACGCGCTGGGGCGAGGTGGTCGAGGCCGCCGCCGCGCACGGGCTGGCCGCGCCGCACGGCACCTCGCCCACGGTCGGGGTGGTCGGATACCTGCTGCGCGGCGGGATCAGCTTCTACGGCCGCCGGGCCGGGCTCGCCGTGAACAGCGTCCGGGCGGTCGAACTCGTCACCCCGGACGGCGAGTTCCGGCGGGTCTCGGCGAGCGAGGACCCGGAGCTGTTCTGGGCGCTGCGCGGGGGTGGCGGCGGCTTCGGCGTCGTCACCGCGGTCGAGATCGGGCTCTTCCCGGCGGCCCGGGTGGTCACCGGCGCGGCGTTCTGGCCCGCCTCGCACGGCGCCGAGCTGCTGTCCCGCTGGCTGCACTGGACCGGGGACGCGCCCGAGGACGTCACCACCGTGTTCCGGGTGATGAACCTGCCGGCCGTGCCCGGCATCCCGCCGGAGCTGACCGGCGGCCCGGTGGTGTGCCTGGCCGGCGTGGTGCTCAGCCCGACCGAGGACGGCCTGGCGACCGCCGAACGCCAGGCCGCGGACCTGCTCGGCCGGTTCCGCGTGGTCGCCGGGCCGGTGCTGGACACCTGGTGCACCACCACGCCGTCGGCCGTGGTCGGCACCCACATGGACCCGACCGACCCGGTGCCGGTGCTCGGGGACCACCAGCTGCTCTCCGAACTCGGCGCGGACGGCGCCGAGACGTTCCTCAAGGTGCTCGGTGAGGGCTCGGGTTCGCCGCTGGTCAACGCCGAGCTGCGGCAGCTGGGCGGCGCGCTCGCGGTGCCCGATCCGAACGGCGGGGCGCTGAGCCACCTCGACGCCGCCTTCGCCTTCACGGCCGGCGGCCTGGCGGTCGACCCGGCCTCGGCGGCGGCGGTCCGGGCGCACTGCGCCGAGGTCCGCTCCGCCCTGGCGCCCTGGGACACCGGCCGGACCGCGCCGACCCTGGTCGAGCGCCTGGAGCAGCCGCAGCGGCACCTGTCCGCCGCCGCCGTCGAGCGGCTGGACCGGGTGCGCCGTCGGGTGGACCCGGAGGGGTGGATGCGCCACGACGTGCCGCCGGGGGCCTCCGCCCGCTACTGACCCCCGCGGGCCCCCCGCCGGCCACGGACCCGCCCGGCGGGCACCGACCCCCGCTGACACCGCACGCACCCCGCCGAAGCGCCCTCCGCGTACCTCCGGAGGGCGCTTCGGCGTGTCCGGCCGGCCGAATTGCGGTATTCCCCCACCGGAAAACTCTTGGCAAAAGCCGGGGTGGGCCGGTGAGCAATGTGAGAGATGCCTGTGGGAGCGCGCGGAGTTCATGCTCGTGCAGTAGACCTGCGCGTGAAGTGGGATTCACCGTCGCATTTCGGGAACGCGGATTCAGGACCCAGGGCTTTTTCCGCCCGCCGGAGTCGGCCGCGTCTGTGCACTCGATGCGAGAGCAAGGTCGTACGCGATCTGCTGAGAGGGGAATTCGGTGTCAAACCGTGAACGATTCCGCAGACTGGTACCGGGCCTGGTGGTGATCATGGTGGCCGCCTCGCTGTTCTTCGCGGCGAGGAGCTCGGTCGCGGTGGCCGGCGCGGAGGACGTCGCGAAGAAGTACGGCTTCAAGGAGATGCCCATCGCGATGCCGCCCGGCTACGACCAGCGGCCGATGAAGACCGTCCGGAACGTCAACCCGGCCTACCAGAAGATCCGTTCGTGGATCTCCTCGGTCGGGGCCAGCATCGCGATCAACGACCTCACCGGGCACGGTGTGGCCGACAGCATGTGCATCGTCGACACCAGGACCGACAGCGTGGTCGTGACCTACACGCCGACCGCCCGGGACGCCGACCGGTTCACGCCCTTCGTGCTGGACGGCAGGCCGCTGCCGATGGACGACACCATGGCGCCCACCGCCTGCACCCCCGGGGACTTCAACGCGGACGGCCGGATGGACCTCCTGGTGACGTACTGGGGCCGGACGCCGATCCTGTTCATGGCGAGGTCGGACGCCACGACCGTGTCCCCGAGCGCCTACGTGCCCCGGGAACTGATCCCCTCGGAGTCGCTGGACGGGAAGTACCACGGCCCGCGCTGGAACACCGACGCGGACTACGTCGGGGACCTCGACGGCAGCGGACACCCGTCGATCGTGATCGGCAACTACTTCCCCGACTCCGACGTGCTCGACCCGAACGGCCTGAACAACGTCGAGATGAACGACTCGCTGTCCAGCGCCAAGAACGCTGGCGGCGACCACGTCCTGCGCTGGCAGCAGAGCACCTCGGGCCCCGAGCCCACGGTGTCCTACGTGGAGGAGAAGGGCGCCATCCCCTACGACGCGTCGACCGGGTGGACCCTCGCCATCTCCGGCGCCGACCTGACCGGCGACGGACTGCCCGAGCTGTACATCGCCAACGACTTCGGCCACGGGCACCTGCTCTACAACCGGTCGACGCCCGGGCACATCGAGCTCACCGAGGCCAAGGGCGAGCGCACCCCGACCACGCCCAAGTCCTTCGTGCTCGGCAACGGCTCCTTCAAGGGCATGGGCGTCGACTTCGGCGACCTCGGCCGCGACGGCAAGTTCGACATGATGGTCAGCAACATCGCCGTCGCCTGGGGCCTGGAGGAGAGCAACTTCGTCTGGATCAACAAGGCCAAGGACGAGGCCGACATGCAGGCCAAACTCGCCGACGGCATCGCACCGTTCAAGCAGGAGGCCCAGGAACACGGGATGGCCTGGAGCGGGTGGGGCTGGGACGCCAAGATGGGCGACTTCCTCAACAGCGGCGAGCTCAACGTCCTCCAGGCGACCGGCTTCGTGAAGGGCAAGATCAACCGCTGGCCGTGGCTGCAGGAGATGGCCATGACCAACGACGACCTGCTCTCCAACCCCGCGATGTGGCCCAACGTCCAGCCGGGCGACGACATCGCCGGCGACGAGGCCGTCGCCTTCTACGCCAAGACCCCCGGCGGCCCGTACGTCAACATCAGCTCCCAGCTGGGCATCGCCGTGCCGACCCCGACCCGCGGCCTCGCCACCGGTGACACCACCGGTACCGGCAAGCTGGACTTCGCCGTCGCCCGCCAGTGGGGGCCGCCCGCCTTCTACGCCAACACCTCGCCGAACCTCGGCAGCCAGCTGAACCTGCGGCTCTACCGGCCGACCGCCGAGGGCGGGGCGGGCCAGGGCCTGGTGAACACCGGGGCCCCGGCGTACGGCGCCACCGTGTGCGTCATGACCCCGGACGGCAACCAGATCTCCCAGCTCGACGGCGGAGGCGGCCACGGCGGCTACCGCAGCTTCGACGTGCGCTTCGGCCTCGGCTCCCACCAGGGGCCGGTCACCGTCAAGCTGAAGTGGCGGGACGCCACCGGCGGGCTGCACGAGAAGACCCAGGAGATCACCCCCGGCACCCACTCCCTGATGCTGACCAGTGACGTCCAGGAGGTCCCGAACCGATGAGCGCGACCGCGCAAGCCCACCCCGGCGGGGCCCCGGCGGCCGCGCCGGCCGCCCCCGCGAAGCCCAAGGACCCGCGCTACCTCGCCCTGCGGAACTTCGCGATCTCCATCAGCGTGTTCAACATCTTCGGCTACACCCTGCTCGGCTTCGAACAGCCCTGGCTGTGGCCGTTCATCGCGGTGTTCACCGCCTACGCCTGTGAGATCTGCTTCGAGCTGATCAGCGCCTGGGCCCAGCGCCGCTCGCCGCGCTTCCGCGGCAACGGTGTGCGGGGGGTCTACGAGTTCCTGCTGCCGGCGCACATCACGGCGCTCGCGGTCAACATGCTGACCTACGGCAACAACCAGCTGCTGCCGCTGTTCTTCGGGGTGGTCATCGGCGTCGGCGGCAAGCACGCCCTGCAGGCGCCGATCGCGGGCCGGATGCGGCACTACATGAACCCGTCCAACTTCGGGATCACCATGTCGCTGCTGTGCTTCGGCTCCTGGTTCAGCATCTCGCCGCCGTACCAGTTCACCGAGAACGCGAACACCTTCTTCCGCGTGATGATCCCGCTGATCATCGCCACCGCGGGCACGGTGATCAACGCGCTGCTCACCAAGCGGACCCCGCTGATCGTCGGCTGGCTCGGCGCGTTCGCCATCCAGGCGTTCATCCGGCACTGGATCTGGGACGTCGCGCTGTTCTCCGCGCTCGGCGCGATGACCGGCGTCGCCTTCGTGCTGTTCACCAACTACATGATCAGCGACCCGGGAACGACGCCGATGAAGGCCAAGGCGCAGTTCATGTTCGGCTCCTCGGTCGCCATGGTCTACGGGGTCCTGATGGTGTTCAACGTCGTCTACACCCTGTTCTACGCCACCACGATCGTCTGCGCCCTGCGCGGGATCGGCTGGTGGGTCGCCCACCTGCTCCAGCGGTCCCGGCAGGCGGCCTCCGCCGGTGCGGGCGCCGCGGACGGGACGGCCGCGCAGCCGCAGCAGATCGGGGCGGTCGCGGCCTGACCCACCACGGGTGACACCGAGACGGCGCTGGGGCGCTGCCCGACCGGGCAGCGCCCCAGCGCCGTTCGCCGTTCCGCCGGGAAGGGCGGCCCGCCGGGAAGGGCGGGCCGGCGGGAAGGGCGGGCCGGCGGCCTACCGCTCGGCGAGCACCGCCTCGACGGGCTTCGCCGGCGGGTGGAACGGCCCCCAGGTGAACGCGGGCAGCCAGGTCTCGGGCGCGGCGCTCCAGGCCAGTTCGGCGATCTGGCCGAGCGACCGCCGGCCGGTGAGCGAACGCAGCAGGTCGTGCCGGTGCCCGCGCAGCACGGCGGCCGGCTCGCCGTCCCCGGCCAGCCACTCGGCGCCCGGCGTCTCGATCCGCAGCGCCGGAAGGCCCCGGGTGCGCACCGCGGCGGAGAAGCCCCGCACCACCAGGTCCAACGACGAGGGGTAGGAGGGGTGTTCCGGCACCACCGGCACCCCCAGCGCGCCCCGGATGTCGAGTTCATGGGTGAACGCGTCCATCATCAGCATGGTGTGCCGCAGCTGCGGGGACTCGGTGATCACCCGCTCCACCGGGCCGTCCAGCCGCTTCCACTCGGCGAGCAGGCCGGCCAGGCCGTCGCCGGAGCCGTCGTGCGGGACCTCCCACAGGTTGCCGGGCGCGTCGGCGGCCACCGTCCGGCAGACCTCCAGCAGATGGCCGACCACGTCCTGGACGGTCCACCCCGGGCAGGCGGGCACCGGAACACCGGCCGCCCCGGGGCGCTGCACCAACGCGGTGACGTACTCCCGGGAACCGCGGTAGGCGAGGTGGTCGGGCGCCCGCTCCCAGAGCGACCCGGGCGTGGCCTCGGCGTTCCGCTGATACGTGCTCATACGGGCTCTCCTTCGGTTGGACGGCCGTGACGGGACGGACCGGCGACGCCGGAACTCCGGTCTCGCGCGGGCCGGTTCCATTGTGGTGCCAGGGCCCCGCGGCAAGGCCGACGCGGGCGGGCGGAGCACGTCCGAAGATGTCCGGGGGCCGGGCGGATCCAGGAACGCAACCGCGGAGATGCGGACCGTGACCCGGCGTCAGGACCATGGGGGGACCGTTGATTTCTGGACGTGAGCCTGGGAGGCATCGTGCCGACGACCTTCGGATCGCTGCGCCGGCTGGTACTGACACCGTCACTGGCCTCGGTGACCTTCGCCGGGCGGGGATTCCCGGTGACACCGACGGAGGCCACCGAACGGCTGGAGGCGGTGCCCCAGGCGGTGGTCTGCGGCTTCGAGTGGGGGATCGACGCCCGCGGCCAGTGGGAGGTCGAGCGCAGGCTCGGCCTGGTCGAGCCGGAACAGCGCGGATTCGCGTACGAGGGCGCCACGATGGCCTTCACCGTCCTGGACGCGATGGGCGGCGGCCACCGCACCCGCGACCTGCTGGCCGGGCCCGGGCAGCCGCACATCTTCCTGGCGTACATCGGCATCGGCTTCGCCATGGCGCGGCTGCCGAGGTCGCTGTGGCGCAAGGTGCTGCCGGACCTCACCGGGACGCCCTACCACCCGACCATGAGCTGGCTGGCCGTCGACGGCTACGGCTTCGACCTCGCCTACTTCCACACCCGGCGCTGGGTGGACGAGCAGCGCCGGCCGAAGCCGTACCCGTGGCAGGGCGCGCCCGGCTACTTCCAGCGGGCGGTCGACCAGGGCGTCGGACGGGCGCTGTGGTTCATCCACGGCGGATCGCCGGCCCATGTCGCGGCCGCCGTAAGGAAGTTCGGCGCGGACCGGCAGGGCGACCTGTGGAGCGGCGTGGGACTGGCCGCGACCTTCGCCGGGGGCGGCACGGCCGAGGGCCTGGCCGGGCTGGCCGACACGGCGGGCCCGCACCGGGCGGAGCTCGCCCAGGGGTCGGTGTTCGCCGCCAAGGCGCGCGCGTACGCGGGCTTCGTCCCGGCGCACTCCGAGGTGGCCTCGACGAGCCTGACCGGCCTGTCGGTGGAGGCGGCCGCGAAGCTCGCCGACGCCTGCGCCGTGGACGACCTCGGCGCGGGCGCCGCCGGCGGGACGCCCCCGTACGAGCTGTGGCGGGCGAACGTGCGCGCGCACTTCCGGGACGGCGGGCCCGCGCCGCTTCCGACGGCCCCGGCGCACTGAGCGCCCGCGCGCAGGGCCCGGGCCGGACGGGTGCGAACCCCTCCGCGGGGCGGATCGGCCGCCTCGCGGGAAAACCGAGAGGAGTATGGCGTGGCCAGTGCATGGCGGACGCTCCGACGTCGAATTCTCACCCCGAACACCTCTGAAACGCTCCTGGAAACGCGTGGTTTCCACCGGAAGTCGCCGGCCGCCCAGGAAATCCTGGAGACGGTCGGCGCGCGCTTCCTGGAGGGCTACGCCCACGCCGTGGAGGCCCGGAACCCGGCCGAGGCGGAACACCCGCTGGAGGAGATCCCGGTCCGGTTCCGCGGCTTCGCCTACGAGGGCGCCGGAATGGGCTTCGCCATGCTCGACGGGCTGCGGCTGACCGGCCGCGACTCGGTGGCCCGCTTCCTCACCGGCCGGGGCGCCGACCACGTCTACATGGTCTACGTCGGGATCGGCTGGGCGATGGCCCGGCTGCCCAGGTTCCGCTGGCCCGACATCGACGCGCTCGACCCGCTGCTGCGCTGGCTGGTGCTCGACGGGTACGGCTTCCACCAGGCGTACTTCCGCACCGACCGGTACGTCCACCAGCAGTACCGGGATCCGGCGTTCCCCTGGCCGGCGCACGACCACCCGTCGTACGCGGGCCGCGCCATCGACCAGGGCATCGGCCGGGCCCTGTGGTTCGTCGGCGGCACCGACGCCGACCTGGTGGCGACCATGATCGAGAAGTTCCCGGAGTCCCGGTGGTCCGACCTCTACGGCGGCGCCGGACTGGCCGCCACCTACGCCGGGGGCGTGGGCGAGGCCGAACTGTGCGCGTTCCGGGAGCGGGCCGGCGAGCACCGGGCGATGGTCGCCCAGGGCAGCGCGTTCGCCGCGGAGGCCCGGATCCGGGCCGGACTGCTGGTGCCGCACACCGAGCTGGCCACCCGCGTCTTCTGCGGGATGTCGTCCGCCCAGGCGGCCGCGGTGACCCAGGAGGTGCGCCCGGCCGGGCCGGTGCCCGGCGCACTGCCCGCGTACGAGGTGTGGCGCCAGGCCATCGCCGACCGCTTCCCCGCCGTCGGGGGGTGCTAGCCGTGGCCGCCGCCCACCGGGTGCCGCCCGGCCCGCCGCGCCGGGCCGCCCCCGTCCTGCTGCGCAGGCTGGTGGGGGACCGGCTCTCGATGATGCGCTCCGCCGCCGCGGAGTACGGCGACGCGGTCCGGATCTCCATGGGCCCCAAGACGCTCTACTTCTTCAACCACCCCGACCACGCCAAGCACGTGCTCGCGGACAACGCGGCCAACTACCACAAGGGGATCGGGCTGGCCCAGGCCCGGCGCGCCCTCGGCAACGGCCTGCTGACCAGCGAGGGGGAGCTCTGGCGCAAGCAGCGCCGGCAGATCCAGCCCGCCTTCCAGCACAAGCGGATCGTCCAACAGGCCGACGCCGTCGCGGAGGAGGCGGCCAAGCTGGTCGGCCGGCTGCGGGCGCACGAGGGCGGCGGACCGGTCGACCTGGTCAAGGAGGTGACGGCGCTCACCCTCGGGGTGCTCGGCCGCACCCTGCTCGACGTCGACCTCAGCGCCTTCGAGGCGGTCGGGCACGACTTCGAGGCCGTGCAGGACCAGGCGATGTTCGACATGGTCACCATGGGCATGGTGCCCGGCTGGGTGCCGCTGTCCACGCAGCTGCGCTTCCGCAAGGCCCGGCGGGACCTGCAGAAGGTGGTCGACCGGCTGGTGGCGGAACGGGTCTCCCGCGACGGCGGGGAGATCGGGGGGGACGACGCGCTGTCCCGGCTGATCGTCGCCACCCGCCAGGAGCCCGACCGCGCGGTCGCCCGGCAGCGGATGCGCGACGAACTGGTCACCCTGCTGCTGGCCGGCCACGAGACCACGGCGAGCACCCTGGGCTGGACCTTCTACCTGGCCGACCGGCACCCCGAGGTGATGGACCGGCTGCACGCCGAGGCCGTCGAGGTGCTCGGCGACCGCCTGCCCGAGTTCGACGACCTGCACCGCCTGCGGTACACCTCGATGGTGGTGGAGGAGGTCATGCGGCTCTACCCGCCGGTGTGGATCCTGCCCCGGCAGGCCCAGGCGGACGACGAGGTCGGCGGGTACCACGTCCCGGCCGGCGCCGACGTCCTGATCTGCCCGTACACCCTGCACCGCCACCCCCGGTTCTGGGACGCCCCGGAGCAGTTCGACCCGGAGCGGTTCGACCGGGACCGGGCCACCGATCGGCCGCGCTACGCCTACATCCCGTTCGGGGCAGGGCCGCGCTTCTGCATCGGCAACCACCTCGGGCTGCTGGAGGCGACCTTCACGATCGCCATGGTCGCCCGCGACCTCCGTCTGGCCAAGGTGCCCGGGTACCGCGTGGTGGCCGAGCCGATGCTGTCGCTGCGGGTGCGCGGCGGCCTGCCGATGACGGTGCGTTCCGTCGGCTGAGCGACCACCCCGCCGGTCCCGCCCGGCGGAGCCCGTACGGCAGAGCCCCCGCGACGGACGTCGCGGGGGCTCTGTGCGGAGGCCGCCGTGGTGCCGGCCACGCCGGATCAGGCGGTGTCGGTGATCAGGGCCCGTTCGGTGGCCAGCGCCACCGCCCGGGCGTCCAGCAGGGCCAGCAGGACCGGCGGGTCGAGGACGCGGGCCGGGCGCAGGCGCAGTTCGATCGGCAGCAGCGGCACGTCCGGCCGCACCTCGATCGGTCCGACCGATCCCACCGAGACCTCGCGATCACCCGTCAGCACCTCGTCGAAGGCGGCCGGGACGGAGTGCGCCAGCAGGTACCAGGTGCCGGCCGGCACCTGGTCGAATAAGAAGACCCCGGGGCGGGGGAGGACGGTACACGCGGCCGGCCGTCCCTCGGGGACCCGGGTGGGGAACAGCCCGACGTACACCCGGCCGAGGTCCCCGGCGATCGGGGCGCGGATCTCGCCGCGGAAGGTGGAGAGCTCCGTGCCGCGGGCCAGGCCGCGCAAGTCGACCTCGATCCGGGGAGTGAAACCCCCGAGCTGGCGGTAGGTGGTGGGGGGGACGCCGACGCTACTGGCGAACCGCGAGCTGAACGTACCGACGCTGTTGTAGCCCACGCGGTGGCTGATCTCGGTCACCGTGAACGTCGTTTCGATGAGGAGGCGCTTGGCCGTTTCGAGGCGGATGGCGGACAGGAACCGCCGCGGCGAAACCCCGGTCATCCTCTGGAATTCCCGGGAGAAGTGGAATTTGCTGTACATGGCCGCCTGCGCCATGTCGTCGATGGTCAGCAGCTCACCGATGTTGTCGTGCATGGTCTCGATGGCCCGGGAAACGGCTTGCTCGATGGCAGATGTCATCTTTGACTCCAGCTTCTCCGCTGCACCTGCGGATGAACGGAAATTCCATCCTGGCGATGATCGGGAACGAAAGTCGCGGCCGCGGTGACCGGCCGACCGTCCGTGCCAGGCAAGCGAAGGGAGGACCCCCTTCGGAAAGGCGAAGCTGACAATTGTCGCCGCCATAGCAAGTGACGACCGTAGCAGCAGGCACATGACAGTCGCAACGGTCCGGTGGCACTTGCCGCTGGCATGCCGATCCGGGAGAAGTCCCGGAATTCAGGTTTGAACGGCCGCCGGTCGCCCTCAGCAACACGGGAGATGCGGACGAGGGCGAATTACGCGCACGATGCCACAGTCGCGTATGCGAATCGGGATCGGCCGATGTGCGCCGGCCCGCTTTTCGACAAGAACCTGAGGAGATGCCGGTGGGCTCGCCTACCTCAGATCGACACGATTACCGGACCATGACGCTCGAAGCGTTCGCGGACACCATCGTCCCGGGCGAGAAGCGTTCCCCCGACGACCGGGCGGTGGCCGGGGCCTCGACCGGCGGCGGCGCCGTCCAGGCGGGCGCCATCGAGCTGCTGGAGACTCCCGCGACCGGACTGACGGGCGCCCTGGACGACTACGAGCAGGCGCTGAACCGCCACGCGAGCACGTACGCGGACGAGCACGGCCTGCGGCTCGACGACTCGGTGCCGCCGTTCGTCGCCCTTCCGTTCGCGGACCGGACCAGCCTGGTGCAGGCGCTGACCGGCAAGGACCACCAGGAACGTGAACTCTGGGTCCTGCTGGCGCTGTTCGCCAACATGGCCTTCGACACCGCCGCCCACATGCACACCACGGACGCGCTGGAGGCGGGCCACCCGGGCCTCACCGGGATGGGGTTCATGAAGCCGGACCAGGACGGCCTGTGGCGGTTCCCCGACTTCTCGTACGGCAGGCAGCTGGCCGAGCGCCACCCGGACACCACGTCTTCAGGGAGTCCCGCATGACAAGCACCGAGAGCACCGACGTCCTGATCGTGGGCAGCGGCTTCGGCGGCGCGATCGCGGCGTACCACCTGGCGGCCGGCGGCGCGAAGGTCACCATCCTGGAGCGCGGCCCGTGGCTCAAGGCGGACGACTTCGACCACGACTTCATGCTCGGCTCCTCGTACACCCGGATCTTCGACTTCGTGGTCGGCGACGGCATGAGCCTGCTCGGCGGGAACTGCGTCGGGGGCGGCAGCGTGGTGTACTTCGCCGCGATGCCGCGCGCGCCGCGGTTCGTCTTCGAGCGCCGCGGCAGCATCGGCCGCCGGATGTGGCCGGCCGCCATCGACCGGGACGTCCTCGACCCCTGGTACGACCGGGTGGCCGAGGCGCTTCCCATCACCCAGCAGGACTGGAACGACGTCACGTTCGCGGGCGGGCTGTTCGCCGCCGCCTGCGAGCACGCGGGACGCACCGCCAACCCGGTCCCGGCCGCCATCGACCGGGCCAAGTGCACCAACTGCAACTGGATGATGTCCGGTTGCCGCTTCGACGCCAAGCGGTCGCTGCTGCTGAACTACCTGCCCGCGGCCCTCGCGCACGGCGCCGAGATCCGGCCGCTGCACGAGGTGCAGCAGCTCTCCCGGACGGACGACGGCGGCTACCGGGTGCACTACTCGGTCGTCGACGACGAGGACTACCGGGTGCACGTCGGCAGCGGCACGATCGACGCGAAGATCATCGTGCTCGCCGCCGGCGCCGGCGCCACCCCGGTGATCCTCCAGCGCTCCGAGGCGAACCTGGGCACCATGCCGCACGCGGTGGGCCGCTACTTCTCCGGCAACGGGGAGCGCCTCAACACGGCCGTCGTCGACGAGGACAAGGCCCGCGACCTGCTGGGGCTCAAGCGCTCCGACGGCCGGGCGTTCCGGGCCAACCAGATCGGCAAGGGCCCGGTCGTGGCGAGCTGGGACAACCTCGACGGCTCGCTGCCGGAGCACTCCCGGTTCTCCCTGGAGCAGCTCTACTTCCCGCCGGGGTTCGGCACCATCCTGGCCCAGGTGCCCGACGCGAGCGGGCCCAGCTGGTTCGGCGTGGAGAAGAAGGAACTGGTCCGGCAGTGGCAGTCCTGGCTGACCGTCTTCACCATGATCGAGGACGACAACGAGGGCGTCTTCGGCCCGCCGCCGGCCACCGGCAACGCGCAACGGATCTCCCAGCAGATGCTCGGGCGCGGGACGATCTCGTACCGGCCGACCGCCAACACCCTGCGCGCCTGGGAGGAGTCGGACGCGGTCGTCAAGGACATCCTGGAGCGCGACGGCCTCGCCCGGGTCATGCCGTGGACCAACGACCTGGTGGGCGCCTACACCGTGCACCCGCTGGCGTCCTGCCGGATCGGCGACGACCCGCGGACCTCGGCGCTCGACGACCGGCAGGAACTGCGCAACCACCCGGGCATCTTCGTCACCGACGGCTCCGCCGTCCCGGGGGCGCTGACGGTCAATCCCGCGCTGACCATCTCCGCGCTCGCCGAGCGCGCGATCCCCGGCATCGTGGCCGCCGCGCAGCAGCGCGGCGTGAACGTCAAGTACGGCGCGCCCGCGCCGGACGGCGGCACCAGCGGACGGCGGGGCGTGCAGGTGCAGCTGCCCGGCCTGATGCGCCGGTAGCGGACACCCGTCGCCGGATCGAGCCATCGAGGAGGGGCACATGACGACACCGTTCCTGCGGCCGGCCCTGCGGAGGTCCATGGCGGGGATCCACCGGGTCGCCCCGGTGCGGCCGGCCGACGCGGGGGAGGAGGTGGCCCGGGTCTACACCGAGGTCGAGCGGGAGTTCGGGATGCTCGCACCGCCGATCGGCCTGCACGCCGCCGCGCCGGAGGTGCTCGCCGCGTCCTGGGTGATGCTGCGGGAGACCCTGGTCGCCGGCGGGCGGGTCGACCGGGCGACCAAGGAGGCGGTGGCCGCGGCCGTCTCGGCCGCCAACGCCTGCCCGTACTGCGTGGAGGTGCACAGCGCGACGCTGGGCGCGCTGCTGCCCGGGGCGGGCGCCCCGGGCACGGCCCGGGCGGCGGCGGAGGCGTCGGCCGACTGGTTCCGGGAGGACGGGGACCACGGGCGGACGCCGGGCGCGGGGCCGCCGTTCCCGGCGGAGGCGGCGCCCGAGCTGGTCGGGGTGGCGGTCACCTTCCACTACCTCAACCGCATGGTCAACCTGTTCCTCGCGGAGAGCCCGCTGCCGGCCGGCCTCCCGGCGGCCGCGCGGTCGGCGGCGCGGGCCGTCCTCGGCCGGCTGATGCGCCGCGGGGCGCGCGTCGCCCCGCCGGCCGGGACCTCGCTCGACCTGCTGCCGTCCGCGCCGCTGCCCGGGGACCTGCGCTGGGCGGCGGGCACCCCGAGCGTCGCCGGGGCGTTCGCCCGGGCGGCCGCCGTGATCGACGCGGCGGGCGCCCGGTCGGTTCCGGACGGCGTCCGCGGCCTGGTCCTGGACCAGTTGGCCGGGTGGGACGGCCGACCGCCGGGGCTCGGCCGCGGCTGGGTCGAGGACGCGGTGTCGGCGCTGCCCGGGGACGAGCGTCCGGCGGGCCGGCTGGCCCTGCTGACCGCCAAGGCCTCGTACCAGGTCGACGACGGTGTCGTCGCCGGGTTCCGGCGCGACCGGCCCGGCGACGCCGCACTGATCGAGCTCACCGCCTGGGCCGCCCTGACGGCGGCCCGGGAGCTGGGCGCCCGGCTCGGCGACCGCGTCCCGGCGGCCGCCGGCACCTGACCCCGCGCACGTCCGCACGACCGAGGCTCCCGCCGACCGGCGGGAGCCTCGGTGCGTTCCCGGACGCGGACGGCCGGATAATCACGGCGTTATCGAATAGCGCGGCCAGGAAATCACACCGTTATGGAAAAGCGGCATCACGCCGTTATGGAAAAGCACCGGCCCGGACCAGTCGGAAAGCAAACTCGGAGAAGACATCCGGACGGCCGCAGATGCACGCTTGACGACAGTGCAGAGTGTCGAGCCGGCGACAATATTCGCCGTCAATTCATCTCCATGGGTGGTGAATACGTGAGCAGTGAGCGGATCGCTATCGTGGGAATTGGACTCCGTTACCCGGACGCCAATTCGGCGAGCGAACTGTGGGACAACGTACTGGGTGGTCGGCGGGCCTTCCGGCGGCTGCCGGACGAGCGGATGAACCAGGCGGACTACTGGTCGGAGGACCGGGGAGCGCCCGACCGGCACTACACGAAAAAGGCCGCCGTCCTCCGGGACTACGCGTTCGACCGCATCAAGTACAGCGTCGCCGGGAGCACCTACCGGGCGACCGACCTGACGCACTGGCTGGCCCTCGACGTGGCCGCCGAGGCGCTCGCCGACGCCGGATTCCCGGACGGTTCGGGACTTCCCCACCAGAGCACCGGCGTGGTGGTCGGAAACAGCCTCACCGGGGAATTCTCGCGGGCCAACATCATGCGGCTGCGGTGGCCCTACGTGCGCCGCACGGTGGCCGCCGCGCTGGCCGGCCACGGCTGGTCCGAGGGCGAGGTCGCCACGTTCCTCCAGGAGCTGGAGCCGCAGTACAAGGCACCCTTCCCGGCCATCGACGAGGACTCGCTGGCCGGCGGCCTCGCCAACACCATCGCCGGCCGGATCTGCAACCACTTCGACCTGCGCGGTGGCGGCTACACGGTCGACGGCGCCTGCTCCTCCTCGCTGCTGTCCGTCGTCACGGCGGCCAAGGCGCTCGCCGACGGCGAGCTGGACGTGGCCGTCGCCGGCGGCGTCGACCTCTCCATCGACCCGTTCGAGGTGATCGGCTTCGCCAAGACCGGCGCGCTGGCCACCGGCGAGATGAAGGTCTACGACCGGGACTCCAACGGCTTCTGGCCCGGCGAGGGCTCCGGCATGCTCGTGCTGATGCGCGAGCGGGACGCGGTGGCACAGGGCCGGCGGATCTACGCGAGCATCAGCGGCTGGGGCGTCTCCTCCGACGGCAAGGGCGGCATCACCCGGCCGGAGGCCGGCGGCCACCGACTGGCGCTGACCCGCGCCTACCAGCGGGCGGGCTACGGCGTCGAGACGGTCTCCTACTTCGAGGGCCACGGCACCGGCACGGCCCTCGGCGACGCCACCGAGATCGAGGCGCTGTCCTCCGCCCGCCGCCTCGCCGACCCGACGGCCCGTCCGGCCGCGCTGGGAACGGTCAAGGGGAACTTCGGGCACACCAAGGCCGCCGCCGGCGTCGCCGGTCTGATCAAGGCGGCCCTCGCCGTGCACCACCAGGTGATCCCCCCGGCCACCGGCCACATCGACCCGCACCCCGGCCTGCTCGGCGACGAGGCGGCGATGTACGTCCCGCGCCAGGCCGAGCTCTGGCCCGCCGACCAGCCGGTCCGGGCCGGGGTGTCGGCGATGGGCTTCGGCGGGATCAACACCCACGTCGCGGTCGCCCAGGCACCCGGCAGCACCCGGCGCGAGGCGCTCGACGAGCGCACCACCCGGCTGGTCGCCGGCCGCCAGGACGCCGAACTGCTGCTGCTGGACGGGGCGGACACGGCCGCGCTGCGCGCGGAACTGGCCCGCCTGCTGGAACTCGTACCGAAGCTGGCCCAGGCCGAACTGGCCGACCTGGCCGGCACGCTGGCCGACCGGCAGACCGGCGGCCCGGTGCGCGCCGCCGTCGTCGCGACCACACCGGACGACGCCGTGCGCGGCCTCGAACGGCTGCTGGCCCTGCTCGACTCCGGTGCGCGGGAGGCGTTCTCGGCCGGTGAGGGAGTCTTCCTCGGCCGCGCCCGCACCGCCCCCCGGATCGTCTACCTCTTCCCGGGACAGGGCTCCGGCCGCGGCGCCGTCGGCGCGATCCGGCGCCGGTTCGCCACGGCGGAGGAGGTGTTCCGGGCGGCCGCGCTGCCCACCGGCGACGACCAGGTCGCCACCCAGGTGGCCCAGCCGCGCATCGTCACCGGTTCGCTGGCCGCCCTGCGGGTGCTCGACGCGATCGGCATCCGGGCCGACACCGCCGTCGGCCACAGCCTGGGGGAGCTGACCGCCCTGCACTGGGCGGGCACGATGACCGAGGAGCAGGTGGTGCGCCTGGCCACCGTCCGCGGCCGGGTGATGGCGCGGGCGAGCCGCGGCGGCGGCGCGATGGCCGGCCTGGCGGCGACCCCGGAGCAGGCCGCCCGGCTGTCGGCCGGCCAGGACGTGGTCGTCGCGGGCTACAACGGACCCCGGCAGACCGTGCTCTCCGGCCCCGCCGAGGCGGTCGACGAGGTCTGCCGCCGGGCCGCGGCCGAGGGCGTCACGGCGACCCGGCTGAACGTGTCGCACGCCTTCCACTCGCCGCTCGTCGAGCCGGCCGCGGTCGCGATGGCGGCCGAACTGGCGGAGTTCGACTTCAGCGAGCCGGTCCGCCCGATCGCCTCCACGGTCACCGGCCGGTTCCTGGACCCGTCCGCCGACCTGCGGGAGGTCCTGCGCGAGCAGGTCCTGCTCCCGGTCCGGTTCCAGGAAGCCGCCACCGAGGCGGTCGCCGGCGCCGACCTGGTCGTGGAGGTCGGACCGGGCCGGGTGCTGTCCGGCCTGCTGGCGGAGATCGCCCCGGACCTCACCACCCTGGCGGTCGACACCGACAGCCCCTCGCTCGGCCCGCTGCTCAGGGTCGCCGGCGCCGCGTACGTGCTCGGCACACCGCTGCGGACCGAGGCCCTGTTCGGCGACCGCCTGGTGCGGCCGCTGCCGGCCGACGGCGCGATGACCTTCCTGGCCAACCCGTGCGAGGCGGCTCCCGCCATCGACGCCGACCTGGCGGACCTGGCGGACCGAGCCGCCCGGGACGGCGGACCGGACCGGACCGAGCGGGACGGCGCGAAGGCGTCCGCGGACACCGACGCGGCCCAGGACTCCACCCTGGAGCTGCTGCGCCGGCTCGCCGCCGAGCGGGTCGAACTGCCGCTGGACTCCGTCACCGCGCAGACCCACCCGATGGACGACCTGCACCTGAGCTCCATCACCATCGGCCAGATCGTCAACGACGTCACCCGGGCGCTCGGCCGGCCCGTGCTCGCCGCCACGCCCAACTACGCGACCGTCAACCTGGGCGGGATCGCCGAGCTGATCGACCAGCTGGCCGACACCGCGCAGGACGGCGCCGCGTCGGCGGGCGAGGTCGACGGCGTCGCCCCGTGGGTGCGGCCCTTCGCGGTCGAGCACGTGGCGGCCGCCCTGCCGGCCCGGCCGCAGCCCGGCCCCGCGGACCCCGCCGGCCACTGGACGGTCCACAGCACGCCCGGCCACCCGCTGGCCGAGCCGCTGCGCACCGCGCTCGCCGCCGCGGGCCTCGGGGACGGCGTGCTGCTCTGCCTCCCGGACGCGTGCGGACCGGACGAGACGGAGCTCTTCCTGGCCGCCGGGCGGGCCGTGCTGGCCGCCCCCGAAGGCACCCGGCTGGTCGTGGTCCAGCACCGGCTCGGCGCCGCCGGGCTGGCGAAGACCCTGCACCTGGAGCACCCGTCCGTCCCGACCACGATCGTCGAACTGCCCGACACCGCGCCGGAGGGGACCGCCCGCGACGAGGCGGTGGCCCGGGTGGTCGCCGAGACCGCCGCCACGGCCGGCTTCGCGGAGGTCCGCTACCAGCCGGACGGCAGCCGGACCGTCCCGCTACTGCGCCCGCTCCAGCTGAGCCCGGTACCGGAGGGCGGCTCCCCGCTCGACGCCGGGGACGTCCTGCTGGTCACCGGTGGCGGCAAGGGCATCACCGCCGAGTGCGCCATCGCGATGGCCAAGGACTCCGGGGCGGCCCTGGCCCTGATCGGCCGCGCCGACCCGGCCACCGACCGCGAACTCGCCGGCAACCTCGCCAGGATGGACGACGCCGGCCTGCGCTACCGCTACGCCCGCGCCGACGTCACCTCGGCCGGGGAGGTCGCCGCCGCGGTGGCCCTGCTGGAGAGCGGGCTCGGCCCGGTCACCGCGGTGCTGCACGGCGCCGGGCGCAACCACCCGGCCTCACTGGAGGCGCTGACCGCCGAGGACTTCCGGCAGACCCTGGCGCCCAAGACCGACGGCCTGGAGGCGGTCCTCGCGGCCGTCCGACCGGAACGCCTCAAGCTGCTGGTCACCTTCGGCTCGATCATCGGCCGGGCCGGGCTCCGCGGCGAGGCGCACTACGCCACCGCCAACGACTGGATGACCGAACTGACCCTCCGCTTCCAGCAGCGGTACCCGAAGGCCCGCGCCCTCGCGCTGGAGTGGTCGGTCTGGTCGGGCGCGGGCATGGGCGAACGGCTCGGCGTCGTCGAGGCGCTGATCCGGGAGGGCATCACGCCGATCTCCACCGAGAACGGCATCCAGGTGCTCCGCGAGGTGCTCGCGGACCCGACGGCCGGCCCCGTCCTGGTGGTGAGCGGACGGGCCGGCGGCCTGCCGACCCTCGCCACCGTCCGGCAGGAGCTGCCGCTGACCAGGTTCGTGGAGCGGGTGGTGGCGCACCACCCCGGCATCGAGCTGATCACCGAGACCGAGCTCACCGAGGGCGGCGACCCGTACCTGAGCGACCACCGGCTCCAGGACGACCTGCTCTTCCCCGCCGTGCTCGGCATGGAGGCGATGGCCCAGGTCGCCGCCGCGGTGAGCGGCCACCAGGGCCCGCCGCTGCTGGAGGACGTCGAGTTCCGGCGGCCCGTGGTGGTCCGGCCGGGCGGCTCGACCACCATCCGGATCGCGGCACTGGTCCGGGATCCCGGGACGGTCGACGTGGTGCTGCGCAGCGAGGGCACCGACTTCGCGGCCGACCACTTCAGGGCCACGCTGCGCTACCCGCGGTCCGAGGTGCCCGCTGCGCCGGTGCCGGCCGGGTTCGGCCTGCCGGCGGTGCCGGTGGACCCGGTGACCGAGCTGTACGGCAGCGTGCTCTTCCAGGGCAAGCGGTTCCAGCGGCTGCTGGAGTACCGGCGGGCGAGCGCCCGGCACGCGCTGGCGGAGATCTCCACCACCGCCCAGGCGCCGTGGTTCGCGGCCTTCCTGCCGCAGGACCAGCGGCTGGCCGACCCCGGCACCCGGGACGCGATGATGCACGCCATCCAGTGCTGCGTGCCGGACGCCACGCTGCTGCCGCAGGGCATCGAACGGCTCTGGCTGGCCGACCCGGCCGACCAGGACTCCGAGTACGTGGTGCTCGACGCCAGGGAGCGCTCGCAGGACGGGGACAGCTACGTCTACGACCTCGACGTGCGCACCCCGTCCGGGAAGGTGGTCGAGCGCTGGGAGGGGCTGACCCTGGTCGCCGTCCGCAAGCGCGACGGAGCCGGGCCGTGGGTGCCCGCGATGCTCGGCTCGTACCTGGAACGCGGCTTGGAACGGGTGCTGGGCGGCAGTCGCGCGGTGGTCGTCGAACCCGAGGCCAAGCCCGCCGCGGACGGCACGGCGCAGGCCGCCGCCCTGGACGGGGACCGCAGGGCCCGCACCGCGACCGCCCTCGGCCGGGCGCTGGGCCGGCCGGTGGAACTGCGCCACCGGCCGGACGGCAAGCCCGAACTCGCCGGTGCGCCGGAACTCGAGGGAACCACGGTGTCGGCCTCGCACGCCGCCGGCCTGACCCTCGCGGTGGCCGGGCGGGGGCGGCTCGCCTGCGACGTCGAGACCGTCGTGGAGCGGACCGCCGAGGACTGGGACGCGCTGCTGGGCGCCGGCCAACTCGCCCTGCGGGACCTGCTGGTGACCGATGCGGGGTGCAGCCCGGCGGTGGCCGGCACCCGGGTCTGGAGCGCGCTGGAATGCCTGCGCAAGTCCGGTGCCACCACCCAGGCGCTGACCCTCGACCGGGTCCACCCCGGCGGCTGGGTGGTGCTGTCCGCCGGTGACGCCTCCGTCGCCACCTGGGTGACCACCGTCAACGACCGGACGGAGCCGGTGCTCTTCGCGGTCCTCGTCGGAAAGGAGAAGTGATGTCGGCCTACTACGAGATCCGGCACACCGTGGGGTTCGAGGAGACCAACCTCGTCGGCAACGTGTACTACGTGAACTACCTGCGCTGGCAGGGGCGTTGTCGGGAGATGTTCCTCAAGGACAAGGCGCCGGAGGTGCTCGCCGAGCTCCAGGACGACCTGAAGCTGTTCACCCTCAAGGTGGAGTGCGACTTCTTCGCCGAGATCACCTCGTTCGACGAGCTGTCGGTCCGGATGCGGCTGGAGGAGCTGACCCAGACCCAGATCCAGTTCAGCTTCGACTACCTGCGGATCGACGGCGAGCAGGAGAACCTGGTCGCCCGCGGCCGGCAGCGGATCGCGTGCATGCGCGGACCGAACACGGCCACCGTCCCCGCCCGGGTGCCCGAGGCGCTGCGCCGGGCGCTGGTGCCGTACGCGGAGGGACCGGCCGTCGCGCGGGCCCTCGCGGCCCAGGCCGCGCCCGGCGGGCCGGTGGAGACGGGGCGGGCGCTGTGATCGGCAACGGCCCGTCCCCGGTCAACACCCGGCCGCCGGCCCCGGCCGCGGCCCCTGCGCCGGCCCCGGTGGCCGAGAACCGGGCCGTCCTGCCGGGCGCCCTGCGCGAGACGATGGCCCGGTTCGCCACCGGGATCACGGTGCTGACCACGGGCGGGGAGAACGTCCACGGGATGACCGCCAACGCGTTCAGCTCGGTCTCCCTGGAACCGCCGATGGTGCTGTGCTGCGTGGCCCGCTCCGCGACGATGCACGAGGCGATCACGGCGACCAGGTCCTTCGCGGTCTCCGTGCTCGGCGCCGAACAGGAGAGCCTGGCGCGGTACTTCGCGAACAAGAGCAGGCCGCGCGGCGCCGCCCAGTTCGACGGCCTCGACTGGCAGCCCGGCCCGTTCACCGGGGCCCCGCTGCTGTCGGACTCGCTGGCCTGGCTGGAGTGCAAGCTCGCCGAGCAGTACGACGGCGGCGACCACTCGATCTTCCTCGGCGAGGTGCTGGCCGCGGACTGGTCCGACCACCGGCAGGCGCTGCTGTTCTACGGCGGCGCCTTCCACCGGGGCGTCGGCGGGAAACCGGAAGGGATCGGCTGAGCGGGGGATGGACCGATGTTGGTGAGCGTGACCGGCGGCACCGGATTCCTCGGCCTCCACTCCGTCGCGGCGATGGTCCGCGGCGGACACCGGGTGCGGATGCTGGTCCGCGACCCGCAGGCCGCGGAACGGGCGCTCGGCCTGCTGGCGGTGGACCCGGACGCCGTCGACCTGGTGGTCGGGGACGTGACCGACGAGGGCGGCGCGGCCCTGGCGGTGCGCGGCGCCGACGCCGTCCTGCACGCGGCCGCGGTGTACTCCTTCGACAGCCGGCGGAACGCGGAGATGCGCCGGACCAACGAACGGGGCACCGAACTGGTGCTGGGCGCCGCCCGCCGGTCGGGCGCCGACCCGATCGTCCACGTCTCCAGCGTCGTCGCCCTGCTGCCGTCCCCGGGACGGCCGCTCGGGGAGCACTCCCCGGTCGGCCGTCCCCGGGACACGTACATGGCGACCAAGGCCGCGGCCGAGCGGATCGCGCGGGGCCACCAGCGGGACGGCGCGCCGGTGGTCATCAGCTACCCGCCCGCGCTGCTCGGCCCGCAGGACCCGGGGCCGGGCGACCAGAACGCCCGGCTGCGCAACGCCCTGCGCGGGCTGATGCCGATCTGGCCGCTCGGCGGCTTCCCGGTCGGCGACGTCCGGGACACCGCGCGGCTGCACGCCCGGCTGCTGACCGCGCCGAGGGCGGGCACCGATCGGCACTTCGGGCCCGGGCGCCACCTGTCCACCCGGCAGTACGTGCGGACCCTGCGGGAGGTCACCGGGCGGCGGCTGCCCGCGGCCTTCCTCCCGGCCCGCGCCATGCTGCCGGTCGGCGCCCTGGCCGGCCTGCTCCAGCGCGGATGGCCCTGGCACATCCCCGCCGAGTACGGGGCCGTCTACACCTGCGCCTGCGCGGTCCCGGTCGACCCCGCCGCCAGCACCGGCGGACTGACGCCGAGGCCGACGGCCGACACCATGGCCGACACGGTGCGCTGGCTGTACGGCCAGGGGAAGCTGACGGCGCGGCAGGCGGGTGTGCTCGCGCGGGACAAGGAGCACTGAGCCGATACCGGCGGCCGGTCGCGGGTGGACTCCGGTCCGCCCGCGACCGGCCGCCGGCCGTTCCCGGCTCCCCGGTACCGGACGCGGGCGGGTCGAACCCCGGAGGGGGCGCCGTCCGTGCTACCGGCTGGGGGCTGTCGGCAGCCGGCCCGAAGGACGGACGAGGGAGCACAGCGATGGCCTGGTACCAGGGGGCGAGCCGGATCACGGTGACGGCGGTGGAGGGGCGGTTCCCCCAGCGGGCGGTGGTGACCGTCCGGGGCGCCGCCCCGGTGGTGATCCCCGGCGAGGTCGGCGCCGTCCACGTCGTCGAGGCGGAGCGCTGGGAACTCGAGCTGGAGCACCGGGACGAGGGCGGGTGGAACCCCAACAGCCGTGCCGTGCAGGGGCGGTGGCAGGACATCGGGGGAGTGTCGACGCAGGTCGTGCACAGTCGCAACCAGGACCGGGCCGGCGACCGCCAGGACCGCAACCTGGTGCTGCGGATCGAGCGGATCGCACCGGGCGGCGACGCCCCCGCCGCCGCGCCCACCGCCCCCGCCGCCCGCCGGACCACCGCCGCACCCCGCACCCCGGCGGCCCCGGCCGCGCCCCGCACCTCGTCCGGCCCGGTGGCCGGCACCACCGCCCCGGCCGTGCGCACGACCACCTCGGGCTCCGGAGCCGACGCCCCGGCCGCCCGGGGCACCACCACCGGAGGCACGCCCCGGGCGACCGGCACGACCGGCACGACCGGCACGACCAGCACCTGGAGCGGCTGAGCTCGTGGGAGGAACCCGGGCGGGTCAGGCTTCCTGCGGGGCGGGGGCCGTCAGGGGGGTGAAGGTCTGGCGGAGGTCGACGACCGTGGTCGGGCCCTTCACCCAGGCGAGGGGGGCGTGGTGCACCCGGACTCCGGCCGGTGGCTGGAGGAGGGCTTCGCCGGCGGTGTTCTGCGGCCACTCGACCGAGCCGGTGGCGGTGCGGGCCGGGACGAGCCAGTAGTCGCCGCGGGCGTAGTCGCCGCCCGGGCGGAAGTACACCTGGGCGCCGTCCTCCAGGTCGAGCCAGGCGCCCTCCTGGAGCCGCAGGGCGCCGCCGGCCAGCGGCAGGGCGTCGCGGCCGCGGGGCGCGCGGTGGTCCCAGCGGCGCAGGAAGGGGTGGCGTTCGGCCAGCCGCCCGACCTCCGGCGGCGGTTCGGCGGACAGCCGCACCCGGCGGCCCGGCAGGTCGGTCTCCTCCACCTGGAGCAGGTCCGCCGGCTCCTCCCGGCTGACGTACGCGCTGTCCGCGACCTCGACCCAGTCGCCGACCGAGAGGCCGAGCTTGTCGTCGTCGCCCAGCGTGGTGAGGTCGACCCAGACGCCCTCGATCGAGGCGATCGGAAGGACGACCGAGCCGTTCTCCCGGGACCACTTGAAGGTCGCGCCGCACTCGGCCGAGCCGCTCCGGTGGACCTCCACCCGGTACATCTGGTTCTCCGGGCCCCGGTAGGCGGCCTCGGGGTGGGCCAGGCACGGGTCCTCGTTCGCCCGTTCCGGCCGCCGGGCGCGCGCGGCCAGCCAGGCGGCGGCCCGCTCCTGCGGTTCGGCCCACGCGTCGAAGGCCTCCCGGACCCGGGACACCCCGCCGTCCGGGACGCTCAACTCTGAGGCGGGCAGGGCGAGTACCTGCCAGACCACCTTGGCGCGGGCCGCCGTGTCGGGCATCGCCGCCCCGAGGGCGACCTCGCGGATCTCCGGGTCCTCGACGGCGGTGACGCTGCGCTCCCAGACCTTCAGGTAGACCAGGAACGGGAACTCGGCGGGCAGCCGGTCGCCGGGGCGCTCCTGGTCCCGGTAGGCGTCCGGCTGGTCCCAGTACGTCCAGACGGCGGGCTCCTGCCGGGAGGCGCTCCCGTCGCCGTCGCCGCCCCAGTGGCCGTCGTCGGGCACGGCGGGGCCGGGCTCGGGCCGGTAGGCCTCGCACAGGATGCCGTCCACGTAGTACCGGCCGCCGCCGATGGTGAGGTCGGCCGCGTCCTGGTTGCCCGGCACGTAGCCGATCGCGAACCCGGGTGCGGCGGCCGGTCCGCCGCGGCGGCCGATCAGGTCGGCGGCGAGCGTGCGCAGCTGGTAGCGCTCGATCGCGGCCTGCTCGTTGGCGTCGGCGTCGAGCTGGACGCGGCCCTGCTGGGTCAGCACCGCGGAGTAGTGCTTGTCGGGCCGGAACGTCAGGCGCGAGAAGTCTGCGTGCACGGGTTCCCTCTCACAGTCGATGGTCGGGGGCGGTGCCAGGGGCGGGGGCGGGTCAGGAGACGAAGAAGAGGCCGGCGTCGGTGCCGGCCGGCGCGTACTCGGCCAGCCGCGCCCGCAGGTTGTCCTCGCGCTGGGGCTGGAACAGGTCGTGGAAGGCGCCCATCTCGGAGCGGTCCTCGGCGCCGCGGGTGATCTCGGGCGCGCACCCGGCGGCCAGCCGCCCGTAGTCGGGCGTGCCGTACCGGAGGCTGCTGAACACCGGGCGGACCCGGGCGGCCTCCACGTCGCGCAGCCGTGCGGCCTGCGCCGGGTGCAGCTCACCGCGCTCGACCAGCCCGGTCACCGCGGAGCGCGCCAGGTCGGGCTGGCACTCGTACCGGCGCGGGGTGCGCGAGCCCGGGGGGACGTAGCAGAACCGCAGGCAGCCGACCGCGCGGCGGGCCACCCGCAGCCGCCCGGTGAACACGCAGTCCTCGGCGATCGGCACGGCGTGGGTGTGCACCTCGCCGACCACCGTGGAGCGGTGCGCGTGCAGCAGCGCGTGGGCGTGTTCGCAGTCGGGCCCGGCGAGCGCCGGCCGGTCGGACCCGGTGGCGTCCAGGATGCTGTCGGCGAGGTGGATCTCCAGCGGGTCGGCGTCCACCTGGTCGCCGACGACCTGGATCGCACCCAGGACGCTGCGCTCGATCCGGACGCAGGCCGTGGTGTGGTCCAGGACGAGGCCGGGCTCGTGCGGCGCGTGCGGTTCGCAGTGCGGTTCCAGCGACCAGCCCGGCACCAGGGTGCAGTGCCGCAGGGTGACGGAGGCGAGCGGCCCGGTGACGTTGACCCCGCGCCCGGTGATCAGCAGGCCGTCCAGGACCAGCCGCCCGCCCGGGCAGACGCCCCGGACGTTGAGCGCGTCCGGCCGGTTGCTGTACCAGTCGAGCAGCCGGATCACCGGCCGGGCGCCCTCGGCGGCGCGCAGTTCGAGGCGGTCCCCGCTCTCCAGGTCGAAGTCCAACTGCTCCTGGTAGGCGCCGCTGTGGGTGATCTCGATGACGGCGGCGCCGCCCGCGCGGCCGTCCGCCTGGTCGGCGCGCCACTGCTGGTAGGCGTCGTTGATCCGCTCGTACGGCCGGCCGGGCCCCACCTGGTAGACGGTGCGGTGCCGGGCGTCCGGGCGGTCCCGCGGGTACTCCCCGCCGCCGGTGTCGTCGCCGAACGCGTAGTGGTAGTCGACCCAGACGCCGCGGCGCGGGGCGGAGCGGGCGCCGAAGGCGATCCGGCCGAGCACCGGATCGACGGCGACCTGGCCGCGCTTGGGCCGGTACCTCCAGCCGGTCAGGTCGGCCACCGTGATCTCCGCGGGCGGGACCGGTTCCTGGGCGCCGTCGCGCCAGATGGCGAAGCTCCTGCCGGGCCCGTAGTAGTCGGCCATCTGCTCGGCCAGCTGCCGGCGCCGGATCGGGGCCGGCACGTTGTCGATCGCCGCGAGGTGGGTGGCCGAGGGCTCCGGCTCGGGCCGGGTGACCAGCGGGGCGTCGTTGCCGAGGACGGAGAACGTGAAGAGGTTCCTGGCCCGGTCGATGCAGTAGGCCGGGGACCGGGTGACCGGGTACGGCTTCAGCCGCCAGACGTACAGGGCGACCCCGGCCGGCGTGTGGCCGCCCTGGCGGCGGGTGGAGGCCGCCCGGCGGACGTCGACGGTGTGCGCCTGCCCGTCGAAGGGCCCGCCCAGCAGGTCCAGCGCGGCGCCGCGCCGTACGTCCACCAGCCGGCCCCGGCCCAGCCGCTGACGGTCGGCCGGCTGCTCGTCCGGGCGCAGCAGCCGCACCGGCTGGGTGCCGCCGAGCAGCCGGGACAGCTCCACGGCCCGGGCCGGCCAGTCGGCGACCGAGGCGGACAGCTCCTCCAGCAGCGGGAGCGTGCCCTTGCGGCGGCGGTTGGCGACGGTGTTCGCGACGTCGTGCCGCGGCGCCAGCCGGGCGGCGAGCCGGTCGCGGGCCGCGGCCCGCTCCGGGGAGGCGCCGCCGTGCAGACCGGTGGCGAGCACCTCCTCGTAGCCGGGCAGGATCCGGTAGCCGACCAGGTCGCCGAGGTAGGCGACGGCCCAGTCGGCGGCGGTCTCCACGAACCAGTCCCGGTAGCCCTGTTCGACGCCGCCGCGGACGAGGTCGACCTGCTCGGCGATGACGGCCAGCAGGGCGCGCAGCGGCTCGCCCGCGTCGGCGTCCCGCAGCCGGTGCCACTGCGGCAGCAGTTCCAGCAGTCCGTCCGGGTCCCGGCTGTCCCACTGAGAGCTCACGCGCCCCCCTCGCTTCGTTCGGCGAGGGCGTTCGCCCGCGCGCGCCTCCTGTCGATTCGCTTGCTGCGCTCGCTCATGCGCGGATCTCCTTGAGGATCAACGTGTCGGGCAGGTTCGGTGACAGCACGGCGAGTTGGGCCGGGCGGATGCCGCGGAACACGGTCAGCACACGGCCGGGCAGCAGCGGGCGGGTGTCGGTGACGTCCCGGTTGAGGCGCAGCAGCTCGGCGACCGGGATGCCGTTGCGGGCGGCGATGTCGGTGAGGGTCTCCCCGTCGGGGCCCCGCACCCGGTACCGCTGCTCCTCGAAGCGGGCGAGCCGGGCCGGGACGGTCGGCTGCGGCTGCGCGAGCTGCTCGGGCAGCCGCTCCAGGCCCTCCGGGGTGAGGCTGCCGGGCACGCCGGTGAAGGCGTCGACGTCGATCCAGTCCACGCCGGGGACGGCCTGGGCGGTGGCGAGCACCTCGGACAGGTGGGCGCTCTGGCCGAGTTGGCGTCCGGCGTGGCCGAGGCGGTCGAGCAGGGCGCGGCGCAGCGCCGGTTCGACCAGGTCCCAGGAGTGGTCCGGGTGGACTCTCACCCGCGCGGCGACGACCAGCAGGACGAGTTCGCGCAGTGCGACCTCGACCGGCAGCCGCGGGTCGCCGTAGGCGGTGAGCGAGGAGCGCAGGGTGCGGACCAGGTCGGAGTCGCCGGTGAGCGGGATGTCGTCCACCCCGGCCACGGTGACGTGGACGAGCTCCCGCCCGCCGTCCGAGAGCCGGGTCGCGCTGGCCCGTCCGATGCCGGCCCGGGAGCGGGTGAAGTCCTCGTAGTCGGGTACCGAGACCAGCCGGTCGAGGGAGGTGACGGCGAGCGGGACGGTGCGCCTGGCGAGGCCGGGGCCGTCCGGGCCGGCGCCGCCGGTGGCGGGCAGCGGGTTGACGACGGCGGAGACGCCGAGCGGGCGGGTGGTGAGCTGGGTGATCCGGCCGGCGCCGACGTTGCCCGCCGGGCCGATGCCGATCCGGTAGCGGGCGCGGACGTTCTCCCGGCCGGTGGGCAGGCGCGAGCCGTGCACGCCGTCGCCGAAGGTGACGGTGGTGCGGCCGTCGCCGGTGGTCCCGGTGACGTAGACGCGCTCGTCCGGGCCGCGTCCGGTGAGGCTGTCGACCTCGTGCCAGCGCACCCCGTCGACCCGGACCTCCAGGGTGCTGCGGGCGCCCCCGGGGGTGTCGGCGGCCAGCCAGGTGAGCGGCGACTGCCAGAGGGTGAAGCGCTGGCCGGGGACGCCGGCGTCGCCGCTGCCGATGGCCTCGTCGCGGGTGGCGCCCTGGGTGGCGCGGACCACGTTGCCGAGGACCTGGACGGTGTCGCGCCGGTAGCGGTGGGCGAGGCGGGCGCTGAGCGTGAGGGTGGTGCGGACGGTGTCGCCGGGCAGGTGCGGGTCGACGCCCTGCTCGACGCCGGCGATCATGGCCAGTTCGGTGGCCCGGACGCCGGTGGTGCCCGGGATGTCGGTCCGCTCGCCGCTGACCGCGATCCACCGGCCGGGGGTCAGCCCGTCGTAGAGCCGGGCGAGTTCGATCCGGTCGCCGTGGACGGGCTCGGTGACGGGTTCGTCGGCGAGCCGCAGCGACTCGCCGCGGGCGTAGACGGTGGCGTCCCGGATGTCCGAGAGCTGGGTGTCCTTGTCGTCCAACCACGGCTGCTGGAGGGACAGTTCGGTCACCTTGCCGGTGATGCCGAAGTCGGCGCGGGAGACCACCCGGACGTCGGTCACCCGGGTGATGACCTCGGCGAGGTCGCGGCTGCCCGGGATGCCGCCGTCGAGGCCCTTGCGCGGGCGCTGGATGACCACCCAGCTGCCGGGCGCGATCTGGTCGTACACCGCGTCGAGGGCGAGGACGGTGCCGGAGACCGGCTGCAGCTTGGTGGTGAACACCACCTCGACCGCGGGCGCCGACTGGTCGGTGGCGGTGTGGCGGAGCACCCGGACGTTCAGCTCCCCGGACTCGCCGGTCCTCTCCTGGCCGGGTTCGAGCCGGTAGTCGAGTGCGGGGCCGGGCCCGCCGTCGACCTTCACGTGGACGCGTCCGTCGGCCTGCGGGCGGGACACGAAGACGGTGCGTTCGGGCAGCTTGGCGAGGAACCGGGCGCTGACGCCGGGCTCCGGGTCGGGCGCGGGCACGGCGGCCCACGGGTTCGGCTGCGGCGGCTCCGGCGGTTCGGTGGTGACCACCTTGACCTGGCCGGGGCCGAACGGGAAGGTGTGGTCCCAGGGCAGCGAGAAGCCGCTGTGCACCAGGCTGCCGGCCTCGACGTAGGTGAAGTCGGCGGTCGTCGGGACCGTCCCGGCGGCGTCGAAGGTGAACCGGACGCCGATCAGGGTACTGCCGGACAGCGGCCAGTCCACGTACCGGTCGATCCGGCCGTCGTCGCCGTAGACGGGCTTGAGCGGCGCGGTGGCGCCGAACGGGGTGGCGACCACCCGCATGGCCTGGACCTCGTGCACGGCGAGCGGCGCCGTCAGGTCGACCCGTCGCCAGGCGGGGTAGAGGCCGTCGCGCAGCCGGGGGTCGAGCGTGGTCAGCAGCTGCGCGCCGAGGTCCGAGCCGGGCGCGAACAGGCGCCGGGGGTCGCGGGCGAGGTCCCGGGCGCTGAGCGGGGGCCGGGTGGGGGTGGTGCGCAGCGCCGCCAGCAGCGGGCCCAGTCCGCGGACGGCCGGGTCGGCGGGGCCGGGGCCGGGCTCGGGCCGGTCGGGGGCCTGCGGGGGCTCCAGCTGGTGGGCGCGGTCGCGCAGGCCGGTCAGTTCCTCGCCGAGGTGGCCGAACCAGTCGGCCACCGGCTGCCGGGAGCGGGCCAGTTCGGCGGCCTCGGCGGCCCGGGCGACCACCGGGGTGAGCCGGTCGGCGAACTCGGCCGGGGTACCCAGCGGACCGGTGGGCAGGTCGAGGTCGGCGCGCAGCGGGGCCAGCACCTGGTCGTCGAACTCCCGGAGGATCCGGCTGTGCCCGGGCCTGGGGTTCGGGGCGGTCTCGGTGACGGTGATCCAGTCCGCCAGTTCGGCCCGCAGGTCCTTGAGGGTGCGCAGGTCCCGGGGCAGCCCGATCACCGTGACGTCGTTCTCGCGGTCGATCCGGACCTCGGGCACCAGCCGCAGCACCCGGTGGACCGGGTCGGCGGCCTTGTCGGCGCTGAACACGAACAGCAGCCGGTCGCCGGGCCTGATGTTGTTGGCGGTGCCGGCGGCGAACAGCTCGGCACGGCCGCCGGGGTTCAGCTGGCCGGGCGTCAGCTGGTACGGGCGGCGGCGCAGCACGGCCAGTTCGTTCCAGGCCGAGCGGGCGGCGAGGTCCTCGGCGGTCTCGAAGGACTGCGGGTCCTCGCCGGGGCCGGGGACGCTCTGGCTGCGGGCGCCGCGCGGCACGACCACGGTCGGGTCCTCGGCGGCCCGCGGGTCGTGGTCGAGGGTGTAGGCGAGGTAGGTGTCGGCGGCCACGCCGGGCCGGGGCCGGTGCCCGACCAGCCGGCCGAGCAGGGTCAGCGAGCTCTCCTCGGTGGCGGTGCGCAGGTAGCCCTCGTTGGCGATCCGCTCCGAGTAGAAGGTGAGCACGTCGGCGAGCACGGCCCAGGAGTCCAGCAGCGCGATCGCCGGGTCGTCCGGGGTGCGGACGGTCAGGTCGCGCAGCGCCGGGTAGCCGGGGCCGGACAGCCGGGCGAGCAGGCTGTCCAGGAACTCCCCGTAGCGGCCGACGCGGTAGCCGATGGCGTCCAGCCCGGGCGGGTTGAACAGCGGGGCCGGGGTCGCGGTGGCGGTGCCCGAGCAGCCGCAGGTGCACTGGCCGGTCATCGGCCGCCTCCGATCACGATCGAGAGCCGGCCGTTCTCCGGCCGGTCGGGGTCGTTGTCGCACCCGGCGACCTCCAGCGCGCCGAGCCGCAGCAGCCCGTCCGCCAGCTCGCCGTCGTCCCGCCCGAACTGCCGCTTCAGCCGGGTGACCTGGGCACTGACCACGCCCGGCACGGCGGCGGCCGCGGCCACCAGCCGGGAGACCCGCACCGGGTCGCCGAAGCCCAGCGCGTCCGGGTGGAAGAAGCCGACGCGGCCGTCCGGCAGGGCGCGGCTGCCCAGCACCCGCCGCAACTCGGCCAGGACGTGGCCGTGTTGGTGCCCGGCGGCGGCGCAGATCCGCAGTTCGAGGTCGATCGGCACCAGCAGCGCGGGGCGGACGACCAGGTCGTGGCCGATCCGGCGGTACGCCTCCAGGCCATGGCCGACCGCCTCCAGCAGGGCGGTGTCCGCCACGGCCCGCCCGTACGGTTCGACGGCCACGTGGACCTCCTGGACGCTGCCGGACCAGCGGAGTTCGGCGGCGGCGCGCCGGACGCCCGGCAGGGTGGCGGCCAGCTCCGCGTAGTCGGCGGCGGTGACGGCGCGCAGCCGGGTGCGGCTCAGCGCGAGCGGGGCCGACTGGCGGACCTGGTCGAGCGGTTCGGGCTCGGTGCCGCCGGTCGCGGGCAGCGGGTTGCGGACCCGCAGCACCGCGTCCTGCGGCCGGGCGGCGGTGCCGCGCCCGGCCGGATCGGGCGGCTGCGGCAGGCAGACCACCAGGTGGTTGACGGCCTCCGCGCCCACGTTCCCGGCGGTGCCGTTGCCGATCCGGTACGCGACCCGCAGCTCGGCGCCGGGCCGGGGCGGCAGGCCGTGGCGGCCGTCGCCGAAGCGCAGCGCGAGGCGGCCGTCGTCCTCCAGCTCGCCCACGAAGTGCCGGTCCCGCCGGCCGTCGGCGAGCAGGTCCCGGCGGGGCGTCCACTCCCGGCCCCCGGCGGTGGCCAGCACCGCGGGCAGGGCGGCGCGCGGGTCCTGGACGGCAACGGCGCTCGCCGGGCCGGCCAGCGCGGGGGAGTCGGGGTCGAGCCCGGCGGCGTACCGGGCGCCCCAGCTCTGGGCCACCTCCCAGACGCCGCCGCGCCGGAGAACCCCGCCGCAGCGGGCCCGCACGGTGAGCACCTCGAGGCGGCGCAGCTTGGCGGCGAGCAGGCGGGTGCGGCGAGCCAGCAGCTCGCGCAGTCCGGCGGCAGGCCGGTCGGCGAGGCGCAGCTCGTGCACCACCCGGGCGCCGAACAGCAGGGTGAGCTCGGCGACTTCGGCACGGGAGAGGTCGTGGCCGCGGTCCGCCCGGTGCCACAGCTCCTCCAGCCGCTGCCGGACCCGTTCGGGGATGCCGGCGAGCAGGACGGCCTGCCGGGCGCCGACGTGCCCGCGGTCCGGGTAGGCGGCCGCCTGGGTGACCGGCGCGTAGCGCAGCAGCGGGCGGAAGGGCTGCGGCAGGACGGGGTAGCGGGTCTGGTCGAGCAGCGTCTCCAGGGCCGCCGCCTGGGCGTCGGCGGTGGGCGGCTCGACCACGGCGCCCTGGCCGTCCTCGCCCTCCGCGCCCGCGCCGACGGCGAGCCGGACGCTCAGCCCGGCCCGGCGGACCGCCGCCTCGCCGACCAGCGCGTCCAGCTCGCGGACCTGCTCCGGGCCGAGCTGGCGGCCGGTGCGGGTCAGGTCCAGCAGCTCGTGGACCGCCTCCGCCGCGGGGCTGCCCTCGGCGCGGTCCGCGCAGCCGCGGTCGCCCGGCCCGCAGGGCGCCACCCGGACGGGTTCCGGCGGCACGGCGAAGGTCTCCGGGGCGCCGCCGCAGAAGGTGAGGGAGCGGCCGTGGTCGACCAGGACGACGTTGCCGCGGGCGACGCTCACGTCGGCGATCGGGCCGCAGTCGCTCCCGCCGTGCGCGGACAGGCAGACCGGGAAGGTCAGCGCGTCCTCCGGCGCCCAGGCGACCTCGACCACGGGCTGCTCGTACAGTTCGTCGACCAGGTGGGTGACGGAGGTGAGCCGGACGGCCTGGCGGTGCGCGGGGTCGGCGTCCGCGGCGGCGCCGGTGCGCGGGCCGAGCACCTCCTCGACGACCAGCAGGTCGCCGGGGCGCAGCGCCAGGTGCCGGGTGCGGGCCTCCGGCCGGTCGGCCGGGTGCCAGTCGTCGCGCAGGGTGGCGGAGGTGGCGCCCGCGGGCAGCACGCAGTCCTGGTCACCCCAGGTCCAGAACCGGATGGTGTTGTGCGCGGGGTGCAGCACCAGGTCCGCCGCGCCGAGCGGCTCGAACACCTCGACGGCGGCGGTCCGGGTGAGCGCGTCCAGCTCCTCGTCCGGGATCACCGTGGACAGCTGCGGGCGTTCCTGCGGGCCGAGCCGGCCGACGTCGACGGCGGCGAAGCGGTAGGTGCCGCGCCGGAGGGTGAGGGGGCGGTCCGCCGTCAGCGCGACGAACGTCCGGGCGTTGCAGCCGTCGTGCACGGGGTAGTCGATCAGCCGGACGTGCCGGCGCACCGACACCCGGCGGCGGGCGGTGTCGAGGTACGCCTCGGTGGCCACCGCGTCCTGCTGGTAGGAGAGCTGGTCGGCGGTGTGGGCGAGCAGCTCGACCAGGGTGACGCCGAGGTCGGGCAGGTGCCGCTCGGTCCAGCCGGGGGTGGTGAGGCTCATCCGGTCCAGCACGAGCCGGCGCAGGCTCTCGTAGTCCCGGGCGGTGTAGTCGATGACCGGCGCCGGCCGGACGGCGGGCGGGCAGCCCTCCTCGGCGCGGCAGTCGTAGGGGGACGGGCAGTCGGCGCCGAAGGAGAACCCGGTGCTCGCGTACCGCGGGTCGAAGCCCGGGTACGGGCGGGTCCCCGGGCGGCCGTAGGCGTCCGCCTCGACCACGGTCAGCCGGTAGCGGGAGGTGTCGCCGGCCCGGTCGAGGGTGACGTGCATCCGGTCGTCCAGCTCCGGGTCGTCCGCGCGCTCGATGTCGACCGCGACGGCCCGCAGGCCGGTGATCCGCCGGCCGCCGTCGACGCGGATGTTCTCCGGGCCCAGCTCGGCCGGGGCCCGGCCGAGGAAGGTCACGCTCAGCGTGCGCCCGTCGTCGTCCGGCTCGGCGCCGTCCAGGCCCAGCAGGTGGGCCGCGCGCACGTCGGCGCGGCGGAGCTCCGTCCCGCACCAGGCCGTCGGGAGTCCGTCCCGCCCGGTGACCTCGGATCGGCCGGTCATGCCGTCACCCCGCCCTCGAACACGTCGTGCCGCTGCGCACCGGTCCGGCGGACGACGTACGCCAGCTCGACCCGGACCACGTTGTCCTCGCTCTCCACGTCGAGCGAGACGACCTCGATCACGTCGCCCAGCCACCGCTGGAGCGCCGCCTGGACGGACAGTTGCAGGGTGGCCGCCAGCTCCGGGCTGTTCGGCGCGAAGACCAGGTCGAGCAGCCCGCAGCCGAAGTCCGGGTGCATGACCCGCTCGCCGGGGCTGGTGAACAGCAACTGCTCGATCATGTCCCGCACGTGGTCGTCGTACGCCGCCTCGGCGGTGCGCCCGCGGCTGTCGATCCGGAACGGGAAGGCGAGGTCCGTGCGGCCCGGGCCGGCGCCGTTCCCGGGATACCCCGTGGTGGTCATGCGCCCACCGCCCGCTGTTGGACGACCGTCACGATCGGCGGCCCCTGCGGGACCTGTTCGGCGCTCTGGCACAGCCCGACGGCGGACTGCGGCAGCGCGGGGGAGCCGTTCACCCGGATCCGGGCGGACGGCACCACCCAGCGGATCGTGACGCAGGGCTGCGGCTTGCCGGCCACGTTGAACGGGCAGCCGGTCACGGTGTACGGGTCGGCGGTGCCGGTGACGGCCTGGCCGGCGACCAGCACCCGCGCCTGGGCGGGCCGGGCCGTGGCCTGGGCGCCGTGCGGGCAGGTCACCGTCGCATTGACGTGCAGCAGATTTCCGGGCACGAGACTCTCCCCCCGTCAGGTCACGCTCAGGGCGTCCTGGTTGATGGAAACGGTGGCGCCGACGAGCGAGATCGAGGCGCCCTGGCCGTTGCTGATCTGGATGCCCGAGTCGTTGATCACGATCGAGGCCCCGCTCGGTGTGCGGAGGGTGATCCCGGTGGTCGGGTCGTCGGACAGCACGATCACCCGCCGTCCGGTGGTCTCCAGCACCTGGTTCGGCACGCCCGGTGGGCCGGTGGTCGCCTCGACCGGCACCTCGGAGGCGGCGCCGTACCAGCAGCCCGTCCAGATCGGGTAGCTCTGGTCGCCCTGCTCGAACTCCACCCACACGCCCGCCCCGACCGGCGGGACGGCGTAGTGCCCCATGCCCGGGCCGGCCACCGGGAAGCACGGCATCGCCCAGGTCGAGGTGACCTCGCCCAGCACGTCGGGCACCTGGGCCTGGATGCGGCCGATCCCGAGCGGGTCGACGTTGTTCACCACCGTTCCCCGGAACTTGCCGAGGTAGCGGGTCGGTTCGGCCATGCTGGCGGCTCCTGCTGGTCGGTCGGTGGTCGGGGCGGTTACGGCACGAGGCTTACGGCACGACGGTCGGCTGGAGGGCGATCAGGCCCTCGCGGGCCAGCGTGAAGTTCTGGGTGTACGCGCCGCGCTTGAGGTTGTGGGTGACGCTCTTGACGAAGTACAGGCCGTCGTAGGTGAGCCCGGCGCCGCGGACCCCGACCAGCTCGCGCGGCCGCAGCACGTGGCCGTACCGGACGACGTCGAGCTGGCCGGAGCCCGTGACGGCGTCCGCCGAGACCATCGCCTTGGCGATGGTCTCCGCGACGGCCTGGGAGGTGTCCTTCTTGGCGGTGTCGGCGATGACCTTCTTCTTCAGCGCCGGTGCGGGCCGCAGCGCCAGCGGCGGGCGCAGGATGCTGACCTCCGGCACCGGCAGGACGGCGGACACCTTGGTCGCCGGGAACTGGATGCGGGCCTCCGGCTCCTCGCGGGCCGTCCCGTCGAAGGCGAAGGTCAGCTGGTCGACGTTGGACAGCGCGTCCATGTTGACGTTCAGCGCGTGCTGCGGGACGCCGAGCCGGATCTCCGGCCCCCAGTAGGCGCGGCTCATCCCGGGGACGGGGCCCGGGTCCAGGTAGAACACGTAACCGTTGGCCTTCGCCAGCTCGTTGACGTAGCCGAGGTCGGTGCCCTTCTGGAAGTCGATCCGCCGGGTCGGCATCGGCGTCTGCGGCACCAGCTCGGGGATGACCAGCGGCGCGATCCCGTACTGCCCGTACTTGCCGATGATCGCCGCGACCCGGGCCGCCGGTGACATCGCCGGGAACGGCACTCCGGCCTGCTCCTCCAGGTCCATCAGCACCGTCAGGTCCTCGCCGGTGACGGTCAGCGTGGACTGGCCCGGCTGGTTGCTGATGCCGACCTCCTGGCGGATGATCACCCCGTCCATCAGCACGGTCGGGGTGCCCGTGACGATCACCATCAGGACGACCCTGATCTTCGGGTCGAAGAAGCCGCCCGGCAGCAGCGCGGTGTTGAGCAGACCGTGCTTCGACAGGTCGAAGGCCAGCTGGAACCCGCTGCGCTGCCCGGACGCCACCGTGACCTGCGCCGACAACAGGGCGTCGGTCACCGGCTGCGGCACCGGCACCGGGATCTGCGGGCCCATCAGCAGGCTCAGGTGGATCGACCCGACGGCCGAGGCGTCAGCCACCGCCCACCCCCGGCACCGTGCCCGGCAGCGCGACGGTGATCCGCCGGCCCGGCGTCGCGGTCAGCTCCCGCGGATCGACCACCGGGTTGGCGTCGGCGATCCGCCACCACTGGTCGGCGCTGCCGAGGTAGCGGTAGGCGAGCAGATCGAGGCGGTCGCCGGTGCTCACGGTGTGCTCGGCGAGCGGCGTCAGTCCGTCCGTGCTCGGCAGCAGCCGCCGCCGCAGGTACGGTACCTGCCGCCCGTCCGGTGCGGTGTGCAGCGCGACCGGAACGCCGTGGTACCGGCTGGTCAACGGGTACGGCGACGGCGCGGGCAGCGCGTCGAGCGGGTGGTCGGCGGTCATCGGAGCCCCCCGCCCAGCCCGAGCGAACTCAGCCGGCCGTCGGCCGCGGAGCCGACCAGCCGCTCCTTCTGCGCCAGGTGCGCGAGATAGAGCTCGGCCCCCCGGTGGCCGGTCGGCAGATCGCTGACGGTCAGGACCCGCAGGCCGATGCCGACGGCGGCCCTGATCGGATTCAGATCGATGTCGAACGCCTCCTCCGTGATGGTGAGTTCGGTCAACCGCACCGGCAGGATCCGCTTGCCGCCCCAGGTGAACAGCGTCAGCGGCGCCTCGATCGGCGTGACCTCCAGGGTGCCCAGCGCGGCCAGCGCCTGGTTGCCCCGCAGCTGCGCACTGGCCGGCTGCACCAGCAACTCCAGCGTGGCCAGCTGCGGATGGATGCCGTTCGGCGCCGGCACGTCCAACTGGTCCGTCGCGTCCAGCTCCGCCGTGAACTTCCACGTCTCCACGGCCGGCCCCTTCAACCGCAACGCCTCCGTCCGGTCCCCGCTCCCGTCCGCCCCCGCCACCTGCGGGGCCAACGACCGCTCCAGACTGTCCGGGTTGAACTGCAACACGATGATCCGCTGCGGCGTCCCCCGCTGCGGATCGACGATGACCAACCCGGACCGGATCGGCCGCGGGGCGTCCGTGTACCCGGTCACACGTCCCCTCGTTCCACGTCGGACTCCTTCTCCTGGGAGGCTCGGCGGTTCCGCTCCGCGATGGCGGCGCCGGCCTGGTCGCGGACCTTCTCCTCCGGGTCGTGTTCCTGGAGGAATGCGAACAGGGGATGGAGTTCCTCCCAGTCGACCCGGCCGGCGGTGAAGACGGCGATCCGGCGGACGAGCGGCTCGGGATCGTTCATCGCCCAACGGAACAGCGCGAACATGTCCGGGTCGAACGGGCCGTAACAATGGACGGAAAGCATCCGCAGGGCGTTCATGAGGGCGACGCCGTCCCGGGTGCTGTCGAACAGCTCCGTCATGGTCTCGTTGTCGTGCACGCCGATTCGCCCGCGGACGAATTCGACGGTCGGTTCCCGGTCCGGGCCCGCGATCAGGAAGTAGTGGACCTGAAGGAGGGCGTCCTCGATCCAGTAGACGGCCGCACCGCGGTCCGGGGTCAGCCAGATCTTCTGGAACGGGGAGCCACCGCTGCTCTCACTCGTCGAGTGGAGCTCCCAACCGGCTTCCTCCGCGAGCCTGTCGACATCGGCACGACCGGGTACTTCCTTGGGCACAAGCCGCACGAACAGGGTCAACGGAACTCCTTCGTCGAATTACGGGGGTGAGTCGTCATGAGGGTATCCACAGGCCGCCGGGCGACTTTCGCCATCCCGGGTGCAATTTCTCGTCCGACGCTATCCGACCGTTGGGTGCGAGGAACCTCGCGGCATTGTGCATCGCCCACAAGGGGAATTGCTGGACCAGCTGTTCATCGCTGAGCACCAGCTCATCGGCCTTCGCTTTGGCGAAGGCGCGGATTATCAGAAGCTTGGACCGTGTCGTCATCGCGCCCACGGCCGTTTCGAGCTGAGCGCCCTTCTTGGTGAGCTCGCCGGTCCGGGAGTTCGTGTGCTCGGCGGCGATGCCCTGTGGGTTCAGAAGGTACTGCGAGCCGGCCACGGCGTTGCGTGGCGCCATGGTGTTGGTGTTCGACACGACGTCCTGCCAGGTCGCCTCGGGGAAGTTCGCGAGTTGCCAGGCCGCGATGTTGGTCATGGCAGCTGCCGGATAGCGGGCGCCCTCGACGGTCGGCATGAGCCTGGCCGCCGCCGCCATGGTCTCGGCGGCCTTCGGGTTGCCACGGAAGAACTCGTCCTGCGGGAGCCGGCGCTGCACGAGGTCGAAGAAGGCCCGCTGCATCCGCTGACGGGCTTGGGCCGATCGGTCGGCCGCGCTGACGCCCTCCTTGCCGAGGCTGTGGGCGATCATGTCCTCGATCTCAGCCAACTTGTCGGCCGCCGCGGCCTTCGACGCCGGCCCGGCCTTGACGTAGTGCCCCGACCCCAGACCGCTGAGCACCTTGATCAGCCCTGGCGGAGTTTCACCGGCCCGGTCGCCGCTCCGGATGGCTTTTTGCTGTTCGCTGACACCGATCTCCACGCCACCACCGGATGCCATGACGATGCGCTCGTGTCCCGGAGGCCTGTTACCCCCGCGGATGGCACGTGCCTCGACCAGGCCGGCACGGGCCGGCCTGGTCTCCTGGCTGGGCGTCTTCGACGCGCTGCGGCGCTCCTGGTAGGCACGCTGCTCCTCGTTGAGCACGTCGGCACGGGCGACGACGTCCGGCGCGTCGATCAGCTTCTCACCGAGCTGTTCCAGGACGCGCATCAGCGCGGGCTCGTTCTTGCGTACCAGGTCCTCGGCCGCGGGAATGTGATCCCGGACGTCCTTCTCCGGATTCAGTTCGGCGGCGACCGCGGTCAGCGGTCCGTCCTCGCGGGTGCTCAGACGGGTCAGCCGGTACCACGCCCGCATGGCGCGGAGAACCCCACGGAGGGTCAGGCGACCGATGCCCCGGCCGAGCAGGCGCTCGACCTTCGGGCGGATGCGGGCGACGATCAGGTCCAGGCGGTTCTTCTTCGCCTCGGGCGAGTTCTCGTGGGTTCGGCGCTGGGCGCGCTGCTGCTGGCGCTTCTGGTGCCACGCCCGCAGGCGGTCGCGTTGCCTGCGGTAGGCGTCGCGGATGCGGTGGGCGCCGTTGGTGAGGGCGCGGCCCAGTCTGCTGTTGCGGAGTTTGCGGCCGAGGGAGCGGGCGGCGGTCCGCACCCGGTTGAGGGCGGCCCTGACGGTCTGGCGGGAGGCGTTGAGGGCGCGGCCGACGGGGGAGGTGGGGCGGCGGCGTGGGGTGGTGGGCTTCGGGCGGGTGGTCCCGCGGTGCGGGCGCCCGGGGGTGGTGGCGGTCGGGCGGCGGTCGACGGTGTGCCGGGCGGGGCCCGTCCGCGCGGGCCGGGTGGGGCGGCCGACCGGGGGCCGCCGCTTCAGCGACCGGGTGGCCCGGCGCAGACTCGCCCGGGCCTTGTTGACCGCCCGTCCGGCGGCCTTGCGGGCGCCCCGGCCGGCCCTGGCCAGGCCCTTGAGGATCTTCTGGGCGATCCCCTTGAGCTTGGTGCCGACCGCCTTGCCGGCCCCCTTGAGCTTGCTGAGCAGGAAGTTGGAGATGAAGTCCAGCAGCGCGACCACGCCCGCCGCGACCGCGTCGGCGAACAGGCAGGCGGCCGATCCGGACTTGACGGCCTTGAGGAAGGTGACGAACTTCCCGATCGCGGCGACGATCTTGCTGATGGTGTTCCACGCCGCCACCAGGCCCTGGATGATGGCCATGATCGCGCCCGCGGCCGGCACGATCAGCGACACCAGCTTCTCGACGACGATCGAGACGATCATCCCGGGCAGCGCCGCCACGATCGACTGCCAGGCCATCCGGCCGATCTGGGCCATCGATATGCAGCCCTTGACCAGGACGTTGACGATGGTGGAGGTCAGCCCGACGACCGACTCCACTTTCTCGTTGAACCAGGTCCGCACCGCACTCTTGATCGCGCCCCACAGGTAGTGCTGGATGCCGTCGACCGCCGCGGTGCCGAGCTTCTTCAGCCACCCGCCCGGGTCGGGGGCGATGTCGCCGATCAGGGCCGCGAACTCGCCGAAGACCGCGATCGCCTTCTGCACGAAGTCGATGGCGTCCAGCACAGTCTTGCGGACGGCCTCGATGGCGGCCTTCAGCCCGGACTCCAGCGCGTCCAGCAGCGCGTTCAGCCCGGCCGCCAGCGCGTCGAGCAGCTTGTTGACGGCGTTCTTGAGCTTGTCCGCCCACTCGTTGACCTTGGCGATCGCCTTGTCGCGCCACTCCTCGATCTTCCGGCGGAACTTGTCCCGCAGCTCGGGGAAGGCCGCCAGCAGCACGTCGCAGATCTTGATCAGCGCGTCCGCGAGCTTGTCGATCAGGTCGACGGCGAACTTCCGGGCCTGGTCGATCGCCCAGTTCGCGAACTTCCGGAAGCCGTCGATGATGTCGTTGATGAGGCCGCGGAAGAAATCGAAGACCTTGGTGACGGCCTCCACCAGCGCGTCGAACGCCGCCTTGACCTTGGACTTGACCCAGCCCCACCAGCCCTCGGACTCCTCCTTCTTGCGGTCCTTCTCCTTCTGCGCCTTCTCCTCGGCCTCCTTGCGCTTGTCCTGGATCTTCTGGTTGTCCTGCTGCCGGCGGTCCTCGACGTCCTGGTCGGCCTCGGCGCGCTTCCTGCCGATCCGGCCGGTCTTGTCCTCGTGCTCCGCGCCGGCGTCCTGGTCCGCGGTGGAGATCTTCTCGTCCTGCTCGGTGCGCCACTGCTCGCGTTCGGCCCTGACCTTCTCCGCCGCGTCGCCCCGCTCGCCGGCCTGGGCCTCGGCGTTGTCGGCCACCGCCTGGTCGACCTCGGCCTGGTTCTGCCGCCGCGCCTCGGCCTCGCCCTGCTTCTGCTCGGCCTGCTCGGAGCCCAGCCGGCTCCGCCCCTGGCCGACCGCGGCCTGGATCTGCGGGCCGCGCTCCTGCTGGGTGACGATGCCGAGGCCGGGCTTGGCGCCGGCCGCGCCGCGCGCACCGCCGCCCCCGCGTCTGCGGCCGCCGCCCGGGACGGAGGCGGTGAGCGTCTCCTTCGGCACGTCCGGGTAGATCCGGTCCTCGCCCATCGGCTTGGCGGTGTCCTCCCGGCCGACGCCGAGGATCCTGCCGGAGCTCTCCTTGAGCTTCGCCGCCTGCCGATCGGTGCGTGCCGGGTCGCTCTCCCCGGTCAGCTCGACCTTGGGCGCCGGGCCGACGGTGGTGTTCAGCGCCGGGTCGGTCGAGGGCACGCCGTCGACCGCGACCTGGGCCTGCTGCACCTCCTGCGCCGACACCTGGTTGCCCGGGTCGTCGGCGACGTGCGGCGGGGCGACCCGGTCACCGGGGTTGCCGCCCTCGACCTTCTTCTCCTCGGCCTTCCGCTGCTCACCGTCCGCGCCCTCCGGACCGACCCGCTCCAGCCGCTCCGTCACCGCCTCGGCGGGCGGGGCGGCCTCGGGCGGGCCGGACCGGGTCTGCGGTGCGCCGGACGGGCGCCGGGTGGTCGGCGGGGCGGCCTGCAACCGGGCGTGCTGCTCACCGACCGTACGGTCCACCGAACCGTCGACGCCGTCCAGGGTCGCGGCCATCTGATCGGGTGGCAGGCTCGCGGCGGTGTCGAGGGCGCTCTGCGGGTCCTGGCCGGACACGTCGGGCGGAGCCGGCTGCTCCTGCCGTTCGGCGGGGGCGCCGGCCGCGCCACCGCCGCCCCCCGCGGCGCAGCCTCCACCGCCCGCTCCGTCCGGCTCCGCCTCGGTGGTGGGCTGCTGCGGGCCCGCGCAGGCGCCGCCGCCGGCCTCCAGGGAGGCGTCCGGTGCGGGCCGGGCGGTGAGCCCGGCCGGGGTGTCGGCCTGTTCGGCCGCCGGTCCGGGGGCGGTGGAGGGCTCGGTGCCGGGTGCGGCCTCGGGTGCGCCGTCCGGGCCGTCGGCGGGCCCGCCGGGGCCCTCGCCGCCGACCGGCCCCGCCGTGGAGGGGGCGGCGGTGCGCTCCGGGACGTCCGGCTCGGGTGCGGCTTCGGGTTCGGCCTCCCGGGCCTCCTCGGTCGGTGCTTCCCGCTGTTCCGGCGGCTCCTGCCGCTCCGGGGCGGCGGGTTCGGCGGCCCGGGCCCGGTCCTGGGCCGGATCGGGGCCGACCTCCTGCTCGACGGGCCGTTCCGGCTGGAGGTCGCGGCTGGCGCGGTCCTCGGCGTCCGCGGCCTCCGTGGCGGGTGCGGGGGAGGCCGCCGGCGCCGCGGCCTCGGGCTGGGCGGGCCCGGGTGCGGCGGCCGGCTCCTCGTCGGTCTCCGGCTGGCTCTCCCGCTCCTCCTGGACCTTCTCGGCCTTGGTCGCGGGCGGTTCGGGGAACGCGGGTGCCTCGGCGGGTGCGCCGTCCGCCGTCGGCGGGATCCGGTCGACGGTCGGGACGGCGGACACGTCGAGGTCCGAGGAGGGCAGGAAGTCCCCGGGCCCCAGCTCCTGGTCAGCGGCGGTGGGCGGCGGCGGCCGCTCCTGGTCCGCGCCGGGGGTGTCCTGGACCTCGGCCTCCGCGCCGGGCTCCATGCCCAACGGCCGTTCCTCGTCCGGGACTTCGCCCTTCTGGTGGTCGTCCAGCAGCCCGTGCCGGGCGAGCGGGCCGTCCGGGGCCTGGGCGATCGCGTCCAGGCGCTCGGGCTTGACCGGCGCGGGCTGCCGCTGCGGTCCGGCGGCGGGCTCCCGGGGCGTGGTGCCGGCCGAGGGCTGGGCGGCGGGGTCCGGCTGCCCGGCCTCGGGCGGGCCGGTGACAGGAACGGCCTCCGCGTCGCCGGCGGGCGCCTCCGGCGCCGCCTCGGGGGCCGCCGTGGACGCGTCCGGGACGGCCGTGGGATCGGCCTGCCCGGCCTGACCGGCCTCGGGCCGCCCCGCCGTCGGTGCGCTCTGCGGAGCCTGGTCGGCCTCGGCCTCCGCGGCCGGCTCCTGCCGGCCGTCCTGCTGCTGCGGGCCTTCCTCGTCGTCCGCCTTGTCGTCCGCCGTGCCGTCCGTCGTGTCCCGGCCCTTGCGGTGCTTGCGCCGCCTCTTCGGGCCGTCCGGCTTGTCCTGCTCCTGCTCCGGCTGCCGGGCCTGCCCGGATCCCGGGTCGTCGGCCTGCTCGCGCTCCTCGTCGGTCCGCTCGGCGGCTCCGGTGACCGGCTCGGGCGTCAGCGCGCCGTCGAGGTCGGCCGGGCGGTGCTCGGCGACCTCGACCAGTTCCAGCACCCGGGTGTAGTCCGAGGAGGGCATCCGGATTGCCAGCCGTTCGAGTACGGAGGCCTGCAACTCGGGGGAGAACCGGGAGAGTTGCAGGCGGACCCGGCCGGAGGAGTCGGTCGGGTCGCCGCGCAGCGAGCGCAGGATGCCGGCCGCCAGCCGGTCGACCAGCGTGGCCGGGTCGAGCCGCTCGGTGCGGAACCGGTCGGCGTCCACGGTCGCGTAGCGGAGCCAGCCCGGCGTGGCGCCCGGCGTCGCCGCCGTCGGCCCGCCGTCGCGCGCGCCGAGCTCCGCCTCCCGTTCGATCGCGTCCTGCGGCAGGCTGACCGCGCCCAGGTCGCGGCCGGCCCGAAGCGCGCCCAGCGGGTTCGGGGCCTGGACGGTGTGCAGCAGCTCGTGGGTGAGCAGCCGCCGGCCGTCCTCGGCGGCCGGGCGGTACTTGCCCTCGCCGAAGAAGAGGTCCGGGCCGACGGCGACGGCGTCCGCGCCGATCAGCTCGGTCAGCGCGGCGGAGTCCCGGTCGGTGTGCACCCGGACCCGGCTGAGGTCGTGCCCGAGCCGCGCCTCCAACTCCCGGCGCACGCCCGGGTCGAGCGGCTGGCCGGCGCCGGAGACGATCTCCTCGGGTTCGGGCGTACGGGCCTTCGGCGTCCGCGTCCTGCGCCGGGCCGCGCCCTGCTTGCCGTCCGGTGCGGAATCCTTCGCGGCAGTGGTGAGTCGCGTCATGTCCGCCCCCGTCCCGGCGGCCGGCCGCCGCCGGACAGCCCGGCGTGCACGGCGCGGGCGAGGGCTTCGCCGAGCCGCTGCGGCGAGGTGCCCGCCGGCAGCGGCGGGAGCCCGGAGAGCAGGTCCAGGACGCGGTCGCCGCCGACCGCGAGCGGCACGCCGCGCGCCTCGACCAGGCGGGTCAGTTCGCTCCGGAACGCGGCCGTGAGCCGGTCGTGGTCGATGCGCGCGAAGCCGTCGAGGACGAGCTCGCCGATCTCCACCTCGATCCGCCCGGCGCTTCCGGGCGCGAGGTCCTGCCGTCCGGCGCTCCCAGGCCCGGCACCCGCCTTTCCGGCACCCCCAGGCCCCGTCCAGGGCCCCACGGTCAGATCCATCCGCCGACCTCCGAGGGCGTCAGCGAGCGCTCCAGCTTCAGGTACTCGGTGCGCGCGGCCGCCAGCAGGTGCCGCATCTGCATCGGGCAGCCCTCGTCGGCGGCCTGGAAGGCGGCGGACAGCGCGATGTTGCGGATGGAGCCGCCGGCCACGGTGAGCTGGGCGAGCCGCTCCGGGTCGAGGCCCTCGCTGGGGGTCCGCGCGGGGATGACCCGCCGCCAGATCTCGGCGCGCTCCGGCACCCCGGGGAACGGGAAGTCGACCACGAACCTGATCCGCCGCATGAACGCCGGGTCCAGCGCCTTCTTCATGTTGGTGGTGAGCACGGCCAGGCCCCGGTAGGCCTCCATCCGCATCAGCAGGTAGCTGACCTCCAGGTTGGCGTAGCGGTCATGGCTGTCCTTGATCTCGCTGCGCTTGCCGAACAGCGCGTCGGCCTCGTCGAACAGCAGCAGTGCGCCGCCGCGTTCGGCCGCGTCGAAGACCCGGCGGAGGTTCTTCTCGGTCTCGCCGATGTACTTGCTGACGACCTGGGAGAGGTCGATGACGAACAGGTCCACGCCGAGCTGCCCGGCGACGACCTCGGCCGCCAGCGTCTTCCCGGTGCCCGACCCGCCGGCGAACAGCGCGGTGACGCCGAGCCCGCGGCGCAGCACCGACTCGAATCCCCACTCCTGGTAGACCGTGCCGCGCCGGCGGACGTGCGCGACGATCTCGCGCAGCGTCGCGCGCTGGCGCTCCTCCAGTACCAGGTCCTCCCAGTCGGCGCGCGGCTCGACCCGCCGGCCCAGTTCGTCCAGGGACATCCGGGCCTCCACCAGACCGGCCTGCCACGCCAGCGGGCTGACGTCCCGGCCGTCCTCGGCCGCCCGCCGGGCGGTCGCCGCGGCGGCCCGGATCACATGGCCGGGCAGCGAGAACTGCGCGGCCAGCGCGCGGAGTCCGCCGTCGGTGATCCCCGGCGCCCCGGCCAGCTCGGTGGCCCAGACCGCCAGCTGCTCCTCGGGGCCGAGCGGGGGCACGGTCAGCCGGGCACGGTCCGAGGCCCCGGCCGGCGGGAGCTCGTCGCCGGACACCACCACGGGCACCGCCAGGCTCGCGAGGAAGGACTCGGTGCCGTTCGGGGCCTGCGGGCGCTCCCGGCCCGGCTCCCCGCCCTCCACCAGCAGCGCGGCGGGGATCAGGATCGCCTCCCGCTCCCAGAGCCGGGCGAGTTGCTCGCGTTCGGCGGGTTCGGTGGGCAGGTCCTCGCGGTGCGCGGCGTAGAGGTGGAGCCCGGCGCGGTGGGCCGCCGCCGCCGCGATCTCCCAGCGGGTACGGCGGTCGGCGCCGGTCAGCTCGGTGTGCGGCGGGCCGGTCGGCCCGGCGGCGGTCCAGCCCCGGGCCAGCTCGGTCGCGCACCGCTCGTGCGGGTCGGGCAGTTCGCCGGGCGGTCCGGGCCGGGTGAGCAGGCCGTGCAGCCGTACGTCCAGGTACGGCACGCCGACCAGGTAGTGCAGCACCCGCTCGTCGATCCGCAGCCGGGACGCGGTGAGCGCCGTCTCGTCGTCCAGCTCGACCAGCCGGAAGCGGCGCAGCGGGCCCACCGGGGTGAGCGCGCTCCAGTGCGGCTGGTCCAGGGCGGCGAGGGCGAGCGAGAAGGTCGGGTACGCGTGCCCGGGGTCGCCGCCCGCAGCGGCGCACCGGGCGGCGGCCGTGGGGTCGATGGCGGGGGCGGCGGCCAGGACGAGGACGTCGCGCTCGAACGGGGAGAGCCCGAAGGAGGCGGTGAGCGCGTCCAGGGCGGTGGCGGGCTGCCGGCGCCCGCCCCGGCGGCCGGCGGGAGCGGCCGGCGCGGGCCCACCAGCCGGCGCGGGCCCACCAGCCGGCGCGGGCCCACCCGAGGGAGCCGCCTCACCGGACGGTGCGGCCGCGCCCGAGGGCGCCGGCTCACCGGACGGCGGCCGGTCGGTGCGCCCGGCCGCGTGCGCGTCGACCCGTTCGAGCACGGCGGCGACCGCGGCCGACAGCGACCGCCGGTGCGGCTCGTCCACCGGGCCCTCGCGGCCCTGCCTCCGGCGCGTGCTCATCCCTCTCCCCCCGTCCTGCGGTCAGTGCGTCAGGTCCACGACGGGACCGGTGAAGGACCCGTCGTCGGACACCGTCAACTCGCTCGGCACGCCGTCCACCTGGACCCGGGCCAGGTACGCCGCCGGGCGTACGCCGACGACCGGGACCCGCACCTCGAACGGGTCGGTGCGCGGCCGCGGCAGCGCGGGTGCGCGGAACCGGTGGCTCGCCCCGGGCCGCCCGGCGGGCGGGTGCAGTTCGTCCAGCAGCAGCAGGACCTGCTGGTCGTCCCGGAGCGGCAGGTCCAGCCGGACGTCCAGCCGGGCCGAGACGCCGGCCGGTCCGTCGTGGCGGTCCGCGGTGCCGATCGGCGCGGCGATCCGGGGCTGCCGGGCGAAGGTCTGGGCGTTGGACTCCACAGCGAGGTGCTCGGCGGCGGGTCGGCCGTCCAGCGCCAGTCCGTGCAGCACCTGCACCCGGTGCACGCCGGGCGGCAGGTCCTCCGGTACGGCGACCACCAGGCGGTCGTCCCGGACGCCGGCCGGGTCGACCGTCACCCGCCGCTCGCCCAGCCGGGCCACCACCAGGTCCGCGCGCAGGCCGGAGCCGTCCACCACCAGCTCCCGGTCCTTGGTCACCGGCCCTTCCTCGGGGGCGCCGCGGGACCCGGCGGGCCGGGAGCGCACCCGGTCGACGACCGGCCCGCGCGACGGCACGGCCCGCACGCTGCGGCGCAGCACCGGCTTGCCGGCCACCGGATCGGCCCTGCCCTCCACCAGGACGGCGGTGGCCTGGTAGAGCACGGACAGCGCGTACGGCGTCTGGAGCAGCGTGCTCCACAGCTTGGACATCTCGTCGACGTCCATCACCGTGGGCGTGAACCGCACCCGCTGCGGCGAGGCGGCCAGGTCCGCCCCGACCAGGTACGGCTGGGCGGCTGCCTCCTCGATCAACTGCCGGGACAGCATGGGCTGTTCGGTCAGCGCCCGGATCACGCAGCCGAGCAGCCGCTGGCCGACCAGCTGGGACTCCTCGCCGTAGCAGCTGATCAGGTAGTGCAGGTCGAGGGCGGTGGTCGGCCGGGCCAGCACGGTGCCGTCCGCGGCGCGGGTGGGCGCCTCACGGTTGCGCAGCGCCGCGTTGGGCGTGACCTGGTAGAGGAAGACGGTGATGGTCGGGTCGGGCGGCGGCTCGCTCGGCGGCTTGCGGGCGCCGACCTCGACCGCGAACGGGATGTCGGGCGAGAGCGAGCGGCTGATGAGCAGCCGCAGCGCCTCGCTCACGGTCGCGATCGCGAGGTGGTTACTCATGCGCCCTCCCGGTCATGACGGCTCCCGGTTGAGGTACCTGTCCAGGTCGAGGGCCGGGGCCGGGCGGGCGGCGGCCGGCCTGCGCGGCCCGACCGGCGTGCGCTCGGCGGCCCTGACCTCGACCCGCCCGATCTGGACCCGGACCACCCGCTCGACCGGCCGCTGCCGGCCGCGGGCCCCGGCCCCGGGAGGGTGCCCCGGGGCGGCCGCAGCGGCCGCCCGCCGTCCGGACGCCGGCGCGACGGCGGGCCGTACCGGTACGGGCGGCGCCCCGGGTGCGGCCGTCCTGGGCGGTGCGGTGACCGGCGCGGCGACGGCGGCCGGTACGGCCGCCGGGCGGGCGGCCGCCGCCCGCACCGCCGGGTCGACGGCCGGCGCGGTGGCGCGGACGGTCGGCGGCGCGACCAGCAGGGGCGTGCGCGGCAGCGGAGGGACGGGTGCGGCGGTGGGCCGGTCGTCGCGGGCCGATGCCCGGGGCGCCCCCTCGGCCGCCGCCGGTTGCGGTGCCGCCGCCGGCCGGGGGAGCGGTGCGGCATCCGGCGGCCCGCCCGCCCGGCCCGGTACCGCCGGTTCGTCGTCGGGGGCCGGCCGCGCCGGTCCGAGCGTGTCGATCCGTTCGAACGGCCCCGGCAGGCGCGGGCGCACGCGCACCCCGGGCCCGGCTCGGTCCGGGTCGCCCTTCGCCACCAGGCGGTCGAAGTGGTCAGCCATCTGCACACAGCTCCAGGTAGTAGCGGCGCCGCAGCGGGCTGAGCGCCAGGATCTCCGGCTCGCTCCAGCCGTAGGCGGTGGCCAGCAGGTGGACGTCGAGCAGGGTGGCCCGGGCCCAGTCGTCCAGCTCCTCCCAGAGGTAGGAGGCGATGTCCAGCTCGGCGTGGGCCGCCCGGCCGCACTCCGGGCAGCTGAGGTTCAGCCGGACGTCCGCGCAGGGGTCGGCGGCGGCCGCGGCCTCGGCCATGCGCCGCTGGACCGGTTCGGGGAGCCGCCGGGCGGCCACCGGCTCCCCGTCGTGCTCGGCGGTCAGGACGCACCGCTCCAGCAGCACGCCCCTGGCCAGGCCCGAGGGGGCCTGTTCGGCGGCGGCCAGGTCGCCGGGGGTGGGCAGCCGGAAGCCGACCCGCCAGCCGTCCAGCTCCACCCGCAGCGGCCCGGGCTCCGGACGCGCGGCACCGGTCAACTGTCCGGCGGAGAAGGTGAACTCCATCTCCTCCGCGCAATCCGGGCAGCCGACCCGAACGTTGAGCTGTTCGCCGAACAACTCGGCGCGCAGGCCGAACAGTTCGGCGTCCCGCTCGCCGAGTGGCACGGCCAGCAGCTCCGCCGTCCCGGCGCCGGGACGGGCGACGGTGTGCAGCAGCAGGGCCCGCCCGGTGCGGCCGGCCGCCAGCCCGGCCTCCCAGGTGGCCAACAGGTCGGCCTGCCCGGCGGGTTCCATCAGCCGGCCGCTCAGGCCGGCTGCTGGAACGACGGCTCTTCCGGTTCGGGCGTCTCCTCGTCCCGCTCCCAGCCCTCCACCTCCAGCTTGAGGCTCTGGATCGCCACCGCGTTGGCGTTGGCGTCCAGTTCGCCGAGCACCTGGTACTCGCTCGGCCAGGCGCGGTACAGCTTGTGGGCGACGGCCACCTGGCCGGCCTCGTTGAGCACCTGGATCACCAGGTCCTTGCGGAAGTCCCGGAGCGAGACCTCCGCCCCGCGGCCCGCGCCGACCATCCAGACCTTGTTGGCCCAGCGGTCGAACTCCGGGTCGTGGGTGACCCCGCGCTCCAGGGTGACCGCCTCGAAGTCGGTGCGGCCCGGCGACTTGCGCGGCGCGCTCGGATCGCCCCCGCTGCGGTGCTTCACCACCTCGGTGGTGCGCTTGAGCGGGCTGATCTTGCTGACCCCGGCGACGACCCGGCCGTCCCAGACCACCAGGAACTTGAAGTTCTTGTACGGATCGAACCGGTGCGGATTGACGGTGAACTCGACCATGGAGATCCTAAACCTCGAACTGTCCGGCGAGCTGCTCGATCTTGACGATCACGAATTCCGCGGGCTTGAGGGGCGCGAATCCGACCACGACGTTCACCACACCGCGATTCACGTCGTCCTGGGTGGTGGTGTCCCGGTCGCACTTGACGAAATAGGCCGAGCGCGCGGACGTGCCCTGGAACGCGCCCTGCTGGAACAGCGAGTGCAGGAACGCGCCCACGTTCAGCCGGATCTGGGCCCACAGCCGCTCGTCGTTGGGCTCGAACACGACCCACTTGGTGCCGCGGTAGAGGCTCTCCTCCAGCATCAGCGCGAGGCGCCGCACCGGGACGTACTTCCACTGGGAGCCGAGCGCGTCGGCGCCGGCCATCGTCCGGGCGCCCCACACCACCGGACCCACCACCGGGAACGTCCGCAGGCAGTTCACCGCGAGCGGGTTCAGCAGGCCGTTCTCCCGGTCCGTCAGCGGGACGGTCAGCGCGCGCACCCCGGGCAGACCGGCCTCGGTGCCGGCCGGCGCCTTCCACACGCCCCGCTGGCCGTCGGTGCGCGCCATCACGCCGGCGACGGTGCCCGACGGCGGGAAGCTGCGCAGCCTGCCGGTGAGCGGGTCGACCAGCTCCAGGTGCGGGAAGTACAGCGCCGAGTGGTCGCTGCGCACGGAGTCGAAGGCGGACAGGCCCGCCCGGGCGGCGTCCAGCGTCGTCCACGCCTGCGGCGAGTCGACGATCAGGAACATCCGCTTCTCCGCGCAGAGCGCCTGGGCGGCCGAGACGACCGTGACGGCGTCGTCGACGCTCGCGTAGCCGGCCAGTTCCGGCAGCACCAGCAGGTTGACGTCCTGCACGTCCCGCAGGGCCTGGATGCCGGTCTTGGCCGCCTCGCTGCCGATCAGGTCGGTCAGGCCGGGGGCCCCGCCGTCCTGGCCGCCGGCGAGCGCGAGGACCGGCGGGTTGACCGAGCCCTCCAGCCCGAGGTTGTTGGCGGCCTCGCCGAGGAAGCGGACCACGTCGGCCGGGTCGGTGGAGCCGGCGACGACCTGGAGCTGCCGGCCGAACACGCTGACCCGGGTGCCCGCGAAGGCCCGCCGGCCGGGGGCGTCGGGCAGGGCGCGCAGCTTGCGTTCGAGCAGCAGGGCGAGTTCGGCGACGGTGGCAGGGGCGGGGCCGTCCGCGGCCGGGTCGTGGATCCTGACGGTCCGCGAGACGTCGCCGATCTTGACCTGGATCTCGTGGGTGAGGTCCGGCAGCGTGGCCGCGAACGGCTTGGAGACGGTGCCCACCGGGTCCGGCCGGCTCTCCGCCAGGACCTTCACCCGGACGACCGCCGAGCCGCCGTTGACCACCGTCTCGGCGAACCGGGGGCTGGCCTCCCGGACCGACAGGTCCGTGAAGGACTCCCGGACGGCGCCCGAGGTGTCGAAGAGCTGGAGGTTGAAGGTCTCGGCCGGGGTGGGCGTCCGGTAGTCCACGGCGACCCGCAGCGAGCCGCCCCAGAGGCCCGGCTCGACGGCCGTGACCTCCAGGGCCGGGGTGGCGGTGGAGGTCTGGGAGGAGCCGAGCGTGACGCCCGCGGCGGCGCCGGTGCCGGCCGCCGCGACCCGGACCACCACCCCGATCGAGCCGCCGTTGAGGAAGAACTGCTGGACGGCGTAGCTGACCGGGCTCTGGCTCGCGAGCCCGCCGAACCGGCGCTCGAAGTCCGCGAAACTGGTGACGGTGACGGGCTGGTCGAGCGGACCGCGCCGGGTGGCCCCGACGAAGGCGGTCACCGAGGTGCTCACCGCGGTGATGGTACGGACGCCGCTGGGAAGCTCTTCGATGTAGACGCCCGGATAGGTCGGTGTCGTCGGCAAATTCCCCCTCCGTTCACTTCGTGCATCAAGCGGCCCGGAAAGGGGATCCTGACGCATTGGTGGCAGGCTCAGTCTCGGATTCGGGGGACTATTCGTCAAGACCCGAACTGGAAAAGCCAATTGTATTACTGTGCTTATTATGTGGGGGCTACGGAATCGAGAACTCCGTAACCCCCGGTCGGTGCCCGGGACGTCGGTCAGCCGCCTTCGGGCAGGTTCCGGTAGTCGGGGCGGGCCGTCGTGGGGTCCGCCGGTGCCGGTGCCGGTGCCGGTGCCGGCGCCGGTTTCGGCGTCGGCTTCGATGCCGGTGCGGCGGGAGGCGCCGGCTCAGGAGTGGGGGCAGGGGCAGGCGCGGGGTCGGGCGCCGGGGTCGAGGCCGGGGTCGGGGTCGGAGCGGGCGGCTGGTAGGACGGCGGCCGGGCGGCCCCCAGGAACCAGCCCCAGCTCGCGCCGAACCGGTGCTCCAGGAACCGGAACGCCGCGTAGTACGCCGTGCCGAAGCCGGTGACCAGGGCGGAGGTGACGGAGGCGTTGTCCAGGTGGAGGCCGAGGCGCGCGGCCTGCACCACGAGGAAGGCGACGACGTAGGGCACGCACGTGCGCCACAGGGACAGGGCGAGTTGGTACATGGTCCTCCTCGGCGGTCGTCAGTCGACGACCGTGAAGCCGTGCTCCTGGCCGAGCCTGGTCAGCGAGCTGCTGCCGGGTATGCCGTCCGCCTGCTGCCCGCTGTACCCGTACCTGCGCTGGAGGGCGGAGTAGGCGTCGACGGTCCGGGCGCCGAACGAGCCGTCGAGCCACTGCCGGTCGAGCAGTCCCTCGGCGACCAGGGCCAGCTCCACCGTGTACGCGTCGTCCGCGTGGGTGGTGGCGCCCTGGGGCGCGTCCGGGTCCCGGCGGGCCGCCTCGACCACGTTCGACCTGGACACCTCGGCCAGCGGGACGGCCCCGCCGAGCAGCCGGCGCAGCGAGGCCTCGCCGGGCACGCCGTCGGCGTCCCCGCCGGAGTAGCCCAGACTCCGCTGGTAGTCGGCGTAGTTGAGGGTGTCGGCGTCGGTCCAGTCCGGGCCGGGGCCCTCGCTGTAGTGCGAGCCGAAGCCCGCCGCCACCAGCGCCTCGCCGACGGCGGTGACCTGCGGGCCGTGCGCGCCGTAGCCGTACGGCAGGCCGCCGACGCTGCTCCGGTACCGGGCCGGGGCCGGGTCCGGCTGCGGCGCGGGCTCCTGGGACGGCGGGTCGGGCACCGGCCCGGACGGGCGCGGCGCACCCGACGTCACCCAGGCGTACAGTGCCGGGCCGGGGCAGTCGGTCGAGTAGCCGTCCTGGTGCCCCTTGATCTCGGGGCCGGCCGGGCCCTGCCGCATGCAGTACTCGATCGCGTCCCGCAGCCCGTTGAGCATCTCCGGGGTCGGCTCGGTGGACCCGGAGGAGCCGACCAGGCCGCACACCGCGTAGTGCGCCTCGTTGAGCGGGACGTCGCCGTTGGCGCTGTTGCGCCGGTTAAGGCCGCGGCCCTCGAAGACGTGGCCGTGCTCGCAGACCACGAAGCTGTAGCCGATGTCGGACCAGCGGTCGTCGTCCATGTGCGAGGCCTGGAGGCGGCGTACGTAGGCCGGGCAGGTGTCGTGGGTGTCGAAGCTGTACGCCGTGCCGAGGTAGTGCACCTTCACCCCGGCGCGCGGGCCGGCGTACGGGATCGAGCCGTTGGGCTCGCGCCAGCGGCGCGCGCCCCACCGGGCGCGGTCCACCAGCTGCAGCCCCGGCCAGTCGGGCACCGGTGGCACGGGGTCCGGCGCCGGTGCGGGCTGCTCGGGGGCCTGGGCGGCACCGGCCCACGCCCTCAGCTCGTCCAGCGAGCCGTTGTACACGTCCGCGTCCAGCGGGTCGTCGCTGTACTGGTGGAAGCGCCAGGGCGCCTGGACGCGCGGCGCACCGGCGGCCACGTAGTCCGCGATCCACAGGAAGTCGCCGGCGTTGTCGTCGGTGCGGAACCAGTAGTCGCGGTTGGTGTAGAGCCCGACCAGGTGGTCCGGGTAGCGCTGCTTGACCGCCGCCAGCCACCGGTTCTTCGCCTCGGTCGCGGCCCCGTCGCCGACCGACTGCCCGTACGGCTCGAAGTCCAGCACCAGCAGTTCGCCCGGGGGGATCCGCCCGACGACCCGGCAGAAGTGCTCCACCTCGCCGTCGACCGGGTTCTCCGCGTGCAGGAAGTGGTAGTGGCCGACCACCAGGCCCCGCCGCCGGGCGTCGGCGAGCTTGTCCGCGTACCCGGACTGGCCGGTGCGGCCGCCTTCGGTGGCCTTGATGAAGACGAACTCCGCGTCCCCCGGGATGTCCGACTGGAAGTCGGAGACGTCATAACCCTTCGCGTATGCCATCAGGAAGCTCCCCCTTCGCGCCGATGGCAGGCCATGGCCGACCGGCCCCCAGCACGGGGCGCGCGACACCGGCCAGGGCGTCATGCTCACCCCACAGTACCGCCGGTTGAAGGTCAACTCCCTTGTTTTGCAAGGGTTTTGTGGGTCAAGCCAGGCCTCCGGCAGTGGCCCGTGCCACCGCACCATGCCAGCGGCACGGTGCCACCGGCGCACGCGCCGGTGTGCGCCCCCGCCCGGGGGCGGGCGGGCGCGTGATCGACGATCGGGGATTTCCGGAAGTGTTGATTCCTGTACGACCTCAGACGATCTCGGATCGGTGCGGCGTAGTGGTTTATTCCTTGACGAGTTCGAATGGCCGGATCGATTCATGATGGCCTGATGTCATGTGATCATTCGTCAAACGTTCATATCAAATGGCAGTGTGGATGGAGTTAGTCGTAACCCCTCTGCACCACGTGTACTTATCGTGTACATGATGACGAATGGCTGAACTGTGCGCATGACCCGTTCGGATCGCAACGACGCGACCACGCGGCCCCGCCTCGCAGGCGAAAAGCTCACCCTTGAGGAGTTCTCCGGGCTCGCCGGCCAGGTCGGGGGCTATCCCTATGTGAAGATCGTGTTCGACCGCGACGAGTCGGTGCTCCACTTCATCGACAGTGCCGACGGCACCCTCCACGTCCGCTACATCGCCTGCGAGATCCTCGGCATGTCGATCGAGGAACTGGCGAGCCGGCTCGATTCGTTCAACGACGACGTCTACCGGAATCCCGACCGCCGCTTCTATCTCGGCACCCTCGCCCGCCACACCCGCGGCACCGCGGAAAACGGCCACGGGGCCGACACCTTCCTGTCCCTGGAAACCGTCGACGTCGACACCATGGACCAGGAGATGCTGCGCTTCTTCTACCACCGGGTGCGCGAGCACATCGACCCGTCGCTGCGGTTGGTGCTCAAGCCGGCCGGCCACCGCCAGGAGGGCTACCTCGCCGGCATCCCGGAGACCGAGATCCCGCGCGTCCTGTCCCACGAGCTCTACTCCGCGGCCTCGTTCGTGCCGCTGGCCGCCGGGACGGCCCACGGCCGGCTGCGGGTGTTCCGCTCGGAGGAGGAGTACCGGGCCGACCCCGAGCCGCTGGAGTGGCACGACATCGTGGTGATGCCCCGGGTGCCCGAGGACATCCCCCGGGTGTCCGGCATCATCCACACCGAGCACACCACCCCGCTCTCCCACATCAACGTGATGGCCGCCGGCTGGCGGATCCCCAACGCCGTCGGCATCGGGACCGCCGACCGGATCGACCGCGCCGGGCTGGCCGGCCGTTGGGTGCGCTACCGGGTCGAGGCCGGCGGCGAGGACCTCCTGCTCGAAGCCGCCGAGCCGCCCACCGACGGGGGAGTGCGGCCGGCCCCGCCCGCCGACCGGATCACCGTGGACCGGCCCGACCTCGCGCCCACGCCGGTCACCCCGCTGTCCGAACTGCGCGAGGGGGACCACGTCCGGTTCGGCACCAAGGCCGCCAACCTCGGTGAACTCACCCACCTGTTGCGGCACGGCTCGCCCCGCTGGCTCGGCTTCTACCAGGTGCCCCGGCCGCCCCGGGCCGACCTGCTGCGCTACCTGGCCCGGCAGCTCGGCCTCCCGGAGGACGCGGACGGCACCGAACTGGACGCCGCCGCACGGCTCCTGGTGAAGGAGCACGCCGACGTGCCGCGCGGGATCGTGCTGCCGTTCTCGCTCCAGCAGCGCTTCCTCGACTCCTCGCCGGAGCTCCGGGACGCCGTCGGGCGGCTGGCCGCCGCCCTCGGCGAGGAGGCCTCGCACGGGGGAGCGGCCGAGCCCCAGGAGGGGGCGTCGCGGATCGAGGAGCTCTGCCTCGACGTGCAGCGGCTGATCCGCGGCACCCCGCTGCCCGAGCCGATCCGCACCGAGATCGACCGGGCCCTCGACCGGCACCTGTACGGCGCCCCCGTCCAGGTCGTCCGCAGCTCCTCCAACGCCGAGGACCTGCCCGGCTTCTCCGCCGCCGGACTCTACGAGTCGGTGGCCCAGGTCAGCGGCACGGAAGCCGTCCTGGACGCGGTCCGGGAGGTGTGGGCCTCGCTGTTCTCGCCGCGCGCGGTGCTGCTGCGGAGCCAGGCGGGCATCCCCCTGGACGACTGCCGGATGGGCGTGATCGTCCAGGAGCAGGTCGGCGCCACCGTCGGCGGCGTCCTGGTCACCTGCAACCCGCTGAGCCCGCAGGACTTCCGCAACGTCTACCTCAACATCTCGCCGCGCTCGGTGACCGACGTGGTCTCCGGCCGGGGCGCCCCGCTCCAGTACCTGTGCAACACCATGGAGGGCGGCAGCCGGACGCTCTCGCTCGGCACCGCCGCCGGCGACCTGGACACCGGGACCAAGGAGCTCGTCCGCCGGCTGTCCCTGATCAGCAGGCTGCTGCAGTCGCACTTCGCACCCGACGAGACGTACGCGGCCCCGGTCGACATCGAGTGGGCGATCGAGGGCGACCGGGTCAGCCTGTTGCAGCTGCGCCCCTTCCACACCGCCGGCTGACGCTGCCGGAGCACCGCACCGGCCCGACCTGTCCAGGGCCCGTGCGAGGTGGCCCCGGCATGCCCCGGGCCGAATGAACTTCCCTCAGGAGAAAGCACGTTGAACCGAATTCTGTACGTCTATGTCAAGGGCGGCGCTCCGCTGGAGTACGCCTTCCCGCGGATCGCCGCCTGCGGGGAACTGCACGTCCTCGCGCTGGCGCCGCTGCCCACCACCGGGGAGGACGTCTGGCGGCCCAGCTGTACCGGCATCGAGCTGGTGCCCGACGCGCCGCGCGGGGACGACCTGGTCGACCTGATCGTGGAGCACGCGAAGGCCATCGGGGCCGACGCGGTACTCACTCTCTCGGAGTTCGCGGTGCTGGCCGTCGCGCACGCCGCGCGCCGGCTCAACCTGGCCGGCCCCGGCCCCGGCATCATCCGCGCCCGGGACAAGCGGCTGATGCGGGAGGCGTGGGCCGAAGCCGGGGTGCCGGTACCCGGGTTCCGCAGGGTCGACAGCCTCGCCGACCTGGACGCCGCGCTGGCCGACTTCACGCCCCCGCTGCTGCTGAAGCCGGCCTGGGGCGCCGGCTCGGTCGCCCAGATCGTGCTGGACGGGCCCGCGGACGCCGCCCCGGCGTGGGCCGGGATCGAGCGCGGACTCCAGGCCGGCAGCCGGGTCGGCATGAACGAGCTCTACGCCGCCGACACCGACCGGGACCGCCTGGTCGAGGAGATCGCCCAGGGCTCCACCGAGGGCTGGTACCAGGAGCCCGGCTACGGCGACTACGTGAGCGTGGAGGGGATCGTCGCGGACGGCGTCTACCGTCCGCTGGCCATCACCGCCAAGCTGCCGACCGTGCCGTCCTTCGTCGAGGTGGCCAGCACCTCGCCGTCCGTCATGGCGGTGCCGCTCCAGCGCCGGATCGAGGAGGTCTCGCGGCAGGCCGTCGACGCGCTCGGGCTGGAGAACTGCGGCACCCACACCGAGCTGAAGCTGATGAAGGACGGCGGCCTGGTGGTCATCGAGACCGCGGCCAGGTTCGGCGGCCTGCTGACGACCCGGCAGGTCCAGGAGGTCTTCGGGCTCGACCCGATCGGCATGCTGGTCCGGCAGCTGCTCGGCGAGCGGGTCGACTACCCGGAGGCCATGCTCACCGAGGGGAGCAGGGCCGCCGCGTCGCTGGCCGTCGTCCCGGCCGACGCGGCGGGCGTGCCCTGGCGGAGCACGCCGGTCTGGAACCCGCAGGCCGTGGACTGGCGGAGCCTGCTGTCCCCGGGCAGCACCATCGAGGCCGTCCCCGCCTTCGCCATGCCGGCCGGACAGCCGGTGCCCGCCTTCGACCCGTCGGCGGGGTCGCGCAACTGGCTCGGGGTCTACCTGCTGAGCGCCGTCGACGCCGCCACCCTCCAGCGCGACTGCAACGCCGTGCTGAACGGCATGGAAGCCGCCCTGCACCGGGCCGCCTCCTGACCGCCCGTCCCGACCACCGAGGTTCCCTCATGCGTGTACTGTTCGCCGGCGCCCCCGGCATCGGCCACCTCTTCCCGCTGGTCCCGCTGGCCAGGGCGATGCGGGCGCTCGGCCACGAGGTCGCGGTGGCCTCGATGGACGGCGGCGAGCCGGTCGCCGGATCCGGGCTGCCGTACCTGCCCGTCGCGCCGGGGGTCGACTGGCGCAAGGAGATCAGGGAGGCCGGCCGCACCCGGCGGCCCGACCTGATGCGGCGGGTGGTCGAGAGCAACTCGGCCGACCGCGAGGCGTTCGTCCCGCTGGCCGCCCACGTCAACAGCGCGGTGGCCGACGCGATGGTCGAGCTCGCCACCCGGTGGCGGCCCGACCTGGTGGTGTACGACTACCAGTTCCCGGTGGCGCTGCTCGCGGCGGCCCGGCTGGGCGTGCCCGCCGTCCAGCACGACCTGGGATTCGTCCGCACCCCGAAGCTGCGCGCGCTGATGCTCGCGGAGATGGCGGACACCTTCGCCCGGCACGGGATCGACCCGCTGCCCGAGCCCGCGGACACCGTCGACCTCGCGCCGCCCAGCATGGCCGGGGCCCAGCGGTACGGCTGCTCGATGCGGCCCGTCGCCTACAACGGCGAAGGCGCACTGCCCGACCGGCTGGCCGTGCCCGCCGACCGTCCGCGGGTGGCGGTCACCCTGGGCACCGTCGCGCCCAAGACCGACGGCCTGACCAGGCTGGAGCGGGTGATCGCGGCGGCCGCCGAGGTCGACGCGGAGTTCGTGCTGGCGACCGGCGAACTGGACCTCGGCACGCTCGGCACCCTGCCGGACAACGTCCGCCCGTACGGCTGGGTCCCGTGGCGGGCGCTGCTGGGGACCTGCGCGGCCGCGATCCACCACGGCGGCAGCAGCACCGCGCTCAGCGCCCTGGACGCGGGCCTCCCGCAGCTGGTGCTGCCGGACGGATCCGACCGCTTCATCACCGCGGACGCGGTGCGGGAACGCGGAGCCGGGCTCAGCGCGGCCGCCGGGGAGATCGGGCCGGCGCTGCTCGACCGGCTGCTCACCGACGGCGCGCTGACCCGGGCCGCGCGGGAGGTCGCCGCCGAGATCGCGGCGATGCCGTCGCCGACGGCGGTGGCGGAGCGGCTCACCGGCGCCGCCGCGAAGCGGTAGCCGTCCGTCCCCCGCGCGGGAGGTCGGCCCGGCCGACTTCCCACGCCGCGCGCCCGCGTCCCGGTCCGCCGTGAACACCGGGAGGTCAGCCCCGGCGGTCCAGGTGGTAGGCGACGTAGCGGTGCAGGCCGTCGGGGTCGGACGGGAGGGCGCGGGCGTCGGCGAGGGTGGCGAGTCGGGCGGCCCGGCTGGTGCCGAAGCGGGCGGCGGCGTCCTCGAAGGCCATCGGGGAGCGCTCGGGGCGGGTCGTCGGCACCGGCAGCAGCGCCAGCGCCCCCGCGAGCCGGCGGTCGTCGGGTTCGGCGGCCGCGGCCCGCTGCGCGGCCTGCCAGAAGTCCTGGTACTCGACCTTGCGCAGGCCGAACGCCGATCCGAAGCCGCCGAGCAGGTCGTCGAGCGGCAGCGGGCCGGGGCGCAGCAGGTGGAAGTAGCCGGAGCGGCGGTGGGTGACGGCGGCGACCAGCAGCCGCCCGACGTGGTCGACGGGGGTGTAGTCGGTGCTCAGGTCGCTGGTGAAGTAGGCGCCGACCCGCAGGCAGGCCCGGATGAGCAGTTCGACGCGCGAGGCGGGGTTGGGGATGCCGGTGCGGGTGGACGGCATGACCTCGCCGAGCCGGTGCACCGCGACCGCCAGGCCGCGGTCCCCGGCGGCCTGGACCAGCTGTTCGGCGGCCCACTTGGACTGCCCGTAGCCGGTGTCGGGGGTGCGTCCGGCCGGGAGCGGGCGCTCCGGGACCGGGGTGTCGCCGGCCGGCCCGGCCGGGCAGGCGGCGAGGGTGGAGACGAAGTGCACCATCGCCGGCCGGCCGGTGGCGGCGAGCCGGAGCAGTTCCACGGTGCCGGTCACATTGGTGCGGCGGTGGGCGCCGTAGCCGCGCACCAGGTTGACCATGGCCCCGGCGTGGACCACGGTGTCGACCTGTTCGGCCAGCCGGCGGTGGTCGGCCGGGCCGAGGCCGAGCCCGGGAGCGCTCAGGTCGCCGGGGACGGCGTGGATCCGGTGGCCGGTCCGGTCGGACCACAGCCGGTACCGGTGCAGGGCGTCCGCCACCCGCCGGCGGGCCGCCTCCGGGCCGTCGGCGCGGACCAGGCAGTGCACGGTGGCGTCGGTCCGTTCCAGCAGGTCGTGCAGCAGTTGGGCGCCGATGAACCCGGTCGCGCCGGTGAGCAGCACGTGCCGCGGCGGCCCGGACGGGGTGCCGGTCGGCCGGATGTCGGCGGGCAGCGTCAGGTCGGTGGCGGACGCCGCGGTGGCGGTCGGGGCGGCGGGCAGGGCGCGGCCGCCGTCGAGCGCGGCGGCCTGGAGCGCGATGGTCGGCGCGTGGACGATGTCCCGGATCGAGAGCGGGGTGTCGAAGCGGGCCGACACCGCGAGGGCGAGCCGCTGGGCGTGGAGCGAGTCGCCCCCGCTGTCGAAGAAGTCGGCGTCGGGGCTGGTGACGGGTTCCGGCAGCAGGGCGTTCCACAGCTCGGCGAGGGCGCGTTCGGTGCTGCTCCCGGTGGCCGTCCAGCCGTTCGGCCCGGTCGGCGCCGGGGACTTCAGGAGTTCCGCGAGGGCCCTGCGGTCCGTCTTCCCGTTGCCGTTCACCGGGACCGCGTCGAGCCTGACGAACCGCTTCGGGACGAGCTCCGCCGGAAGCGACGCGCGGATGTGGGACCGTAGCTGATGTGTCGTCAGATCGCCCCGCACGGTGAAGAACGCGGCCAGGTGCTGGCCGCCGCCGTGGTCGCTGACCAGCACCTTGGCCTCGCGCACCGCGGGGTGCGAGGTGATGGCGTGCTCGATCTCGGAGAGCTCGACCCGTACGCCGCCGATCTTCACCTGCTGGTCGCGCCGGCCGTCGAAGTAGAGCAGCCCGTCGGTGCCGTAGTGGCCGAGGTCGCCGGTGCGGTACATCCGCTCCCCGGGAAGTTCGGGGAACGGGTTCCCGACGAAGGCCAGGGCGGTGCGGTCGGGGTCGCCGAGGTAGCCGGTGCCCAGGCAGGCGCCGCCGATGCAGATCTCGCCGACCTCACCGGTGCGGGCCGGTTCCCCGTGCTCGTCGAGCACGATCGCCCAGGTGTTGTCGATCGGCCGACCGATCGGTACGGGGGCGGGGCCCTCGGGGGACACCTCGTGGAAGACGGAGCCGATCGAGGCCTCGGTGGGGCCGTAGGTGTTGGTCACCCGCAGGTGCGGGAGGAGCCGTTGCAGGGCGCGCACGCTCTCCGGGGCGATCTCCTCGCCGCCGACCAGCAGCATCCGCAGGCTCGCCAGGCCGTTCACCAACTCGGGCCGGGAGTCGAGCAGTTCGACGAGGGCGGTGAGGATGGTGGGCACGAAGTCGGTCATCGTGACGCGGTGGCGCCCGATGACCTCGACGGTGGCGGTGAGGTCGAGGATGTCGTGGGCGCGGGGGATGACGACCCGGCTGCCGCAGGTGAGCGGCCAGAGCAGCTGCCACAGTGAGGAGTCGAAGGTGTGCCGGCTGTTCTGCAGCACCACGTTCCGCGGGGTCGAACCGAACCGGCGGCCCATGGCGAGCAGTCGGTTCGCCAGGCCGCCGTGCAGGTTGAGGGCGCACTTGGGGGTCCCGGTGGAGCCCGAGGTGTAGAAGCCGTAGGCGAGTTCGTCCGGGCGGGGCGGCGCCGGCCTCGACCGCGCGGGGAGGTCCGGCGTGGGCCCGGAGACCGGGTCGACGGCGAGCGCCGGGGCGGACCAGCCGTCCGGGGCGGCGCCGGGGGAGAGCAGGACCGCGGCGGGGCGGCACGCGTCGACCATGGCGTGCAGGCGCGGACCGGGCCACTGTTCGTCCAGCGGGACGAACACCGCGGCGGAGCGCAGCACGGCGAGCATGGCGACCAGCAGTTCGGGCCCGCCGGCCATCACCAGCGGGACGAAGTCGCCCCGGCGCACCCCGGCGTCGGCCAGCCGGCCGGCCAGGGCGTCGACCCGGGCCATCAGCCCGCGGTACGTCAGGGTGCCGCCGGGATGCTCGACCGCGACGCCGTCGGGGGTGCGGGCGGCCGTGGCCTCGACGAGGCTCCAGGCGGTGGTGTCCGGGTGGTGGGGGACGGTGTCGCCGCGGAACTGGCCCAGCTGCCGCTCGGTCGGGGCTCGCATGGATCTCCCTTGGTCGCTGAACGAGGACGGGGGGACAGGGGGCGGGAACGGAGGGCGAGATGCAGGGGCGGGGACAAGGGACGGGAACAGGGGGCGGGAACGCGCGTGGGCGGCCCGGCGCGACCGGGCCGGCCCGCGGCCGCGGCAGATGCGGCACGGGCCGGCCCGGGAGCGGATCAGGGCCTCAACGGGACCGGGGCGGGGCTCAGACCTCCGTGGCCACCCAGCTGATGTACCAGCCGTGGCTCACCGCGTAGTCGACCGTCAGCGGACGGCCGTCCTGCCAGCGGACGTAGATCCGGAAGCCCTTCGAGGTGGGGGTGTAGATGGTGTTCCCGCCGGTGGTCGTCCACATCGAGTCGCGGCCGCAGAGGTTCGCGGTGTAGACCGGCGTCTCGCTGAAGTTGCCGGCGGAGGTGTCGACGTCGATGTAGATGCCGGTGCCGTTGTCCTCCTCGACATGCTGCTGCCAGTCGCCCACGGGCGTGTTGCCGGCGATGAACCTGGGGTTGGACATACCTGTCTCCTCGCTGTGATCACACAAACGGGCAGGGGGGTGGATCAGAATGGATCGCTGGCGCACCAGGGATCATCCACCGCAGCCGAGTCTGAGTGAATCTTCCAGTGATCACAAGAGTGCGGAATTCGAACCGTCGAATTCCGGTTACGCATTTGTGATCACCGCTCCGCCGCAGTGAACTGTGGGGCGGTTACCGCTCCTTGACGACACGTGGTTCGATCGTGCTATACCTGTGACTTCTGACGTGATCCGGTCACCGGACACCCGGGTGCGCTGGTCCACCTGTCTCGGGAAACGCGCCATCTCATATACCGGACCGTCATGATCTGAATTCCCGGGAATCTTCAGTACGCGAGGAGCGCGTGATAAGCATGCCCGAATTCTCTGCTGTCCCGGAGATATCCGTCCCGGATTCCTGGGAGGACCTCGTCCCGGTCGCGGAACTGGCGTACGGGGGCTACGGGCACTCCGTGGACTACCACGCCTCGGCGGCGTCGGTCTTCGAACCCAAACGATCGCTGGTCGCCCGGACCGGCGGCCGGGTCTGCGGGACCTGTGCCGTCTACTCCCTGGAGATGACCCTCCCGGGCGGGCCCCGGGCGGTGGCCGGTCTCGGCTACGTGACCGTCGCGCCCGAGCACCGGCGGCGCGGGGTGATGAGCGGCATGGTGCTGCGCGTCCTGCACACCCTGCACGAGGGCGGCGCCGAGCCGGTGGCGGTCCTCAACACCACCGAGGCCGGGATCTACGGCCGCTTCGGGTTCGGCCTCGCCAGCCAGGCCGCCAAGGTCCGGATCCCCCGGCACGCCCGGGAGTTGCGCGACACGGCCGGCGGCGAGCGGACCGTCCGGATCGGCGGGCCGGAGGAGCACTCCGCCGCGATCGCCGCGGTCTACGCGCAGTGCGTCGGGGAGCGCCCCGGGATGCTCCGCCGGGACGCGGCCTGGGCCGCCCGGGCCGTGCTGGACCTGCCCGACCACCGGGGCGGGAGCGGACGCCTGCTCTGCCTGGTGGTCGAGGAGGACGGGGAGCCGTCCGGCTACGCCCTCTACCGGCTGACCGCGGCCTGGGAGCACTCGGTGCCGCGCTACGAGGTGTCGGTGCGCGAGCTGTTCGCGCGCGACCCCGCCTCCGGCGCGGCGCTCTGGCGCGCCCTGCTCGACGTCGACCTGGCCGGCAGCGTGGTCGCGGACCGGCCGGTGGATGACCCGGTGCTCGCCCTGCTCACCGACCCCCGCAGCGCGGCGCCCGTCCTGCGCGACCAGTTGCACGTGCGGCTGGTGGACGTGGACCGGGCGCTGGAGCAGCGCGGCTACGCCGCCGAGGTCGACGTCGTCCTGGACGTCACCGACCCGCTCTGCCCGTGGAACGAGCGGCGCTTCCGGCTGCGCACCGGCCCCGAGGGCGGCGAGTGCCGGCCCACCACCGCGGCGGCCGACCTGGAACTGACGGTCCGGGAGCTGGGTGCGCTGCATCTCGGCGGCACCTCCCTGGTGCAGCTCGCCCGGGCGGGCCTGGTGCGCGAACTGCGCCCGGGCGCGGTCCGGGCCGCCGCCACGGCGTTCCGCCATGATCCGGCGCCGTTCTGCCCCATCGTCTTCTGACACCCCGACCGCCGAATCCGACGTTCCAACGACCACCGACCGAGCACCGACCGACGCCCGACCAAGGAGCCTCATGCCTGGTCCCGGATACGCGCACTTCGGCGCCGAGGAGCGCCGCAACCTCCTCGAAGTCGTCGACTCCTGGCTCGCCACCTCCGACGCCCACTCCCGCCCACCCGGCGTGGACGCCCAGGTCCGGGGCCTGGAGCGGGAACTGTCCGCACGCTTCGCCGCCCCGCACTGCCTGGCCGTCAACAGCGGCACCTCCGCCCTGCTGGCCGCGCTCGCCGCGCTCGGCATCGGCCCGGGCGACGAGGTCATCGTCCCCGGCTACCTCTACACCGCCTCCGTCTCGGCGATCGTCTTCGCGGGCGCCACCCCGGTGTTCGCCGAGATCGACGAGTCGCTGACCCTCGACCCGGCCGACGTCCTGGCCCGGATCACGCCGCGCACCAAGGCCGTCATGCCCATCCACATGCTCGGCGCGCCCTGCGACCTGGCGGCCCTCGGGCAGATCGCCGACGACCACGGGCTGTTCCTGCTGGAGGACGCCGCCCAGGCCTGCGGGGCGACCTACCGGGGCCGCCCGGTCGGCACCTTCGGCCAGGCCGGCGCCTTCTCCACCAACATCTTCAAGGTGATCACCGGCGGCGACGGCGGCTTCCTGCTCACCCCGGACGAGCGCCTCTTCCGACGCGCCTACTCCTTCCACCACCACGGCTGGTTCCCCTACGGGGAGGAGACCGGCGACGGGGACCTGCTCTTCGGCCTCAACCTGCGGATGAACGCCTTCACCGCGGCCGTCGTCCGCGCCCAACTCGCCCGGCTGGACGCCATCCTGGACCACAACCGCACGCTGGCCCGGGCGCTGTCCGCGGCGATCCCGGCCCGCGACGGCCTGCGCCCGCGCCTGCTGCACGACCCCGACGGCGACTGCGCGACCCTGCTGGTGTACCTCTTCGACGACGCGGCGAGCGCCGACGCGGTGGCCAAGGAACTCGGCACCCGCACACTGCTCCACTCGCCCAAGCACTACTACGGCGGCCTGCCCGAACTCACCGCCCTGATGGCCGGCGACGCCCGACCCAGCCCCTTCCGCCGGCCGCCCGACACGACGCGGCACGACTACCGGGCCGGCGCGCTGCCGAGGACGGACGACGTCCTGGCCCGCTCGCTCGCGCTGACCGTCGGGCTCACCGACACCTACCTGGGCGCCGACTTCGGTCTGACCGCGCGCAGCACCCCGGCCGACGTCGACGCGGTCGCCGAGCGGTTCCGCACCGCCGTGGCGGGAGTGCTGGGCCGGTGACCGCCGCCGACCCGGCCGACCGCGGCGGCCGGCCCGACGCCGCCGACACGGCGCCCGGCACAGGAACCGGCGCCGGCGCGGGTGCCGACGACGCCGACGTGATCGTGGTCGGCGCAGGCTTCACCGGCCTGGCCGCCGCGCACGAACTCGCCCTGGCGGGCCTGCGCTGCCGGGTCGTCGAGTCGGCCGACCGGATCGGCGGCCTCGCCGCGACCTTCCCGGTCGGCGACCGGCAGCTGGAGCGGTTCTACCACCACTGGTTCGACTCCGACCACGAGATCTTCCGGCTCTGCGCCGAACTCGGCTGCGCGGACCTGATCGAACGCCACCCCACCAGCACCGGCGTCTACCACGCCAACTCGGTGTACCGCCTCTCCAGCCCGCTCGACGTGCTGCGCTTCGCCCCGCTGCCCCCGGTCGACCGGCTGCGGCTCGGCCTGTCGGCCGTGCGGGCCGGCCGGGTGCGGCACTGGCGCGAGCTGGAGACGCTCACCGCCGAGCAGTGGCTGGTCCAGCTGGGCGGGCACCGGGCCTTCGAGGTGGTCTGGCGCCCGCTGCTGGAGGGCAAGTTCGGCTCCTACGCCTCCCAGGTCGGCGCCACCTGGATGTGGACCAAGCTGCACCTGCGCGGCGGCAGCCGGTCCCGCTCGGGCAAGGAGGTGCTGCACTACCTGCGGGGCGGTTCCGGCGCGCTGCTGGACGCCTGGCGCGACCGGCTCCAGCACCTGGGCGTGGAACTGCGCACCGGGACCCCGGTCGACGCGGTGCTGGTCGGGGAGCGGGGCGTGACCGGCGTCCGGACGGGCGGGCGCACCCTGCGCGCCCCCCGGGTCCTGGTGACCACCGCCCCCGGCCCGCTGGCCGCCATGCTCGACGGGGCCGCCGGCGCCCACCCCGCCGTCCCGGCGCTGGTGCGCAGGCTGCGCTCCGTCCCGTACCTGGCCAACCTCTGCCTGGTCCTGGAGAACCGCCGGGCCCTGTCCGACACCTACTGGCTCAACGTCACCGACCCGGCGTTCCCGTACGTCGGCGTCATCGAGCACACCAACCTCGACGCACCGGAGCGCTACGGCGGCCGCCACCTCGTCTACCTGTCGAAGTACCTCCCGGTCGACGCCGAGCTGTACCGGATGAGCGACGAGGAGGTCTACCGTCACAGCCTGCCCCACCTGCGCCGGATGTTCCCGCGGTTCCGCGAGGACTGGGTGCACCGCTACCACGTCTGGCGGGCGGAGCACGCCCAGCCGGTGATCACCCCCGGCTACTCCCGGCGCGTCCCCGACGTCGAGTGCGCCGTGCCCGGCCTCTACATGTCGAGCATGGCGCAGGTGTTCCCGGAGGACCGCGGCACCAACTACGCCGTACGACACGGCCGTTCTGCCGGACGGCTGATCGCGGACCGGATCCGCACCCGCGCGCACGCGGGGCTCCGCACGGCACCGACCGAGGAGGCGGTATGAACGACCTGCTGGACATCGCGGCCGCCGAGAACCTGACCGGGGACCAGGTGCACGCGCTCTACCGGAGTTTCGTCAGCCGCAGCCAGGTCTCCCTGGTCGGGGCGTTCGGCTTCGGACACGACCTGGTCGAGAGCGCCGAGGGCTGCTGGATCACCCTGCGCGACGGCCGGCGCATCCTGGACTTCACCGGCGGGATCGGCGTCCTCAACCACGGCCACAACCACCCGAGGATCCTCGCCGCCCGCCGGCGCTTCGCCGAGCAGCGCCGGATGGAGGTCCACAAGAACTACCTCTCGCCCTACGTCGCGGCCCTCAGCCACAACCTCGCCCGGCTGCTCCCCGGCGACCTCGACGTCAGCTACTTCCCCAACTCCGGTGCGGAGGCTGTCGAAGGCGCCGTCAAGCTCGCCTACAAGTACCACGCGGGCCGCCGCGGCACGGTGCTGCACACCGACATCTCCTTCCACGGCAAACTGCTCGGCGCGGGCAGCCTCACCGCCTCGCCCGAACTCCACTTCGACTACCCGGGGATCCCCGGCACCGACTACTTCGGCTACGGCGACCTCGACTCCTTCGCCCTCGCACTGGACCGGCACCGGGCGCTCGACGGCGGCAGCGACGTCTACGCGGTGGTCCTGGAGCCGTTCAGCGCCTCCAGCCTGCGCGAGTGCTCGGCGGAGTTCCTGCGCGAGGTCCGCCGGCTGTGCACCGAACGGGACATCGTACTGGTCTTCGACGAGGTCTACACCGGCTGGGGCCGCACCGGCGCCCTGTTCCACTTCATGCACCACCCCGGGCTGGTCCCCGACGTGGTGACGATGTCCAAGTCCTTCGGCGGCGGCAAGGCGTCCATCGCCGGGTACGTGGCCCGCGGCCCCGTCTTCCGCCGCGCCTACGACAACCTCCAGGACGCCACCCTGCACAGCACCACCTACTACGGTTTCGGCGAGGAGACCGCCACCGCGCTGGAGGCCGTCGCCGTCGCCGTCGAGGACGACTACCCGGGACGCGCCCGCAAGCTCGGCGCCGTCCTGGAGACCGGCCTGCGGGACCTCGCCGACCGCCACCCCGCCCTGGTCGCCTCGACCTCCGGGTGCGGCGCCCTGCACGGCGTCTTCCTCAAGGCCGGGCCGGCCTCGCTCGACCGCCTGCTGCCGCTGCTCCCGGCAGCACTCGGACGCGACGCCCGGCTGCGGACCAAACTGATCACCGGCGCGGTGATCGCCGCCCTCTACCGCGACCACGGCGTGCTCACCTTCTTCGGCTCCAACCACGGACTGCCGCTGATCGTCGCGCCGCCGCTGGTCGCCGAGGAGGCCGAGGCGCAGACCTTCCTCCGGGCGCTCGACGAGGTGCTCGGACAGGGCGCGGTGCGCCTGCTCGGCCGACTGGCCAAGGACCTGGCCGCCGGGAGGCTCCGCCCGTGATGATCGACCTCCTCCTGCGGATCTGGACACTGCGCTACCCCGCCCTGGGCGGGCCGGCCGCCCGCGCGGCGGCCCGCGCCCACGTCCTCGGCAGCCTCGCCGAACTGGCCCCGCACTACCGGGCGGGCCTGGCCCCGGCACTGCGGCTGGTGCCCCTCGCACTCCTGCTGCTGACCGGCCACCGCCCGGCCACCGCCCCGCCGGACGCCCTGCTGACCGGCCTCCGGCGGGTGGAGCGGCTGCCGCTGCTCGGCCGGGCGGTGCGGACGGCGGAGACCCTCGCCCTGTACAGCGGGCTGGACGCCGCCGCGGCCACCACCGCCGGGGACGGCCCCGACCTGCGGCCCGCGCGCGTCCCGGCGTCGTGGACCGCCGAACGGATGGCCGCCCGATGAGCCGGCCACCGCGCCCGATCGACTGCGACGCCCTGGTGATCGGCTCCGGCGCCGGCGGCAGCGTCGCCGCCCTCGGCCTGGCCCGGGCCGGACGCGAGACCGTCGTCCTCGAGGAGGGCCCGCGGGTCACGACGGCCGAACTCGCCGCCGCCTCGCCCGCGCAGAACCTCCGCCGCCTCTACCGCCACGCCGGCCTGGCCCCCATCCACGGCCGGCCCGTCATCGCCTTCGGCGAGGGCTGCTGCGTCGGCGGCACCACCGTCGTCAACGGCGGACTGCTCTGGGAACCGCCCGCCGACCTGCTCGACCGCTGGGCCCACCGGGCCGGCACCGACGGCTACCGCCGCACCGACCTGGCCGGCCACCTGCGCGAGATCACCCGCCGCCTGGGCGTCGCCGCCCAGCAGCCCGGCGACGGCAACCGCGACTCCCGGCTGCTCGCCGACGGCGCCGACCGGCTCGGCTGGCACTGGGCCCCCGCCCGCCGCGCCGCACCCGGCTGCTCGCACGCCAACCGCTGCCCGACCGGCTGCCCGTCCGGCGCCAAACAGAGCATGCTGCTCAGCTACCTGCCCGCCGCCGAACGCCACGGCGCGCGCATCCACCCCCGCACCCGGGTGCTGAGGCTGGGCCACCGCCGCCGGAGCGTCACCGAGGTCCACGCCGTGGGCCCGGACGGCGAACCGGTCAGCTACCGGCCGCGCACCGTGGTGCTCGCGGCCGGCCCGATCGGCACCCCCGCCCTGCTCCAGCGCAGCGGCATCCACCGCCGCCACGCCGGGCGGCGCACCGCCGTCCACGTCAACCTGAAGGTCGTCGCCCGTTTCCGGGAGCCGGTACGGGCCACCAACGGCACCATCTTCACCGCCCAGCTCCAGCACTTCCAGGACCAGGGACTGCTGGTGATGCCCGCCAACCTCACCCCCGGCGCCCTCGGGGCCGCCCTGGCCGGCCACGACCCGCGGACCGTCAACACCGTGCTGGCGGACCTGGACCGGGTCGCCCTGTTCACCGCCCAGGTCCGGGTGGACGGACCGGTCACCGTCACCGCCCTGCCCGGCGGCCAGACCCTGCTGCGCCACCGGATCACCGCCGCCGACGGCGCCCGGCTGCGCTCCGCGCTCCACCGCACCGCCCGCCTGCTGTTCGCCGCCGGCGCCACCGAGATCCACCCGCCGTTCCCGGGCTCCCCGCTGCGCTCGGAGGCCGAGGCCCGGCAGTGCGCCGACCACAGCGCCCTCGCCGACTGGCCGCTGGTCTCCGTCCACGCCATGGCCTCCTGCCCGATGGGCGACCCGGCCCACGGCGGGCTCTGCGACACCGCCGGACGGCCGTACGGCTTCGACAACCTCCACCTCTGCGACGCCTCGGTGCTCCCGGGCGCGACCGGCATCAGCCCCCAGGGCACCGTGATGGCCTTCGCCCACGAGATCACCGAACGGCTGCTCCAGACCACCCGACGGGAGACCACCGGATGACGGACGACCAGACACCGCACCGGCTCCCGGGCGTGATCGAGCCGGACGGACCGGAGGTCACCTGCGACCTCGCCGTCATCGGCTCCGGCATGGGCGGAGCCACCCTCGCCCATGCGCTGCGCTCCTCCGGCGCGCGGATCCTCGTCGTCGAACGCGGCGACTTCCTGCCGCGCGAGCAGCAGAACTGGTCCCCGGAGGCCGTCTTCGTCCAGGGCCGCTACCGCAACGGCGACCAGTGGCAGGACGCCCAGGGGCGTCCCTTCCAGCCCGGCGTCCACTACTACGTCGGCGGCAACACCAAGGTCTACGGCGCCACCCTGCCGCGCTTCCGCGAGACCGACTTCGGCCCGGTCGCCCACGCCGAGGGCGACTCGCCCGGCTGGCCGATCGACTACGCCGACCTGGAACCCCACTACGGCCGGGCCGAGGACCTCTACCGGGTGCACGGCGCCGGCGGCGAGGACCCCACCGACCCGTGGCGCTCCACCGACTACCCCCACCCGGCCGTCGAACACGAGGGCGCGGTCGTCGACCTCGCCCACCGCCTGCGCGACCAGGGCCTGCACCCCTTCCACCTGCCGACCGGCGTCGACCTGCGCGAGGGCGGCGCCTGCGTGCGCTGCGCCACCTGCGACAGCTTCCCCTGCCTGGTCGGCGCCAAGAGCGACGCCGACGTCCGCGCGCTGCGCCCCGCCCTGGCCGGCGGCGACGTCCAACTGCTGACCCGCACGCTGGTCGGCCGGCTGCACGCCGACGCCACCGGGCGGGTGACCCACGCCGTGGCGACCCGGGACGGCAGGGAGCTGACGATCCGGGCCGAGCGCTTCGTCCTCGCCTGCGGCGCCGTCAACACCGCCGCCCTGCTGCTGCGTTCGGGCCTCGCCAACGGCTCGGGCCAGGTCGGGCGCAACTACCTGGTGCACAACAGCACCTTCCTGGTCGCCGCCGACCCCGCCCGCCGCAACCGGGCGGTCTTCCAGAAGACCCTGGGCCTGAACGACTGGTACCTCGCCAAGGGCGGGCGCCCCCCGCTGGGCAACGTCCAGATGCTCGGCAAGCTCCAGGAGCCCATGGTGCGCGCGGCCAGTCCGAACGTACCGGCCGCGGTCCGGCGCTTCGTCACCGACCGCAGCCTCGACCTCTACCTGACCAGCGAGGACCTGCCGACCCAGGACAACCGCGTCCTCCTGGACGCGGCCGGGCGGATCACCGTGCACTGGCGGCCCAACAACCTCGGCGCCCACCGGGAACTGGTCCGGCGCACCACCCGTGCGCTGCGCGCGGCCGGCTACCCGCTGGTGTTCACCCGGCGGATGGGCATCGAGACCAACTCCCACCAGTGCGGCACCGCCGTGATGGGGACCGACCCGGCCACCAGCGTGGTCGACCCGGCCGGACGCACCCACGAGCACGACAACCTCTGGGTGGCGGACGCCTCGGTGTTCTGCTCCTCGGCGGCGGTCAACCCGGCGCTGACCATCGCCGCCAACGCCTTCCGGATCGCCAAGGGCGTGCTGGCCTGAGCCGGGCCCCGGAACGTCGACCGCCCCGGCCCGCAGCGGAGTCCGTCCGCTCGCGGGCCGGGGCCGCTCGGCTGGTCAGTCGGCGAGCTGCTTGGTGCTGAACGGGATGACGACGCGGTAGTTGACCTCGTCGCCGTGGACCGGATGGCCGGCCGGGGAGAGCATCGAGTAGGCGGTGACCTGGGCGCGGTAGATCCGGATCGGGGAGTCCCCGGTGAAGTCCTGCGGCGGGCGGGCCCGTCGGGCCCGCGCCGCCTCGTCCGGGTAGCGCCGCCGGTAGTACAGCTCGCAGCCCTCGACCAGCTCCGCACCCTCCAGGACCTCGGCCCGCGCGAGCGCGTAGAGCGCGTCGCCGCCCCCGCCCGCCGGGTTGGAGTCGTAGACCGTCAGCGAGACCACCGGGTTGGCCGCGATGTTCCGGGAGTGTTGGGTGTCCAGCCCCGAAATCCAGTAGAACCGGTCCTCGTCGTCCCAGGCGTGGGCCAGCGCGGACACCCACGGGACGGCCTGCGGCGAGGCGGTGCCGAGGGTCAGGTAGCGGGTGGAGCGGAGGATCTCGCGTGCGGAGGTGCAGAGTTCGTCGTCCGAGCTGGGCACAGTGCCTCCGGTTCGGTGAGCTTGGGCTGCCACGGTTTCGCACAGGCAAGGCGGGCGGATCGATCGCTCCGCCGGGCGTCCTGCGGCCGTCCGCCGGGACGCCGGTCTTCGCGTCCCCACTCTACCGAGGCCCGGCGCAGCCCAGAAGAGGGCCGCGACCGGCGCCCCGGTCGAGGGCGGTCAGGGGGCGGTCAGGGGGCGGCGAGCGAGCTGAGGACGGTCTGTACCGAGCCGCCCCGGGCGACGGTGACGAGACTGCTCCGGTCGGCCCGGCTGAAGCAGCCGAGGACGGTGCGGTCCAGGACGGCGACGCGGAGGTCCCGGGTCAGAGCGCCGACTGCGGCGGGGAAGACGCGTTCCTGGACGAGCCGGCCCCGGTGGCGCGGGGAGCCCGTGAGTGCGGCCCACTCCCCGGGGCTGTGTTCACGGCCGATGCGCACGCTGCTGCCGAAGTCGATGAGCGGGAGGTCATCCATCGTCCGTCCCTCAGAGGTAGAGCGGGTGGAGGCCGCCGGTGAGGCCGATGTTCAGGCGCGCGTCCTGGCCGGTGCGGACGAAGGCGGAGACCAGGTGGCCGTCGACGGCGCCGACCGCCACGTCGTGGTGGGCGGTGGATCCGTCGGCGCCGCCGCCCAGCCGCGGGCTGGGCAGGTGCTCCTGGACCAGCCACCCCTCGGCGACGGCGAGGGCGACGGCGTCCGCCCAGGCGGCGTCGTCGGTGTCCGGGCCGACGACCACGCCGTGGCCGTTGCTGCCCAGCGGGCGCTTGAGGACGTAGTGCCCGCGGTCGCGGGTGACCCGGCGGACGGTCGGGCCGTCGCAGTGGGCCAGGTTGCGCGACCACGGGACGGCCGGCTGGACGAGCCGGTGGTCGGCCGGGTCGAAGAGGTCGGCGAAGCGGGGGTCGGAGAGGACGGCGAGGCAGAGCTTGTTGTCGCCGAGGAGCCGGGCGCGCAGGCCGTTCTGCACGAACAGGGCGCGTTCGCGCACGGCCCGCAGGTACGGGCCCAGGTCGCCGGCCAGCTGCTGGAGGTCCCGCAGTCGGATCTTGGCGTAGGCGTGCCGGATGGGCTCACCGTCCAGGGTGGCGCCGCCGCGCCGGCCGGTGCGCAGCGCGCGGGGGTCGGCGTGCAGGACGCGGACGCCGAGGGCCCTCAGGCCGTCCTCGTAGGACCGGACGGCGTTGCGGTCGGCGCGGTGCGGATACAGCAGCGCCACGGTGTCCGGTCGTCGGCCGGTCTCCTGTTCGGCGAGGTCGAGCAGCCAGCGGCCGGTCCACGTGGCGTCGTCGGCGGGCAGCGGGCGGGGCAGGTCGATCCCGTGCCGGGTGAGCAGCGGCCGCCAGGCGGCCCGGGCCCGGCCGACCACGGCCAGCCCGCCCGGACCGTTGGCATTGGTCTCCAACACGCCCCACCGGCCGTCGGGTTGGGGTAGCAGGTCGAGCCGCAGCAGGTGCACCCGGGTGTCCCGGGCGGTGGCCGCCAGGGCGCCCAGCGGCTCCGGGACGGTGAGGACCCGGCGCACCCGCGGGTCGTGCTCCCAGGCGGTCACGACGGCTTCGAGCATCCGGGTGCAGGCGGCGACGAGGGCTTCCAACTCCGCGCGCAGGCCCGGCCGCAGCCGCAGCGGGAGGCCGAGCGGCCGCGCCTTCCCCAGTGCCGGGTCGCCCACGGTGTGCGACTCGGCCAGTGCCCGCCCCTCCGCCGTCCCGCCGACCGCGGCGACCTGCCGGGTGAACTCCTGGTCCAGCCCCGGCCAGTCCTTGTCGTCAGCCATGGGAACGATCACGTCCTCAACTGGTCGGGAGCCCGGGCGCGAACCGAGGGTAGTCGTCCGACTACCCGGTCTCAAGGGGGCGGGCGGCCGGCGGCATCGGCGCCCGGCGCGTTCCGGCCGGGGCCGTTCACCGGATGGTGTCGCCGCGCTCCCGGACGACCGTCCAGCCGTCGCCGTCCAGCGCGTGGACGGGCGGCCGGGGCCGCACCCACAGGTGGGCGAACGGCTGGTCGTAGCCGCCGGCGCCGCCGATCACCACCAGGTCGCCCGGCGCCGCGCCGGCCGGCCCGGCGACGTCGTCCGCGAACACGTCGCCCTCGTAGCAGTTGGCGCCGAGCAGCCGGTAGCGGCCGTCGAGGTCGCCCGGCGCGGCGGGGAACTCGATGGGGTGCGCCCGGCTCTTCACCGTACGGGCCAGGTTCGTACCGCCGTCCAGCACCAGGAGTTCGCGCCCGTCCCGGGACTTGCGCACCGCCACCCGGCAGACCAGCGCGCCGTGCTCCTCCACGAGGGAGCGCCCCGGCTCGATCAGCAGGTCCAGCCTCTCCGGGCGCAGCCCCGCCTCGCGGCACCCGGCCGCCACGGCCGCCGCGTACACCTCCCACCCGCGGCCGGGGACTCCGCGGGGCGGGAACCCGCCGCCGACGTCGACCGTCAACCGGCCCTCGGCCGCCTTCGCCAGGTCCCGCAGCACCTCCGCCCAGAACACCAGCGCCTCGCGGTACGCTTCCGGCCCGGAGAGCGTCCCGACCCCGGCGTGCACCCCCCACACCGGCCGGTCGGCCCGGTCCAGCAGCTCCCGCGCCCGGGCCACCTCGTCCGGCACCAGCCCGAACCGCGACCATGCGCCGTCGCCGCCCCGGGTCGCGAGCCGCAGGCCCACCGGCGGGGGCCCGTCGGGCAGTGCGAGCAGGCCGTCCAGCTCGGTCAGCGAGTCGACCTGCACGGGCACGCCGAGCCGGGCCGCCTCGGCCAGCTCCGCCGGGCTCTTCACCGGCCCGTCGAAGACGATCCGCCCGGGGGCGAAGCCGTCCGCCAGGGCCAGGGACATCTCCGGCCCCGACACCACCTCCGCCGTCCCGCCGAGCGCCGCCAGCCGCCGGGTCACCGCCGCCAGCGGATTGGTCTTGTACGAGTACGCCACCGTCAGGTTCGGGAACTCCCGCCGCCAGACCCGCTCCATCTCCCGGTAGCCGGCCCCGAGTCGCTCCAGGTCGAACAGGTAGAACGGCGTCGCACAGCGCTCCGCCACCTCCAGCGCCCCAGCCCGCAGACGATCGTTCAGCACGGTGCACCCACCTCCCGGCACGGTTCGTACGGCTGTGAGGCACGATAGGCCAGCACCACCGGGTTGTCAGTGCCACCTCAAGATGGTCGTGGTGGGCGGGCGACTGCGGAGGGGGGCCCGGGCGAGCGAGCCGGGCACCTGACTTCGACCGGTTCCCGGGGCGGCCGAGACAACGCCGTGCTACAACCTTCTGCGGGCCGCAACTCCCGTTGCCCGCCGGCCCGGTACCGCATGTCCCGTCCTTCCCGCGCCACGCCGCTCGTCCGGCCACGACCCTGGGAGAGCCATGCCCACCGCACACTTCCGCCCCGCCCGCCTGTTGCTCGCCGCGCTGGCCGCCCTCGCCCTCCTGCTCCCGGGCGCGGTCGCCGCGCCACCCGCGAGCGCCTCCACCAGCAGTCTCGACGGCGCCTGGGCCTGCGAGGTCCCGGCCGGGTACGTCTACGACCAGGTGGCGATGAACCGCTCCTGTAGCGGTGGCGGCAGTTGGAACTCGCCGCAGTTCCACCTGCGGACCCCCTACGACGGTCTGACGGCCTGCAAGAGCGCGCCGGGCTTCGTCTACGACTCCATCAGTTGGGGCTACGCCTGCAGCGACATGGCGGGTGTGCGGTCCAACATGTTCCACCTGCGCAAGCCGGCCGACGGCCTCGTCGCCTGCGACGGCACCCCGGACTTCACCTACGACTACCTCGTCTGGGGCCTGGCCTGTAGCACCATCGAGGGCGTCCAGACCAACGCCTTCCACCTCCGCAAGCCGTACAGCGGCCTCTGGGCCTGTGACGTCCCCACCGGCTTCACCTACAGCACGACCACCCAGAACTACGACTGCAGCACCTACCGGAGCGCCACGTCCACCAAGTTCCTCCTGCTCGGCTGACCGGGACCGCTCCCGTCCGCCCGTCCCAGCTCCCCTGCGTCACGACGGCACCACCACGTCCCAGACGACCGTCAGAGGCAGGCCGTCCCAGGCGGCGCGGGCGGGGTCGGCGGCGAACTCCTCGTGGCCGCTGGGGGCGAGGCGTCCGTTGAACACCGGCTCGTGGCAGCCGCGGACCTGGAGTCCGGCCTCGGCGAAGGCGTTCAGGTAGTGGCTGGGCAGGTGGAGGTGGTCGCGCGCGAACCCGCGCCGGCCCTGGTCGGGGACGAGGAGACGCCGGCCCCGGAGCGCGGTGACGAAGGTGACGAAGGGGTGCGGGTCGGAGACGACCACCCGCCCGCCGGGACGGACCACGCGGGCCAACTCGCGGACGGCCGCCGACGGTTCGGGCAGGCGGGTGAGGGCCATGGAGCAGACCGCGAGGTCGACGGAGTCGTCGTCGAGCGGCAGTGCCTCCAGCCGGCCGGCGCAGTACGCGGCCCGCGGGGCCCGCCTCCGGGCCTGTGCGATCAGCTCCGGCGACTGGTCCACCCCGACGGTGCGGTGGCCGCGGGCGAGCAGGGCGGCGGTCTGCCGTCCGGTGCCGCAGGCCGCGTCGAGCGCGGTCCCGGCGGGGATTCCGTCGAGGATGCCGTGCACCACCGGCTCCGCCACGCCGACGACGGCGCCGGGCAGGGACTCGTCCTCCTGGACGGCGAGCCTGCGGATCTCCTCGACCCGGGCCCGCAGAAGCCCCTCGTCGCCGCCGACGGCGTTGCGCAGCAGGGCCGTTCCCTCGGTACCCAGGAGCAGCTCGCGGACCTGGAGTTCGTCGTCCATCCGGTTCCCTTCGGTGGAGACCTCTGTGGTGCGGCCGCTCTTGCCTACCCGGGCCCCCGGCGCGGCAGACGCGCCCGGGATCCGCTTGTCCGGAAGACGCCTGCCCGCTGGCCGAGGCCGGGCCCGGCAAGGCCCGGTTACACCTGCCACCTGGCAGTGGATCAGCTGACCGGCGCAGACCCCGCCGGTCGCGGACTATCGCCGGTCACGGCCCGCCGCCGCTCGCCGTGGCGGCCCGCCGGGCGAGCGAGGTGGTCGAGTGCCCGTCGAGGTAGGGCAGGACGACGGCGTGGCCGTCCCAGCCGCGCAGCACGGCCCGTTCGGGCAGCGTCTCGGCGGTGTAGTCGCCGCCCTTGACCCACAGGTGGGGCCGCAGCCGCCCGAGCACGCGCTCCGGGGTGACCTCGTCGAAGACCTCCACCGCGTCGACGCAGCCGAGGCCGGCCAGGACCCGGGCCCGGTTCTCGGCGGCGTTGATCGGCCGTCCGGGGCCCTTGAGCTGCCGGACGGAGGCGTCGGAGTTGAGGCACACGATCAGGCAGTCGCCGAGCCGCCGGGCGGATTCCAGCAGGGCCACGTGGCCGGGGTGCAGCAGGTCGAAGCAGCCGCCGGTGGCGACCACCGTGCCGCCCCGCGCGCGGACCGACCGCGCCAGCCGCGCGGCGTCGGAGGTGGCCCGGCGGGCCGCGACGCGGTCGGACGCCGGCGCGTGGTGCCAGAGCGCCGGGTCGCCCACGCCGCCGCGGGCGACGAAGTCCGCGGCGGCCGTGACGCCGCGGTGCACGGCCTCCTCGGGCAGACCGCCGTCGGCGAGCGCGGCGGTCACCGTGGCCGCGAAGCAGTCCCCGGCCCCGCAGGTGTCGCCCGCCGCCTCGTACGGGGCCGGCAGCAGGATCGGGCTGTCCGGACCGCGGCTGAGCAGCGCGCCGAGAGGTCCGAGGGTCACCGCGACCCCGGCGGCCCGCCAGTGGCGGGTGAGCAGGGCGGCTCGGCGGGTGTGCGCGGGTAGGTCCTCGCCCAGGGGCTCGCCCTGCGCGAGCACGGCGGTGAACAGGCGGGCCTCGGCGGCGTTCGGGGTGGCGAGCCGGACACCGGGCACCGGTGGACCACCGCGGGGGTGCGGGTCCCACACCAGCGGGACGCGGTCGGTCGCCGCGGCCAGCAACGGCCGCAGCCGGTCGGCCGTGCCCCCGCCGTAGTCGGAGACCAGCACCGCCCCGGCAGCCGCGATCGCCTTCCGGACGGCTTCTCCGGGCGCGCCGGGCACGCCGCCGCCCCGGTCGATCCGGACCAGCGGCCGGTCGCCGGCGCGGACCCGGGTCTTGACGGGCAGGTCGCCGTCCAGGGGGCACCCGACGAGGGTGACCCGGTCCGCGAGCAGACGGCGCAGCTCGGCCGAGGCCTCGCCGTCGCTGACCGCCGTCACCAGGACGACCTCACGGCCGCCGCTCGCCGCCAGCCAGGCGGCCAGCGCGGCGCCACCGGGCCGGTACCGCTCACCCGTCACGTCCACCACCGGCACGGGCGCGTCGGGGGCGAGCCGGGTCGCCTCACCGTCGATGTCGCAGTCGAGCACGCTGTCCCCGACGACGACCAGCGGACCGCGCCGGTCCGTCCGCCGTACCGCGACGCCGCTCATACCGACCCCCTGGAGGCGCGTGTGGTCATCGGGCCACCTCCTCGATCAGGTGCTGCCAGTCGTCCAGGAAGCGCTTCAGGCCGTAGCGTTCGAGCGCGGCCCGGCGGGCCAGTCGGCCGTCCGCCTCGGCCGCGGCGGGGTCGTGCAGGTAGTGGCGGGCCGCCTCGGCCAGCGCCTCCGGCCGGGTGGAGAGCACTCCGGCACCGGGTGGAACCGCCCGCACCACCTCGGTCGTGGCGAGCGCCACCACGGGCATCCCGAGGTGCATCGCCTCCAGCAGCGACAGTCCCAGGGACGTCCAACGGACGGGGTGCAGGTAGACGCGGCGCCGTGCGAGTTCCGCGTGCAGGCGCGCCTGCGGCAGCTCGTACGTCCGGCAGCGTTCCCGGGCCAGGCCGAGGTGGTCGGCCAAGCCCTCGGTGCGCATGCCGAAGACGTCCAGCGGAGCGGCCTCCGACAGCGCGGGCAGCAGATCGCAGCCGACGGTGCGCCCGCGCCGCACGGGCTCGTTGACGACCACGGCGGCCCGCTCCAGCTCGCCGCTGTACAGGCGGCCCGGGTCGACCACGCCGTGCTCCACGACGGTGGTCGGGGCCCGCCCGTTGTCCCAGAACAGCCGGTTGAAGTGGGTCACGTGGACGATCGGCACCCGGTCCTGGCCGGCCATCGGATGACGGGTGTCGGGGACGTCCCCGTGGGGGCTGTTGTGCTCCAGGTAGACGGCCGGCACATCCCGGCCGGGCCGGCGCCCGAGCCAGCGCTCGGCGAGGTCCTGCTCGTGCGGTCGCTGGAGCACCACCAGGTCGATGTCCGTGCCGCGCAGCTCGTCGGGGGAGAGCTCGACCACGGAGGACGGCCAGTCGAAGGTCCGGGCCCGCCCGAGGCCGTCCGGCCCGCGACCGGGCAGGACCGGGACGAGGTAGCGGTGCGGCCCCTGGACGAAGGCCGTCGTCCAGGATCCGTGCACGTGCCACAGCAGGATGTTCACGAAGCCTCCTCGGTACGGTGGAGCGGATCGTCGACGGCGCGGGCCCCCTCGGCCCGAGCCCGGCGAGCGCGGCCCGGGGCGGCCCGGAACCGGGCAGGCGGGTTCCTCCTCACCGGGCGCAGCAGCAGGAACAGCATCGGTGACCGGCCCGCCGACCCGCGACCGGAGTCGGCGGCGCCGCGTTCCCCACGACGGTGCCCGGCCGGTGTCGCACCGCGGTACGGCGGCGGTCGCCGGCGCGTGGCGGCCCGCCGCCACTCGGGTGATCCCGGCTCGGGGACCTGCGACCGGGCGAAGCACGAGCACGTCGTGGACGTCGCGGCCCGCCTCCCGACCTTCGCACCGCCGCCGAACGGTGGCGTGCTCCGAAGGGGTGGGCCACACTGACCGGGAGGTGAGGCTCCGATGACTTCGCTGCGCATTGCCCTGGTGTCCGAAAGGGTCAGCCCCCTCGCCCCGCCCGGCGGCGACGCGGACCTGTTGCGCGCCCACGTCGCGGCCCTGTCCCGGGCCCTGGCCCGCCGCGGCCACCAGGTCACCGTGCACACCAGGCGGGACGACACCCGCCTCGGCGAGCACGTTCCGCTCTGCCCGGGCGTCCTGGTGCACCACGTGGGCGAGTGCCTGGCTCGCGGCACCTCCGAGGAGGACCTGCTGCGGCGCATGGCGGACTTCGGTGAGCGGCTCGCCGACTACTGGATCCACCACCCGCCGACGATCGCGCACGCGCACTTCTGGACGTCCGGGCTCGTCGGTCTGCCCGGCGCCCACTACCTGGGCATCCCATTGGTGCAGACCTTCCACGCACTCGGCGGCAGCGCGGTACGGGGCCACGACGACGGTCGGGGCGTGAGCGCGTCCGGCCGGATCGCCATCGAGACCGCGGTGGGGCGGCAGGCCGACCGGGTTCTCGCGGGCTGCCGGGACGAGCTCGGCGTCCTGAGGGCCATGGGCGTCGCCGAGGAGCGGATCCGACTCCTCCCGCCGGACGGGGACCGCTCGGCGTCGCCCCGGCCGCGGATGGCGGCCCGGCACGACCGCAACCGGGCCGCCGCCTTCACCGAACTGGTCTACCGGGAGGCACTCGGAACCCGGTCGCCCCGCCGAGGGCACCCGTAGCGGGACGTTCGCGGCCGTCCGGCGGAGAGCCGCCGAGTACCGCGCTCCGCCGTGCCGGCCGGCCTCAGGCCGCGACGGCGACCTGCTCCGCGGCCGTGACCGGACCGGCCGACCGGCGTCGCACCGCGGCGGCTCCGCCCACCGCCCCGCCGACCACCAGCCCGCCGGACAGCAGCGCGCCCCGGGCCCCCAGCGACTGGATGGACACCCCGAGCACCAGCGGTCCGGCGAGGCCCCACACGGTGCTGACGCTGCGCCAGGCGCCCAGGACCCGTCCGCGCAGATGGGCCGGCGGGTCGGTCTGGAGGATCGTCGAGACGGCGGTGTCGCCCAGCGACTCCAGCACGGCCATCGGGACGACCAGCAGGGCGAGGAACAGCAGCGTGGGGGAGAGCGCGGCGAAGCACTGGAGCACGCCGCCGGCCGCCGTCAGGACGGCCACCATCCGTACGGAGGGGTTGCGCAGCCGTCCGGCCAGTACCGCCCCGGTGGTTCCGCCGACGGCCAGGACGGTGGCGATCACCCCGAATTCCTCCGCTCCGCCGTGCAGGGCGCCACTGACCAGTGCGGCGAGCGTCAGGCCGTAGTTGCGGCCCAGCACCGAGCCCAGACCGGTCAGGCACGCCAGCGCGACCAGGCGGCGCCTGCTGCAGAAGAAGGCGACGCCGTCCCTGACGCCCTGTCCCGCGGCCGGCGTCCGTGGCGCGTCGGCCGTGACCGCGCCCGCCGCCGGCCGCAGGAACGGGATGACCGCCGCCACCAGGACGAAGGTGATGCCGTTGACCACGTACGCGCTCGCCATCCCGAACAGGGCGACGACGACGCCGGCCGACGCGGTGCCGGCCAGCCTTCCGACACTGTGCACGACCGAGCCGACCGAGATCGCCGAGGGGACGTCCTCCGGCGGCACGAGGTCGTTGCCCAGGAGGGCGCAGGCCGGCCCCTCGACCGTGGCGACCAGCCCGGTGACGACGGCCAGCACCATCAGGACCGGGACACTGAGTGCCCCGAACGCGACCAGGGCCGCCGTGGCGAAGGCGATCACGGCCAGCACCACCTGGCTGACGGTCGCCGTGAGCTTGCGCGGCCAGCGGTCGACCGCGGCTCCGCCCACGAGTCCGAGCAGCAGGCCGGGGGCGACCTGGAGGGCGAGCGACAGTCCGGTGACGGTGGCCGAGCCGGTCAGCTGGAGGACCAGGAGGTTCTGGACGGTCAGCTGCATCCAGGCGCCGACGTTCGAGACCAGGTTCGCCAGTGACCACCAGCGCATGCTCCGGTGGCGCAGGGCGCGCCACGGGGCGCGCGGGGCGCGCGGTCCGGGCGGGACGGCCGGGACGGTCGGGGGGACGGCGGGACTCGGGGCAGGACTCGCGGCAGGACGGGCCGGGCCGCTTCGCTGGGCGGGGAGCAGGGTGTCCGGGGTCGCCGGCGACGCCTTGGTGGTGGGCAGCACGTCTCACATCTGGATCAGGTGGGCACGGGGAGGGCTCCGGGCGGATACCGCGGCGCGGAAGCCGGGCCGGCTCGACGCCGGAGCGACGGAGCGGCGCCGTCCATCCTGACCGGTCGCGGCGGGGTCCCGGACTGACGATCGCGTCACAGCGGCGGGTGGGGAGCCGTCACACCCGGCCTGACCAGCGACGTCGCGCGCCCGGTGGCGTCCGTCACAGCGCGTCGGCCGCTCAGCCGGTCCGGTTCGGTGTGACGCTCCGCGACCGGGCCGGTGCGGCCGGCCCTCCCCCCCCCCCCCGCCGTGGGCGCAGCGACCGCCGGTGGGGCGGGCAGACCCAGCGCGGACTCACCCGACGTAGCGGCGTACGGTCGACGACCGCTGGGGCTCCTCCAACAGCCGCAGGCCTTGTTCGACCCGGGCCGGCAGCCGCCGGCGCTCCCGCAGGACCCAGGGCAGGCCGGCGGCGGCTTCGGCGAAGGCGCGGGCGGAGACGGCGTCGCGGGGGACCGTACGGGCAAGGTGGGCGGTACGCCGTACGACGGTCGCGGGATGACGCCGGAGCCAGGTCGTCCACAGGGTGTTCCGGATCCCGTGGCGGCGTCGCAGTGTCGGGTCGCGCAGCGGTGACGGCCGGTGGTGGACGGTGAGATCGGCGGCGTAGACGAGCCACCAGCCCTTGGAGGCGAGGTCGTGGGCGAGGAGCTCCTCCTCGCCGCCCAGCCAGAGCCGCGGTGAGAAGCCGCCGGCCGCCCGGAAGGCCGAGAGCCTGACGACCGTGGCTCCGGCCAGGAACGAGCCGAGGGCAGGGCCGGGCAGACCCGGCGGGGCGGGCACGGGGGAATCGCGCAGTTCGGCCACGATCGGGTCCTCCGTCGGCGGCCGGTCCGGCGCGGCCGGATCCTCGACCACGATCCGGGCGGTGACGGTGGCGACGTCCGGATGGGCGTCCAGCAGGTCGGCGGCGGCGCGCAGCGAGCCGGGCTCCCACCAGGTGTCGTCGTCGCTGAAGGCCAGGTAGGGGCAGTCCAGCTCGCGGGCGGCGAGATTGCGGCCGCAGGCGCCGAGGTTGCGGCCGGGGGTGAGCAGGCGGACCTCGGGATGCAGCACCCGGACGGCGGCCGGGCTGCCGTCGGCGGAGGCGTTGTCCACGACGACGACGGGCGGCTTCTCGGGCAGGAGCGCGAGCCGGGCGAGGGTGTGGAGGAGCTCGTCGCGGCGGTTGTGCGTGATGACGGCGACGGCGACGCGCTGGTCGGTCATCGGGCCCTCCCGTCGATCGCGCCGGCCTCTTCCAGACGGGCCACGGACTTCTCCACCTCCGGCGGGAGGGGTCTGCGCAGTGCGAGCGCGACGGGGATCCGGGGGAGCGCTCCGGCCAGTGCGCGGGCGGCCTGGGGACTGCCCGCGGCCTCCCGCAGAAGGCCGGCGCTCTGCCGGGCCACGTGGGGCCACGGCCGACGCAGCCAGCAGGTGAGCAGTTCGTTGCGGCGCATGCGCGCGTGCCGGCCGGGCCGGGGGCCGGGATCCGGGTGGTGATGGGCGACGACCTGGGGGCAGTGGGCGACTCCCCAACCCGCCGCGGCCAGGTCGAGGGCCAGCAGGGCTTCCTCCCCGCCGAAGTGCAGCACCGGATGGAACCCTCCCACCTCCAGGAACGCGCTTCGGCGGACGATGCTCGCGCAGGCGAGGAAGCCCAGGACGGAGGGCCCGGGCAGATCGGGGGCCACCCCGAGCGGGGAGGCGGCGAGCTGGTCGTCGATCGGGTCGGCCCGGCCGCCGGGCCCGACGCGGGTGGCTGCCGCGAGCAGCCCGAGCCGCCGGTGCCGATCGAACAGCCCGGCCGCCAGGGACAGCGCCCCGGGCCGCCACCACGAGTCGTCGTCACTGAAGGCGACGTAGGGCGTGCCGAGTTGCTCGACTCCCAGGTTCCGGGCCACCGCGCCCCGGTTGCGGCGCAGGACCCGCACCGCCACGGCGGGGTGGCGGTCGCGTACGGCGGCGGCCGTGCCGTCGGTGGAGGCGTTGTCGAGAACGAGGACGGGCGGGGCCTCGGGCAGGCTCTGGAGCCGGTCGAGGGTGTGCAGCAGGCGTTCCCGGCGGTTGCGCGTGATGACCACGACGCCGATGCGGGGCGCCGGAGCGGGACGGGGGTTCTTCATCGGTCGCCGTCACGTCCTTCCTTCGCACGGGTGTGGAGGGACCGGAGTTCGGACAGGACGTCGTCCGGACCGATCCGCAGCAGCCGTGGGTCGGGGGACTCGCCGTGCGCGTCGCCGGGCCGGTCGTCGTCGGGGCGCTCGGGCCGCCACAGGATCCGGTGGCGGCCGTCGGCCGGCGGTCCCCAGAGACGGGGCGACACCGGGCCGAAGAGGGTGACCGAGGCGGTGCCGAGGGCCGTGGCGAGATGGGAGAGGCCGGTGTCCCCGGCGACCACGGCGCCCGCCTCGGCGACCAGCGCCGCCAGGGTCTCGAACGGCACGTCCGCGGCCCCGCCGAGGACCGATCCCGGAGGCAGGCCGGCCAGGGCGGCCACCTCTTGGGCGAGTTCCGCCTCGCCCGCGCCGGCGGTGACCACCACCGGCCGGCCGGAGCGGCGAAGCTCGCGGGCCACCGCGGCGAAACGGGCGGCCGGCCACCGGCGGGCCCCCGCGTCGGCGCCCGGGTGCAGCACCACCGCTCCAGGAGCGGGGGAACGGACCGCCGGTCGTCGGATCAGCAGGTCGGCGGGGTCCGCGGGGATGCCGTGGGAGCGCAGCAGACGGCACCAGCGGTCCCGTTCGTGTTCGTCCGCGCGCCACCCGGCGCCGCCGGCCCCGCGTGCCGCGTACCCGATGAGCCGCCGGGGCTCCAGGGCCCGCAGGAGGCTCAGGCTCTCCTCGCCGCAGCCGTGCAGGTCGACCGCCAGCTCCGGCGCCGGCCCGTCCCAGCGCAGTTCGCCCGGCACCTGGCGCCCGGTGGCGTCGGTGGCCAGCAGCCGGTCGACGCAGCCGGTGGCCGCCGCCGCCGGGGCCAGGCGGCCGGGCGCCGCCAGGACCAGCTCGTGGCCGGGGTGGTGGCGGCGCAGTGCCCGCAGGGCCGGGATGCCGGTGAGCAGGTCGCCGAGGCCCAGCGCGCGCAGGACGAGCAGCCGCGGCCGGCCGTCGCCGGCGCTCACGCGCCCGCCCCCGCGGGTCCCGGCCCGCCGGGGCCGACGGCGCCGGGCCGCTCCGCCACCACGGGCGGCCGGTTCACGCGACCTCCCCCGCCGGCCGGACGTCGTCGGCCGGGGACTGCCCGCCGGCCCGGCGGGCCAGCGCCGCGTCGAACGCCTCACAGACCAGGTGGAGGGCCATCAGGTGGACCTCCTGGACGGTGGCGGTCGCCTCGGCGGCGACGGCGAGTGTCTCGTCGGCCCGCTCGGCGAGCGGGTTGGGTGTCGGGCCCGTCATCGCCCACACCCCGAGACCCGACCTACGGCCGACGTCGGCGGCCCTGAGCAGGTTGCCGCTGCGCCCCGAGGTGCTCATCAGGACCAGGACGTCGCCGGGCCGCCCGTGCGCGGCCACCTGGCGTGCGTACACCTCCTCGAAGCCGTAGTCGTTGCCGATCGCGGTCAGTGCGGACGTCTCGGCGTGCAGGGCCAGCGCGGAGAACGCGGGGCGCTCGGCGCGGTAGCGGCCGACGAGTTCGGCGGTGAGGTGCTGGGCCTGCGCGGCGCTGCCGCCGTTGCCCGCGACGAGCAGGCGCCCACCGGCCGGCAGCAGGCCGGCCAGGGCCTGGCCCCAGCTGGTGAGCAGCGGAAGCTGTTCACCGCGCAGGGCCCGCACCGCGTCCTCCAGCGCGGCGCAGTGCCGGTCGGCCTCCGCGAGGTCGTGCGCCGACTCGTGGAAGTGAGCGCTCATCACAGTCCTCCCGACGGTGCCGCGGTGCGGGCCTGCGGATCGGGGGCCACGGGGTGGGGGCGCACCGTCTCCCGGTAGATCTTCTCGGTGCTCGCCGCGACCCGGTCCCAGCCGTAGAGGGCGAGGACGCGCCGGCGTCCGGCCGCCCCGAAGTCGCGGCGCAGCCGGTGGTCGCCGAGCAGCCTGGCGGCCGCGGCGGCCAGCGCCGGACCGGACCCGCTGGGCACCAACAGGCCCGTGCGGCCGTCGGCGACCGTGTCGAGGTGCCCGCCGACCGCGGTGGCGACCACCGGCACGCCGCAGGCCATCGCCTCCAACGGGACGATGCCGAACGGTTCGTAGTGCGCGGGGCAGACCACGAGGTCGGCGCTGCGCAGGAGCGCCGGCATCCGGGTGTTGGGCACGCCGCCCAGCAGGACGAACCGGTCGGCCACTCCGTGGTCGACGGCCAGCGCGCGCAGCCGCCGGCACTCCGGGTCGGTGGCCAGGCGATCGGCCGGGGGGCCGCCGGCGACCACCAACTCGGTGTCGGGCAGCCGGGCGAGTGCCTCCAGGGCGGTGGCACCGCCCTTGCGCGCGACGAGCCGCCCGACCATGAGCAGCCGGTGCGGCGCCGAGCGCGGGGCCACGTCGCCCTGGGGGCTGAACCGGTCCGGGTCGACACCGCACGGCACGATCCTGACGCGGTCGGCGGGTACACCCATCGCGAGGAGCTCGGTCACCTCGTCGCTACAGGTGGCGATCACGCGGGTGGCCGTGCGGCCGAGGTGCGACTCCAGCGCGATCCGTCGGGCGGGGCTGGTGTCCTCGTGGCCCTGGTGCCGGCGTTTGACCGTACCGAGCGCGTGATAGGTGTGGGCGACCGGTATGCCCAGGTGCCGGGCTCCGCGCAGGGCGGCCAGCCCCGACATCCAGAAGTGCGAGTGCACGATGTCCGGTCTGCGGCGGGCCCAGTAGCGCGCCAGATGGTCGCCGAACTCGTCCATGTAGGGCAGGAGTTGGTCCTTGGGGACCGGGCGGGGCGGTCCGGCCGGCACATGGTGGACGACGACGCCCGGGCGCATCACGACCTCGTCGGGCGGTTCGGCGCGGTCGCGCCGGGTGTGCACGACCACCCGGTGGCCCAGGTCCGCCAGGGCGCCGGCGAGTGCGGCGACGTGGACGTTCTGTCCTCCGGCGTCCACCCCGCCGAGCACGGCGAGCGGGCTGGCGTGCTCGGACACCAGGGCGACGGTCAGCGGCCGGTTCACCGTGTCACCTCGCCGGTCTGGCGGTCCCGGTCCGCCGGGAACCGTTCCCGGACGGACGCTGTCGTCCGGGGGTCGGGCGCGTGCCGCAGCAGGATGTTCATGAGCTCACCTTTCCGGTGCCCGGCCGGGCGGGCGGGAAGTGCCCGCCCGGGCCCGGCATCGCTCCGTTCGTCAACCGGCCCACCGCCGCCGCGATCTGGGTGCCGGTCAGGGTGTCCAGGCAGGGATGGCCCTCGACGGGGCAGACCCTGGCACGGCTCGCGGCGCACGGCGCGTCCTGCCGGCCCAGCAGCAGGTGCGGCACGCCGAAGGGCCGCCAGCGTTCGGCCGGCACGACCGGTGAGAACAGGCTCACGACCGGGGTGCCGACGGCGGCGGCCAGATGGGCCGGACCGGTGTTGCCCGCGACCACGGCGTCGGCCGCGGCCAGGACCGCCGAGAGGCCCCTGAAGTCGGTGCGGCCTCCGAGGTCCAGGGCGTGCGCCCCCGCGACCTCGGCGGTGAGTTCCTTCTCCGCCGGGCCACCGGTCACCACCACCCGCCGTCCGCGGTCGGCCAGGGCACGCACCGCGGCCGCGAGCACCGCGGGACCGGCGGCGCGGGCGGGAACGGCCGCGCCGGGATGGACCACCACGTACGGGTCCGGACCGGTCAGGTGCCGCAGGTCGGGCGGCGGCAGCACCCGCAGCCGGCCGTCGTCGTCCGGGGGAAGCGGGAATCCGGCGGCCCGGGCCAGGTCGAGGGCCGCCTCGGCCTCGTGCCGACCGGGCGCGCGCCGGTGGCGCAGATCCAGCAGCGAACCCGGGTAGTCCTCGCAGTCGGCGGCGATCTCGGCCACGCCGGCCAGCCGGAGCAACAGGGCCGTGGGCAGCGGGCTCTGATGGAAGGAGGTGAACACGACGGCGCGGTCGAAGCGCTGCCGGGCGAGGTCCTCCACGACCGCCCGGACGTCCTCCGCGTCCACCGGAGGCGGGTCGAAGCCGACCCAGGGGGCCTCCCAGACGACGGTCCGGTCGACGCCGGGCAGGATCTCGGCCGCCGCGGCGCCCCGGGGCCCGCAGAGCATGGCCACGTACGCGGAGGAGCCCGCGACGGCTCGCACGGCGGGCCCGGCGAGCAGCACGTCGCCCGCGCTGTCGAGGCGTACCACCAGGGTCCTCGTCATGCGGCCCGCCCGGGGGGAAGGAGGTGGTCCAGCGCGGTTCCGACGGCCGCGAGGAGATCGCGCGCGACGGTCCTCGCCGCAGCCGTCTCCTCGGCGCGGGTGACGGCGTTGGGCACCAGGACGGGGAACGCCCCGGCGGCCTCGGCCGCGGCGCCGTCGGAGCCGATGTCCCCGATGACGACCGTCCGCCGGGGCGGGACGCCCAGGACCCGGCAGGCGGCCAGGACCAGGCCGGGGGCCGGCTTGCGGCAGCGGCAGCCTTCGTCGGGGCCGTGCGGGCAGACGGCCCACACGTCCATCGGGCCGAGCAGGGCCTCGATGCGCCGGTTCACCGCCTCGACCCGCTCCCGGGTGAGCAGGCCGCGAGCCACCCCGGACTGGTTGCTCACGACGCCCACCAGGATCCCGGCCGACCGCAGGGCCGCGACGGCGTCGGCCGCGCCGGTCACCGGACGCACGGCGCCCGGATCGCCGTTGTACGGCACGTCGTGGACGAGCGTGCCGTCGCGGTCGAAGAGCACGGCCGCACGCGGTGTCCCCGGACGGTCCGCGGCACCCGTGGACCCGGTCGCCCGAATCCATGGCAGCAGGCCGTCCGGAGCCGGGCGCCCGGGCCCGGCCGGCGCGGTGGAGTCGGTGGGAACGGTCATGGGGGTGTCCTCCTCGGCTGCGCGCCTACGGGGCTCAGTGGTGGGCCGGAACCGGTCGTCCGCCGCCGACCGGGTACCCCGGCCCGGACCCGGTGTCCGGCACGGGCCGCCAGGGCGCCACGCGGCGGTGCCGCAGAAGGCCCACGGCCCAGTGGTAGCCCGCGGTGGGCGGGATCGCCGCGCTGGTGAGCAGCATCGTCGTGACCTCGTCCGCGAGCCGCGGCCCGGGCGCGATCCTCGCCAGCGCGAACTCCCCGGTGCCCGCCAGCCAGAGCCCGGCGAGTGCGAGGCAGGCGCGGGGGCGGTGGGCCAGGGCCGCGACGGCGGCGCCGACCGCGCAGCCGGTGATCGCCAGGTGCCGTGGGAGCCGGCCGCGGGCCGCTCCGGCCCGGTGCCACCAGTGCCGCCCGTGGAGGCGGTTCATCAGGACGTCGTCCGCGTTGCCCGCCTGCTGGCGCAGGGAGACCCAGCGGTCGGCCGGCCGGACGGGGTGCAGGGTCGTGCGTGCGCCCTGGGTGAGGTGCCAGCCCGCGTCGAGGACGCGCAGGGCCAGGTCGGCGTCCTCGCGGAACGCCCTCCGGAAGCGCTCGTCGAAGCCGCCGACCTGCTCCAGAACGGCGCGGCGGTACGCCATGTCCGCTGTGATCCACAACGATCTGGCGAGCCCGGCCGTCGACCGTTCCCAGTCGGTCGGCCGCCGGTCGGCGGGCAGCGGCACCGCGATGGTGCCCTGGCTTCCGCCGGTGCGCCGCCCGCAGGCGGCGAGGTCGGCGGCCAGGTCGGCCGTCCAGGTCGGGCCGGGCACGGTGTCGTCGTCCAGGAAGGCGATCCATTCCTGTCCGACGCTCCGCCAGCCGGCGTTGCGGGCGGCCGCGGGGCCGTTCCCGCAACCCGCCACCACCGAGATCCGGTCCCGCAGGGACGGCGGGATCTCGACGTCCAGCGGCCCGCAGTCGGTCAGCGGGCGGTCGTCCACCAGGACCACGCGTTCCGGCGCCGGACCGCGGGCCCCGGCGAGGGCCGCGAGGGTGACGGAGAGACTCGGCCGGCCGAGCGTGGGGATGACGACGGCGTACGAGGGACCGGTGCCGTTCGTCATGCCCGGGCCTCCGACCGGTCCGGCCCCGCGAACAGGGCACCTCGGCGGACGACGAACGGGCCGAGGGCGAGCAGGTCGATCGGCGCGGAGCCGAAGCACTCCAGGGCGTCCCGGACGTCGTCCACCATCGGGCGCCCCGCGGTGTTGAGACTGGTGTTGACGACGACGGGGAGGCCGGTGAGCAGCTCGAACCGTTCCAGCATCCGTGCCGTCAGCGGGTCGTCCAGGGGGTCGACGGTCTGGATCCGAGCCGTACCGTCGACGTGGACCACGGCGGGGATCCGGTCACGCCACGCGGGCGCGACCTCGTGGACGAACAGCATGTAGGGGCTCGGGTGCCGGCCGTTGAAGATCTTCGGTGCCCGGTCGGCGAGGACCATCGGCGCGACGGGCCGGAACTGCTCCCGCCCCTTGACGTCGTTCAGCCGTTCGAGGTTCGCGGCCCGGCCGGGGTGGGCGAGCAGGGAGCGGTGACCGAGCGCGCGCGGGCCGAATTCGGACCGGCCCTGGAACCAGGCGACGATGCCGTCCGCGGCGAGCTCCCGGGCCACCTCGGCGGCGACGTCCTCCGGCCGTTCGTAGGGGACGGCGGCGCGGCGCAACCAGTCCTCCAGTTCCCGGTCCGACCAGCCCCGGCCGAGGTCGGCGCCGGGCATCGGCTCCGGCTGCTCCCCGGCGGAGGCCGCGAGGTGCAGCGCGGCGCCCAACGCGGTACCCGCGTCCCCGGCGGCCGGCTGCACCCAGACCCGTTCGAACGGGCCCTCGGCGGCGATGCGGGAGTTCGCCACGCAGTTCAGGGCCACCCCGCCGGCCAGGGTCAGCAGCCGGTCGTGGGTGCGCCCGTGCAGCCAGCGGGCCAGGTCCAGCAGCACCTCTTCGAGCACCCGTTGCGCGGAGCACGCGAGGTCGGCGTGGGCGGGAGTCCACTCCTGGCCGGGCCGCAGGGCCGGTGCGAACTCGGCCCACGGCACGCCGGCTGCGCGGAAACCGCCGTCGCCGGTGGAGTGGACGTGCCGGCGGAGTTCCGCCACCGATGTCGGCGACCCGTAGGAAGCCATCGCCATCACCTTGTACTCGTCCGAGGACCGGAGGAATCCCAGGTGCTGGGTCAGCTCCTCGTACACCAGGCCCATCGAGTGCGGGAGTTCCTGGGCCGCGAGCTGTTCCAACCGCGGACCGACCCGGCGGGCGGCCAGGTGTGACGTCGCCTCGCCCCGGCCGTCGAGCACCAGGACCGAGGAGGGGTCGCTGTTCCCGTCGGCCGCGAACGCGGCGGACGCGGCGTGCGCGACGTGGTGCGGGACGAACCTGACCTTGGCGGGGTCCAGTCCGGGCAGCGCCTCGGCGAGGAAGTTCGGGGCCTCGCGGGCGTAGGTGAGGCGCACGTGGTCCCAGGGGTCGTCCAGTCCCAGCTGCTCGGCGGGCCGGGCGAGTGCCGGATCGAAGGAGTAGCCCACCAGGTCGAGATCCGCGGGGCGGATGCCCGCGTGGTCCAGGCACCAGCGAGCGGCCTGTTCGGGCAGCTCCCAGGCGGAGAACGGCAGCGGACGCTTGCCGTGCTTGCGGCGGCTGAAACGCTCCTCCTCCGCTGCCGCCACCGTCCGCCCGTCGATGACGAGGGCGGCGGCAGGGTCGTGGAAGAGGGCGTTGATGCCGAGAATGCGCATGGTCATGACGGCCTTCCGGATCGGCGGCGGGCCCCGCACGTCAGGGTTCCCCGACGTGGAGGCGGGTCGGAGACGACTGCTCAGGCCTCGGGGTGCTCGCGGAACCAGGCGATGGTGCGGGCGAGTCCTTCGCGGGCGGGCACCGTCGGCTCCCAGCGGAGCTTTCCGCGGGCCAGGGTGATGTCCGGGCACCTGACCGCGGGGTCGTCGGTGGGACGCGCGATGAACTCCACCGTCGAGGTGGAGCCGGTGAGCTCGATGACGAGCCTCGCCAGCTCCAGCATGGTGATCTCGGTGTCGTTTCCGAGGTTCACCGGGCCGGCCAGCTCGGAGCGGGCCATGGCGAGGATGCCGTTCACGGTGTCGCTCACGTAGGTCAGGGAGCGCGTCTGGCTGCCGTCGCCGGTCACCGTCAGCGGCACGCCGGTCAGTGCCTGGCGGATGAACGTCGGCACCGCCCGCCCGTCGTAGGACCTCATGCGGGGCCCGTAGGTGTTGAACAGGCGGACGATCGCGGTGTCCACCCCCTCGGCGGCGGCCTCGGCCGTGGTCAGCGCCTCGGCGAACCGCTTCGCCTCGTCGTAGACGCTCCGCGGACCGACCGGGTTGACGTTGCCCCAGTAGCTCTCGCTCTGCGGGTGCTGTAGCGGATCGCCGTAGACCTCCGAGGTCGAGGTGAGCAGGAACCTCGCGCCGTGCCGCTGGGCCAGTGCCAGGGCGTTGCGGGTGCCCAGGCTGCCCGCGTCGAGGGTGTGGACCGGAAGCCGGAGGTAGTCGCTGGGCGAGGCGGGGGAGGCGAGGTGGAGGACGAGGTCCACGGGCCGGTCGATCTCCAGCCGGTCGGTGACGTCCGCCTCACGGAGTTCGAAACCGGGGCGGCCCACCAGATGGCGCACGTTGGCCGGTGAACCGGTGCAGAAGTCGTCGACACAGGTGACGGCATGGCCGAGCCGGACGAGTTCCGTGCACAGATGGGAACCCACGAAGCCGGCCCCTCCCGTCACGACGGCGTGCATGTGGTCGGTCGGCAAGCTGCCCATGGAAGTCCTTTCGGTCGTCGCGGACCTCCGGCCCGCGGTCCCCGGACCAGCTTCGGCAAACCGTGGGAGGTTCCGCCAGTCGGTCCGCGCCCGCCTCGGCCTCCGGCCCGCGCACCGCCCGACGCGTCCGCGGCCCGGTCACCCAGCCACCGCCCGGGGCGGTAGGAGCCCGCGGACGACCGTGAACGGACGGCAACCGCCGGCCCGGCCGGTACTCCATCCGAAGGAAGCTCGCGCGACCGCCACCGGTGCTCCGCGCCGACGCACGCGGTCGAGGGGGCAAGGTCTCGCACCTGGTCCAAGCGGAGTCAGGTCGACAGGGCGGTCCGTCGGTGGACGAGTATCTGACAGCATGTCACTGGCATGCGAGGAAGGGCTTCGGCGGCTGTTCCGCAGTAGCCGCAGCGACGAAGAAACGTTTCTCCGCCACGTGGGGCGGGCGTCCTGCGCCCGTGTCGACCGGAGCGGTGCGAGAAGGAGGAGGGATTGATGCGGGTCGGGGTCGTCGGGGGCGGGATTGCGGGGCTGAGCTGCGCGCTGAGCCTGCACGCGGCCGGGTTCCAGCCGTGGGTGTGCGAGGCGGCGCGGGCGATCGAGGCGGTGGGCGTGGGGATCAACCTGCTGCCGCATGCCGTCCGGGAGCTCGCCGAGCTCGGTCTGGCCGACGAACTGGCCACGATCGGCCTCGCGCCTCAGCGGCTGCGCTACTACGACCGGGCCGGCGCGCCCGTGTGGGACGAGCCGCTGGGTACGGCGGCCGGCTACCGGTGGCCGCAGTACTCCGTGCACCGCGGCCGCCTGCACACCCTGCTGCTGGCGGCGGTGCTCGAGCGGCTGGGCCCGGACGCCGTCCGTACCGGGCGGCGGCTGCGGCACTTCGAGACGGTGCCGGGCGGTGTACGGGCCCACTTCCTGGACCGGCCGAGCGGGGCGACGGTGGTGGAGGAGGCCGAGGTGCTGATCGGCGCCGACGGCATCGACTCCGCGGTCCGGGCCCGGCTCCACCCGCACGAGGGCGCCGCCCGTCGGCACGGCGTCCTGATGTGGCGCGGCATCGCGCCCCACCCGCGACTGCTCGACGGCCGCTCACTGGTGGTGGCGGGCGGCACGCCCGGCGCGAAATTCGTCGCCTACCCGATCGCCCCGGCCGCCGAGCCCGGCGAGGATCTGCTGAACTGGGTGCTGGAGGTACCCGACGAGTCGGCCGCAGAGGCGCCGGGGCCCTCCGGCCGCCCCAGCACCCCCACCGAGGTCCGCCCGGTCACGGCGGCCGAGGCCCGGGCCCGCCTGCGCGAGTGGCAGCTACCGTGGATCGACCTGCCGGCCCTGGTCAGGCGCACCTCCACCGTCGTCGCGTACGCGATGGTCGACCGCGACCCGCTGCCGTCCTGGAGCGCGGGACGGGTCACCCTGCTCGGGGACGCCGCCCACCCGATGCTCCCGATGGGCATGAACGGCGGCTCGCAGTCCGTTGTCGACGCCCGGGTCCTGGCCTGGTGCCTGGCCCGGGAGAGCGACCCGGTGGCCGCCCTGCGGCAGTACGACGATCTCCGTCGCCCGGTCCTGAACGCGCTGGTCCTGGCCAACCGTGCCCTCGGGCCGGAGGAGATCATCGCCCGCGCGGCCGAGCACGGTGGCCCGCTGCCCGCCGACCGAGCCGCCGCCGTCTCCGGACGATACAAGGAGCTGTCCCTGGCCACCGTCGCCGACGTCAACGACCGCCCCTCCTGGACCGTCCCGCGGCCCGACGTTCGCTGACACCGGCGGCGACCGCCCTCCGGCTGTTCGCCCCGCTGCCCGGGCGTAGCGAACCCCATCGGCATACATCGTTGTCGACATATGCGGCATAGCCGCCGGGACGGGTACGCCCAACTGCGGCGCGCCGCCCGCCGCGCCCCTGCAACGACGACGTAAGTGGCCGGGGAGGGTGTCGTGGTGGTGGGTCCGGCCCGCCAGCCCCTTCCAGCGCGTGTGGTCGGCGAGGGCGTGCTCGACGGGAATGCGCTGGGACGAGTGCTCGTGGCGGGCTCGCTCCCGGGCCTCGTGGCCGCCAGCTCGGTTGCAGGCAAGTGGCAGCCTCGGCCGATGCTCGGGACGGGCAGCGCGACGGCCTCGCGGCAGCCGGAGTGGGTCTCCCGACCTTCTCTCAGTGCTGCGGGAGTCGGGTGAGGTCGAAGACGGCTGTCACCGGTGCGTGGTCGGACCAGCGCTCGGCGTGGGTGGCGGCGCGTTCGACGTAGGCCTCGACGGCCTTGGCGGCGAGGGCGGGGGTGGCGACCTGGAGGTCGATCCTCCAGCGGAACGACACCTTTTCGAAAAAGGTCCACCCGTTCGAGTGCAGCCTGTTCGAGGCTGTCTGCTGGCCTGGGCGGTAGAGGACCTCCCGTGAGCATCATGACGGCTTCGGCGCCGGTTCGGGCAGTGGTGGGTTCGCGTGTCTCGGACACGCACGGGGACGAGGGCAAGGTCTCGCACCTGGTCCAGGCGGAGTCGGCGACGAGGCACGCGGTCTCGAAGGAGTGGGAGATCGTCGGGTCGTTCGAGGACCTGGACGTCTCCGCGGAGGTCACGCCGTGGAAGCGGCCGGACCTGGGTCCGTGGCTGACCGAGCGGCAGGGTGAGTGGGACGCGATGGTGTGGGCGAAGGTCGACCGGGCGTTCCGGTCGGCGAAGGACTGCGCAGACGTCGCGCACTGGGCGGAGGAGAACCACAAGGTCCTGGTCTTCACGGACGACGGCATCACCCTGGACTACCGCAAGGGTCAGGAACGGTCGTTCGGGAACGAGCTGGCCAAGGTCTTCCTGATGCTGGCGTCGATCTTCGCGGAGATGGAGCTCAAGCGGATCAAGGCCCGTGTCGCCGCGGCCCAGAAGCATCTGCGGAAGACCGACCGCTGGGCGGGTGGGCAGCCGCCGTACGGGTACCGGATCGTCGACCGCCCCGGCGGCGGCCGCACCTTGGAGCCGGACCCGGTCACCTCCGAGGCGGTCCGGTACATGGGCAGGCTGCTCCTGGAGGGGCAGAGTCAGTGGATGATCGCCACGGCTCTGGAGGCCGCTGGCTTCGACACGCCGTCGATGCACGCATACAAGCACCAGGGTGACACCTACACGAGCAAGCGCAAGACGCCGCCGTCGAACCATTGGAACCCCTCGAGCGTCGGGAAGATTCTGCGTTCGCCGGCGACGATGGGCTTGAAGCTGACCGGCCGCTCCGTGAAGGCGCGAAAGATCGCCCGCGACGCGAAGGGTCTGCCGATCCGGATGGCCAAGCCCCTGTTCACGGAGGGGGAGTGGGCTGTGATCCAGGCAGCGATGGACGAGCGATCGGTCACCAAGGAACGCTCGAACGGCGCGTCGCCCTGGCTGGGCGTGGCGCACTGCGACCGCTGCGGCGACCGGTTCTACCGGCAGCTGAACTTCGCGAAGAACGGGAAGGTGTACGAGTACTACCGGTGCGCGAAGACGGCCGGCAAGCCCGCCTGCAAGGGCCAGTCCGTCAAGGGCGAGCGCGTCACCGCCGCGATCGCCGCGCTGGTGGAACGCCTTGTGGTGTGAGGACTCAGGACTTTGTTGACAGCTTGGCCTCGGGACATCGTTGACGGTCTCAGCTGATGGGCGACAGTACGTCAGAGCTTTGGTGCGTGGATCTTGGCTCTGAAGCGGGTGACGGGGTGCTGGTTCTTGCGGGGGTGGACTACGAGGTCGGCGCCGTTGAGGGTGACTCGGAAGTAGGTGTCCTCGACGTGGACGGTGACGAGCTCGCCCGCGTAGGTGCGGCCGACGCGGAGCCGCTGGCGGGCGATCATGATGACGCCGGCGGCGGGGACCTTGCGCTCGACGCGTATCGCGCCAGCGGCGGGCGCGGGCAGTTCGCCGGAGGCGGCCTTGGCTCCGCGCAGTCCGGCGCGTTGTTCGGCGTCGATCGGGGCGGGCAGGGTCTTGGCCAGTACGCCGTCGTGGATCACGTGCATGAGCTGTCCGTCGAGTCGCAGGGTGACGCGATGGTTGGCCAGCTCGTAGCCGATCTTCACGCGTTCCTTGCCGAGCAGGGCTATGCCGTACTGGTTGACCTTTCGGTCCGCCTCGATGGCCGTGCCGGGGTCCACCTGGCCCTGCCAGACATCGGCAGCTGCTGGTGGCGGTCCGGCTTCGACCGCGCCGCGCATCGCAAGCTCCCGCAGGTCGTCCGGGCCCAGGCGTGAGGCTGCGGTCTTGGCGAGCTTGCCGTCGAGGCTGATGTGGATGGTGATCTCGTCGACCCAGACGTGGACCCGGCGTCCGGCGTGGTCCTTGCCGAAGCGGACCCGCTGGACCCGCGGCAAGACGCCGACGTGGCCGCTTGGAGTGACGACGGTCTCGAACTCCAGGGCCGGTGCGGACGTCGGCATCAATAGTGCGGACGGCCGCGGTTCGGCGACGAGCTCGGGCTCTGCATCGGGGCTCTGCACGGGGATGACGGTCGTGGGCTCGGGCGGAGGGTTGGGCCGGAACCGGCTGGCCGGGGTGGCCATGTCCAGCGCTTGGTGCGGGCGCGTGGTGTTGTAGGTGCGGACCCAGGCATCGACCGCGGCCTGGGCGGCGGGCAGGTCGGCGAACGGACCGGCGACGTCCAGCAACTCCCGCCGCAGGGTCTGGTGCCAACGCTCGATCTTCCCCGTGGTCGTCGGCGAGTAGGGCTTGATCAGCCTGGCGGTAATGCCGTTCTCCCGGCAGACGCGTTCGAACAGCACCTCGGCCGGGCGGGGCTTGGTGAACCGTCCGGTGAACTGCTTGCCGTTGTCGGTCAGCACCTCGGCCGGCACACCGTGGACCCGCATAGCCCGGACGAACGCGTCCGCCACGGCCCGCCCGGACGGCACCGCGAGGACCGTGGAGACGACGACGAACCGGGAGTGGTCGTCGATCCCGGTGAGCATCTTGCACTCGCGGCCGTCGGCCAGGTAGATCCCGCCGACCAGGTCCATCTGCCACAGGTGCATCGGCGTCTCGCGCTGCCAGCGCCGGTACTTGCGCCGGTGCTGCTGCTTCTGGTGCCGGATCAGGCCGCTGCAATCCAGCACCCGGTGCACGGTCGCCCGCGACGGCGCCGGGACCGTGCCGGTCCGCGCGATCTCGTAGGCGATCCGGCGCGCTCCCCACCGCGGGTTGGCTCGGCGCATCTCGCAGACGAGCGCCTCGGGGCTCGTGTGCGGCCGCCGGGACTTCTCCTTGAGCCCGTCCAGGCCGCCGGCCTCGTGCTTGGCCTTCCACGTATAGACCGTCTGGCGGGAGACCCCATAGCGCAGGGCCACCTCGCTGACCGACGAGCCGTCGAGCACCTCAAGAACTGCCCGGTACCGCTGCTCGACCAGCCAGCCCGGACCCTGCCCAGCAGCGTCGTCCCCCTCAGTCACAGCGCCCAATGATCAAGGAGGTTCCGCGACAGCGTCAAGGATGTCCCGGAACAACTGTCAATGAACTGCTGAGACTCTCGTGTCATCTATGTCTTGAGGCCACACACGACATGCCCCTCAAGGACGCGAAGGCCCGTGCCTCGGCCGCCCGACAGTTGCGCGAACTCACGGACGACAGCGCGCCGTTCGAGCTCTTCCTCGATCGGCTGGCCACGGTCGTGGTGACCCGTGCCGAGGCCGGCGCCGCCCCGAAGCGCGCCGTCTTCGGGCGGCGGGTGACCACGCTGTACAAGGCTCGAGGCCTCAGGATCGAGGAGGTGGCGCTGCGCCGCGGACGCCTGAAGCTGGTCCTGGTCCGCAGCAGGGTGCCGGAGGATCGCGTCCTCCCCGCCATCGCGGCCAGCGGCGATATGGGCAAGGCCTGGGATCGGTGGCGCGGCTCCGCCGAGGTGGTGGTGGCCGTTCCGGCGGGCGAGCCGCTGACGCGCGGCCGGCTCTACTCCTTCCTGCCGATGAGCGCCACGACCGAGTGCCCGGTCGACGGGTACGTCACGCGCCGTTCTTCGCCCACGTCAGCCGCCGCTCGCTCGCCGTCGAGACGCCCTGGAACCAGCTGCTGCTCGACGAGGTGGCCACGGCCTGCGCCCGGGCGGTCGTACTGGTCGACGAGGGGCGGGTGCGGCTGCCGGGCGAGGCCGTGATCGACCTGGTCCGCTGGAACGGCGCCGAACTGGAGCGGCTGCAGGAGGCGTTCCGGAGGCTGGACCGCAAGCTCAACGAGGTGGCTTTCATGCCGAGAGTCCATCCGGAGGGCTCCCGCGCCTCGTTCGACGATGGCTACCTCATGCGGCAGCCCGAGGGCATCGAGGTCTTCACCCCGCAGGCCGTCGGCGCGACCGGCAGGGCGGCGGTAATCGACCCGGCCCTGGACCCGCTGCGCGCCGAACGGCTGCGGACGATGGGCCGGCTGCTCCGCCTGCCCCTGGAGCCCCGGGCCGACCGACTCGCCGGGTGGGCGGAGGCGGTGGCCGAGGGACTGGCCGCAGCCACCGGCCCTGGCGATGTCGACCACGAGCGCTGGGCGGACTTCTACCACGATCTGGCGCTGTCGTTTCCCGACGCCGCCTTGCTGCGGGGTAAGCGGATCGTCCTCGACGCGGGCGGCCGGCTCGTCCCCGCCGGTGGCGAGCACGTCTTCTTCCCCGACACCGGCGATGTCCTGCTCAAGCCCGCCGCGCTGCCTACCCGCGTGCGCGAGCGCCTCTCCTTCGTCCATGACGCGATCCCGTGGTCGGGAGGCCGGGGCAGGGCCCGAAGCCGACGCGTGGCCGGTCGCCGGTGGCTCGAACAGCAGGGACTCGTGCAGACGTACACTCCGGCGGCGCTGCTGCCCGTCCTGACCTCGGTGATGCGGCAGGACGGGCAGGACGACGGGACCCGGCTGGAGTGCCTGCATCTGGCCTGCCGCTTGTGGAGCGCGCAGGGTCCGCGCGCGGGCCGCGTCGAAGGCCTGCTCGTGCCCACCCGGGGAGGTTGGTTGCCCTCCTCGGACGCGATGTTCGGTCCAGGCTGGGCGGGAGCGGCCTCGGCCGTCGACGACACGCTCGTCCGCTTCCTGGACCTGACCCGGACCCTGGACGGCTCCCTCCGGCAGGCCCACGAAGCACTCCTGCGGCCGGCCGCCGAGGTGTGCAAGGGCAGCGGCACCGATCCGGCCGTGCTCCATCGCTTCCTGGAACGCCACGAGGTGAGCCACGGCCTGCGCCCGACGTACCACCATGTCTGGGGGCCGGTGAAGGGGAGCCAGCTCAACCACCCGTGGTCCTTCGACGCCTACTGGTCGATCTGCCGTACCGTCCAGGCGCACCGGGACTGGGTGGCGACCGCTCAGAACTGGCGGAGCAGGCACGGGAGCCTCTACTCGACCGTCGCCTACCATCCCCAGAACCGTCAGCTGGCGAAGCTCCCGGGCCAGGACGCCTACGCCGAGTTCTCCGACGAGAGCCGTCGGCTCTACGCTGAGCTGATTGTCCACGGCCTGGACAGGTGGCGGGACAGCGCCCTGGAGGCCCGGTTCGTCCGAGGCCGCGACGGCTCCGGGACCCTCTGGCCGACCCCGCTCGCCGCCGTCCTCTGCCAGGCGCCGTGGATACCGCAGACCCTGGACCACCGGGGCCGGAGCACCTTCGCCCCGGTCTTGACCGCGTGGTGGTGGAGCGAGAGCGAGCAGCCGCCCGCCTACCTCTCGGTCGTGTCCGTGGGGCTGCGGCAGCGGGCGACCGGCAAGGCGCTGGAACGGCTCGACCTGCTCGGCGTGCGTCGCTGGTCCGACCCCCGCACCGCCCTCGACCGGCTCCGCCACCTGCCCCAACTGCTGCTGGAGGCACCTCAGTTGCGCTACGGGGTGCACGCCAACGCGATCCGCCGCGCCTACGAGCGGGCCTGGTCGGAACTGCTGCCGGCCCACCTGGGTCAGGACGGATTGCCGACCGGCGGCCGGTCCACCGACCTGGAAGCCCTCCTGGTCTCCCGGGCCGGCGCCCTGGAGGTCCTCCCCGCCGCCTCCGATGACGAGGTGGCCGAACCGGTCTACCTGCCGGGTCCGGGCAGCGGCCAGCAGCGCAAGCTGCTCGACCAGGTCCCCGTCCCCGTGCTGCCGTTGGACGACCGGGCCCTGGGCGGCCGGGTGCACGAGCACCTCGCGGACCACGACGGCTTCGAGCCTCGTCCGTGCAGCGAGGCGGTGGTCCAGGTGGTCGCGGATCAGCTGCCCGCGCCGCAGGAGCCGAGCACGCCCCTGCTGGAGTTCACCGGCCCGTGGCTGCGCGCCCTGGTGGCCGCGGTGGTGGAGTACGACGAGGACCGCGCCCTGCGTCCGGAGACCGTCACGGTCGCCCAGCTCCTCCGACGCCTGGGCTCCTGCTCCCTGGTGCTCGCCACCGAGGCCGTCACCCATGTCGCCGGACACGTGCTGGCTGCCACCGACCGTTCGGTGCTGCACGACGACCCCGAGCGCCCCTGCCTGGTCGTCGTCCAGGCACCGCCGCGGGCGGACTGGCCGGTCCTCCAGGCGGCTGCGCCGGGCATCGCGGAGCTGGTCGGCGCTCCCTATCTGGCCCGGGAGCTCGAACTCGCCTTGATGAGGCTGGGGCAACGGATGCAGGGCCGGGGAACCGCCGAGGTGACGGAGGCGGACCTGGCAGCAGCGCTCGACCTGCCGCTCCACCGGCTGGAGGCGGTGCTCTCCGACCGCGCTTCCGCCCGTTCGGGCAGTGCCCGGCGGGTGCCTGTCCTCGCCTGCGAGGACGTCGAGTTGGCGGAACAGCTGCAACAGCTTCAGGAGACCTTCAACGGTCGTGAGGAGCTGCGCAGCTGGCTGGTGGGGAAGCTCGGCGCCGACCGCGCCGAGCTGCTGCTCTCGCTCCCGGAGGACGACTGGCAGCGGCTACTGCTGCGGCTCGGCGTACCGCTGGAGCGGGCCAACCGCGCGTGGGAGGTTCTCGGGCTGGCCACGATCGACAACTCCGCCCTGCACACCCGCCAGTTCGAGGCATGGTTGCAGGGCAACCGCTCGCGGCTGGTGGACCGGGTGCGCGACGCGTTCGCGGCCTCCCACCGCGCCGGGCGGGAGCTGGGGAAGTACGTGCGGCTGCGCGAACTGCCGGAGTTCGGCCCCGACCCAGCGTGGCACCGGACGCTCTGGGAGCTCCCTGCCCAGCTGATGGCCGACCACGCGGACCGGTGGCTGGCCGAGCACCTGCCCCTGGCGGGCAATGGCCCGGGCGCGCTGCCGCCGGTGAGCGAGGTCCGGGGCATGTGCGTGGGCTTCGTGCACGCCCGGCTGCCGGAACTGCGCACCCTGATCGAGCGCTGGCTCATCCGGCAGGGGGGCGCCACGGAGTCCACCTGCCCCGGGGCCGCCCAGGTGGCCCGGGAAATGGAGGCGGAGGGGGCTCCTCGACTTCGCGCCCCTGACCCGCAAGGCCCTGATCGCCTGGCTGCACTTGCGCGGCCACTGGCCGGAGGGGATGCCGGCCACGACGAACCTCGGCGACCTCGGCCTGGAGGGCGGCGCGGCGGGCCGACAGCCGCCGGAGCCGCGTGACGGGAATGGAACGGCGCCGTCGGGGCGGTCCCAGGCGCCGACGCTGGAGTTCAACGGCGAGCACCTGCCCATGGGGAGTGACGACCTGCGCGAACTCGCGCGCCGAGTGGTGGCCGACCTGACCGAGACGCAGCTGGCGACGCCGGTCGACGTGGTGACCCCCGAGGCGCCCGGCCCCGCGGCAGCCATCCCGCGCCAGCGCGGATCCGGCGGCTCAGGGAACGGCACGGGCAGCGCGCGGGAGCCCGGTAGCGGTGAGAAGCCCGTCGCGGTCGGCCTCGCCGGCGAGGCCGCGGCCGGCGCCTGGCTGGAACGGCACTTCGGGGTGCCGCCCGAGGAGTCGTGGAAGTCGGAGATGCGCCGCCACGTCCTCGCCGACGGGCTGGGCGACGACAGCCTCGGCTACGACTTCCTGATCCGGGACGGCGAGCGCACGCTGCTCTTCGAGGTCAAGTCGTCCACCGGCGCGGACGGCGACATCCACCTCGGGGACACCGAGACGCGGGCTGCACGGGCGAGCCAGCTGGAGCCGGATGTTGAGTACCGGATCGTCTACGTCTCCCACGTCAACGACCACGAGCGCCGGAGGATCACCCCGCTGCCCAACCCATTCAGCGAGTCCGGCCTGGCTGGCTACCAGATCGTCAGCACCGCGATGCGTCTGCGCTTCGTCCTGCCGCAGGAGGAGTAACGGCTATGCGCGGGTGCCCGGTCCCGGCCGGGTGCTCTGGGCGTCCGGGGCGGCAGCGGACGGACGTGTTGTGGCGGCCGAGGGCCTGGCGGGTGCGGTCATGTATCAGGTTGTGGACCTGATGCATAGTGCCGGCCGCCTCCCACTCCGCGAGTAGTCGTAGACGTCTTGTAGGGCGGGAAGTCGTGTGGCAGGCACTTCGACGGGATACCGGTCCGGTTGAACAGAGGATCGCGTTCACGATCTCCCGCAGGTCATGGGGACGGGCCGCCTTGCCAGGGCTGGTGCGGCGAGCCCACCAGGCTACGAAGACCGGCCCGGTCACGCGCCCCAGACAAACCGCCTGCAATGTAGATCAGATGCCCTCAGCTTGATTTTTAAGCTGCCGCTGCGATTTTGGCGAGGTGGGCTTCGAGCGTGGGTTCGCGTTTGACGGTCTTCCCGACGTCATAGCGGGGTGCCGGCCTGCGGTTCCGCACGCCGGGTGGGCGGCCGGGGCCGAGGTGTGCCGGTTGTGGCACGGCTGCCGGGCAGGGCGCGTTCGCGCGGATGTTGCGGAACCCGCGTCGGCCCCCAAGACCCGCCGCCGGGCGAAGTACTACCAGTTCACCGCGATCGACGACTGCACCCGGCTGCGCGTCCTGCGGATCTACCCGCGGTGCGACCAGAAGACCGCCGTCCAGTTCCTGGACTATGTCCTGGAACGGCTGCCGTTCCGCGTCGAGGTGATCCAGACGGAGAACGGCGCGGAGTTCCAGTCCGCCTTCCACTGGCACGTGCTCGACAAGGGCATCGCCCACACCTACATCAAGCCGGCATCCCCGCACCTCAACGGCAAGGTCGAACGCTCACGCCGCATCGACGCCGAGGAGTTCTACCGCATGCTCGCCGGTGTCGTCGACGACGACACCGGCGTCCTGAACGACAAACTCCGAGAATGGGAGGACTACTACAACTTCCACCGCCCCCACGGGGCTCTCGGCGGCCAGACGCCCTACGAACGCCTCAAGCAGAAGACCGAGAGCCAGGTGTAACCAAGCTCCGGCAGATGCACACGAAGCAGGCCGGCCAGGGTGCGACGCAGCCGCGTCGGCTCAGGCCAGCCGCGGTCCAGCGCCTGGTACATCGCACCGTGCCCGCGCCGGTGTTCAAGGGCGAGCGACAACTCGACCAGCGTCTTCACCGGCCCGTCCGCGCACAGCACCGCGTCCGTCAGCTCGAAGAGCGCGTCGCCACGGGTGTACAGGCAGTCGTAGAACTCAACCTGAAAGCGGGACAACACGCCCAACGCCTCGCCTGCAGGCGGGTCGAGGGGGAGACTCATACGCAGCGGCCGTTCTCTCGTGCTTCGTGACTCGACATCTCGAAGCGTGGAGAACGGCCGCCTTCGCCCGGGTAGAAGCGCAGATCAGCAGGTCGAGTGACCGGCTAGTAAAACGCCAAGCTAATTGCATGGAGTCTTGATGTGACCCAGGGTTATCCTTGGCCAATTGGGCCAGTTATTTTATTTCTATTCGGTGCGAAGCGGGGGGCTGATGTCTGCCAAAATTTCGATTAGCTTACAAGCCCCCAGGGATACATTTTCATCGGAGTCCTGCGCCAAGTTCTCGCATACCCGCACCGCCTCGTCTAGATCGCTAGAAAATATTCCAAGAATATTGACGATCGCGGTGTAAAACCATTCGATTCGATCCGAGCTGGCAACTGCCAGTGCAGAGGCGACTATTGCTAGCCCAACGCTGTCCTTTCGTCGCAGCAGGGCTTCCGTGGTCTCCAGGCTAACGAAAGTGTCGCCAGTGTCGAGTATGAGATCCAAAAGTATCCCGACAGACTCATCCATCTCAGCGAAGTTGGCCAACCCGCGGCCCGCGTCCGCCCTGTCACGGTAGTCGTGGCTGCGCCCAAGCTCGCTGAGTGCCACGACAGAGGCGTGTCGAAGATTACTGTCCACCGCCTGCGCACCTCTTTCAAGATCTTCGTTATAGTCCTGTTGGATTTCTGCCCCATGGAAGCAGATTCGGGTCAACCGTACAGTGTGGATTCCGGGGTGGCAATTTCTTCTTTGCGCGCTTAGAATGCACACCCTTCAGGTGGCCCGCCGGCCGGACCAAGGCCAGGAAAGGCATCGGGGGTCTTGTTGACGTACACCTTGCCGTCGGGGGCGGTTCTGGTCACGTATGGCTGCCAGTGAGGGGTTTCGACGCCCTTGTGTGCAGAGCCGAAGAGATCGACTCGGTACCGCAGATTTCCATTCTGATCATATACTCCCCAGCCGGTGAGTGCGCCATCCCCATCTTGATACCTTTTGAACAGGATGCCATTTGCGGGCCCTCCGGTGGTCGGGAAGAATCCCTTCTGCCATTCGATCGCATTGTTCCAGGGATTGTCATCAGAATTGTGTACAAGTATCGGCGTGTTTCCTGCCAGCACATAGTACGTGTGGAGGTTCGCGATGGTGAGGTTGTAGGCCGGCCGCGGGCTGGTCTGGTAGTTGCGGACCTGGAGGATGGAAGCGGTCTTGCCGTCGGAGGTGCGGAGGAGATCGCCGATCTGCAGGTCGCTGGCGTTGGTCCAGCGTTGGCTGCTTTCGTTCCAGTAGGGATGTTTCTGGGTGGAGGTGATGGTGGAGGGCTTGGCTGGGTCGGAGGGATTGGAGGCGGTCAGGTCGGTGAACTCGCGGTCGTCCGAGCCGATGATGGTGTTGGTTACGAGCTCAGGAGTTGTGGTGCCGGTTTTCGGGTCTGTCGCGATGACTTCGTCGCCAGGTTGAATCTCGCTGATGGGCTTGGTGGTTCCGTCGGCGAGGAGGACTGGGGTGTCGGGTGTGAAGCTGTTCGGCGACTTCCTCCAAGGGCAGGCGCCTGGGATGCTCGGGTTCTCGGGCTCGTTTGTGGAGGGCTTCTTTTCGGGTAGTGCCTCCTTAGCTATGGTCTCTAGGCCTCGTTCGAGCATTTTGGCCTTGTTGTAGCCGACCAGATTGAGCCCTGTGTTGAGGCAGCCCATCGCCGAACCTTGATAGCAGGAGATCGCGTCGGAAATTCCGGTGAATTCGGCTACGAGTTGGGTGGCCTTGGTCCAGGCGGGGTTGCCCTTGGGCTTGTACGCGCTAAAGAAGGATTCGACAGGTGGTTGACGCTTGACGGGCTTGGCGTTGAAGTTGACTCTCTGGTGGATGACGACCACGTTCTTCGAGGCCATGGAGCCGTTGGGGACGACGTCGCGGGCCCAGTTCCAGCCGCCGTCGCCGTCGGGTGCCCAGAACTCCATGGTCCCGTCAGGCAGTTTGTTGCTGAAGCCGCCGGCTGAGCCGTCGGGGCGCAGTCCGTTCGGGTCGCTGAGGTTGATGGGGTTGTTGTTGCTGTAGGAGTAGGCGTTCCACTGTTGTGGGTTGGTTTGGTCGAGGATGGGGTCGGGGCTGATGAATCGGCCGGTGGTGGGTTGGTATTGGCGGGCTCCGAGGTTGGTGAGGTTGGTGGTGTCGTCCTTGGTTCCGCCGACGTAGCCCTTGGTGCCGAGCCAGGTTCCGGGTGGGGGCTGGTTGCCTCGGGGGTTGCCGAAGGGATCGCTGGTGCGGCGGGTGGTGGCGGTGGTTGCCAGGTCGATGCTGGTGGTGCCGGTGCCGTGGTGGTCGGTCGCCTGGACGACGAAGGTTCCGGGTGCGGTACCGGCCCCTTGGCGGACGATGGTGAGACCGTCGGGGATGGGGTAATAGCGGGTGCCGGTCTGGGCCTTGGTCGTGGTGTTGACGGTGAGTTCGTCGCCGCCGAGGGCGATGGTGGTGCTGTCGGGGTTGCGGCGGATGAGCTGGTTGCCGTCGGCGTCGTAGAGGTAGGTGGTGGTGGTGTTGGGGACCGTCCACTTCTGCCCGGCCGGGACGGTGCCTGCACAGGTGCCGAGGGCGAGGGCGGTGTTGTTGGTGATGACGTCGCCGGGGATGGCGAGGCACAGGTTGGTGGCGGGGTTGTGGATGGTGCCGTCGGGGCGGGTGCTCCAGGTCTGTGCGGCGGAGTTGTCGCAGGTCTGTAGCTGGACGGCTGATCCCGCGGTGGTGCCCATGGCCTGGACGCACTTGTCCAGAACGACGAGTTTGGCGTTGGCGACGGTGTAGAGCTGGCTGCTGCTGTTGTTGCAGGTGTTGATCTGCAGATTGGTGCCGTTGGCGTTGCTGCCGGCGGCGGTGGCGATGCACGTGCCGCCGTTTCCGGTGATCTGGGCGGGGGCGGTGTAGCTGGCGAGTCTGCCCTCGCTGTTCCAGGTCATTGCGGAGGTGCCGGTACTTGAGACTCCGGTGCGGATGGCGGTGGTGTTGCCGGCGGCGTCGTACTGAGCGGCGCCGGTGGCGGTCGTGGTGGTGCCGGTCTTGACGGTGGAGCCGAGCAGGGCGTGGGCGCCGCCGGTGCCGCCGCCGGTGTTGGCCGCGGTGGTCGGTGTGTTGATGGTGCCGGGGGCCGGGAACTGCTGGGTGGTGGTGACGTCCTTGGCGGGGTCGCCGTACTGGTCGTGCTGGATGAGGGAGGTGCGGTTGCCGGTGAGGTCGTAGGTGTATTCCTGCCAGTAGGGGTTGCCGCCGCCGACGGTGGTCTTGGCCGGTGCCACGGCGCCGCTGGTGGGTGTGGTGTTGGTGCAGGCGCCCTGGTCGAGGGTCTTGTGCTGGAGAGGGTCGGGGGTGGTGATGCCGCCGGAGTCGGTCCAGGCGGTGGTGAGGCGGCCGAGGTAGTCGTAGGTGAAGCACTGCCGGTCGGTCGCAGCGGGGGTGTTGTCGGGGATATCGGTGATCGAGGTGATTGAGCCGACGGGGTTATAGGTGTAATTGGTCTGCTGGACGGCTCCGAGGGTGGAGGTCTGCTTGTCGAGGAACTGGCCGCGGACGCGGCCGGTGGACTGGTCGTAGTCGGTGGTGGTGACGACCTGGGTGCCCCACGGGTTGACGGTCGAGCGCAGGGGTCGGCCGAAGGCGTCGTACTCGCTCTGCACGTCGTAGGTGGTGGCGCCGGCGTAGGAGAACATCTGGCCGTAGCTGTTGTTCGAGTACGCGATTTCTTCGTACGGTAGGCCGCCGGTGGCGGGCAGGGTGGTCTGCTTGGGGTTGCCGGTGATCTGGTCGTATGTGGTCGAGGTGGCGTAGGTGTAGGTGCCGGAGTCGAGTCCGGCTTCGGTTCCCGGGATGGTCAGGGTGGTGCCGGTGGGCCGGTAGCCGTTGTCGTAGCCGGTGACCGTGGTGGTGTAGGCCTGGCCGCTGCTGTTGCCGCCGACGTAGCGGGTGGAGGAGGCGGGCTTGCCCTTCATCACCGTGTCGAAGGTCCACCCGGCGAGCTGCGTGGCGGGTGTGGTCGTGCCTTGGTAGAGGCCGGTCTTCCGTCCGAGCAGGTCGTAGGTGTAGGTGAGGACCTGGCCCTTGGCATCGGTCGAGGTGGATACGCGGGACGCGTTGTCGTAGGTGCGGGTCGTCGTTCCGGTGTCCGGATCGTTGGCGTTGGTCTGGCGGCCGCGTAGGTCGTAGGTGTAGGTCCAGGTGTTGCCTGCGGCGTCGGTCATGCCGGCGATCTGGCCGGCCGGGGTATAGGTGCGGCGGGTGACAGCGGCGTCCGAGGCCTGGCCGGTGACGGTGGCGGTGCGGTACTGCCACGCTTCGGTGGTGCGGCCGCGGGCGTCGGTCAGGGTGGTGGTGGGCCAGGCGCCTTGCGGGGGAACGGTGTCGGTGCGGCCGGCGTCGGGGTAGGCGGTGGTGGTCTGGTTCTGCAGGACGCCCAGCGACCAGAACTCTGAGTTGACGGTCCGGCCGAGGCCGTCGAAGGTCAGGCGGGTCTGCGTCGGGATGGTGCTGTTCGGGGCGCTGACCAGTGTTGTCGAGGGGCCGGAGTCGTTGTTGTACCAGGCGGCGTTGGATGCCCAGGCCCGGCCCTGGGAGTCGTACTGGGTGTCGGTGATCAGCCGGCCGGTGTAGCCGGGGCCTGCCGGGGTGGACTGGGTCTGGCGGGTGCGGGTGAGGCCGTCGAACAGCGTGACCTGCCGCATGTAGACGGGGGTTGCGCCGTCGCGAGTGAGGGTGGAGGTGGTGGTGGTCGAGGGGACGCCGGTGGTGTTCGAGACGGTGTAGCTGAACGTCATGTTGGCGTTCGGGGTGAGTGCCGGGGTGCGGCCGGGGTACCAGACCGCGGTCAGACGGCCGAGACCGTCGTAGGTGTCGGTGGTCGTCTTGCCGTTGGCGTCCTTGACCGTCAGCGGCAGGGACCGTCGGCTGTCGAAGGTGGTGACCGAGTCCCAGGTGCCGCTCGCCGCACCTGGGATCGGGGCAGACACGGTGATGGTGGTGGGCAGTTCTCCGGCTGCGGGAGCCGTGTAGGACGTTGTGCTCGTGGTGCCGTTGGGGTGCTGGGCGTCGGTGCTGTTCGGGTCGGTGACGGAGACGGGTCGGCCGTAGGTGTCGAACGCGGTGGTGCTCACGGTGGTGAACACGGGTGCGCCGGTGCTGTCATAGCGGTCGAGGACCTGCTTGGACGTCGGGTCGGCCGTCGTGGCGGCCTGCTGGTAGGGCTTGCTGTCGTAGAAGCCCCGCTCCCTGGAGACGGTGTTGGTTGCCGTGGCCGGGGCGGTGCAGGCGTCAGTGCCCGAGACGGTCAGGGTTTCGGCGATCAGGTCGGTGCGCTGGAGGTCCGGGCCGGTGGCGTAGGAGGTGCGGGTGCACAGGTCCGGTAGGCCGTCTGCTTGATCGAGCGAGGTGATCGGCCGGTTGGCGTGGTTCTCGTCACCGGTGGTGGTCTGGGTCGTGGACCGCCAGGTGTCGTCGGCCTTGCGGATGCGGTTCGTGGTGTTGTTGATGGTGGCCGGGAAGCGGGCGACGAGGTCCGGGAGTCCGCTGCCGCGCGGCTGAGTCGCTGTGGTCCGCTCCCGGGTCGCACTGTGGACGACCTGTGCCATGGTCTTGCCGGTCGTCAGGTCGATCGTCTCGGTCTGCAGGACCTGCCCGGAGAGCCATTCGACGTCGGTGACGTTGCGGCCGAGGGCATCGGTGAGCGGGGGGACGGTCCGCTGGGTGCCGTTCTTGAGGATGTCGCCGGCCATGCCCGGCCGGTAGGTGGTGACGGCCCGGGTCTTGGGACCGTCGTTGCCGCTGCCGACCGTGGTGGTCACCGTTGAGAATCCGCGGAAGTCGTTCCAGGTACGGGCCTTGGGGTCGGTGAACTGGCTGTCGTCACGGTGCCAGGCCGCGGGGCCGTACTCGTAGCTGGTGGTCTTGGCGGGCGCGCCGGTGGCGAAGTCGTTCTCGGCGAGCGTGCGGACGGTGTAGTGGTTGAACCAATCGAGGATGGGGTCGGCGCCGGCGACGGAGCCCGGGACGACCCAGCGCACCGGGAAGCAGGCCCGGGTGTTGTCGTCCTCGGCGGTCGGCATCACGTGGTTGACCCGGGAGCAGTCGCGGTCGTTGTAATCGACGGTGAGGACACCGCCGGTCTCGTTGCGGATCTGCTGGATGCGCGGCCGGTTCATCCGCGGCGGTGCCGGGACTAGGTCCGATCCGTCGACCCGGTTCGCCAGCATGACCGCCGTGAACGACACCGCGGGCGTGCTGACGTTCGGCGTGGCGGTCTTCCCAGTGCGTTGCACGGAGTCGAGCCAAAGGACGCGCTGGCTGAGTGCGTCCTTCGGGTCGCTGGTGACGTCCATGGGGTCGAGGAAGGAGTGCTTCAGCTCGTAGGAGTCGACGTCCTGCCAGGCGTTGTTGACCCGGACCTGGGTGGTGATCGACGTCAGCCGCTTGGTGGAGAAGTACGTCGGACTCGGGATGATGCAGGTTCCGGTGTCCTTGCATTCCTGGTCCACCGGTACATCGGGCCAGTTGCTCTTGTTCGCGACGGTGCGGTTCGCCGGGTCGCAGGCGGAGCCGGTGGCGAGACAGCGCTCGGCGATGCCGAAGGCGACCCGGGCCGCGGGCTGTAGGCTTCCCTTCGCTGCGACCTGGTCGGCGAGGCGCTGGCCGTAGTCGATGCGCGCGAGCGTGTTCGCCCGGGTGTAGGACGTCAGCGTTCCGTTGCCGTTGTTCTGGCCGGCGCCCCGGGAGTAGGAATTCTTCTCCGGTGCCCAGGTGTAGGTGATCAGGTTCCCGTGGGCGTCCACGACGTAGTCGAGGGACAGGCGCTGCCACATCTGGCACCACGAGGCCTTGCCCTTGGCGGCGTCGTAGCACGGGTCGCCACTGTTGGGGGCGTAGACCGGAACGGTGGAGGCGGACTGGGTGGCGGGGTCGCTCCTGTCGCCTCCGGGCAGGTGGTTGAGGCCGAAGTAGTACACCGTGCCGGAGGTGTCGGTGACCTTGGCGTAGGCGCCGTTGTAGGTGCCGTTGCCGCCGGCCGGGTCCGCGCCGAACTCGATCCGGGTGCCGTCGTCGTTCTTCAGGTGCCACACACCGGTGGCCTCATCGGACGTGGTCGCTGTGTTCGACTCGCGCACCAGCGGTCCGGCATGTGAGCCCATGGACAGCGTGGCGTTGAATCCGCCCCAGCACAGGTCACCGGATTTGGTGATGCCGTCCTTGTCGCACGGGGTGTAACTGCGCTCGATGAAGCCGGGGTTGAAGTCCCAGCCGTCACCGATCCAGGACGCCTGGGCGTTGGTGGCCGAGGTCTTCCCGTCCACCGAGGACGAGTTGTACCCGAAGGAGACCAGCGGTGCAGCGTTGCCGAGCGCCGGCGGTGTCTGGATGTCGTAGCTGTAGGTGAGGGCGCCGGAGGAACCCCCCGCTGCCCAGCCGGACGAACTCGACAGATTCGTAGCCTGATAAGTTCCCCCGCCGCCGGAAGAGCCCGTCTCCGCACTGAGGAGAACGGCCCCGGTCTCAGCGGTCGAGGTCGATGTGCTGGAGAACGTGGCCTTGACCGCTCCGCCGGCCGCCTGAGGGGGCTGCGTGCCGGTGTGGTCAGCAGGGAGTTCCAGGTCGGCGACCAGGCGCTTCGATGCGGCGTCATAGGCGGTGGCAACGGGGGTGCGGACCAGGCAGGACGGCACCTGCGGGGTGGTCAGAGCGCAGGTCGGCATGGTGACCAGGCGGCCGCGGGAGGCGAATTCACCGACTGTCCCGCTCGCCGAATCCAGTGCCGCGACATCGACGGCGACCTTCACGGCCGCCTTCTGCGTGCCGTCGCCTGCCGTGGACGATGCATTGGCCGCTGATGGGGCGGCGCTCAGGGAGAGCAGGAGGCCGTTCACCTGAGCGGAGTCCGCGGACTTCGTGTCAGCCTGCATGACCGTTACCGCGCTTGGGGTGGAGCCCTGTTCGGATGGGCTGACCCAGACCGGGAGCGTCCCGGCCCGCGAGGACGTGGCCGTCAGGTCCGTTGTCGCACTCTTCTGCTCGACGGGGGTTCGGGCGGGCGCGGTGTTCGCGGCCGCAGGGACGGGGTAGTGCGGCGCGGTTTCGGACGGTTTCGGTGCCGCCGCCGCGTTGACCGACGGGGTGCGCGGCAGCGGCGTGTTGGGTGGCGACCACACCCGGGAGAAGTCGGGCCCGGCCGCTATGGCCGGGGAGACGACAGGTCCCAGCAGCGATGAGGTCAGGGCCAGCACCACGGCGCAGGCTATGCGCCTGCTCACCGGTGGTGACCCGTTTCTTCTACGAATTTGCATCGACGATTCCGTTTTTCTGACGACAAGTTAACTAGAGCCCCGCTAAGGGATGGTGGATTCTATGGGAAGAGATGAAAGTTGATCTCTTCGTATCGAGAACGCGACGATGTGACATGCGTCACGGCACGCAGGGTGGGGGTGTCTATGCCAGTCAATGCGGATATTCCGGAAAGAAAATCGTTGACGACCGGACCGATTCCCTGAGACCGTCCGCCTGACCTCTGCGCGTCCGGCGTCGAGGGTTCACACCGGAAAGAGCCAATGGGTGTTCCAGGTAGGAAAATGACTGACAGTCGACTGCTGCTCGGAAGGACCGCCAGGCGGCGGCCAGCTCGACTCCGCTTCTCGTCACTGGCGGCGCTGCTGGCGCTCGCGGTGACGCTGCCAGGCCTCGCGTCGCTCCCCGCCGCAGCCGAACCGGCGACCGATCCATGGCAGGCCGCGCAGGACGCCGTCACCGCAGGAGACGCCAGGCACGCGGGGGAGTTGCTGGAGCCCCGGCCAGCCGAGCTGGCGCTCGCCGAGGCGAAGAAGACCGGCAAGGACGTCCCGATACCGTCACTGACGGACGAGTTCAGCACCACGGTCGCCACACCCTCCGGCAAGCTCCGCCAGGAACGGCACCTGGACGCCCAGCGTGTGAAGCGCGCCGACGGAGCGTGGACGGCGCTGGACGACACACTGCTCAAAAGCCCCGACGGCACCCTCGCTCCGGCGGCAGCGAGTGACAACCTCGTCATCTCGGGCGGTGGCAGCAGCACGCTGGCGACCATGACGACCAAGGACGGCAAGCAATTCGCCGTCGGCTCGCCGTTCCCGGGGCCTCTGCCGATCCCGACCGTGAGCGGCAACAGCGCCCTGTACGCATCGGTGGCACCGGACACCGACCTGAAGGTGACCGCGACCCGGTTCGGCGGCTACAGCACTGTACTGATCCTCCACACGCCCGCCGCCGCCTCGAACCCGGCGGTACGCTCGCTCACCTTCCCCACCATCACCAAGGGCGTGGAACTGTCCACGAACGAGGACGGGAGCCTGAAGGCGGTCAGTGAGGGCAAGGAGGTCTTCACCGCCCCGAAACCGCAGATGTGGTCGGCCGCGGCACCGGTGTCCGGGGGCACCGCGCCGACGCAGACCTCCACAGCAGTGAAGGCGTCGTTCGCCACCCAGTCCTCGGCGACGGCGCCCAGCCCGTCAAGCTCGCTGGCTGAGGGCGGCGGCTCCGGCCAGGCCACCGGGCAGGCAACGAACACACCGAGTACGACGGACGGCCCCGGAGCCGGGGCCACGGTCGCCGACATCCCCGTGGCAACCGGAACGGGCGCGAACGGCAGCAAGAGCATCGTCCTGTCACCCAGCCCGGAACTCCTGGACGGCCCGAACACCAACTACCCGATCTACGTCGACCCGACGTGGTCGAACGACGCACGCGGCAAGAGCCACCACGCCTGGGTCCAATCCGCATACCCGGGGACCGGGAACTACGACCGCACAGGTTCTGCCGACCGCGACCACCCCGGCGTCGGCTATCAGGGCTGGGAAACCACCAAGGGCATCGAACGGTCGCTGTACGAGTTCAACCTGAACGGCTACCTGCCCGACACCGCCATCAACTACGCCAACCTTCGCATCTGGCAACACGTGTCCGCCGACCACTCCTGCACCACTCCGTACCCGGTGAGCGCTTACCGGGCCGGAGCCTTCGACAGCAGCATCTCCTGGGGCACCCACCACATCTTCGAATTCCTCGAAGGCAAGGACGTCCCCGGCAACGGAGGCGACAACGCCTGCATGGCCGGTGTCCCCATCGACTTCAACGTCACCAGCGCGATGCGCAACGCCCTCTCCGACACCGGCACACCCCTGGCGTTCGCCCTCATCGGCCGGGAGGGGACCGGCGACAAAATGGCGTTCAAACGCCTCGCCTACGACGCCGTCCTGTCCACCGAGTACGACCATGTGCCGCTCCAGCCGGGCGACCCCCGCGCACTGCCGGCCCCGCGCAGCGTCACCCGAGGCGAGAGCGACGCCTGCGGCGACGGGACGCTCTCCTCGTTCCGCTGGGTGACCGACACCACGGTCAACCTGACCTCGGTCGTCAGCAGCCACAACCAGGGCCAGCTCACCGAGTACGTCAGGATCTGGGACGACACCGTGACCGGATCGCCCATCGTCAGCAACGGCTGGTCCGACTTCGTCCCCAACGGCAACCGCGCCTCCTACACCGTCCCCCGCTTCACCCTGCAGGACGGTCACATCTACGGCTGGGCCGCCCAGGGCGACGACGGCATCCTTCGCGGACCGGAGACGGCCACATGCCACTTCGCCGTCGACACCACCCCGCCGGTCGCGGCGTTCGGTACCTTCATCGACCCGAACACCCAGTTCCCGCCGTCCGGCAACGGCCAGACCACCAACCTGCGCCTCGGCCAGCAAGGCTCGATCCCCTTCACGGCCTACGACCCCAACCCTTCAGGCAAGCTGGCCTCGGGCGTCGTCTGCGTCCGCTACGGCTACGACCCACAGCTCGCCAACTACACGCAGAACTGCTCCGCGGCAGGCAGCACCCTGAACGTCACCGAGATCAAGACCAAGCCGACCCACTGGGGCACCAACATCCTGTACGCCCAGGTCTTCGACGACGCCGCGAACGCCTCACAGACCATGTCGTACTCCTTCTACGTCCCCTGGGCCCCCGGCCCGGTCGCCTTCGGCGACACCACCGGCGACGCCAACCCCGACATCCTCGTCCCCGACAGCGCCGGCAACCTGATCACCCACGGGCGCGCCACCGACCCGGGCAACACCGACGTCCCCCCGACCGGCACCGCCGCCCCCGCCAACCAGGCACCCGAAGTCAGCTCCGGCCGGACCTGGAAGGACTTCAAGGTCACCCACCGCGGCTCCCGTGACCCGGGGAAGAACACCGACGACCTGTTCGTCCACAGCGACGGCGGCGACCAGCTCTACTACTACGCCAACAAGGAATCCGACCCGGGCCACTTCACCCTGGGCACCGCAGCAACCCTCGACCGCCCCAACTGCTCCGGGGGAGACACCACCTGCCCGGGCTACCACCAGGACGCGCAGTGGAGCTACACCAGCCAGATCACCCCGATCGGCTCCGCCAAGGACACCCGCACCCCCAACCGTGAGGTCAAGGACGCCACCGGCTTCCTCGCCGTGGAGGCCGGCAACCTCTGGTACTACCCGGTCAAGCCCAACCACACCTTGCGCGCGCCGAACCTCGTCGCCACTGGCGGCTGGGACACCCTCGACCTGATGGTCCCGGGCAACACCCTCGCCGTCGACCCGGCCGGCACCACGCCGGTCACGCCGGCCCTGTGGGCACGCGCCCGTACCACCACGGGTGCCCGGACCGCCGGTGACATCCTTCAATACACCCTCCCCACCGAGACCCGCACCGACGGCCTCGGCGAATACACCACCGTCACCGCCGCCACCCCGGCGAGCACCCACCGCATCGGCACCGACGTCACAACCGGGGCCTTCCCGACCGTCGGCGCCGACGGCGACGTCACCGGCGACGGCGTCCCGGACCTGTGGGCCCTGGACAGCTCCGGCAAGCTCCATGCCTGGCCCGGCTCCCTCACCGGCAAGACCGTCACAGGCTTCGGCACCGACCACTACCGCGGTAACACCCAGGCCCCGGCCGCACAGTGGAAGCTCCAGGGCGACACGACCGCCCTCAGCGTCGACCCGGCCGTCACCTACAACGCGACCGCCACCGACCTCGCCTTCGCGGTGGACACCGTCGACGGCCGCGGCACCAAGGCCGCGGTCTTCAACGGCTCTACCTCGACCATGACCACCGACAAGCCGGTCATCGACACCCGCAAGAGCTTCACCATCAGCACCTGGGCGAAGTCCAACGGCAACGGCCAGATCGTCGCCAGCCAGAACACCGCCCATGCCAGCAGCTTCCTCCTCTGGAGCGAAGGCACCGGAGGCGCCTGGCGCTTTGGCCTCGCACGAGCTGACGACAACACCTGGCCCTACGAGTTCACCAGCATCAGCAACACCTCCGCCCTGGTCCAGAATGGCGCCTGGACCCGCCTGACCGCCAGCTACAACGCCGACACCGGCCACATGAACCTCTACGTCAACGGCATCCTCGCCGGCACCGGCTACCACAACGCGGCCACCAGCCCCGCCCCCAGCGGCGGCCTCGTCCTCGGCCGCTACCAGTACCAGGGCCAGCCGACCGGATACTTCAACGGCAACGTCACCAACCTCGCCGTCTACACCAGCCCCGTCAACCCGCGCAGCGCGGCCATGGCCATCCGCCATGCCGCTAGGGCCTGTGTGAGGTTGTGATCAGTCTTCGGGTTCTGCCTTCGTCCGAGGGTGAAACCCGGTACGACTGTGTCTGTGACGCGTAGGCAACTC